>NZ_JASHKT010000006.1:0-445729 GCF_030056855.1 Rhodococcus sp. IEGM 1354
GGTGGGAGTGGGGCCTGCGGAATGACCTGTGGGGGTGGGAGTGGGGCCTGCGGAATGACCTGTGGGGGTGGGAGTGGGGCCTGCGGAATGACCTGTGGGGGTGGGAGTGGGGCCTGCGGAATGACCTGTGGGGGTGGGAGTGGGGCCTGCGGAATGACCTGTGGGGGTGGGAGTGGGGCCTGCGGAATGACCTGTGGGGGTGGGAGTGGGGCCTGCGGAATGACCTGTGGGGGTGGGAGTGGGGCCTGCGGAATGACCTGTGGGGGTGGGAGTGGGGCCTGCGGAACGACCTGTGGGGTTCTGGCGTGTCATGGCTGCAGCATCGGTGTCTCGCTGTACGGCGTTGATCGGTCGGCCTGGGGAAATGGAATGCCCTGTGCATGGCCGGTTGCCTGTGGATGGTGCAATTCCTGCTCCACTCGACGCACTCGCACGGGGGATTCTCCAACGAGAGATCGCGAGTGGAGCACGTTGTGCAGCGTCCACATCGTGAGACGCAGCGTGTGTGACGTCCATCACTATTTAGCAGATTTCTGACTCGATTCAGACGCCCGATTCAAACCGTACAAGCGTCCCGTAAAGAATTTTGTTCATTCCGTTCACCAACTGGGGATTCGTCGCTACCGACGAGTAACCACGTTGCCCGATCGGCGAGGTATGTGAGCGCCGAAAATTAGCAGACTTAGCAAAGGGCTCTGGAAAGCTAGCCAAGATTGGCACTAACAACTGGTAGACGCCTGTTTTCGGGTGTGCCATTGTTTTGGAGTACACCAGAAGGGCCTGGCAACGATGTGAAGATTCGTCTCGCGGCAGGCCGAGAAGCAGAGAAGAGACTGGAGCTCCGATGTCGACCACCGGCACCCCGAAGACCACCGCCGAGATTCAGCAGGATTGGGACACCAACCCGCGCTGGAAGGGCGTCACCCGTAACTTCACCGCGCAGCAGGTCTCCGACCTCCAGGGCACTGTGGTGGAAGAAGCCACACTCGCTCGCCGCGGCAGCGAGATCCTGTGGGATCTCGTCAACAACGAGGACTACATCAACTCGCTCGGTGCCCTCACCGGCAACCAGGCCGTGCAGCAGATTCGCGCCGGCCTCCAGGCGATCTACCTCTCCGGCTGGCAGGTCGCCGGCGACGCCAACCTCTCGGGCCACACCTACCCGGACCAGAGCCTCTACCCGGCCAACTCGGTGCCGTCGGTCGTGCGTCGCATCAACAACGCGCTCCTGCGCGCCGACGAGATCGCCAAGATCGAGGGCGACACGTCCGTCAAGAACTGGGTTGCACCGATCGTGGCCGACGCCGAAGCCGGCTTCGGTGGCGCACTGAACGCCTACGAGCTGCAGAAGGCCATGATCGTGGCCGGCGCTGCAGGTGTGCACTGGGAAGACCAGCTCGCATCGGAGAAGAAGTGCGGCCACCTCGGTGGCAAGGTGCTCATCCCCACCCAGCAGCACATCCGCACCCTGACCTCCGCCCGTCTGGCCTCGGACGTCGCCGACGTCCCCTCGGTCATCATCGCCCGCACCGACGCCGAGGCAGCCACGCTGATCACCTCCGACGTCGACGAGCGTGACCGCGAGTTCCTCGACGGAACCCGCACCGCAGAAGGCTTCTTCGGCGTCAAGAACGGCATCGAGCCCTGCATCGCTCGCGCCAAGGCCTACGCGCCGTACGCAGACCTCATCTGGATGGAGACCGGCGTCCCGGATCTCGAGGTCGCCAAGAAGTTCTCCGAGTCGGTTCGCAGCGAATTCCCGGACCAGCTGCTCGCCTACAACTGCTCGCCGTCGTTCAACTGGAAGGCGCACCTGGACGACGCGACCATCGCGAAGTTCCAGAAGGAACTCGGAGCAATGGGCTTCAAGTTCCAGTTCATCACGCTCGCGGGCTTCCACTCGCTCAACTACGGCATGTTCGACCTGGCACACGGCTACGCCCGCGAAGGCATGACCGCGTTCGTCGACCTGCAGGAGCGCGAGTTCAAGGCTGCCGAAGAGCGCGGCTTCACCGCCATCAAGCACCAGCGTGAGGTCGGCGCGGGCTACTTCGACCGCATCGCCACCACCGTCGACCCCAACACCTCGACGGCAGCACTGAAGGGCTCCACCGAAGAAGGCCAGTTCCACTAGAGGTACCGCCTCTCCTCACCTTCTAGCGCACCAGTCAGGCGGCCCCAGCGTTTCGTTGCGGGCCGCCTGACTCGTATCTGGGCACGTTTGCTGGTACCCCAGCAGAGTTACCCTCATCTCGCCTTATGCTGTTGTGCCGCAATGCAAATGAACAGGAGTGCTGTATGACGGTCGAGAGGGTGGGGATCGTCGGAGCGGGACAGATGGGCGCAGGAATTGCAGAGGTCTGCGCCCGTGCGCACGTCGACGTGCTGGTCTACGAACAGACTCGCGAACTGTCGGCAGCCGGCCGCAGCCGCATCCTTCGATCACTGGACCGCGGAGTGAGCAGCGGCAAGATCACCGAGCGCGAACGAGAACACGCCGCCTCCCGATTGCGGTTCACCTGCGACCTCGGGGACTTCGCGGACCGTCAACTGGTTGTCGAAGCAGTCCTCGAAGACGAGAAGGTCAAGTCGGCAATTTTCGCAGAGCTCGACGCGGTGGTGTCCGACGCGAAAGCCGTGCTCGCCTCGAACACCTCGTCCATTCCGATCACGACGCTCGCGTCGGCCACCGCGGCACCGCAGCGCGTCGTCGGACTTCATTTCTTCAATCCGGTACCGGTCCTGCCGCTCGTCGAACTGGTTACCACGAGCGCAACGTCCGATGTAGTGGCCGACCGCGCCGAAGCCTTCGCCGGAGATGTTCTCGGCAAGCAGGTGGTGCGGTCCGCGGATCGCTCGGGCTTCGTCGTCAATGCGCTTCTCGTTCCGTATCTGCTCTCGGCGATCCGCATGGTCGAGTCGGGATTTGCCACGAAGGAAGACGTCGACAAAGCAACGGTTCTTGGTTTGGCGCACCCGATGGGACCGCTCGCGCTCGCGGATCTCGTCGGTCTGGACACCGTCAAATCCATTGCCGACTCCATGTATTCGGAATTCGACGAGCCGCTGTTCGCGGCACCGCCGCTGTTGCTGCGCATGGTCGAGGCAGGACAGACGGGCAAGAAGACCGGGGCCGGTTTCTACCGCTACGAGAACGGCCGCGTAGCAAAGTAGTGGGCGTCTCGGGCGGGTCGCCGCGCAGCGGCCTGCCGAGCGCTATTGTCGGTCTGCCGATGCAAATCCTTCGATCCCAGGGAGCATGTCAGTGAGCAAGTCCAAGAAGTCGAACGGTCTGGTGCCCAAGGCATTCGGAATCGGGTTGGCCGCCACCGGCGCGGCCCATTTCGTGGTGCCGGAGGCTTTCGAAGGAATTACCAAGCTTCCGTTCCCCAAGGACACTCGAACCTGGATCAGTCGTAACGGGGCCACCGAACTGGCCGTCGGCGTGGCGATCGCATACCCCAAGACCCGCAAGATCGGACTGGTCGGTCTGGCAGCGTATGTTGGATGGCTCGGCGTCAATATCGCCAAGAACAGCTGAAGTTACTGTTGCGAACGACTCGTTTAGAGCAGGAATAGCCTGGTCGCAGCGGTAGCTGTGTTGCGCTTACACAGATGCGTAGGTAGCAATGTAGACATGACTTCAGCTACCGCTTACCAGGCCACCGCTCCGGACGCCCCGCTCGAGAAGGCGACGATCGAGCGACGCGCAGTCGGACCGAACGACATCCTCATCGACGTCAAGTTCGCAGGCATCTGCCACTCCGACATCCACACCGCTCGAAACGAGTGGGGTGGCACCACGTACCCCGTCGTTCCCGGACACGAGATCGCCGGCATCGTGGCCGAGGTCGGTTCCGAGGTGACCACCCGCAAGGTGGGCGACCGCGTGGGCGTCGGCTGCTTCGTCGACTCCTGTGGCGAGTGCGAGGCGTGCAAGGACGGCGACGAGCAGTACTGCACCAAGGGCGTCGTCCAGACGTACAACTCGAAGACCTACGAGGGTGAGTTCACCCACGGCGGCTACTCCACCCAGATCGTCGTCACCGAGAAGTTCGTTCTCGGAATCCCGGAAGGCGTCGAGCTCGACGTCGCCGCGCCGCTGCTGTGTGCCGGCATCACGCTGTACTCGCCCCTCAAGCACTGGGGAGCCGGCCCGGACAAGAAGGTCGCCATCATCGGTATGGGCGGACTCGGCCACATCGGCGTCAAGATCGCTCACGCCATGGGCGCGCACGTCACCGTGCTGAGCCAGACGGATGCGAAGGAAGCAGACGGCAAGGCCTACGGTGCCGACGAGTACTACGCCACCAAGGACACCACCGCGCTCAAGGATCTGCAGGGCAAGTTCGACCTGATCCTCAACACCGTCTCGGCGAACCTGCCCATGGGCAAGTACCTGGGACTGCTGGCCCGCAACGGTACCCTCGTCGAGCTCGGTGTTCCCGAAAAGCCCCTCGAGATCCCGGCATTCGCCCTGTTGACCAACCGTCGCTCGTTCGCGGGCTCGATGGTCGGCGGCATCGCCGAGACCCAGGAGATGCTGGACTTCTGCGCCGAGCACCACATCGGAGCCGAGATCGAGGTCATCCCGGCCGAGAAGATCAACGAGGCCTACGACCGCGTCATCAAGTCCGACGTGCGCTACCGCTTCGTCATCGACGCAGCGACGCTGTAACTAACTCCCTGTACGCGTGAATGGTCCATTGACCTGCCCAGACGGGGGTCGATGGACCATTCACGGGTTCGAAGAAAGTTTCAGCTTTCGGCCAGTCGCTGTTTCTCGTGTTCGACATCGAAATCTGCTGCGGGCCAATCGAGATCGAGCTTTTCGAGCGCGTCGATCAAGATTTCGGTGACTGCCAGCCTGCTGTACCACTTGCGGTCGGCCGGCACGACGTACCACGGTGCGTGGTCGGTATCCGTGCGATCGAGAACCCGCTGATACGCCGTCCGGTACTGCGGGAGGAATCCACGCTCGGTGACGTCACCCGGGTTGTACTTCCAGTGCTTCTCGGGTCGGTCGAGCCGTTCCTGCAATCGCTTCTTCTGCTCGTCCGCCGACACGAACAAGGCCACCTTGACGACGACCGTGTCCTCGTCGACCAATTCCTTCTCGAAAGCGTTGATTTCGTCGAATCGCTTCTCCCACACCTGCCGTGGCACGAGGTCGTGGACCGCGACGACGAGAACGTCCTCGTAGTGCGACCGATCGAACACCCCGATTCGGCCTGCTCGCGGAAGGGCTTTGCGGATGCGCCACAGGTAGTGGTGCTGCTTCTCTTCCTGTGTCGGCACCCCGAACGACGCGAGGTCGACGCCCTGCGGGTCGACCATCCCGATGACGTGCTTGACCATGCCGCCCTTGCCTGCGGTGTCCATGCCCTGCAGTACCAGCAGGACCGACTTGTTTCCGCCTGCGCGGCCATGGGCATAGAGCTTTTCCTGCAGCGCTGCCAGCACTGCACCGCGCTGCTCGAGGACGTCGTTGCCGTGTGCTTTCGCGCCGTCGAATCCTGGAGTGGCGGTGAAATCGATGTCCTCCACACGGGGAGAGGAACTGGCCCGCAGCACATCGACGGGAGAAAGAGTCCACAGTTTCGACTTGTCGGCCATAGGCGAGAAGACTACTTCTCTACCATGGGATTCATGGCCCCTACCATCGCAAAAGCCGAGACCGTGTCGCGTGAGCAACTGCTCGAGTTCGTCTCGCCGCGGCATCATCACACCCTGATCACCCGCAAGCGCGACGACGGTCTGCAGGTCTCCCCGGTGTCCGCAGGCGTGGACTCGGAAGGCCGCATCGTCATCGCCACGTACCCCGAGCGCGCCAAGGTGCACAACATCCGCCGCAACTCGGCCGTCACCGTGTTGGTGCACAGTGACGACTGGAACGGCGACTACGTGCAGGTCGACGGTACGGCCGAGATCATCGATCTCCCCGACGCCGTCGAGCCGCTGGTGGAGTACTTCCGCAGCATCGCCGGCGAGCACTCGGACTGGGACGAGTACCGCGCAGCGATGGTGAAGCAGGGAAAGTCGTTGATACGCATCGTGATCGAGACCTGGGGACCGATCGCCGCGGGTGGCTTCCCGCCCGGGAGGGTGTGACAAGCCCGCCCGGGAGGGTGTGACAAGCCCGCCCGGGAGGGTGTCAGCTAGCCCTTCAGCGGTGCCGCGAAGAGCGGTACTGCGTTGTCCAGTGCGTATCGGGTGCCTGCCACCGAGGCGGCCGAGAATGCGTTGGACAGGTCGGTATCACCCAGCACCACGAGGCGTCCGTCGCGGGCCGATGGCAGTCCCTGGATCAGGGGGTTCTCGGTGATGACCTCGGGTCCGCTGCCGATGGGGAACATGACCGTCAGGTCGGCGTCGAGGTTCGCGATGTTCTCCTCGGAGAGGTCGACGCTGAACTTCCCGGGTTGAGCGAGGTCCTGAATGGCCGGGGCGTTCGTCAGCCCGAGCGCTTCGAGGAAGTCGACTCGGGTGTCGCCGCGTACGTAGGCCCCGCTCTGGCCGCTGTACAGGGTGCCGACGGCGACGGACTTTCCGGCGAATTCCGGGTTTTCAGCCACGGTCTCGGCGAATTGGGCCTTGGTGTCGTCGATCAACTTCTTGCCCTCGTCGACCTTCCCGAGCGCCTCGGCGACGATCTCGGTCTGCCCGTCCCACGTGGTGCCGTAGGCGACATCGGTTCCCGGTGGGGCCGCAACCGTAGGTGCGATGTCGGACAGCTGGTCGTACACGGCCTTGTCGTTGGTGCTTCGGGTCCACAGGATCAGGTCCGGTGCCAAGGCTGCGACCGACTCGGCGTCGATGTCGTAGGTGGCCAGGATCGTGGGGTCGGTGTCGTACTTTTCGGTGACCCACGGTCCGAGGCCGTTGCCTCCGACGCCGAGCCAGTCACTGGCCCCGACGGGTTGCACGCCGAGGGCCAGTGCGGTCTCGGCATCGGACCAGCCGAGCGCAACTACCCGCTGAGGATCGGCCGGTACCTCGACCTCCCCGAACATGTCGGTGACGACGGTGCCCGCAGAGGCCGAATCGGCCGAGTCGCCGTCGGAATTACTGGATCCGCACGCGGACAGGGTCAGAGCGAGGGCCACGACTGCCGCAGGCAGGGCCAGAGATCGAGAAATGCGCATAGGGCACGCTAACCTATCAAGCGCGGAAGTGCTCCACGATCTTCGCGCAGAAAGCCGGCAGGTCGTCGGGGTTACGACTCGACACCAGGTTGCCGTCCACGACCACTTCCTCGTCGACGACGGTGGCACCGGCGTTGCGCAGGTCGGTCCGAATGCTCGGGTAGGACGTCACCGTGCGGCCTGTCAGTACGTCTGCTTCGGCCAACGTCCACGCGCCGTGGCAGATCACTCCCACCGGTTTGCGCGCCTGTACGAACGCGCGGACGAACTCCACGGCGTCGGCGTCCACGCGCAGTTGATCGGGGTTCGTGGTGCCGCCGGGCAGAATCAATGCGTCGAAGTCGTCGACCGATACCTCGCCGACGATCCTGTCGACACTGAACGTGTCGCCTGCGTTCACGTCGCTGTTCATGGCTTGGATGTCGCCATGATCGAGCGACACCAATGTGACTGTGCCGCCGGCATTTTCGACGGCTTCGCGCGGCTGCACCAGTTCGACCTGCTCGACACCGTCGGTGGCGAGTACGGCAATTCGGCGTCCGGACAATGTTTCGTTGCTCATGCTCGTTCGGATTACCGGCACCATCGACTTTCAAACGAGAACCGTGTGCGCGGCAATGGTACGAATGAACACATGAGCGAATCACCGATCGAATCACCGACCGAGGATCGCGTCGAGCAGAACCTGCCGATCGCGGACGAACCGGATGAGCCCAGTGCGATCGACCTCCCCGTCGAGGCCGACGCCACGGACGTCATCGAACAACGCACCGAAGTTCCTCTCGACGACGAGTACGACGAGCGCTAGGACTTACCCGGCTCGCCGTCCACCAGAGGATGCGGCTGAGATTTGAACTTGGCCGGTGAGCCGTCGGCCATCGCTACCCCGTGGATGCCGCCCCACATCATCATGCAGAGGTAGTCGATCAGGTCGTCGGCGGACATGGACTTGTTCGAGATCCACCAGTGCGTGGCCAACTGGACGGCACCGACGATGGCAAACGCCCACGGCACCGAACCGCCCGAATCCATCTCGCGTTGGCGCAGCCGCTCACCCAACACGGTCGAGAGGAGTTCGGCGATCATGCGCTCGGACTCGGCCACCACGTCCCGGTTGTTGCCGGCGTTGTTGGCCATCACGTAGAGGTACACCTCGGGATCGGTGGCCACCGTCTCGACGTAGGCGGTGACCACCACCCGGGTCAGCTCGTACTCGTCGAGCTCGTGAGAGATCGCGGAGTAGATGCGCGGCGCGAGGGTGGTCTCGACGTACCGGGACATCGTCGCGCTGGTCAGATCGTTCTTGTCGGTGAAGTACCGGTAGAGAACCGTCTTCGAGATACCGATCTCCGACGCGATCTCGTCCATCCCGATCTCACGACCACGCAGCCGGATCGCGGCCAACGTACCGTCGACGAGCTCCTCGCGTCGGGCAATCTTGTGCTCTCGCCATCGACGCTTGCGGCCGTCCGGTTTCTCGGTTTTGGGCTTGTCCGCGTCCGCCTCGGGGGCGTCCTCCGAAGCTGCCGCCGCACTATTTTTCACCACGTCACCCACCTTATGCGTCGGGCACGACACAGGAGGGGGCCGTGCCCGGTTGATCGGTTGCGATTCTGGGCACAATGTCGGGTGTGCAGCTCATGAACTTCGACGACGAGACCAAGCGTCGCGACCTCCGCAAGATGAAAACCGTCGCGACGGGATTCCTCGTCTTCGCCTCGATCGTCTATCTCTTCTGCCGCTGGCAGGAGTCCACCGGTGCCGGGGCTTGGGTGGGGTACGTCCGAGCGGCGTCGGAAGCGGGCATGGTGGGCGCGCTGGCGGACTGGTTCGCGGTGACGGCGCTGTTCAAGCACCCACTGGGCATTCCGATTCCGCACACGGCCCTGATCAAGAAGAAGAAGGATCAGCTCGGTGCCAGTCTGAGCTCCTTCGTCGGCAGCAACTTCCTCGCCCCCGAGGTGGTCTCGGAGAAGGTCGCGTCGGCTCAGGTGCCGTTGCGGCTCGGCACCTGGCTCGCCCAACCCGACAATGCGGAACGGGTGGCGGCCGAGGCGGCAACGGTGCTGCACGGTGTGGTCGACGTGCTCAACGACGAAGACATCACCGCCGTCATCGACAGCACCATCGTGCGCCGACTGGCCGATCCGCAATGGGGACCGCCGATCGGCCGCATCCTCGACGAGCTGCTTCGCGAGAATCGTCAGCTGCCGCTGATCGACATGCTGGCCGAACGGGCTCATCAGTGGGCACTGGGCAGCCAGGAGATGATCGATCGCGTGGTCGCCCGGGACTCGCCCAACTGGTCGCCGAAGTTCGTCGACACGCTGCTGGGGGAGAAGGTCTACAAGGAACTCGTCGAGTTCACGTGGAAGATCCGCTCCAATCCCGAACACGAGGTGCGCCTGGCGGCGAACAAGTTCCTCGTCGACTACGCCAACGATCTGCAGAACGATCCGGCCACCATCGAGAAGGCCGAGAAGCTCAAGGCGCAGATCATGGGCCGCGAGGAGATCACCGGCCTCGCCGCGTCGACGTGGAAGGTGGCCAAGCGTCTGATCACCGAGTCGGTGGACGATCCGACGAGTACTTTGCGTAACAAGATCAAGGAGAACACGGCCAACTTCGGCATTCGGCTGCGCGACGACGACGAATTGCGCGGAAAGGCCGACGGTTGGCTGCTCGGTGGGGCCCGTTACATCGCTGCCAACTACGCGGACGAGATCACGACGATCATCGGCGACACCGTCGCGCGCTGGGACGCCGAGGAAGCGAGCAGGAAGATCGAGCTGCAGGTCGGACGGGATCTCCAGTTCATCCGGATCAACGGCACCGTCGTCGGTTCCATCGCAGGACTGGCGATCTTCACCATCTCCGATCTGATCTTCGGGCACTAGTGCTAGCAGAGTGCTTGCAATAGTTAGCACCCTTCGGTACCGTCCAGTAGGACACCGAAACCAGGAGGCCGAGATGGCCGAGAACGAGGGGGATCTGGTCGCCAAAGCGACCGAGGCGACGCAGGTGGTCGCCGAGGCCGGGGACCTTGTCGCCGCAGTCGTCACGACTGCAGCCCAGGACATCGGAAGCTACATCCGGTCCCAGCGAGAAGCCGCACAAGTATCCATGCGGCAGCTCGCGAGCCGGGCCGGAGTGAGCAACCCGTATTTGAGCCAGATCGAACGCGGACTACGTAACCCGTCCGCAGAAGTGCTTGCGCAGATAGCCAAGGGTCTGCGCGTCTCCTCCGAGGTGCTGTACGTCCGGGCCGGGATCTTGGAAGCGCGTCCCCACGGTCCGGTGCGCGAAGCTCTGCTCGGCGATGAGCACATCACCGAACGGCAGAAGCAAGTGCTGATCGAGATCTACGACTCGTTCTGTCGTGAGAACGAGTCGACGCAAGAGCCCGAAACCGACGAACAGGAGACACCAGATGTCTGATTCCAAGAACTTCGAGAACGTCAAGACCCCCATCTTCGCAGCCGTCGGTGCCGGCGACGCGGTCGTCCAGGCGGTAGCGGACGTCGTCGCTCAGGTGCGTTCGCGCGCCGAGAGCCGCACCAGCGAGGTCAATGCTCGCATCGCAGACCTCTCCGAAGAGGTCACCGAAGGCGTCGAGTCGCTCCGCGAGCGCCTGACGAACCTGCCTGCAGAGCTGCCCGACGAGATCGCCGAACTCCGCGAGCGCTTCACCCCGGACGAGCTTCGCAAGGTAGCCGAGGCGTACCTCAAGGTCGCGTCCGATCTGTACACCTCGCTCGCCGAGCGCGGCGAAGAGACCGTCGAGCGCATCCGCCGCACCCCGGCAGTCGAAGACGGCCTCGAGCGCGCCAACTCCGCCGCCAACGACGTCGTCGACCTCACCGAGCAGGCACTGGGAACCGTCGCCTCGCAGACTCGCGCAGTCGGCGAGCGGGCCGCGGCTCTGGCCGGCATCGCGTCGGACAAGGTTCGCGAAGGTGCCGACGAGATCTCCGAGGCTGCCGACGAGCTCGCCGAGAACATCGACGAAGCCGGCGACGAAGCCAAGGACAAGGCCGTCGAGGCGTCCGACAAGGTGAGCGGCGTGGCAGGCAAGGTCGAATCCAAGACCCGCGGCACCGCCGACGCACCGATCAAGAAGGCTGCTCCGGCACCGGCCAAGAAGACGGCACCGGCACCGGCTGCCAAGAAGACCGCACCGGCACCGGCCAAGAAGGCTCCGGCCAAGAAGACCACCAGCTAAAGCACTCGTAAAGGAAACGACCCCTGCACCGCACGGTGCAGGGGTCGTTTCTCGTACACTGGGCGACGTGATTGCGAGCAGCTTCTCCCAGACGATCTTCTTGCTCCTGCAAATCATCTCGATTGCAGGAGCGGCGTACGCAATCTTTCACGCACTACGCCAGCGCGCCGACGCTTTTCCGGCCACCGGCAAGCTGACCAAGAATGCCTGGTTGGGCATCCTGGCCGTAGGACTGCTGCTGACGCTGATCGGCCCGATGGTCATCATGTTCTGGATCATCGGCGTCGTCGCGATCGCGGTGTATCTGGTGGATGTTCGTCCCAAGATCGACGGCATTCAGCGCGGACCACGCTGGTAGAGGGGCTTCAAGCACCCGTTCGGTGCTGGGCGTAATCTCTACCGCACCCGCTCGGGGGTCACAGGTAGAGGGGAATATCAGTGGTTTCACGCAAGGTAATCGAACGCTCGCTGCTCGGAGTCGGAGGCATCGCCGCGGCCGCGAGCATCGGGGCCTTCGTCGTTCGGCGACGTCGACTGCATTCGTTCACCAAGACCACGGACGTGCAACCCGACGAGTTGCTGCAACATCCCACTGTCGAGCCGACCGTCACCGAAGTCGTCACCGACGACGGCGCACACCTGCATGTGCGTAGCTACGGTGACCCCGATGCCGAACCGGTCCTGTTCAGCCATGGTTGGACATGCTCGGCCGATTACTGGTTTCCGCAGATCAATGCGCTCGCGGGTCGCTACCGCGTCATCGTCTACGACCAGCGCGGACACGGGCGCAGCGACGTCGGAACACGTCCGCTGAGCCCCGACGTACTGGCCGACGACCTGTCGGCCGTTCTCTCGGCCACCGTCACCGAGGACAACAAGACCGTCCTGGTGGGGCACAGTATGGGCGGCATGTCGATCATGGCGTGGGCCGGAAACTACCCCGATCAGGTCGACCGTCTGGTCAGCGCCGTGCTGCTCGCCAGTACGGCGACGGATTCCCTCGTTCGCGAGACCACCGTCATCCCGTTGCCGCAGCGCTTCCCGCGGGTACCAGCCCCGGTGGGACGCGCTGTGCTGAGCTCGGCGCTGCCGCTACGGCCGTCCCCGGTGACCCGCCAGGCCATCAAGTACATCTCGATGGCTCCCGGTGCCACGCCGGCCGAGGTGGCGTTCTGCGAGAAGATCGTGCTCGAGTGCGCGCCGCGTACCCGAGGGATCTGGGGCGCTGCGCTGAGCGACCTCGACATCCGCGAGGCGCTCGAGAACATGTCCGTGCCCACCAGCGTGCTCGTCGGATCTGCGGATCGGCTGACCCCGCCGGTGCACGCGCGCAAGCTCGCCCGAGCACTCGACGACCACGACCACCTGAGCCGACTGATCGTGATTCCCGGAATCGGCCACATGAGCTCGGTGGAAGCGATCGACGACTTCAACGCCGAAGTGGTTCGCCTGCGGAACCTGTGACCCGAACGATCTAGCTGAACACCACGGTCTTGCGGCCGTGAACCAGGACTCGATCCTCGAGGTGCCAGCGCAGGCCGCGGGAGAGCACCAGCTTCTCGATGTCTCGGCCCTGCCGCACCATGTCGGTCACCTCGTCGGAGTGGTCGACGCGGATGACGTCCTGCTCGATGATCGGACCTGCGTCGAGCTCGGCGGTCACGTAATGGCACGTCGCGCCGATCAGCTTGACGCCACGGGCGAACGCCTGGTGGTACGGCCGAGCACCGACGAACGACGGCAGGAAGCTGTGGTGGATGTTGATGGCGCGACCGGCCCAGTGCTCGCACAGCGACTCGGGCAACACCTGCATGAAGCGCGCCAACACCACTGCATGCGGGTCGTAGGAGTCGACGAGTGACCGGACTTCCTCGAAGGCCGGTCCGCGCTCGGACGGGTCCTTGGCGAACTCGACGTGATGGAAGGGTGTTCCGTGCGCCGCAGCAACGGGCTCGAGCGACCTGTGGTTGCCGATCACTGCCGAGATCTGAGCGGGTAGCTCCCCGCCGGCCGCGCGGCCCAGGAGATCGTGCAAGCAGTGTGCTTCCTTGCTCACCAGCAGTACGACTCGCTTGGGTGCGCCCGAATCATGCAGTGCCCATTCGGTTTCCGGGCCGAGCTCGGCAGCCACTTCGGCGAAGCGGGCCCGCAGATCCTCGACGCTCATGCTCACCGACGAAGCCCGCACGGCCTGACGCGTGAAGAACCAACCGGTATCGGGATCGGCGTGATAGGCGGCCTCGACGATCCAGCCGCCGACCTCGGCGAGGAACGTGGAGATACGGGCGACGATGCCCGTCTTGTCTGGGCAACCGAGGGACAGAACGTAGCGGCGATCCTCGGACACGGAAGAACTCATGGGGGCAATTCTCTCAGGGCGCTCGCAACCCGGTTGCCACCAGTGTCCCGAGATCGATCGAATCGATGCCGCGCTCGGTCAGCGACGCGAACAAGTCCGCTCGAATCCGCCCGACGGCTGCGTCGTCGAACGGGGTGAGGGCACCGCGCAGAGCACTGCCCAACACGAAGCTCCACACGAACGACTCCGTGGCGGGTGCATGATTGCTCAGCTCGACCACCCGGACGTCCGTCGTACCGGCCGCCGCGAGCCACGTACCCAGCAGATCGGCCGTCTCCATCCGCCGGATCGGGTGCTTGTCGTACCCCTCCTGCGCGAGGCGGCCCACCTGCTCGGTGGACGGCGAATGTGCTGCGATCACCTCGAAGTACGCACGGGAGAACGCCTCGATCGCGCCCTGACGCCAGACCGTCACCCCGACGCCGCCACCCGGCCGGACCAGCGACACCAGACGCGAGAAGTCCCGCTCGGGATCCGGCAGGAAAAAGATGCCGTACGAACAGGCCAGGGCGTCGTATCCGGCGTCGGGAACGGTCGACGGCGGTTCCCAGGCCGTGGCGTCGGCGACGACGAAGTCGATGTTGCGCAGGGCGCGCTCGGTGGCTTTCACCCGGCCCACCTCCAGCAGGTCGTCGGCCAGGTCGACGGCATGGACCAGGCCGTCGGGACCGACAGCTGCTGCGGCGAGGAGCGCGGACGCTCCCGTGCCGGAACACACGTCCAGTACGGCGTCGCCGGATCGCAACCCGAGAGCGAATGTCAGCGACTGCCCGGCCGGGCCCCAGACCAGCGGCGTCACCGCGTCGAACTCGCTGCTGGTGGCGTTGAACGTGTCGGCGAGCGAGGCTGCGTCCATAGCCGAGAATGGTAGACCGACAGGGCCGCGACATGCGGTGCTGTGAAAAGCTGGGTTCATGACACTCACCCGCGCTGCCCTCGCCGGAATGGTCGATCACACCCTGCTCAAGCCGGAGGCCACTGCCGCCGACGTGGAGGCCCTCATCGAGGAAGGTCGCGAGCTGGGAGTGCTCGCCGTGTGCGTCTCCCCGTCGATGCTGCCGATTCGCGCCGAGGGAATGCTCACCGCAGTAGTTGCCGGATTCCCGTCGGGCAAGCACCATTCGCTGATCAAGGGATCCGAGGCGCGGCTGGCCGTGCAGCAGGGGGCCGACGAGGTCGACATGGTGATCGACGTCGGCGCGGCCATTGCCGGGGACTACAACGCCGTGCTGGCCGACATCGTGACCGTCCGCGAAGGCATCGGCGACGCCGTACTCAAGGTGATCATCGAATCGGCAGCGCTGTCCGACGAGGCGATCGTCGAAGTGTGCCGCGCCGCGGAGAAGGCCGGTGCTCACTTCGTCAAGACATCCACCGGATTCCATCCCGCTGGCGGCGCGAGCGTCGAGGCGGTGCGGCTGATGGCCGAGACCGTCGGCGGACGACTGGGCGTCAAAGCCAGCGGCGGCATCCGCACCACGGACGCCGCCCTGGCCATGATCGACGCCGGTGCCACGCGGTTGGGGCTCTCGGGCACCCGCGCGGTACTCGACGGGCTGGGGTAGAGCGACTGCGTCGCATGTGAGCGCTGCGCCTTCAGGTCGTTCCGCAGGCTCCACTCCTGCCTCGTAGCCCACTACGAGGTTCCACTCACATGGATTACGCAACCAGCGAGCAACCCTCGGGCGTCTGCTGATTCTGGTTCTGCTGAGTGGCCGGGATGGTGTACTGGCCGCCTTCGAGGGCGAGTTCGATGCCGTAGTCGGTGACGGTCAGCGACGTCGGGGCCATGTCCAGCGGGTACGCCTGCAGGCTGTCGGTGAGCACGCCGACGACGGAATCGACCAGATCGGTAGGGATTCCCAGGCCCAGAATCGACGCGTCGACGGTCTGGACATCGACCTTGCCGCCCGTGACCTGTGGCTTGACGGTCAGCTTCGCGAGCGCGCCGACGGCGAACTCGAGGGTGCCCGCCGACGCGTCGGACGTGACGCCCGAGACGATCGCACCGATGCCCTGGCTCTGCAGGGTGCGAGTGATGCCGTCGGTCGACCACGAGATGTCGGCACTCGAGCTGCCGATGGTGCCGCCGCTGTCGGCGCTCTGGGTCAGGTTCAGATCGTTTGCCTCGGCGTGGACGACCATGCCCTCGGCCGGACCGAATCGGGCATCGTCGCTGTCGACGGTCACCGACGAAACCTTCTTGTCGACCAAGGACAGCAAGACCGGTTTGAAGCCGAGACCCACCTCCACCTGGCTGCCGAGCTCGGACTCGAGCTGGCCGGCGAGGCAGGATTTGATCTGCTGCCGAACGAACAGTTCTCCGCCGATGACGGCGACGAGGAGGACAACAACAACGGAGACTGCGATCAGCGGTACTGTGCTGCGCCTGGCTGAGGATGTCATTCCCGGCAGTCTTCCCGATGTTTCTGAGCAAGCTCTGTGAAACTCACCGAGTCCGGGGATTGGCGGCCAAAGTTTGTGATGTGTAACACATTCTCACGTACTCTTGCTGCATGAGCACGATAGGACCGAGTGTGCAGGAGCTGCACTCGCTCGCTACCCGGCAGGACGGCTACTTCACCGCCGAACAGGCCGGTGAACTCGGCTTCGATTCTGCGATGGTGCGCGTCAACCTGGCCACGGCCACGTGGACTCGCGTCGAGCGCAACCTGTTTCGGCTCGGACAGTGGCCGCACAGCGAACTCGAAGTGTTCGCCATGTGGTGCGCGTGGTTCGGCGGCGAGGCGGTGATTTCACATCAGAGCGCCGCCGAACTGCACGGTTTCGGTCACCTGCACCCGCAGTTCGTACACCTCTGCGCGTTCGGCGACCTACGACTGACCGACACCCGTCTGGCAGTCCACCGACTGCAGCTCGAGCCGCGTGACGTCGAATCGGCCGGCACGTTCAACATCACCACTCCGGTGCGCACGGTTCTCGACCTCGCGGCGGGCGGAATCTCGCAGATCACCCTCGACGAGGTGGTGGGCGACGCCGTGGCCATCGGTCGCGTCGACCCGCAGGCGTTGTACTCCGAGGCCAGCGGCAGCACCGATCGAGTGGCCGAACGCGTCGAACTGGCGCTGTCCGCCTGTACGTGATCGCTAGCCCGCGTGCACGATCCGGGTGCGGGTGACGACGAAGCCTGCGCGCTCGAAGGCTGCCCGCATGGGTACATTTGCCGCATCGGTGGTTCCGACTATCCGGTGCTGCCCGTCGTCGTGGTGTATCCGGACCATCTCGGACAGTAGATCGTCGACATAGCCCTGACCACGATGCTCGGGGAGCACCCCGAGATAGCTGATGGCCGCGTCGTAGGCATTTCTCGTCGGCACGACGAAGCCCACCGTCGTGCCGTCCAGTCGGCCCGCGATCTGCCAGGACTCCCGCCGCCCCGGTAGCGAACCGTAGAAGGCGAGATCGTCCGCGGCGAGTGCGGCGACGCCGTGCTCGGCGACCATCTCTCGAGTGTGGGAGTCCAGGCTTCCGGCTGCGACGGCCTCGAACACTTCGAGGAACTCTGCATCGGTGCCCGCCGAGAAGCGCAGGCGGGTCGACGTCTCGGGCCGCGGGTTGTCGGCCGTCCGGGCGAACGAAACGCGTTCGGTCGTGCGGGTGAAACCGCCCCTGTGTGCAGCCGATGCGCGCCACTCCAACGCCCGTGACAGAGAGTGGTCCATCGAGTTCCCCACCGGCACATCGACATTGAACTCCAGTGCGGTGCTGTGATCGAACGCTGCACGGGCGGCACCGACCAGGGCAGCGCCGACGTCGTCCGGTCTCTCCTCGTTCGGGGCGACCGACAGGCAGTCGAGGGTGACCGGGCTGGTTGCGTCGGAACGGCCCCACCACACCGCGCGCCCGACCGGACGGCCGGCGCGTTCGGCCAGCCATATCCACTCGAACCGGTAATTGCCCGATGCCATGTCCGCGCGGAGGCGAGCTGAATCGACCCACTCGACTGGTTCCGCAGTGCGCCACTGCTCGAGGACCTCGAGGTCGCCGGGCTCGCACGGCCTCACAGTGAGAAGATCAGGGACGTCCATGCGGATCTCCTTCGCAGCAGGATCGGTCACGTCGGGGCGACCGTGGACCAGGGCACCGTGAGCACGTTGTCTCGCATGCGGCGGCGGGGGAGTGCAACCGGGAGTCCTTGCTCGGCAAGCACTTTCAAGGACGCCCGCCACCGCAGTCGGGGTCCGAACGGTGCCAGTGGTGCCGAGACCGACCACGCGCGGTCGGCGCGGCGGAGCACATCGTGGATCAGCTCGCCCTCGATGTTGCGGTGTATCAACACTTTCGGAAGCCGCTCCGCGATGTCCGACGGCATCTCGACATCGAACGGGTCCCAGGCCAGGGTCAGAGATCGCGGCCCGTCGGCGTCGAGCAGCACCCATGCGCAGCGTCGACCGAGTTCGTCGCACGTGCCGTCGACCAGCAGGCCGCCGGGTGCCAGGCCCGACAGAATGCGGTGCCAGGCACCAGGAACCGCGTCCTCGGGATATTGCCGCAGCACGTTGAAGGCCCGCACCAGATTCGGTCGCAGTCCGGCCAACTCGAAACCGCCACGGGCGAATTCGACGCCGTCGCTTCCTTCGACGACCCGCGCGGGATCGATTTCGAGACCGGTGACGCGAACATCGGGCCGAATCGTGCGGAGGCGTCCGGCGAGTTCGAGGGTGGTGTTCGGCATCGCCCCGTACCCGAGGTCGACGACGAGGGGATCCGGTGACTCGAGCAGGACGCGTCGCACATCGGGATCGTGCATCAACCACCGGTCGCTGCGACGCAACCGGTTGATGCCGGTGGTGCCGCGAGTGATGACGCCTTCAGCAGGAGTGGAGCCTGCGGAACGACCCGGATGGGGAGTGGAGCCTGCGGAACGACCCCGGTGAGGAGGCTTCAGTGGGCTAGGCGTTCTTCTCGAGCCAGGTCGCGGTCACTTCGCCCTCGCCGCGCCACAGGTCGATGAGGTTGACGAGCATCAGCTGTTCGAGTTTGCCGCCGATGAACGGCAGGAACACCTTGGCCTCGGAGGACGTGCGCAGCGTCGAGCCACCGTTGGTGGGGAACAGCGAGGTGGTGCCCTTGAGTGAGCCGGGTCCGGCCGGAATCGACGCGTCGTAGTGCCCCGCCGTGGTTTCCCCGTACGCGTCGAAATGCACGTTGCGGGTGATGACCATGTCTTTCTTCATCACCGTCTGTGCGATGTCGGGTAATTCGGTACGGGGAATGACGTGGTGCATCACGATGTCGATTCCGGCGTCGGACACCTCGAAGCTCTTCAGCTCGTTCTCCGAATACTTACGCATCTCCTCGATGCGCGCGTCCCAATGATCGCGACTGGACAGCGCTGCATAGACCTGCTGCGTCGAGTGGGTGAACCGGGCAGAGTAGTTCATTCGGCGAGCCATAGTGCGCCAGGTTACCCAGGAGTGGAGCCTGCGGAACGACCCGGTTGCTCAGTTCGTGTTCGCGGCAATCCAGTTACCGGTGAAGTCCTGCTCGTTGTCGATGAGCGAGAGGACCTGCTCGCTGATCATCGCTTCGATCTTCCCGCCGAAGATGGGGACCTTGACCTCGGTGGTGCCGGCCAGAGCGACGGTGGTCGTCTCGCCCTTACCGTCGAGGCTGGTGGTGCCGGTGATGCGCGCGGGTGCTCCTTCGACGGTGGCTCCGAAGGTGCCCGCGGCATGGGTGCCGTCGAACCGTCCCCAGCTCTCGGTGCGTTCGATGATGAGGTCGCCCTTCTTGAAGGCGGTCACCGCGGACGGCAACTCATCTTCGGGGACCGACTGGGTCATGACGACGTCGATGGTGCCGTCGCCGACGGTGACGCTCTTCAAGCTGGCACCGGGGCCGCCGATCTGCTCGATGCGGTCCTTCCAGTACTGCTCGGAGGTCAGCGCTGCGTGGACCTTGTCGGCGGAGGCGGGCACAGTCGAACTGTGCTCAATAGGGCGAGGCATCCCCGCAGGTTACCGGGTGACTCTCGCGTTCGTGTGCGACCGGTAGCGTGGGAGTCCGTGCCTACTGCAATTTCCGAACTCACCACCATCCGGGTGGGCGGCCCAGCCCGTGAATTCTGTGTCGCGACGACGGGTGACGAACTGGTGTCTGCCGTGCGCGACGCGGACCGGGCGGGAACAGACGTGCTGGTCGTCGGCGGGGGATCGAACCTGGTCGTCGGCGACGACGGGTTCGACGGTCGGGTGATTCGGGTGACCGGTTCGCGACTGGACATCGACGGAGAGATCGTGACCGTCGATGCGGGCGTCGAGTGGGATGCCGTCGTGCAGGCGACGATCGATGCAGGTCTGTCCGGGATGGAGGCACTCTCGGGGATTCCTGGAACGACCGGCGCGACGCCGATTCAGAACGTCGGGGCCTACGGTGCGTCGACGTCGGAATTGCTGCACAGTCTCACCGTCTACGACCGGCAGACCCAGGAGACGTCGGTGTGGACGCCGGAGCAGTGCGGATTCGGAACGCATCGCTCGTCGGTGTTCAAGCGATCGTCGCGCTACGTGATTCTGGACGTGACGTTCGCGCTGAAGAAGACCACCGAATCACTGCCGGTGCGCTACGCGGCGTTGTCGGAGCGGCTCGATGTGCAGATCGGCGACGTCGTTCCGGTGCCCGACGTACGCGCAGCGGTGCTCGCGCTGCGCGGTGAGCGTGGAATGGTGCTGGCCGCGGCCGATCACGACACGTGGAGCGTGGGGTCGTTCTTCCTCAACCCGGTGTTGCCGGAGGTGCCGGAGCAGGCAACCCACGCGCCGAGCTTCCCCGACCCGGCCGGCACCAAGATTCCGGCGGCCTGGCTCATTCAGAACTCGGGATTCCCTCGGGGCTACGGCACCGAGTTCGGCCGCGGTACCGCGGCCCTGTCGACCAAACATGTACTCGCGATCACCAACCGGGGCGGGGCCACCGCGTCGGACATCATGGCTCTTGCCGCGCACGTCCGAGACGGTGTGCAGGAGAAGTTCGGGGTCACGCTGACCCCCGAGTGTGACCTCGTCAACTGCGCGCTGGGTTAGAGCCGCCGGAAACGGCGCATACGATGGAGCTTTGCAAGTGAAAGCTCGTAGGAGGTAAATCAGTGCAGGTCACCAGCGTGGGACATGCGGGATTCCATATTCGGACCGACGCCGGGAGCATCCTGTGCGATCCGTGGGTGAATCCGTCGTTCTACGCGTCGTGGTTCCCGTTCCCCGACAACTCGGGCCTGGACTGGGACGAGTTGGGTGATTGCGATTACCTCTACGTCTCGCACCTGCACAAGGACCACTTCGATCCGAAGAACCTGGCCGAACACGTCAACAAGGACGCGACGGTGTTGCTGCCGGACTACCCGGTGCTCGATCTCAAGCACGAGCTGGAGAAGCTCGGCTTCCACAAGTTCTACGAGACCACCGACTCGGTCAAGCACACGCTGACCGGGCCCAAGGGCGACCTCGACATCATGATCATCGCGCTCCGCGCGCCTGCCGACGGCCCGATCGGCGACTCCGGCCTGGTGGTGTCCGATGGGAAGACCGTCGCGTTCAACATGAACGACGCGCGGCCGGTGGATCTGGACATGATGACCGAGCAATTCGGTCCGGTCGACGTCCACATGCTGCAGTACTCGGGCGCGATCTGGTACCCGATGGTCTACGACATGGTCTCGCGCGCGAAGCGGAACTTCGGTATCCAGAAGCGTCAGCGACAGATGGATCGTGCGCGCCAGTACATCGAGCAGGTCGGCTCCACCTGGGTTATTCCGTCGGCGGGCCCGCCGTGTTTCCTCGACGACGAACTGCGCTCGCTCAACGACGTCTACGGCGACCCGGCCAACGTGTTCCCGGACCAGATGGTGTTTCTCGAGCAGATGCGACTGCACGGCCACGACAAGGGTCTGCTGATGATTCCGGGTACGACGGCCACGTTCGAGGGCGCGGCCCTGAAGTCTCATGAGCATCCCATTCCCACGGCCGACGCCGAAGCCATCTTCACCACCGGCAAAGCCGAGTACATCGAGGCCTACGCCCAGCGTCAGGCGTCGGTGATCGCGGCCGAGAAGGCAGGCTGGGCACCGGCCGAGGGAGAGCCGCTCCTCGAGCCGCTGCGCGGACTCTTCGAGCCGATCATGGCGCAGACGGATCTGATCTGCGACGGCATCGGCTACCCCGTCGGAATTACGATGGGCGACGAGACGGTTGTGCTGGACTTCCCGAAAAGGATTGTCCGAGAACCGATCTCGAACGAGAAATTCCGTTACAGCTTCACCATCCCGCCAGAACTCGTACGCACCGCAGTGCGTGATCAGGAGCCGGACTGGGTCAACTCGATCTTCCTGTCCACCCGGTTCCGGGCCCGACGGGTCGGCGGGTACAACGAGTTCCTGTACACGTTCTTCAAGTGCCTCACCGACGAACGCATCGCCTACGCGGACGGGTGGTTCTCCGAGGCGCACGACGACACGGCCACCATCACGATGGGCGGCTACGAAATTCAACGTCGCTGCCCGCACCTGAAGGCGGACCTGACGAAGTTCGGCATCGTCGAAGGAAACAAGCTCACCTGCAACCTGCACGGCTGGGACTGGAACCTGGACTCGGGCCGCTGCCTGACGTCGAAGGGACACGAGCTGCGCTCGCAGAAGCTCTGACTCGTCGTCGACGGTCCGCTGTGAGACTGCCCCCAAAAACAGTGGGAAATGTGTGGTAGTTCGCAGACGCAGGTACGTTGGACAACGTGCATGAGCAGGTAGAACAGACAAAACGGACGCGCATGGTGTGGTTGGTCACCGTGCTCGTCGCACTGGTTGCCCTAGTAGCCGGCTGCACCGTCGGATCGGGCGACAAGAGCCCGGGTGCTTCGGCACCGACGACCGAGGCAGCGCCCGTCGCGCAGATCACGCAGAACCCGGCCGAAGGTGCCACCGACGTCAGCCCCGTCGCACCCATCTCGTTGTCGGTGACGAACGGAACGCTCACCCAGGTCGAGTTGACGAACCCGGACGGCAAGGTCGTTCAGGGGGCGCTGGCACCCGACAAGGCGTCCTACGCCGTCACCGAGCCGCTCGGGTACGGGGTGAAGTACACGTGGTCGGGATCGGCCGTCGGCGCGGACGACAAGACCGTGCCGATCGAGGGCAGCTTCACCACCGTCGAACCGGACAGTCGCACCTCGGTGAGCACCAACATCGGCGACGGCCAGGAAGTCGGCATCGCAGCGCCGATCATCCTGCAGTTCGACTCGGCGATCGAGGACAAGGCAGCCGTCGAGAAGGCGCTGACCGTCACCACCAACCCGCCGACGCCCGGCGCGTGGGCGTGGTTCCCCGACGACAACGGCTCGCGCATCCACTGGCGTCCCACCAACTACTGGACGCCCGGTACGACGGTCTCGGTGAACGCCAAGCTCTACGGCGTGAACTACGGCGACGGTGCTTACGGTGCCGACGACGTCACCCTGAACTTCAGCATCGGACGCAGCCAGGTCGTCGTCGCCGACGCCACCAGCCACCGCATGCAGGTGGTGCGCGACGGCGCGACGATCATGGACATTCCCGTCAGCTACGGCGAAGGCAACGAGGACCGCAACGTCACCCGCAGCGGCATCCACGTCGTCACCGAGAAGCACGAGGACTTCCTGATGTCGAACCCGCCGTTCTACGAGAACGTGCGCGAACGCTGGGCGGTGCGCATCTCCAACAACGGCGAGTTCATTCACGCCAACCCGCTGACCACCGGCGTGCAGGGCGCATCGAACGTCACCAACGGATGTATCAACCTCTCGACCGAGGACGCGCAGCAGTACTTCGGCACGGCGATGTACGGCGACCCGGTGGAGGTCACCGGGACCCGCATCGACCTCTCCGCAGCGGACGGTGACCTGTACGACTGGGCCATCGACTGGCCGACGTGGGAGTCGATGTCGGCGCTCCCGGCCGGCGGGGCACCAGCAACGACGACGCCTGCGACAACGGCACCCGCGACGACGACGGCACCTGCGCCCGCTGGGTAGAGCGCTGCGCGCATGTGAGTGGAACCTCGTAGCCCACTACGAAGTTCCACTCACATGGGCTACTTGCGGGAGAAGCGCCCCGGACCGGCCTGATCGCGTGGCTTGATGATGATCTGATCGAGATTGACGTGCGACGGGCGCGAGGCGACGAAGCCGATCACCTCGGCGATGTCGCTTGCCACCAACGGCGTGATGCCCTGGTAGACCGCGTCGGCCTTGGCCGCGTCACCGTCGAAGCGGACGAGTGAGAACTCGGTTTCCACGGCACCCGGCGCGACCTCGGTCAACCGCACGGGCTTGCCGAGCAGCTCTCCGCGCAGCGTCCGATGCAGTACGGCCTGAGCATGTTTGGCGGAGGTGTAGCCCGAGCCGTTGTCGTAGGCCTCGAATGCCGCGACGGAGGTGATGGTGACGATCAGGCCGTCACCGGAATCGATCAGCTTGGGCAGCAACGCTTTCGTGACGCGGAGTGTGCCGAGAACGTTGGTCTCCCACATCCAGCGCCAGTCGTCGAGGTCGGCGTCGATCACCGGGGCCAATCCCTTTGCGCCACCGGCATTGTTGATCAGGACGTCGACGCGGGGAATGACGGCGGTGAAGGCGGCCACCGAATCCTCGTCCGTCACATCGAGTTCCAGGGCGGTGCCATTGATCTCCGACGCCAATTCTTCGAGGCGGTCGAGCCTGCGTGCGCCGATGACGACGTGGAATCCGTCGGCGGCGAGTTGGCGCGCAGTGGCCGCGCCGATGCCGGAACTCGCTCCGGTGACGACGGCGATGCGGGTATCGGGTGCGATGTGTGCGGGCGAGGTCATGGAGAAATTCTAGTTCGGGAGAAACAGCGCATCCGGACGGGCCCGATTGGACAATCGGGTGTCGAGTGCTAATTTTGGGTTCATGTCCGCCAGCGAGACCACCGCGATGCGGGTCACCTATGTGACCGCGTCCCTCGGGTCTCGCCTCCCGCTTCCTCGGGAATTGTGTTGTCTCGGCCAAGGAACCTGTCTCTAGCCTTCTCGCGCTACGGACAGTCGATTCGCGTGACGTGGACCTCTCGGGTCCGCCTCACCCCTTGACCTGCATCACTTCGCACCTTTGTCGACGTCGTACACAAGACGAAGGTCTCCACTGCTGAGGAACTCGACGGATGTCCGTATCCACGCTGCACCACCACTCTCGCCCCACCGCCCTGCGCTCGCCGGCGCGGTCCACCGGCCACACCCCGTCGCGATCGCGGGTCCAGCTCGTCGCGCCCGATCTGCGGATTGCCGACAGTCCCGCGGCATCGGTGCTGCGGGTCGCGTGCGTCGAAGGCCCGATATCGCGTGACAGTGCCGCTCGTACAACGGGTTTGAGTACCGCCACGGTCAATCGTCAGGTGTCTGCTCTGCTCGGCGTCGGATTGCTACGCGAGCGCGCGGACCTCACGGCCGCCGGTGCGATCGGACGACCCCGGGTGCCGTTCGAGGTCAATCACGAGCCGTTCTCGACGATCGGGATCCATATCGGTGCCGTCGTCACCGGGATCATCGTCAGCGACCCGCGCGGAAAGATCCTGGGGGCTGTCGAGATTCCCACGCCCAGCGGGTCCGCCGATGCGGCGCTCGTCTCGATCACCCGCAGCGCCGGGGCCTTCGCCGGCAGATGGCATCGGCGCACCCCACTGTGGGTGGGGGTTGCCCTCGGCGGCCGTGTCGACACGACGACCGGTACCGTCGATCATCCGCGTCTGGGCTGGGAGAACGCCCAGGTCGCCACCGTCATCGGCGGTGGGCTGGGGCTACCGATCTCTGTGTCCGGCCACGTCGAAGCGATGGCGGCGTCGGAACTTCTGCTCGCGCCCCGCGTATCCGACGCCCCTGCTCCGCCGAGCAGCACCGGCACCTCGCTCTACTTCTATGCACGCGAAAGCGCAGGTATGGCGCTGACGATCGACGGGCGCGTGCACACTCCGTCCAGCGGACCCGGGTCGATCGCTCACCTGCCCACCGGCTCGTCGGTGCTGTGCAGCTGCGGCAACCGGGGGTGCCTCGAAGCGGCCGTCAGCGATCGCGCGATCGTGACCGCGGCGATCGACCGCAACATCATCGCGGGCGTAGCCCGCGGAGCGACCCAGATGACTGCCCCGCAACCCCGGCCGACTATCTCCGCCGTGTACCGAGCCGCGACCGACGGTTCGGAGGCCGCTCGGGAATTGCTCGTCGAACGTGCCGTCACGCTGGGCCGAACGGTCGCCTTGTTACGCGATATGTTCAATCCGGATCGAGTGGTACTCGGCGGCCAGGCGTTCACGGCGTATCCCGCTGGGATTCCGCACGTGGGGGAGGCCTTCGCCGCCAACTCGACGTTGCCGCGCAGGGACATTCGGGTCACCGGATTCGGGGACAGGGTGCAGGAGTTCGCCGCAACGGTGGTTTCGCTCAGTTCCCTGTACTCGGATCCACTGGCCTCGATGCGCCGAGCAGCCGCGTAAGTTGACCCCACATGAGCACCCCTGCAGCAGGACCGGTTCGGCAGGCCACCGGCATCGACGGAACGAACATCGTCTACCGCGTCATCGGTGACCCGGCGGCGAGACCGCTGGTTCTGCTGCACGGGTGGGCGCAGAGTTCGGCGTGCTGGGGCGACGGGCTGCTGGCCGATCTGTCCGCGCGCTATCGCGTCGTCGCCGTCGACCTCCGTGGTCACGGTTACTCCGATGCCCCCGCGACCGGATACGACGATTCGAAGATCTGGGCCGGGGACGTGGCCGCGGTGCTGGACGCCGAGAACATCACGGCAGGCGCAGTGCTGCTGGGGTGGTCGTACGGCGGGCTGGTGATCTGCGACTATCTCGCGACCCACGGCTCGGACGCGATCGCGGGCATCGTGCTCGTCGGCGCGATCACGAGCATCGGCAGGGGAGAAGCCGGCGGACGGGTGGGCACGGCCATGCGGGCGGCGATCCCCGGGGCGATGGCCGAAGAACCGCGTATCGCCATCAAGGCGCTGGGTAGTTTCGGTAATGCGTTGACAGGCCCCGTCGAGGGAAAGGGCACCGAGGCGCAGGCCCTGTTCGGCCTGACCCTGTCCACCAGGCCGAGGGTTCGCGCCGCGCTGTTCGATCGGACCGTCGGCCACGACGAGCTGCTGCGCAACCTCGATCTTCCCGCATTCGTGCTGCACGGAACCGCGGACACCGTTGTCGATGTCTCGGCCGGTCGGCACGCCGCGGACCTGATTCCCGGAGCCGGCGCGTCGTACTGGGACGGCGTCGACCACGGACCGTTCGTCGCCGATCCGCAGCGCTTCCTCGGCGAGGTGAGCGAATTCGTCGACAGTCTGGACGGGTGAGCAAAAGCGCAGGCCGTGCGAAGCGGCAGACGTGGCGACGTAATGTGGAGGCGTGCACGCTGAAGAAGTGACTGGACGCCGGCTGAACAGGGTCGCTGTGTTGTCCTTGCATACCTCCCCGCTGGCGCAGCCCGGAACGGGCGATGCCGGGGGAATGAACGTCTACGTATTGCAGAGCGCCAAGCAGTTGGCCGAACGCGGCGTCGAGGTCGAGATATTCACCCGCGCGACGTCGTCGAGCGATGCGCCGGTCGTCGAGGCTGCTCCCGGGGTGCTGGTGCGCAACATCGTCGCGGGCCCGTTCGAGGGTCTGGACAAACACGACCTGCCCACGCAACTGTGTGCGTTCGCGGCCGGGGTGCTCCGCGAGGAAGCTCGGCACGAGCCCGGCTACTACGACCTGGTTCATTCCCACTACTGGCTGTCGGGTCAGGTGGGTTGGTTGGCGCGTGATCGCTGGGGAGTGCCGTTGGTGCACACGGCGCACACCCTCGCCGCCGTCAAGAACGCGTCCCTGGCTCAGGGCGACGCACCCGAGCCCGCGGCCCGTCAGATCGGCGAGCAGCAGGTGGTCGCCGAGGCGGACCGGCTGATTGCCAATACGACCGAGGAAGCGAAGTCTCTCGTCGAGATCTACGGAGCCTCGCAGGACTCGATCGACGTGGTTGCCCCGGGAGCCGATCTGGCGCAATACAATCCGGGAGACAAGCGGGCCGCACGCGCGGAACTCGGACTCTCCCAGGACGAGGCCGTCGTCGCATTCGTCGGGCGGATCCAACCTCTCAAGGCCCCCGACGTTCTGGTCGCTGCGGCCGCCGAAGTGCTGCAACGACATCCGAGCATGCCGCTGCGGATACTGATCGTCGGTGGACCGTCCGGCAGCGGGTTGGACCGACCCGACAGTCTGATCGATCTGGCCGACACGCTCGGAATCACCCCGCATGTCACGTTTCTGCCGCCGCAGCCGTCCGCTCGCCTGGCGCAGGTGTATCGAGCCGCCGATCTCGTTGCGGTGCCGAGCTACAACGAATCGTTCGGACTGGTGGCGATCGAAGCCCAGGCCTGCGGAACACCGGTTCTCGCAGCCGATGTCGGCGGGCTCGGTGTCGCGGTGCGATCGGGTGAAACCGGGCGACTGGTGCAGGGACACCGCATCACCGACTGGGCCGACGCCTTGGCGTCGATGCTCGTCGATCGAGCAGCGTTGTCCGAGATGGCAATTGCCGCACCGCTCCATGCGCGAAACTTCTCGTGGGAACACACCGCGGACGGCCTGATCGAGAGCTACCGGCAGGCCCGCTTCCACTTCGATCGAGGCGAGGAACCGAGTGAATTCTCGCCGCGTCGAGTCCGAGGATTGTCGAAATTGCGCAGATCGGGAGCAGTGACTGCATGAGCGAAACCGCTGAACTGATCGACCAGGTCCTGAAGGATCGCGAACTGGACTACACGCGGCGCGGCGAGGTGTTCACCGTCGAACTGCCCGGGGAACGCAAACTCAAGACGACGACCATGGTGACCGTCGGACACCACGGGGTGCGCATCGAGGCATTCGTCTGCCGCAAGCCCGACGAGAACTTCGAGGGCGTCTACAAATACCTGCTGCGTCGCAACCGTCGGCTGTACGGAGTGCATTACACGATCGACAAGGTCGGCGACATCTACCTGGTGGGCCGAATGTCGTTGCGCGCCGTCGACGGTGACGAACTCGATCGGATCTTCGGTCAGACCCTCGAGGCCGCCGACGGCGACTTCAACGTGTTGCTCGAGCTGGGTTTCGCGGAGTCGATCAAGCGCGAATGGGCCTGGCGTGTGTCACGCGGTGAATCACTCGCGAATCTGAAGGCGTTCGAGCACCTGGTGGCCAGTGGCAGCAGCGACGAACCGGAACATCCGTAACTCGCCGGAAACGGCTGGGTATTGCCCTCGGTAACGTCCGGTTCCTAGCCTGAGGGCATGACCAGGCCCGAGGACACTCGCCCGCCGCTGCTGCAGATGTTCGGCTACGGCATGCAGCACATCCTGTCCATGTTCGGCGGTGTCATCGCCGTCCCGATCATCGTGGGCGGAGCAGCGGGTCTGTCCGGGGCCGATCAAGCACTGCTCATCTCGTGCGCGCTGTTCGTCAGCGGCGTCGCGACCGTGCTGCAGACCGTCGGAGTTCCCTTCTTCGGCTCGCAACTGCCGCTGGTGCAAGGCATCTCGTTTGCATCGGTGTCGACGGTGCTGACCATCATCGGCAGCGCCGAGGACGGTAGAACCGGATTGCGGACGGTCCTCGGGGCCGTGCTGGTGGCCGCGCTGATCGGTTTGGCCATCGCCCCGTTCTTCTCGAAGATCGTCCGCTTCTTCCCGCCCCTGGTGACCGGAAGCATCATCACCGTCATCGGGCTGTCGCTGATGCCGGTAGCCGCGCGCTGGATCACCGGCCAGGAAATGGTGGGCGGTGCGCCGAACCCCGACTACCTGAACCCCGGCAACATCGGACTGGCGATGTTCACCCTGTTTGCAGTGCTGGTGATGACCAAGATCGAGGTGCTCTCGCGCCTGTCCATCCTGCTCGGGCTCGTCGTCGGGACGATCGCAGCACTGATCGTGGGCAAGACGGACTTCGGCGGCGTTGGCGACGCCGCGGTGGTCGCGGTGCCCACCCCCTTCGCCTTCGGCTCACCGATCTTCGCCGTCGGCGCGATCGTGTCGATGACGATCGTGATCCTGGTGGTGATGGTCGAGACGACGGCCGACATCCTGGCCGTGGGAGAGGTCGTCGGAACCGACGTCGACTCGCGACGTGTCGGCGACGGTTTGCGCGCAGACATGGTCTCCTCGGCCGTCGCCCCCATCTTCAACACGTTCCCGGCCACGGCGTTCGCACAGAACGTGGGACTGGTTGCGATGACCGGCATCAAGAGCCGCTTCGTCGTCGCCCTGGGCGGCGGCGTGCTTGCGCTGCTGGGTCTTTCGCCGGTTCTCGCGGCGGTGGTCGGCGTGGTTCCGCTGCCCGTGCTCGGCGGTGCCGGAATCGCCTTGTTCGGAACCGTCGCCGCCAGTGGAATCCGCACGCTCGGCAAGGTGAACTACGACAACAACGCCAACGTCGTCATCGTGGCGGTGACCTTGGCTTTCGGTCTCATTCCTGTTGTTGCCAGCGACTTCTGGGACGAGTTCCCGAACTGGTTCGTCACGGTGTTCCATTCCGGAATCAGTGCCGCAAGCATTGTCGCAGTGGTGCTCAACGTATTCTTCAACGTATTCAAGCCCGGTACGCCGTCGAATCCATCGGTGGTCGCTGCGGGCCCGGCAGTGATGGTGCGCGAGGACGAAGCACGGGTACTCGGCAAAGGCGGGACCTTGCCCGGCAAGGTTGCGCCCGACACCGATACCTGAGTGAAATCCTGCGCACCCAGGTTCGCGCGAGTACCGTCCCGAAACAGACGAAACACATCGATATTGGAGGACATCTTGTCATTCGTTACCCGCACGAGTACGCGGAAGGCAGCACTCGGCGGCGTCGCGTCGCTCGGTGCCATCGCCCTGATCGCAGGCTGTGGATCCGCACCCGAGAACGAAGGATCGGGCGGGGGCGGCTCGAGTGACTTCCTGCCCTGCATGGTCTCCGACAGTGGCGGATTCGACGACAAGTCGTTCAACCAGCTCGGATTCGAGGGACTCACCGAGGCCGCAGGCGAGCTCGGCGTCGAGCCGCGCACCGTCGAGTCCGCGTCGCCCACCGACTACGCCCCCAACATCAACAACCTCGTCGATCAGGGCTGCAACCTGATCGTCACCGTCGGATTCGACCTGGCCGACGCCACCAAGGTCGCGGCCGAGGCGAACACCGACATCGATTTCGCGATCATCGACGACTCGACGATCGACCTGCCGAACGTCAAGCCGCTGACCTACGACGCGTCGCAGTCGGCATTCTTGGCCGGTTACGCCGCCGCCAGCTACAGCAAGACCGGAGTCGTCGGCACCTTCGGCGGTTCGCAACTGCCGACCGTCACCATCTTCATGGACGGTTTCGCCGACGGTGTGAACTACTTCAACGAGCAGAAGGGCAAGGCAGTCCGCGTCATCGGCTGGGACGTGCCCTCCCAGAACGGCTCGTTCACCGGCGGATTCACCGCCAACGAGGTCGCCAAGAACACCGCCCAGGGCCTGATCGACCAGAACGCCGACGTCATCTTCCCGGTCGGTGGACCCATCTACCAGAGTGCGGCGCAGGCGATTCGGGATTCCTCCCGTCCGGTGGCACTGATCGGTGCCGACGCCGACGTCTTCGAGTCCGACCCGTCGGTCGGTGACCTGCTGCTCACCTCGGTGACCAAGGGCCTCAAGACCAGTGTCGACGAGGTAGTGGCCAACTCCGGTGCCGACAAGTTCGACAACAGCCCGTACGTGGGAACGCTGGAGAACGACGGCGTCGGTATTGCACCGTTCCACGATTTCGAGTCCCAGGTCGACCCCGCACTGCAGGGTGAACTGGACACGATCAAGGCCGGCATCGTCGACGGGTCCATCACCGTCGAATCGCCGTCGGCACCCAAGTAGCCCCGGTCGTAAAGGGATATGAAGCTCGAACTTCGCGGTATAACCAAACGATTCGGCTCGTTGATCGCCAACGATCACATCGATCTGACGGTCGAATCCGGCGAGATCCACTGCCTCCTCGGTGAGAACGGTGCAGGCAAGTCCACGTTGATGAACGTGCTCAGCGGCCTGTACCGCGCCGAGGAGGGCCAGATCCTGCTCGACGACGTCGAGCAGAATTTCGCCGGTCCGGGCGAGGCGATGACTGCCGGAATCGGCATGGTGCACCAGCACTTTATGCTGATTCCGGTGTTCACCGTCGCCGAGAACATCGTGCTCGGCAACGAAACCACCTCGCTCGGTGGACGACTCGACCTCGTGGCAGCACGGAAGCTGGTACGGGAAATTTCCGCGAGGTTCGGCTTCGACCTCGACCCCGATGCTCTCGTCGACGATCTTCCCGTCGGCGTGCAGCAGCGGGTCGAGATCGTCAAGGCGCTCTCACGAGAAGCCAAGGTGCTCGTGTTCGACGAGCCGACGGCCGTGCTGACGCCGCAGGAAACCGACGATCTGATGCGGATCATGCGGGAGCTTGCGGCGTCGGGCACCACCATCGTGTTCATCACCCACAAGCTCCGTGAAGTGCGCGAAGTAGCAGACAAGATCACCGTCATCCGGCTCGGCAAGGTCGTCGGCGAAGCGAAGCCGACGGCAGGCAACACCGAACTCGCCGCGTTGATGGTGGGACGTGATGTGCAGCTTACCGTTTCGAAGGAACCGGCCGAGCCGGGTGCTGCAGCATTGGTCGTCGAGAACCTGTCGGTGTTCGACGCCCAGGGCAACAAGACCGTCGACGACATCAGTCTCGAAGTCGCCGCAGGAGAAATCCTCGCCATCGCCGGCGTGCAGGGCAACGGCCAGACCGAATTCGTCGAGGCGCTACTCGGCTTGCAGGAGAACGTATCCGGAAAGATCGCCCTCGACGGCCGCTCGCTCGTCGGGGCGACAGTTCAGCAGGTGCTCGACGCCGGCGTGGGGTTCGTGCCCGAGGACCGGACCGTCGACGGCCTGGTGGGGGAGTTCTCGATTGCCGAGAACCTGATGCTCGACCGCTCCATCAGTGAGCCGTTCGTGAAGCGCGGAGCGGTACAGCGGGACTATCTCGACACGTTCGCGTCGGAGAAACTGACCGAATTCGACGTGCGGGCACCGGGAATCGGAACCGCTGTCGGACGCCTGTCCGGTGGTAACCAGCAGAAGGTGGTGCTCGCGCGCGAACTGAGTCGCGATCTGCGACTGTTCGTCGCCGCGCAGCCCACTCGCGGAATCGACGTGGGATCCATTGAATTCGTACACAAGCGCATCGTCGCCACCCGGGATTCGGGGATTCCGGTCATCGTGGTGTCGAGCGAACTGGACGAGGTCGCCGCACTGGCCGACCGCATAGCCGTCATGTATCGAGGAGCAATCGTGGGAATCGTCCCCGGGGATACGTCCCGCGAAACACTCGGATTGATGATGGGCGGCGAGCGCGGTGAGTGAGACCGCACAGCCCTCCAAGCCTGTGGAGCCCTCCACATCCCAGGAACCGTCGCAGTCGCATGTGGTGCTTCGGCAGATCTTCACCGGCAGTGCCATCATCTCGGTTCTCGCGGTCCTGCTTGCGCTGATCGTCGGTGCCGTCCTCATTGCCGCGACCAACTCCGGCGTCCAGGAATCGGCAGGCTACTTCTTCTCCCGTCCGTCGGACATGCTGACGGCGATCTGGGATTCGGTGTCCGGCGCGTACTCCTCGCTGTTCCAGGGCTCGGTGTACAACTTCCGTCGTCCCGGGTTCGAGAACGGGATCCGGCCGTTGACCGAGACGTTGACGTTCGCGACACCGCTCATCGTCGCCGGACTCGGTGTGGCCCTTGCCTTTCGAGTCGGAATGTTCAACATCGGTGGTCGTGGCCAGATGCTCATCGCCGCCGCGTGTGCGGGCTGGGTCGGTTTCGGAGTGAGTCTGCCTGCCGGCATCCATCTGCTGGTGGCCGTCGTCGCAGGCGTTCTCGGCGGCGCCGTCTGGGGAGGCATCGCCGGATTCCTCAAGGCCCGCACCGGCGCCCACGAGGTGATCGTCACGATCATGCTCAATTACGTTGCGTTCTATCTCATCTCGTACCTCCTGCGTACCCCCGGTGCGCTGCAGGCGCCGGGATCGAACAACCCCAAGACGGCCCCCATCGAATCGACCGCCGTCTTCCCGAAACTGTTCGGCGACAAGTACAACCTCCATCTCGGGTTCGTACTGGTGATTCTCGTGACCGTCGCGGTGTGGTGGCTGCTCGAACGATCGAGCCTCGGATTCCGATTCCGCGCCGTCGGTGAGAACCCACACGCGTCACGCGTCGCCGGTATGAACGTCAACCGCATCTACCTGTACGCGATGATCATGTCCGGAGCTCTCGTCGGACTGGCCGGTGTGGCTCAGGTGCTGGGCACCGTGACCACCGGCTTCAGTGCCGACATCGATGCCGGTATCGGATTCGACGCCATCACCGTGGCCCTGCTCGGCCGATCCAAACCGTGGGGGGTCTTCTTCGCGGGAATCCTGTTCGGCGCGTTCAAAGCCGGCGGGTTCGCCATGCAGGCGGCCGAGGGCGTACCCATCGACATCGTGCTCGTCGTGCAGTCGGTGATCGTGCTGTTCATCGCCGCACCGCCGTTGGTGCGAGCGGTGTTCCGATTGCCCAAACCCGGTGAAGAGAAACTTGCCAAAGCCGAGACCGCGAAGGTGGGTGCACTGTGACCACCTCCGTCGACTCACCCGCCGAGACGGTCCTCGGTCGTAGTTGGAAGGTGCCCACGATCCTCGGGGTCGTGACACTGCTGGCGTTGGTGCTGTTCGTGGTCCGAAAAGGCTCGGGCACCAGTACATTCGCGCTGGCCTCGGAAGACGACTTCTTCGCACTGCCCGCCGTCGGCGTACCGTCGTACGGCACCGGCCTGGTCGTGGTCGTACTACTGGCCGTCATCACCGGCTACGCGGCGCTGCTGGCGTCGCGTTACCGGTCGACGCCGCTGTGGCTGCTCGCCGTGTTCGCGGTGCTGTTCGTGTTCGGATTCCTCGCATGGGCCGCGGACGGGGAGACGATCCCCGTACCCGGATTGCTCATCGGCGCAGTCGCTTTGAGCACACCGCTGATCTTCGGTGCGATGGGCGGAGTGATCTCCGAGCGCGTCGGCGTCATCAACATCGCCATCGAAGGGCAGCTACTGGCCGGGGCTTTCGTCAGCGCCGTCGTCGCGTCGATCACCGGGTCGACCTACGTGGCGTTGCTCGCCGCTCTGGTCGCCGGCGCACTGACCGCGTCTCTGCTGGCCGTGTTCTCGATTCGCTACTTCGTCAATCAGGTCATCGTCGGTGTGGTGCTCAACGTGCTCGTCGTGGGACTGACGAGCTTCCTGTACTCGGTGGTGCTCACCAAGAACGCCGAAACGCTCAACTCACCACCGCGTTTCGCCCGCATCGACATTCCGGTGCTCTCGCAGATTCCGATCCTCGGACCGGTGCTCTTTCGGCAGACGCTCATCGTGTACCTGATGTACATCGCCGTGGCCCTGGTGTTCTTCGGTCTGTTCCACACCAAGTGGGGTCTGCGACTGCGCGCGGTCGGTGAGCACCCACAGGCCGCCGACACCGTCGGAATCAACGTGGCTCGAACGCGGTTCTGGAACGTCTGCCTCGCCGGTGCCATCGCCGGGCTCGGTGGTGCGTACTTCACCCTCGGTTCCGTCGGTGCCTTCGGCAAGGAGATGACCGCAGGTGCCGGCTACATCGCACTCGCCGCGGTCATCTTCGGCCGGTGGGATCCGGTACGGGCCACCCTGGCCGCATTGCTGTTCGGATTCGCGTCGAATCTGCAGAACGTACTGGGCATCATCGGGTCTCCGGTGCCCAGCGAATTCATGCTGATGCTGCCCTATGTGGTGACCATCTTCGCCGTCGCCGGCCTGGTGGGCCACGTTCGAGGACCGGCCGCCGCGGGCAAACCGTACGCGTCCCGAAGTTAGCGACGCTTCTACCTGACTCAGCGGTAGGGTCGCTGTCCGATGTGACCGCTTTCACTGTAGGGTTCGATCATTGTTGCCGCAGTTTTTCGAAGGAGAGCCATGAGCTTCCGCAGTCCCTTTCCCGACGTCGAGATCCCGAATCTGAGCGTCTACGACTTCCTGTTCGGCTCCATCGCCGAGTCCGATCTGGACAAGCCTGCACTCATCGACGGCACGTCGGGTGACGTCACCACCTACAAGAGCCTGATCGGCCAGGTCGACGCGATCGCCGGGGCACTCGCTGCCCGCGGGCTCGAGGTCGGCGACGTCGTCGGACTGCATTCGCCGAACGTCCCCGCATTCGCATCGGTGCTGCACGGCATTCTGCGTGCCGGCGGAACTGCGACGACGATCAATGCGCTCTACACCGCCGAGGACATCGCCAAGCAGCTCACCGGCTCGGGCGCGAAGTTCCTCTTCACCGTCTCCCCGCTGTACCCGCAGGCCAAGGCCGCCGCGGACAAGGTGGGCATCGACGCCGATCACGTCATCGTGCTCGACGGTGCCGAGGGCCACCCGAGCCTGCGCGATCTGCTCACCCAGGGCGCACCTGCTCCCGAGGTTTCGTTCGATCCCGCGACGCACGTTGCCGTGCTGCCGTACTCGTCCGGCACGACGGGTGTGCCCAAGGGCGTCATCCTCACGCACCGCAACCTCGTCGCAAACGTGGCCCAGATGGAACCGCGCGTGGGCATCGACAGCAACGACGCGATCCTGGCGCTGCTGCCGTTCTTCCACATCTACGGCCTGACGGTGCTGCTGAACATCGCGCTCAAGCTGCGCGCGCATCTGGTGACGATGCCGAAGTTCGACCTCGTCGAATTCCTGCGCATCATTCAGGACCAGAAGCTGACGTACCTGTTCATCGCACCGCCGGTGGCCGTCGCGCTCGCCAAGCACCCAATGATCGATCAGTACGACCTCTCGAGCGTGCACACCATCTTCTCGGGCGCGGCACCGCTGGACGAGGAGCTCGGCAAGGCCGTCGCCAAGCGCCTGAACACGCGGGTGCGCCAGGGCTACGGCATGAGTGAGCTCAGCCCCGTCAGCCACGCGATCCCGTTCGATCGCGACGACATGCCGCTCAGCTCGGTGGGCCAGCCGTTGGCCAACACCGAGAACAAGCTCGTCGACCCGGGCACGCTCGAGGAAATCGAGCTGCCCACAGAGGGATTGAGCAAGCCGGGCGAGCTGTGGGTCAAGGGACCGAACGTGATGGCGGGATACCTGAACAATCCTTCCGCCACCGCGGAGACCCTCGACTCCGACGGTTACCTGCACACCGGCGACATCGCCGTCGCCGACCACGAGGGCGTCGTCTACATCGTCGACCGCCTCAAGGAACTGATCAAGTACAAGGGCTACCAGGTGCCGCCGGCCGAGCTGGAGGCGCTGCTGCTCACGCACGAGGAAATCGCCGACGCGGCCGTCATCGGTGTTCTCGACGACGAGGGCGAGGAAATCCCCAAGGCGTTCGTCGTCCGCCAGCAGGGTGCCACGATCGACGAAGAGGGCGTCATCGCGTTCGTCGCCGAACGCGTCTCCCCGCACAAGAAGGTTCGACGCGTCGAGTTCATCGACACCGTTCCGAAGTCCGCAGCGGGCAAAATTCTCCGAAAGGATCTGCGGGCATCGGAAGCCGCAGGCAAGTAGCTCGTTCCTTGCACGACCCCAGCCGCGCCCTCCACCATGCTCGACGGTGGAGGGCGCGGCTGTGTTCGTTTCACACCGGAGCGCTCATCGAATGCCGACGACTGGCATGGAGGTAGTGGTCCACGGTGATCAGTGGGGGACGGTCGACGAGAGACAACGGTGCCACGCTCATCGAGAGCTGACTTCCGGTGGTCGAGAACGTGGTGAACCCGGCTCCGGAATCGCTCAGACCGAGGCGCGAGAACATCGTGGCGATGATCTGCCGACTCATGACAGCCAACTCCGACGTCGGCCGATTTCGATGCCGCCGGGTTCCCAGTCCGACCTGGCCGATCGCGCCGATACCCAACCGGTCGTACGTGTCGAGCAGTACACCGATCTCGACGCCGTAGCCGGGGGCGAACGGAAGTGCTTCGAGGAGGCGACGAGTCGCGGCGTATTCACCGCCCAAGGGTTGCAAGACTCCGGCGAGTTCGGGCCGAAGCGCCGTCAGCAGAGGACGTACCGTCAGCTGCGTGACGCGGCCGCCGCCGTCCTCGTCGGTGGTGTCACCGATTGTCAGCGGCCGACGGTAGAAGCCTTTGACCAACTCGACGTCGTCGGCCATCACCAGCGGTCCGACGAGGGAGGGAACGAAGTGCGAACCGGGATCGACCAGATCGGAGTCGACGAACACCACGATGTCACCCGAGGTGGCGGCCACACCGCGCCACAGCGTTTCGCCCTTGCCGCGAACCACGGGTGTGCCGGGTAGTGCGTCCTCCCTGGAGACGACAGTGGCACCGGCGCAGCGGGCCCGCGCCGCGGTGCGGTCGGTCGATCCCGAATCCAGCACCACCAGCTCGTCGATCAGGCTGCCCAGATGGGGAGTCATCGAGGCGATGACGCCGGCGACGGTGTCTTCCTCGTCGAGAGCGGGCAGCACGACCGAGACGGTCCGGCCTCGTTTGGCCCGGATGATGTCTGCCAGTGGCCACGGTGAGCGGGCCCAGGTGGCAGCCAGAGCCGGAGTGCCCGCAACGTCGGTTCGGTTCATCGCTTTTCCTTCGTCATCGCTCGAGGAATGCACGGCTCAGGACGGGCCGGTCGGCAGCCCCAACGACGGTGCGATCACCGACCACGAATCGTGCAGATCCTGTTGCCAGTAGGCCCAGGAATGGGTCCCGTTGGGTCGGAAGTTGTAGGTGGCCTCGATATTCAACTCCTGCAACCGTTTCCGCATCTGTTGCGAGCACACATCGGTCGTTGCTTCGATCACTGCGCCGACGGCGAGTTGTTGGGCGAGCTTGCCGTAATCGCTGCCGATACCCGGGCCGCCCGGCACGTCGAACGCACCGGGCGCTCCCGTTCCGGAAGAGATGTAGACGGCAATGCCGCGCAGCCCCTCGGCATTGACGTAGGGGTCGTTGGCAATCCAGTCGGCGCTGCCCTGTGGCCCCCACATGTTGGCGGTCGAACCACCGCCGCGGGCCTCGACGACGGACCTGACGTACATCGCACCCACCGGGTCGCTGGTGCGTGCGCATCCACTGAACGCGGCGACGGATCGATACACCGAGGGATGGGCGATGGCCAACTGCAGAACGGACGTGCCTGCCATCGAGATCCCGGCGACCGCATTGGCCCCGTTGCCGTCGAGCAGAGCATCCATCAACGGAGGAAGTTCACGACCGAGAAAGGTGGACCACATGTTTCGGCCCAGTACCGGATCGTCGTGCAACCAGTCGGTGTAATAGCTCGCAGCGCCGCCCCGCGGAACCACCACGTTGACGTTCTTGTCTCCGAAGAAGCCGGCGATGTCGGTCTGATCGAACCAGCTGCTTCCCCCGTCACCGCCCGCCGCTCCGTTGAGTAGATAGAGCGTGGGTGAACCGGGCTGCGCCGACCGAAATACGTCGAGTTGGATATCTCGGTCCATGGCTGCCGAATGCACCCACACGATGTCTCGTCGGTCGGCAATTCCGTCGACGCCGACCACCGACGAGACTGTGTCGGCGGAAGCCGACCCCGCCGTGATCGATAGGAGAACGACGACGGTAGCGAGCACACTCAGAGCCGACAAGGCCGCCTGACCTAGGCGAAATCGACTGGGCATCAACGATTCCTGACATTGTGGGAGCCGCGCACGGCAAACCTCCGGCGAGCGCGATGTGCCTTTGGACGGTAATGCGAATCACTGGTGCCGACAACAATGTTGACGATCCTTCAGTTCTGACACAGATATCCCGCGAATCGTTGTCAATTTTCCAAAATGCTCGTCGACGGGTTTCTCGGCCTCTGCCCGGATGATGCACTGGCCCCTCCGACGCACCTCGCCGCGTCGAATCGCTCTGTCTCCTTCGAAAGGTTGTGTCGTGGTCGCATTCGGACTCATCGACGAGTGGAAGCCCGCTCCAGGACCGCTCACCACGTGGTCACCCACCGTCGCCTCACGAGCTGCTGCCGCGGCTGCGCCCGTCCACCCGGCACCGCCCTCGCACATCCAGCAGGCGTATCTCGAAGCCGCCTACCGCAACCGGGGATCGTCGTTCCGATTCTCTCGGCTGTGCCTGGTGACGTTCAAGATCGACGGCGCACTGGACCGCGTCGCGATGGAACGAGCATTCAACATGTTCGTCACCCGACACGATTCGTTCCGAAGCTGGTTCTCCACGACGGCCGAGGGTTCGACGCGCCACCTCGTCGACGTCGCCGACATCGCGCTCGAAGCGACCGATTTCGGAACGCCTGCGGACTCCGAGGCCATTCGGCGTCACGTGCAGGACAGCACGCCCGGTCCCGAGAGCTGGGACTGCTTCTCGTTCGGAACGATCGAACACGACGATCACTTCGTGGTGTACGCGGCGGTCGATCACCTCGACACCGACGGCATCTCGCAGGCCTTGACCTACTACGAACTGCGCCAGCTCTATCGCAACGCGGTGACGGGGGAGTCCGACGGTCTGTTCACCCCGGGCAGCTACCTCGAGTACTGCCGGCGCGAACGTCTCGAGAGCGACGCGACGACTCTCGAGAGCCCTGCGGTTCGGACCTGGATCGACTTGGTCACCGACAACGGGGGCGATCTGCCGACGTTCCCACTTCCGTTGGGACGCAGCAGTATCGACTACACGCGGACCTCGCACAGCTCGTTCCCGTTGTTCGACGGTGCCACCGCGCGGGCAGTGGACGAGGCGTGTGCAGCCGTGGGAGTAAAGTTCATCGGTGGAATCTTCGCCGCCGCAGCCCTGGCGGAGTACGAGCTCGCCGGCCGGGGCCGCTACCTCGGTCTGACGCCGAAGAGCACCCGGTCGACCCCGGGCGAATTCGCGTCGATCGGTTGGTACTCGAGCCTCATTCCGGTGCAATTCGACCTCGGCGAGCAGCCGACGTTCCGTACCCTCGCGGTGCTCGCGCAGGAAGCATTCGACTCCGGAAAGCTGCTGGCGAACACCTCGTACCACCGGGTGCTCGAGCTGGCCTTGCCGGAGCACGGAATCACGACCCAGCCGGGATGGACCGCGCCGATGATCTCGTACGTCGACGTTCGCAAGTTGCCGGGCGAAGCCGAACTGGACGCGGCAGGGGCCGGTCTCTACGGCAACCGCGGCAGCTCCGAGGAAGTCTTCATGTGGATCAACCGCTTCGAGGACCACACCGGCGTCGAGTTCCTGTACCCGGGCACGGACGAAGCCGATCGTTCGATCGACCTGTACTTCTCCAAGATTTCCGAAATCTACGCCGCCGTGGTCGACAAGGGTGACTACATCCCACAGCCACCCGAGGCTCACGTGTTGGCCCACGAGCTTCCGGACGTCAGCAGGGTATGACGCTCCCTCGCCGCGGGTCGTGGCTGACGCTGGGTGCCTGTCTGCTGGCCGTCACGATGCAGATGATCGACGTCACCGCCGTCACCGTGGCGCTGCCGACGATCGCGCGTGACATCGACGCGTCGGGCACCCAGCAGGTCTGGATCCCCACGGCGTATCTGCTCGCCTTCGCCTGCGCGCTGCTCTCGATGGCGCGCGCAGGTGAGGTGTTCGGCCGCAGAACGGTATTCGTCACCGGCACTACATTGTTCGCAGTGACGTCGGTGCTCTGCGCGTACGCGCCCACGGTCGAACTGCTTGTCCTCGCTCGCGTGCTGCAAGGACTGGCGGGAGCGGCGATGTCGGCCCAGACGGTGGCGATCGTGACAGCGGCCTACTCCGGCACCCGGCGCACCACCGCGTTCGCGCTCTACGGTGGCACCGCGGGGCTGGCCGGACTCGCCGGGCCGTCCATCGGCGCAGCGTTGCTGCACCTCGACATCCTCGGAACCGGTTGGCGAGCACTGTTTCTGATCAACGTCCCGATCGCGGCGGCGGCAGTGATTCTCGGCCGCAGGTTCGTGGCATCGGGTACCGAGCACGTCCCGGCCGGACATGGCGGACGGTTCGACCCGGTCGGTGCCGTCCTGTGGTCGATCGGTGCCCTGCTGATCGTCTGTCCCGTCATGATCAGCTCGAGTGTCGTCGCAGCGTTGCCCGCGGTTGCGCTCGGTCTGGCGATCCTGGCCGGGTTCGCGATGTGGGAGCGTCGTCGACGTGCTGCAGGGGCGCACGTCATGGTGGACATCGGCGTCTTCGGCGAGCGCGGATTCTCCCTGGGCTGCGCGGTATCGGCTCTCGTGTACGGCACGTTCACCGGGTTCGTTCTGACGATGTCGGTGACACTGCAGACCGGACTGGGTGAGAGCGCGGCAACGGTCGGAGCGATCACTGTTCCCTTCGCACTCGGTGCCGTACTCGCTTCCGTGGCCGCGCCGATCTCGTTCCACCACTGGGATTCTCGCGTCGTCGCGGCCGGAGCGGCCGCCATGGGACTGGCTCTGCTCGTTCTCGGCGTCACGACAGAAAACCTCGACCGGGCCGGCTTTCCCTGGTGGGCGGTCGTGCCGCTCGGTGTGCTCGGCGCGGGTCTGGGGTCGGTGATCGCGCCGTTGCAGAGCACCATCGTCGCGGGCGTGGCACCGCACGCCATCGGCTCGGCATCGGGGATTCTGCCGACCGTCCAACAAGTCGGATCGGCTGTGGGAACTGCGGTGACAGGGGCCCTGTACTTCGGTCTCCTTCCTGCGGAGCCGGTTGTCGCCGACTATCTGTCGTCTCAGCGGACGGTGTTGTTCGGGCTGGCCGCGACCATGATGGTGGCCACCGCAGTCGCGGCCGCGCTGCCCCGCGGCGTCATCGAACGCAGCTCGTCGATGGTCTCCCAGGGTGTGCCGTGAATATTCGTAAGTGATTGTTCCGCAACAGTATCCGACAATGCCTCACCCGGACCAGGAGTTCGGGCCGATCGAAATCGAGAAGAGTTACACCATGCTTCGCACCTTCGTGACCTCGACACTCGCAGTCGGGCTGATGTCGCTGATGTTCGTATCTGCTCCCCATGCGTCGGCTGCGCCCGGTGATCCGGCCCCGGTACCCGGCACGTTGTACGCAGCGGCTGCGGACCTGAACGGGAAGAACAACGGCGATGTCGTTGCCACTCGGCGGTTTTCGAGCCCCCTGTATCCCGGTGCAGACATCTGGCAGCTCCAGTACCGGTCGTCCGATTCCCGAGGCGACGCCATCGCCGCAGTGACAACCGTTCTGGCGCCGATGAACCGCGCACCCGGTGGGCCACTACTGTCGTATCAGCCGTTCGTCAATGCGCTCGGGTTGCAGTGCGCACCGTCGGAGTCCCTGTTCGGTGCCGACCCGACGACCGGTGTGCAGGAACGTGAATTCCTCAACCTCGCGCTGATGCGCGGATGGACCGTGGCGGTACCGGATCACCTCGGGCCGAAAAGCGCATACGGGGCAGCCAAATTGGGCGGACAGATCACGCTCGACGGGGTCCGCGCCGCACAACGGGTGCCGGAACTCGGTTTGGCAGCGAGCCCGGTAGGTATGGCCGGCTACTCCGGCGGCGGAATGGCGACGGCGTGGGCCGCGGCGCTCGCTCCCAGCTATGCACCCGAGCTGAACATCGTGGGTGCCGCAGCCGGAGGTGTACCTGCGGATCTGGACAATATCGCTCGCGCGTTGGGTTTTCAGCCCCATCAGGCATTCGGTCTCGCGTTCGCGGCCGCCCTCGGACTCGAACGCGAATACCCGGATCGCTTGCCGATCACCGCGCAGCTCAATCCCACCGGTCTGGCGTTGAAGGATCAGGTGTCGAATGCGTGCACGCCGGTGATCCTTGCGACCGGAGCCTTCAAGAGTGCGCTGGCGGTCTCGACCACTACGTCGTTGGTGGACAGCCCCGAGGCGCAGCAGATTATCGACGAGAACAGTCTGGTCAAGTACGCCGGTGTGCCGACTGCACCCACACTTCTGTGGGGAAGCGACAACGATCCGCTCATTCCGATCGGTGCGTTGCGTGACACTGCTGCTCGGTACTGTGCGAGTGGGGCGACTCTGCAGTTCGACGTCGTTCACGCCCCGCAACACATTCAGGCGGCGTTCGAGGGTCTTCCCGCGGCACTGACATTCCTGGACAACAGGTTCAGGGGTGTCGCGCCGCCGACGAACTGCCTCCGATGAGAAGACTGGCAACCGTCGTCGCTGCTGTGACGACGGCTCTGGTCGCGGCTTCCGCGCCCGGATATGCAGCGGATCTTCCGGTCCTGGCACCGCAGACGCTCGGCGACTTCTCGGTGCAGACTCGGTACTTCGACGTCGCAGTGGGGCCCGAACGCGATCAGCACTGCACCGTCGTCGGAGACGTCTACGTTCCTGTCGGGCTCGGACCGGACCACCGAGCCCCAGCCATCCTGACCAGCAACGGTTTCGGCGGGTCCAAGGACGACCAGGCCGGTGCCGCAGCGAGATTCGCGACGCACGGCTACGTGGTTCTGACGTACTCGGCCCTGGGTTTCGGCGGCTCGACGTGCAAGATCTATTTCGCCGATCCCGATTACGACGGCATGGCCGCATCGGCTCTCGTCGACTATCTCGCCGGTGAGAGCAGCGGGGTGTTCGCCGATCCCGCGCGGACGGTGGCCGCCCCGGCACTGGACGTGGTTCGACTCGATGCTCCGGGTGACCCGCGGGTCGGTTACCTCGGCGGTTCCTATGCCGGCGCAACGGGATTGGCGACGGCATCGATCGATCCACGATTGGACACCGTGGCGTCGATGATCACCTGGAACGATCTGGCGCGGTCGTTGGCACCGGACGGGGCCGGCCGCAGATCCGTCGGTCCGGTCAAGAGCGTGTTCGGTTCGGCATTTCTGGCCGCGGGTGCCGTTCTGACCGGACCGGGCGGCTACGCCGTCGATCCGGCACGGGCACAGGGGTGCCCGAACTACGCCCAGTGGGTGTGCGACGCCGCGTCCGCTTTCACTGCCAACCGCGAACCGGATCCGGGAACTCTGGCGGCGATGCGTCATGTCTCGCCCGTCGACTACCTCGATCGAGTCGATGTGCCGGTGCTGCTCACGCAGGGGCAGAAGGATTCACTGTTCAGTCTCGACGAGGCATCGGCTACGTTCGAGACTTTGCGGGCGCGGGGAGTGGAAACCTCGATGGTCTGGCACTCGTGGGGACACAATGATCGCAAGGGTTATCCGGGGGAGTTCGACATCAAGGCCCCCGACCCGTTCACTCAGCACGAAGCGGCACTGGTGGGCAATTGGCTCGACCGACACCTCAAGGATCGTGACGTCGACCCGGGACCGGCTTTCACCTACTTCCGGGACTGGGTGCCCTATACCGGCGTCGCGTCGCCGGCCTACGTCGAATCCGAGACATTTCCCGTCGGTGCTCGCCGCACGTTCCGGCTGTCGAATGGCTCGCTGTCCGAGGACGATTCGACGAATGGTGCTTGGAAACAGACGATTTCGGGTGCAGGTTCGTCGATTCCCACGACGTTCGGACTGCCGAATCTCGCGGCCGAGTTGCCCGTGCCGCGGGTCTCGCTACCCGGCTCTGCCGCGAACTGGACGACGCCGCCACTGACCGAACCCATCGACGTCGTCGGCGCACCGGAACTGTCCATCGGTCCCACGGTGTCCGGTCCCGCGACCGTCTTCGTCACCGTGCTCGACGTAGCACCCGACGGTGCGCGGAGCCCGATTCACGGACTCCTTGCACCCGCCGTCCTCACCGGATCCGGTGAACCGGTGACCATCTCGCTACCCAGCATCGTCCATCGATTCGACCGCGGGCACCGCGTCGCCGTCGAGATCACCGCGTCGGATCCGTCCTTCGCAGGTGGGCCGGGCCCAGCGGACGTCACTGTGTCCTCGACGGATCCGATCAACCAGCTCTCTCTTCCCGTAGTTCCGTGATCTTCGATTTTGCTCACTCCGAAAGGCTCGCCGTGATCCGAAAACTCTTTACCCTGGGGTCCATCCTGGTGGCACTCTGCGCGTCCCTGTTCGCAGTGGGCACAACAGCATCGGCGGCTCCCGCGCCGACGGCCCCGGATCCGGATGTCTTCTATGCGACACCGGCCGACATCGCCGATCACGCGCCGGGTGACATCCTGGCCAGCCGTCGGGCCGACGCCTGGATGTATCCCAACACCGACATCTGGCAACTGAAGTATCGGTCCACCAACTCCGCAGGTGCACCCGTCGCCGCGGTGACGACAGTGCTGATGCCCCGAGGCAAAGGCGCGGGAACCCCACTGGTGTCCTATCAGGCCGTCATCAATGCTCTGGGCGTCAAATGTGCACCGTCACATGGTCTTTTCACGTACGAGATCGGTGAAGCGCCGAGCCTGTACGTCGGTATGGTCGCCCGTGGTTGGGCGGTTGCGGTGCCGGACTACCTCGGACCGACCGGTGCCTACGGAGCGGCGGAGTACGAAGGCCGTCTCACGCTCGACGGTGTGCGGGCCGTGCAGAACTTCGAGCAGTTGCCGCTGAAGGACAGTCCCGTTGCACTGCTGGGTTACTCGGGAGGCGCATTGGCGACCTCGTGGGCCGGTGCCATGGCACCCACTTACGCGCCGGAGCTGAACATCGTGGCCAGCGTGCACGGCGGAACTCCGGCGGACCTGGGATTGATCGCACAGAACCTGGGCTACAGCGCGATTCCGCACCCCGCCTTCGGAATGGCACTCGCGGCATCACTCGGACTCGAACGTGAGTACCCGACCGAATTCCCCGTCTCGGAGAACCTGAATGCAGCGGGCCTGGCCCTGCGAGATCGCGTGAGCAACGAATGCAGGCGCCCCATCATCATCGGCGGAGCGTTCAAGAGCGCGAGAGATCTGTCGAACGTCGACATCGCGTCCCTGCCCTCTGCGCAGGCGGTACTGAAGAAGAACAGTCTCGTCGACTACGAAGGCGTCCCCACGGCCCCGGTATACATCTGGCATGGAATCAACGACTTCATCACCCCCTACGCACCGGTGAAGGAGACGGTCGACCGCTACTGCGCAGCCGGGGCAACCGTGCAGTTCCGGGCGTATCCACTCGCCGAGCACTTCAGCGGATCACTCGTCGGACTGCCCGAGGCCTACGCCTACGTGGACGCACGATTCAGAGGGGAGCCGGCACCGTCGAACTGCGGCTGATCTCCGCTCGGTCGTTCACATCCCATTTGTCGACTGCGCGCCCTTGCTCCTCGGTGAGCGGGGGCGCGCAGTCGGTAATAAGTGTGTGAGGTTGCCGGGGAACCGAGAGGTTGCTCGCCGCGTCCAACCAGATGTGACTACAACGCGGTGGTGGGTGACGGGTGCGGTCGGACTGATGATGCTGGTCGCCGGATGTGGTGAGTCGACGCCGAGTGCACCGAATGCTGCGTTGCCGACGTCGACGACTGTTGCGCCCATCGCAGCCGAGCCCTGGGACCCCTGCACAATCCCGGACAGTGCCGTCGAAGCTGCGGGATTGGATGTGGAAAGCGAGGAACCGGCCCTCCGCGGGGGAAACTCCGCGACATCCGAGTGGAAAGTGTGCAGTTGGAAGAACCCTGACCCCGGATCTTGGTTCTACGTCGGGGTGTTCTCGTCATTTCACGATCTCGAGTATTTGAAGCAGAACGAACGCTTTCAGGAATTCGGCGAAGAGGTCGACGGTGGAGTGGAGTTCCGGAGGGCAGGCCAGGCGGTCGAGGTCAATTGTGGCTTTGCGAACGAGGTCGACGGAGGAATCGTGTACTTCATTCTTGACGGACGCGGTTCTCGGGCCCCGTTGGGCGACCCGTGCATCGAACTCGACCGAGTCGCCAACGCGCTTGACGAGTTTCTGCCACCCCGCACGAACTAGACCGAATTCAGGAGATTCACTGTGGCTACTGGCTCCGAACACCTGTGGAATGCCGTGGAGAGGTGGCGTGTGCTGTCCGAGCAGGCGGAGGCAGGAGTCCTCGAAATACCCGAGGAAGTCGCGTCTCGTTGCGACACGGTGTGCGCAGATTACTTGGACCACCTGGATGACATGTTGACCAAGACCGCCTATCTGGTTGATTTCGACGCATTCGGCACGCTTCCTTCAGCTCGACAGCTGGGGCGCAAGTTCAAGCGACTGGCCGATGGTGAGGAACGGTCGGCGGCTGTCGCGATCAGGCAACATATCGAGGTCGTCGAATTGATGCGCTCGGTGTTTCGTCGCTATTTCGTCGACACCGACGAGGTCGATCAGATTATGGGCGCTCGCGTCGGCGAGATCGGGGCGGCGCTGGGGGAGTAGATCCGCAACCTCACACCCTTTCTCTGGACCTCGCACCCCCGCTCTGCGCGGACCTCGTGCGCGCGGTCGGCAAAACGGGTGGGAGGTGCGGCAATTGCTAGGGCCTAACCGTCGACCATGCCCGAAATGTCCGTAAGGGCAACTACGGCAACGCAATCGCGACAACATTCGCGAATCGGATGCCTTACTCTGCCTTCGTGAATCTTTCCACGGCCCGGCTGGTACAGATGCGTCCGCGCGATCCGAACGAACCGCATCGCGCGGCGAGTCCACTCGAATTGTTCTTCGACCTCGTGTTCGTCGTGGCTGTCAGTATCGCGGCGGTGCAACTCCATCACGCGCTCACCGAGAACCACGTCGCCGACGGTCTACTCAGCTACGCGCTCGTATTCTTCGCGATCTGGTGGGCGTGGATGAATTTCACGTGGTTCGCCACGTCCTTCGATACCGACGACTGGCTTTATCGAACGCTGACCGTCGTACAGATGGCCGGCGTGCTGGTGCTCGCCGCCGGAGTCGAATCGGCGTTCGTGGACAAGGATTTCGCGGTCGTAGTGCTCGGCTACGTCGTGATGCGCGTGGCGATGGTGACGCAATGGGTTCGAGCGTCTCGCACCGGTGACTACAAGAAGACCGCACTGACATACGCGACAGGCATTGCGGGCGTTCAAGTTCTGTGGATTCTCTGGCTGGTGCTGTTCGACGGCACGGCCGCCATCATCTTGTTCTTCGTACTGGCAGCGGCGGAAATGGCGGTCCCATTGATCGCCGAACGCAGCGGGTCGACGCCATGGCACCCGCACCACATCACCGAACGCTACGGACTGTTCACGCTGATACTGCTCGGCGAGAGTCTGCTCGCATCGGCCAACGCCATCATCGAAGCGCTGCACGACGAGACGGCTCTGGCACCGTTGATCTCGATTTCCGTCCTCACCCTCGTCGTCACCGCGAGTCTGTGGTGGATCTACTTCTGGCCGCCGCATCACCGGGCAATCGGAAAGTTCGGCAACTCGCTGATCTACGGCTACACGCACTACTTCATCTTCGCCGCGGCGGGCGCGTTCTCGGCCGGCATCGAAGTCGAGATCGATGTGCTCACCGAACACAGCAAGCTCGGCGACGTCGCCGCGTCGTTCACCGTCACGGTGCCGATTGCGATATTCGTCCTCGGCGTCTGGCTGATCGCCATCCGCGCCCACGCGGATCGCGTCGTCAACATCGCAGTTCCGGTCGGTGCCGTGCTCGTGTTGTTCGACCCGATCATTCCCATCCCGATCACCCTCACCGCGGTCGTCATGATCCTCGTCGTCGGCGTACTCGTCGCACGCGGGCCGGCGGAGTCAGAGCATGAGAAACTGACCACATGAGTATCGGAACCCTGATCCTGCTTCGTCACGGCGAGAGCGAATGGAACGCGTCCAACCAGTTCACCGGCTGGGTCGACGTGCGACTGACCGAGAAGGGCGAGGCCGAGGGCAAGCGCGCCGGCCAGCTCCTCGCCGAGGCGGGCGTCCTGCCCGACCTGCTGTACACCTCGCTGCTGCGCCGCGCGATCAGCACCGCGAACCTCGCGCTCGACGCGGCCGATCGGCACTGGATTCCCGTCGTGCGTGACTGGCGTCTGAACGAGCGTCACTACGGCGCGCTGCAGGGCTTGAACAAGGCCGAGACCAAGGACAAGTACGGCAACGAGCAGTTCATGCTGTGGCGTCGTAGCTACAACACACCGCCGCCCGCGATCGAGGTCGGCAGCGAGTTCAGCCAGGATGCCGATCCTCGTTACGCCGATCTGGACAGCGTTCCGCTGACCGAATGCCTCGCCGACGTCGTCGAGAGGCTCATCCCGTACTTCGAGGAGACGATCGTCGCCGACCTGAAGGCAGGCAAGACCGTGCTCGTCGCCGCACACGGCAACTCGCTGCGTGCGCTCGTGAAGTACCTCGACGAGATCTCCGACGCGGACATCGCCGAACTGAACATCCCCACCGGCATCCCACTTCAGTACGACCTCACCGAGGTCGACGGCAAGCTGAAGCCGACCAATCCGGGCGGCACCTACCTCGATCCGGAAGCAGCGGCTGCGGGTGCGGCCGCCGTGGCAAACCAGGGCGGTAAGTAACTCCGCCACGCACAAACCGGCAGTTTGTCGAAACTGCAGGTGAACGAACGAAGAACACTGCCGACGAGGGCTATGACGACCAGGGAAATGCCTGCACCCTGCGTATGTGAGCCGTCCATCGAACGTACGATTCCGGTGTGAGTGTTGCATCGGCCGTACTACTGGCAATTGCCGCGGCCTTCGTGGGATACCTCGTCGGCGGTGTTCTGATCCCGTACCTCAACACTCGACACTCGGAGCGTCGCCGCGCCACCTCCGGATTGACGATGTCGCAGGTCCTGGACCTGATCGTGCTGGCGTCGGAGAGCGGTATCGCCGTCGTCGACCAATTTCACGACGTCGTGCTGTCCAATCCACGGGCCGAGGAGCTCGGCCTGGTGCGTAACCGTTCCATCGACGAGCGGGCGTGGGCCGCGGCGACGAAAGTGCTGTCCGACGGTAATCCCGTCGAAGTCGATCTCAGTGCCAAGGCCCCCCGGCCCGGCCGCGACAAGATCGCCGTTCGGTGCGTCGCGAGACTGCTCAGCAAAGAGGACCGACGGTTCGTCGTTCTCTTCGCCGACGACGATTCCGAGCAGGTACGGATGGAAGCCACGCGTCGTGACTTCGTGGCCAACGTCAGTCACGAACTCAAGACACCGGTCGGTGCGATGAGCCTGCTGGCCGAGGCGCTGCTCGAATCCGCCGACGATCCCGACTCCGTCCGGCACTTCGGCGGCAAGGTCGTCGCCGAATCCAAACGGCTGGGCAACATGGTGACCGAGCTGATCGCGCTGTCGCGTCTGCAGGGGGCCGAGAAACTGCCCGACCTGGAAGTGGTGGACGTGGACACCGTCGTCAACGAGGCGATGGACCGATCCAAGCTCGCCGCCGAGAACGCCGGCATCTCCGTCACCACCGACCATCCGAGCGGGCTCGAAGTGCTCGGTGACCAGACGCTCCTGGTGACGGCCCTGGCCAACCTCATCCAGAACGCGATCGCGTACTCCTCCGACGGTTCACCCGTCTCGGTCAGTAGGGCACTGCGCGGATCGAACGTCGCGTTCGCCGTCACCGACCGCGGAATCGGTATCGCCAAGGCGGACCAGGAACGCGTCTTCGAAAGATTCTTCCGCGTCGACAAAGCTCGGTCGCGGGCCACCGGCGGCACAGGCCTGGGCCTGGCTATCGCCAAACACGTCGCAGCCAACCACAACGGCAGCATCTCGCTGTGGAGCAAGCTGGGCACCGGATCCACCTTCACCCTCCAGATCCCCGCGTACTTCGAAGAAGAAGACGACGCCGCGGTTACAGAAAGAGAGAATCAGTGACCAACGTTCTGATCGTGGAAGACGAAGAGTCGTTGGCCGATCCACTGGCCTTCCTGCTCCGCAAAGAAGGGTTCGAGGCCACCGTCGTCGGCGACGGACCGTCGGCGCTCGCGGAATTCGATCGTGCCGGCGCGGACATCGTGCTGCTCGACCTGATGCTTCCCGGAATGAGCGGTACCGACGTGTGCAAGCAATTGCGTTCGCGCTCAGGCGTTCCCGTCATCATGGTGACCGCGCGCGACAGTGAGATCGACAAGGTCGTCGGGCTCGAGCTCGGTGCCGACGACTACGTCACCAAGCCGTACTCGGCTAGAGAGCTGATCGCTCGTATTCGCGCCGTACTGCGCCGCGGCAGTGACGCCGAGGTCGACGGCGGCACCGACACCGGAGTGCTCGAGGCCGGTCCGGTGCGGATGGACGTCGAACGTCACGTGGTGATGGTCGGATCCGATCAGATCACGTTGCCGCTCAAGGAGTTCGACCTGCTCGAGTACCTGCTGCGCAACTCCGGCCGGGTACTGACTCGGGGCCAGTTGATCGACCGAGTGTGGGGTGCGGACTACGTGGGCGACACGAAGACTCTCGACGTGCACGTCAAACGACTGCGCTCGAAGATCGAAACCGACCCGGCCAAGCCGGAACACCTCGTCACCGTGCGCGGTCTGGGCTACAAACTCGAGGGGTAGAGCCTGCGGCATGTGAGTGGAAACGCGTAGTGGGCTACGAGCTTCCACTCACGTGCGGCGCAGCCGCTCTACCGGCGCTGAGCCTCACGAGTGGCCGGATGTACGGCAATCAGACCGAGGCCACGGCGACGCTTGCACAGGGACGCCAACTCCTCGTACGCAGCTTTGCCGAGCAGCTCGGTCAATTCCGGCTTGTACGACTCGAACACCTGCCTGGCTCCGACGTGAGCGTCGGGTGAGCCGGAGCAGTACCAGTGCAGATCGAGTCCGCCTTCGCCCCAACCGCGTCGGTCGTACTCGCCGATCGTGGTCTTGAGAATCTCGGAGCCGTCGGGCCGCGTCACCCAATCCTGGGTGCGCCTGATGGGCAACTGCCAGCACACGTCGGGCTTGACCTCGAGCGGCTCGATCCCTTTGCGCAGCGCCATCGAATGCAGCGCGCAGCCGATGCCACCCTCGAACCCGGGACGGTTCTGGAAGATGCACGCACCCTTGTAGCGGCGCGTACGCAGAGATTGCTCGTCGTCGAGATCGTCGTATTCGACATATCCCTTCTTGCCCAGACCCTTGTCCATCAGCTGCCAGTCCTGTGGCGTGAGCAACTTCACCGACTCGTCGAGCTTGCGTTTGTCGTCCTCGTCGGACAGGAACGCGCCGTGCGAGCAGCATCCGTCGTCGGGGCGACCCTCCACGGTGCCCTGGCAGGCGGGAGTGCCGAACACGCAGGTCCAGTTGGACAACAGCCACGTCAGATCGGCGGCGATGACATGTTCGGCGTTGTCGGGGTCGGGAAACTCGACCCATTCTCGCGGGAAATCCAACTCGACCTCTGCAGCGAACGACTGCTGCTCACGACCTGCTGTCACAAACGACGACGGTAGACCCAGTACCGTGGGGTTGTGCGATTAGGGGTGCTCGACGTCGGTAGCAACACGGTGCATCTGCTCGTAGTGGACGCACACCGTGGTGCCCACCCGACCCCGATGAGCTCGAGCAAGGCGACATTGCGCTTGTCGGAGAACACCGACGCGTTCGGCAACATCACTCCTGCGGGTGCAGATCGGCTCGTCGACGAGGTGCGTGAGTTCGCCGCCATTGCCGCTCGATCGGGTTGCAGTGAACTGATGGCGTTCGCCACCTCCGCTGTCCGCGACGCCTACAACTCCGACGACGTTCTCGCGCGGGTTCTCGCCGAGACCGGAGTGGCCCTGGAAACCCTGTCCGGCGTGGACGAGGCCAGATTGACGTTCCTGGCCGTGCGACGCTGGTACGGCTGGAGCGCCGGGCGCATCCTCGGACTCGACATCGGCGGCGGATCACTGGAACTGACCAGCGGCAGCGACGAGAATCCCGACGTGGCGTTCTCCCTGCAGCTCGGTGCCGGCCGCCTCACTCGGGACTGGCTCGACGAGGATCCCCCGGGAAAACGGCGTATCGCGGTGCTTCGTGACTGGTTGGATGCCGAACTCGCGACACCGGCCAAGGAACTGTTGGCTGCGGGGGATGCGGACCGCGCTGTGGGAACGTCGAAGACATTTCGTTCGTTGGCTCGCTTGACCGGTGCCGCGCCTTCCGCGGCCGGTCCGCGGGTGACGAGAACGCTGACAGCGAGCGGTCTGAGGCAACTCATCGCGTTCATATCGCGGATGACGGCCGCCGACCGTGCAGAATTGGAAGGCATCAGTGCCGACAGGTCACCACAACTGGTGGCCGGGGCGCTGGTAGCGGAGGCGAGCATGCGGGCACTGTCGGTGGAGTCACTCGAGATCTGTCCGTGGGCGCTGAGGGAAGGTTTGATTTTGAGGAAGCTGGACACCGAAGCCGACGGCGATCTGGTGGGGAGTTCGAGATGAGTGACGCGAACCCGGAAGACACCGGGCAGATCTCGGTCGCCGAGCTGTTGGCCAGAAACGGCCAGAAGACCAACCTGACTGCAGGAGGGCGACGCCGGCGAGGCGTCAAGGGCGGTATCTCCGTGGCCGAACTGACCGGGGAGATCCCCGTCGTCCGTGACGAACCCGGCGACCGCAGCGCACCCGTCGTCGACGAGCCTCAGGACGAAGCTCCCGAGACCGCTGCGAACGAGCCCACGAGCAGTGCATCCGACGGCGACACGACCGCGTCGTCCAGGCCGCAACCGGCCCGGCCCCAGAGCGCCCGCCCGACCCCGTATCAACCGGCTGGCAAGCGAGACAAGCAGCAACCCGAACCGGAACTGTTGTCGGGCTCCACGACGGTCGCCGGAGACCTGCTCAATCGATCTCACGACGACACCGCGCGCGGGTTGCGGCCCGCTGCGCCTGCCGCGCAGGGATCGGAGCGACGCCCGTACGGGTCGACCCAGGCCGAGCAGGGACGGGCCCGTCGATCGGCGGGATTCCAGGCACCGCGTTCGGCCGAATCCGCCGAACCCAAGACCGACGTCACCCCGCGTGCACCTCTCGTGGAGAGCCCACGTGCCGCTCTGGTCGAGGTGGACGACCTGGCGAAGACTGCAGTCACCCCGCGCATCGCCCGCGGCGACGAGACCGACGACAAGAAGCTCGGCGACAAGAAGGCCGCCGACCAGAAGGCCGCTGACAAGAAGGCCGACGAGGCCGGCACACAGGGCATATCCGAAGTAGTCGACCTCACGAAGCCGACCACCGAAGAAGACACCGCCGACTCGACGACCGCAGACACTCCGAGTACCGGTTCGCGTGCCGATCGTCGCAAGTCGGCCGGCAAGGACAAGGCCGGCAAGGAGAAGGCCAGCAAGGACACGGCAAGCACGGACAAGCCCCCGGTCAAGGGCAAGGGCGGCGCGGTTCGGCAGTGGCTGGTGCTCATCGGGCAGGCAGTGGTGTCGATCGTCGTCGGTGCCCTGCTGTTCAAGGGCTTCGAGCAGCTGTGGGACGTGTTGCCGTGGGTCGCGCTGGTGCTGTCGGTGCTGGTCATCGTCGGTCTCGTCGCCGTGGTGAGGATTCTGCGGCGTACCGATGATCTGGTCTCGATCGTCATCGCCATAGCCGTCGGCGTGTTCGTCACGCTCGGTCCGTTGGCCTTCCAGCTCAGTACCGGCTGAGCTCCGGCGACGATGGCGGCGAAGCGAATCAAGGTCGGACTGTCCACGGCCTCGGTGTACCCGCAGAACACCGAGGCAGCGTTTCGCTATGCCGCCGATCTGGGTTACGACGGCGTCGAACTGATGGTGTGGGCCGAATCGATCAGTCAGAACGTCGATGCGGTGGCTGCGCTGTCGCGTGAGTACTCGATACCGGTGCAGGCCATCCACGCGCCGTGTCTGCTGATCTCACAGCGAGTCTGGGGATCGGACCCGATCGTCAAACTGACCCGCTCGGTCGAAGTGGCCGAGAAGCTGGGATCGGCGACCGTCGTCGTGCATCCGCCGTTCCGCTGGCAGCGCAAATACAGCGACGGGTTCGCCGATCAGGTGGCGGAACTCGAATCGAACTCCCACGTCGTGGTCGCGGTGGAGAACATGTTCCCTATGCGTGCCGACAGATTCTTCGGGCGCAAGGAGAAATCCGCCCAGCGACTGGAACGACGGGGAGGCCCGGGAGCGGCCCTGTCGGCGTTCTCGCCGTCGTACGACCCGACCGACGTCGGTCACGGCCACTACACACTTGACCTCTCGCACACAGCAACGGCGGGCTCCGACGCACTCGAGATGCTCGACCGGATGGGGGACGGGATCGCGCACCTGCACCTGGCCGACGGCCGCGGCGCGTCCGTGGACGAGCATCTGATCCCGGGGCACGGCAGCCAGCCCTGCGCCGAGGTCTGCACCGAACTGGTGCGGCGTGGATTCGACGGCCAGGCCGTCATCGAGATCAACACTCAGAACGCGCGCACGGTGCCCGAGCGTTCGTCGATGCTGGACCAGGCGCTGCAGTTCGCCCGCGCACACCTGTCCTGACTGCCGGTAAGTTGTCCGGAATGAGTTCCGCCAGCCCGTTCCGGGCCGCAACCACACTGGTCCCTCTCGACGTCTCCGCAGACACGGCATCCTTCGCCGGTGCGATCGATTCCACCTGGACGATCGGTCCCAAAGTGCACGGCGGCGCGATGCTCGCCATCTGCGCGGCCGCGGCGCGTCAGCAGATCGTGCTGATGGACCCGGCCCAGGTCGAGATCCAGCCGCTGGCCGTCAGCGTCAGTTATCTGGCCGCACCTGACCCCGGGGAAGTGGCGCTCACGACGATCGTGCACAAGCGCGGCAGGCAGGTCTCGCATGTCGACGTCGAGCTGACTCAGGCCGGACGTGTCGCAGTGCGGGCGGTGGTCACCCTCGGTCGGCCCGACTCGGAGGAACCGAACCACGAGACTCCGTTGTCGCTGGGGTCGATGGCGGCGGAGCCTCCTGCGGACACCCTCGCGGTGGCAGGCGATCACCCCATGGCGTCGATCGTGCACGTGGCCAAGGGCTGCGAGATGCGGATCGAACCGTCGTCGGCATCGTTTCTCACCGGTCAGCAGGGTGAGGCCGAAATTCGACTGTGGGTGCGCCCCTTCGCGGGCGACGAGGCCGACGCCGACACCTCCGTGCTCTTCGCGTTGATGGCCGGCGATATCTCGGCCCCGGTGACGATGAACCGAGGGATGTTCGGTTGGGCACCGACGGTCCAGCTGACGACATATCTGCGTCGCCGCCCGGCTCCGGGGTGGCTGCGAGTGGCAGCGACCAGCTCCGTCATCGGCAGCACCTGGTTCGAGGAGGACCACCTGATACTCGACTCGACCGGTGCGGTGGTGGTGCAGAGCCGACAGTTGGCGATGGTGCCGCGCTCGAACTGACATGGCAGGCTTGGCCGTATGACGAGAATTGCAGTGATCGGTGGCGGACGGATCGGCGAGGCATTGATTGCGGGACTCCTCGAGGCCGGTCATGCCGTGCGCGACCTCGTGGTCGCCGAGAAGTCCGAGCCGCGCGCCAAAGAGATCGCGAAGGACTTCGGGGTGCTGACCGCCAGTGTCGCCGACGCGGCCGAGGGAGCCGACGTCATCGTGCTGGCGGTCAAGCCGGCCGACGTCGAGGGCGCACTGAATCAGATCACCAAGATCGAGCTCGACGGTGACCGCGAACAACTCATCGTCTCCCTCGCCGCAGGCGTGCCCACCGCCAAGTTCGAGCCCAAGCTCCCCGCTGGATTCCCGGTCGTACGGGTCATGCCCAACACCCCCATGCTGGTGGGGGAGGGCGTCAGTGTGCTGGCCCCGGGAAAGTACGCCCGCGCCGAGCACCTCGAGCTCGTCCGCTCCATCCTCTCGGCCGTCGGCAAGGTCGTCGTTGTCAAGGAACATCAGCTCGACGCGGTGACGGCCGTGTCCGGGTCCGGACCGGCCTATTTCTTCCTGGTCGCCGAGGCCATGATCGACGCGGGAGTGGGCCTGGGACTGAGCCGGGATGTCGCGTCGGCACTCGTCGCGCAGACGATGGTGGGGTCGGGAGCGATGCTGGATCGGTCGGACGAGTCCGCGAGCGAGCTCCGATATGCAGTGACTTCTCCGGGCGGAACGACCGCCGCAGCGGTGCGCGAATTGGAGCGAAACGGCCTCCGAGCAGCCTTTTTCGATGCTCTCGGTGCTGCCAACGCCCGATCGATTGAGATGGGCATCACAGCAGAATAAAAAATCTTTTCCCCACACCCGTCGCAGTAACCCCATCTGTCCCTATAGGCTCGGGGGCAGCACGTGCGTGTCTGTTCGGCAGGAGGGGAAGCCTGCCGCATGAGACGTGCCGGAGGTATGTGGATTGATGGCGTCTATAAACAAGCCGTCCAAGGGTTCGTCCCCGGACGGTCAACCGGCTCTGGCCGGAACACAGTTCCTCACTGTCGCCGAGGTGGCGACTCTGATGAGAGTTTCGAAAATGACCGTGTACCGACTGGTGCACGGCGGAGAGCTGCCCGCAGTACGGGTGGGTCGATCTTTTCGTGTGCACGCCAAGGCGGTACACGACTATCTCGAGACCTCGTATTTCGACGCAGGCTAGTGCACGTAGGTAGGTCGTAAGACCGGGCCGGTTTCGTAAGTCACGGTTCACACCGGTAGGATTGGCGCTCGTCGTGCCAGCCAGCCGGTGTGCAGCCGTGGGCGAGTACGTGGCCCCAGCGCCAGCTCGGTGACCGCAGCCTTCGGGCTTGGTTGTCAGGTAGGCGTACGCAAACGGCGTGCGCGAAAACGCTAGAGAAGAACGTGAGGACACCCGCATGGGTTCAGTGATCAAGAAGCGTCGCAAGCGCATGTCGAAGAAGAAGCACCGCAAGCTGCTTCGTCGTACCCGCGTGCAGCGCAGGAAACTCGGCAAGTAAGCCTGCCGTCATCTGCTTCACGGCCGAGCCCGTCACCATCGGTGGCGGGCTCGGCTCGTTCGAAGGCGAGCGGCAGCGTTTCTTCCAGGCCTCCTTTCCTTCCAGACCTCGCGGAAACCCGTCGATCCAGTAGGCTCGGCACGGGAGCCGAAGTTGGGGAGGCGCAGTGAGTCCGAGCGATCGTGGTGTTGCCGCGCCCCGAGTGGTGCTCGTGACCGGCGCCAGTCGATTCCTCGGCGGCTACCTCGTCACCCGGCTGGCTCAGAATCCTCGCATCGAACGTGTAATCGCCGTCGACGAGAAATCTCCGAGCAAGGATCTGCTGCGACGCATGGGTCGCGCGGAGTTCGTTCGAGCCGACATTCGAAACCCGTTGATCGGCAAAGTGATTCGTAACGCCGGTGTCGATACCGTCGTGCACGCGGCCACGGTTGCCAAGCCCCCGAAGTCCGGCGGCCGCGCGACGATGAAAGACCTCAACGTCATCGGAGCCATGCAGCTGTTCGCGGTGTGCCAGAAGTCGCCGACCGTGGAGAAGGTGGTCCTGCGGTCGTCGTCCTCGGTGTACGGATGCAGCGCGAAGGATCCGGTGAAATTCACCGAGGAAATGAGTGCTCGACGCCCACCGAGCGGCGCGTACGCCAAGGACACCATCGACATCGAGGGTTATGTTCGCGGACTCGGTCGTCGCCGCCCGGATATCGCGGTGTCGATCCTGCGTATGGCCCCACTGATCGGCCCGCGGCTCAACGGCACCATCTCGCGGTACATGACGTCGCCGCTGATCCCGAGCATCGTCGGACGCGATGCGCGCATGCAGCTGTTGCACGAGGAGGACGCGCTCGCGGCTCTCGAACGCGCCACCATCGGCGGGCCGGCAGGCACGTTCAACATCGGTGCCGACGGCACCATCATGCTCTCGCAGGCCATTCGACGTGCCGGTCGTGTGCAGGTTCCGGTGCCGTTTCCACTGTTCAAGAGCGTGGGGCGGGCGCTCATGGGCGGGATGATGCGCGAATTCACCACCGAGCAACTCGACTACTTCCATTTCGGCTGCGGACTGGACACCACACGGATGCGGTCCGTACTCGGCTTCGAGCCTCGGTGGACCACAGTCCAGGCGTTCGACGACTTCGTGCGCGGCGCGGCGCTTCGGCCGGTCGTCCGAACCGAATGGGTCGACGCCATCGAGAATCGGCTGCTCGGGGCCGTCGACACAGGGGCTTCCGCGGCGCGGGTACTGGCGTCGCTCGGCAGTGCCGACACGGCGCGAGAATCCGGAGCGGACAGGTGAGCGACGTGGCCAAAGTCATTCCCTTGCACGGCGGCGCGTCCGCCCGTTCCGCCCGCGCAGCGCAGGGTTCACGCGAGCGGCACCCATCGGCCTACGCCGATCCACGTGAGCCGACGCCGCTGGTGGACCCGACCCCCGCTGCCGGTGCGGCCGCGATCGCCGCAGAAGCGGCACCCGTGCTGTCGATGATCGACGACACCAAGACCGCGATCGTCGACCAGATCTCCTCGGTCGCGGAGTTCGTGCGTCGACGCCTGGCCGGCGACTACAGCGTCGACGAGTTCGGCTACGACCCGCACTTCGCCGACGCCGTCTGGCTGCCCCTGCTGCGTCCGCTGTTCGACAAGTGGTTCCGCGTCGAGGTCAAGGGCATCGAGAACATCCCCGCCGAGGGAGGTGCGCTCGTCGTTGCCAACCACGCCGGAGTCGTACCGGTCGACGCACTGATGACCTCGGTTGCCGTGCGCGATCACCACCCTGCCCACCGGCCGTTGCGAATGTTGGCTGCCGACATGGCATTCGAGATGCCCGGCGTCGGCACGATCGCCCGCAAGGCCGGGCACACCTTGGCGTGCAATCCCGACGCGGAACGGCTGCTGCGCACCGGGGAAGTGGCCGCAGTGTTCCCCGAGGGCTTCAAGGGCATCGGCAAACCGTTCAGCGAGCGGTACAAGTTGCAGCGCTTCGGTCGCGGCGGCTTCGTCTCGGCTGCGCTGCGAACGGGTGCGCCGATCATTCCGTGCTCCATCGTCGGGTCCGAGGAGATCTACCCGAAGATCGGCGACATCGCCCCGCTGGCGCGACTGATGGGGATGCCGTACTTCCCGGTGACACCGTTCTTCCCGCACCTCGGGCCGCTGGGGCTGATCCCACTGCCGTCGAAGTGGTACATCGAGTTCGGCAAGCCCATTCACACCGACTCCTACGACGCCACCGCGTTCGAAGATCCGATGGTGCTCTTCGAGTTGACCGACCACGTGCGCGAAACAATTCAGCACACGTTGTACCGACTGCTTGCCAAGAGACGCAACGTCTTTCTCGGTTAGCCCGGGTTATCCTCTGGCAGTGCATATTCGCGACACCACGGTAGAAGACCTCCCCGACATTCTCGACATCCACAACGATGCGGTCGCCAACACCACCGCCATCTGGGACGAGGAACAGGTGGACCTCGCCGATCGCACAGCGTGGTTCGAGGGACGGATCACTTCCGGTTACCCGGTACTCACCGCGGAGGCCGACGGCCGGGTCGCCGGCTACGCGTCGTACGGCCAGTGGCGGGTCAAGAGCGGCTACCGGCACTCGGTGGAACATTCGGTGTACATCCACCGCGACTTCTATCGCCGCGGCCTGGCCAGTGCCCTGCTGAGCGAATTGATCGACCGGGCACGAGGCGGTGACATCCACGTGTTGGTGGGGTTCATCGAATCCGAGAACACCACGTCCATCGCACTGCACGAGAAGTTCGGATTCGTTCGCGTCGGACAGATGCCGCAGGTGGGCGTGAAGTTCGGGAGATGGCTGGATCTGACCCTGATGCAACTGACGCTCTGACCCGACGGGCGGGCGGGGTCAGGCTTTGCGACGACCGATCACCGCTGCGAGACCGCCGCCCACCGCGCCCAGGGCCAACGCAGTGGGCACACCGATCTTGGCGGCCTTACGTCCGGTGCGATAGTCGCGGATCTCCCAGCCGCGGTTCTTCGCCAGCTCACGCAGGTCCGGATCTGGGTTGATCGCGACGGCCGTACCGACGAGCGAGAGCATCGGCACGTCGTTGTGGCTGTCCGAGTAGGCGGTACACCGCTTGAGGTTGAGGCCTTCACGTACGGCCAACGAACGCACGGCATGAGCTTTGCCGATGCCGTGCAGGATGTCGCCGACGAGACGGCCGGTGAACACGCCGTCCTTGCTCTCGGCGACAGTCCCCAGCGCGCCCGTCAGGCCCAGCCGCTCGGCGATGATCTGGGCGAGTTCGAGGGGAGTGGCGGTGACCAGCCACACCTGCTGACCTGCGTCGAGGTGCATCTGGGCGAGGGCACGGGTGCCCGCCCAGATCTTGTCGGCGATCATCTCGTCGTAGATTTCCTCGCCGAGCCGGCTCAGTTCGGCAGTGGGACGACCGGTGATGAACGAGAGCGCCTTCTCGCGGCCACTGGCCACGTCCTCGCTGTTCTCCTTGCCGCTGACCCTGAATTTGACCTGCTGCCAAGCGAATTGGGCCACGTCACCAGTGGTGAAGTATTTCCGGGTAGCGAGCCCGCGTGCGAAGTGAATGATCGACGCGCCCTGCACCATGGTGTTGTCCACGTCGAAGAAGGCGGCTGCGGTCAGATCTCGGGGAACAGCTCCCTCGGACTCGACCTGCAGTGCCAGTGCAGCATCTGCGCTGGCTTCGCCCGCAACATTGGCGCGGACCTCCGCATCGGACGGGCCGAACGGATTGCGAATTCGGCGAATACGACGCTTGCGCTGCTTGTCCCCGTCCGGATCGTTCGTGTCGACCATGTCGACATCGGGCGTGTCCTCGATCGGCAGGTCTGTGCCCCCGTCAGTCACCACGTCCACCTCCCTCTCCAGTACGTCTCTCGCAGCCTAATGCGTGCGTCCGACACGAGCGTTGCACGACGGCACCTACCGACGATGAACAGTTCCCGACGCACCGAGCTGCTGTGACCTTCGTCTCTGTTGCCGCCGTGTCACAGTGGACGGATGGAAACGACTCCGTCCGGCGTGGCACTTCTCACCCGCGCAGGCTGCCATTCCTGCACCCACGCATCGGCGGTGCTCCGCGAGGTGTGCGCCGAATTCGGCGTCGACGTGACGGTCATCGACGTGGACGAGGCCGCGGCCGAATCGCCTGACCTGCGCGCGGAGTACGGGGACCGAGTACCCGTGGTGTTACTCGACGGTGTCGAGCACAGTTACTGGGAGGTCGACGTGCCCCGATTGCGGGCCGATCTGGACCGGGCAGGGCACCCTAAGAACGTGTGATTGCTCTCCGTGTGCAGGTGAGGGCCGGTATGCGCAACTTTGTTCATTCGTTCACAAGCAGTTACCGTGGTGTGAACAGCATTCGTGAAATAGACACGAACGCAGGATCAGCGTGAAGACCGGCATCGACGCCGTTCGGACGAGGAGCCCCAGACGTGACCGAAGAGCGCCCGTCGCCCAGCGGCGTAGAGCGGGTCATCCCTCAGGCTACGGTCACTCGTCTCGCGACATACCTGCGGGTCCTCTCGATCCTTGCAGACGAAGGCGTTCTCATCGTCTCGAGTGAAGAACTTGCCACCGCAGCAGGCGTCGGATCGGCGAAATTGCGCAAAGATCTCTCGTTCCTCGGACCCAACGGTGTTCGTGGAGTCGGGTACGACGTCGCACGCCTGCGCGCCAAGATCGACAGTGCTCTCGGTCTCGACCGTGGCCACCGCGTCGTACTGGCCGGTGTGGGCAACCTCGGACAGGCTCTCGCCGGATACGGCGGCTTCGCACGTCGCGGATTCACCATGGTCGGACTGTTCGACATCGACCCCGCGCTGGTCGGCACCGAAGTCGAGGGACTCACGGTTCGACACATCGACGAGCTCGAAGACGCCTGCCGCGAACTCGAGGCGACCATCGGTGTCATCGCCACTCCAGACGAGGCCGTCCACCGGGTGGCAGGACACTTCGTCTCGGGTGGGGTCGAGTGCATTCTGAGCTTCTCGCCGATGGTGCTCGACGTCCCCGACCACGTCGAGGTACGTCGAGTCGACCTGGCCGTCGAGATGCAGGTTCTGTCCTTCAACAGCTCCCGCAACGTGTCCGGGCCGACGATCGTGACGGCCCCGGTGCCGACGCCCGTATCGGCGTCACCACTGCCTTCCACCTCGCGTCTGGGCCGCAGTCACGGCCCGCGCATCGCCGGTAATCCAAGCCCAGTCAACAGTTCGACAAGAAACGGATCGGTGATTGCACCGTGAGTGTCCTTCTCGTCGGGATATCGCACCGTAGCGCTCCCGTCGCAGTCCTCGAGCGTGTCGCCATCACGGACACCGATCGCCCGAAACTGACCGACAAACTGATGGCCAGCGGAAACATCTCCGAGGTCATGGTGGTCTCCACGTGCAACCGCGTCGAGATCTATGCAGTCGTGGACGCGTTCCACGGCGCACTGACAGCCGTCGGCGAAGTTCTCGGTGAGCACTCCGGCCTCGAAATCGCCGACCTGACCAAGCACGCCTACGTTCGGTACAGCGAGGCAGCCGTCGAGCACCTGTTCGCCGTGGCCAGTGGCCTGGACTCGATGGTCATCGGAGAACAGCAGATCCTCGGCCAGATTCGATCGGCGTACGCCGCCTCGGACGGTCAGCAGGCATCGGGCCGCGTCATGCACGAGCTCGCGCAGCAGGCACTGCGAGTCGGCAAGCGCGTGCACAGCGAAACCGGTATCGACGCCGCCGGAGCCTCGGTGGTGTCCGTCGCTCTCGATCGCGCCGCAGACGTCTTCGGAGGCTCGCTCCGTGGCCGCACCGCGGTGGTCCTCGGCGCCGGAGCGATGGGCGGACTCGCCGTCGCACACCTCGGCCGCGCCGGAATCGACGCGCTGACCGTCGTCAACCGCACCCGCGAACGAGCCGACCACCTGGCCGAGAACGCCGTCTCGAACGGCATCACCGCCTCCTCGGTCGCGCTCGAGAACCTGGCCGACGCAGTGGCCGCCGCCGACATCCTCGTGACCTGTACCGGTGCGGTGGGGGCCGTCGTCTCCATCGCCGACGCACACCTCGCGCTCGCCCGCCGCGACGCAGACCGGCCGCTCGTGATCTGCGACCTGGGATTGCCGCGCGACGTCGACCCGGCCGTGTCCGGTCTGCCGGGCATCACCGTCTTCGACATGGAATCCCTGCAGCGCGACCCAGCTGCTGGAGCTGCCGCGAACGACGCGTCGGCCGCACGCGAGATCGTTTCCAACGAACTCTCGGGTTACCTTGCGGGACAACGACTTGCCGAGGTCACCCCCACCGTCACGGCGCTGCGCCAGCGCGCCGCCGAGGTGGTCGAGGGGGAACTGCTGCGGCTCGAGTCGCGGCTGCCCGGGCTCGACTCCCCACAGCGCGACGAAGTGGCCCGCACGGTGCGCCGCGTCGTGGACAAGTTGCTGCATTCACCGACGGTCCGCGTGAAGCAGCTTGCCAGTACGCCCGGCGGAGATTCCTATGCCGCGGCGCTGCGCGAATTGTTCGAGCTCAGCCCCGGTTCGGTCGAGGCCGTGGCGACTCCGATGGAGATCGGCTCCCTGGAGCTGGTCGACGACTTCACGGCAAGCCGTACCGATCTTCGCCCCGGAACCACCGCCGAGGGGGATCAGGTATGACCGGCATCGTCAAGATCGGTACTCGCGGAAGCCTTCTCGCGACCACTCAGGCCGACACGGTTCGGGTGGCTCTCTCTGCGGCCGGAGTCGAGGCGGAACTGGTGATCGTCAAGACCGCAGGCGACCTGTCGGCAGCACCGGTGCAGACCATCGGCGTCGGTGTGTTCACCGCGGCGTTGCGTGAGGCCCTGGCCGACGGCACCGTCGACATCGCCGTGCACTCGTACAAAGATCTGCCGACCGCCGCCGACGAGCGCTTCATCATCGCTGCCATTCCGGCGCGTGAAGACCCCCGCGATGCACTGGTGGCCCGCGACGGTCTCGTGCTCGGTGAGCTGCCGGCCGACGCGAAGGTGGGTACCTCCGCGCCTCGCCGAATTGCTCAATTGCGTGCTCTCGGACAGGGATTGGACGTTCGACCCCTGCGCGGCAACCTCGACACCCGCATCGGCAAGGTGGCCTCGGGTGAGCTCGACGCCGTCATCGTCGCGCGCGCAGGACTGGCCCGTATCGGCAGGTTGGACGTCGTCACCGAAGCCCTGGATCCGGTGCAGTTGCTGCCGGCACCCGCGCAGGGTGCACTGGCCGTCGAATGTCGAAGTGCCGACACCGATCTCGCCGCCTCCATCGCCACCCTGGACGATGCACATTCACGGGCCGCAGTGGCCGCCGAACGCGGACTGCTCGCCGAGCTCGAAGCCGGCTGCACCGCGCCGGTGGGTGCCATCGCCGAGGTCGTCGAGTCCATCGACGAGGACGGTCGCATCTTCGACGAGTTGTCGCTGCGCGGCTGCGTGGCGGCCATCGACGGCAGCGACACCATTCGCGCGTCGATCGTCGGGTCGCCCGACCGAGCCGAGGAACTGGGCCGCGAACTGGCCCGTGAACTACTCGATCTCGGTGCACGCGAACTCGTTTCGGTCACCGAACCAGTACAGGGCGGATCTCATGTCTAGGGCAATAACGGCACCCGTTCGCGGACGCGCCAAACGCGCGGCGACCCGTCCCGTAGTGCGAAGAGAGTCGATCGCCACTGCCCGGCTGATTCCCAAACGGGGCACCGCAACCCCGATAGAACTGCAGTACCCACACAAGACAGCACTGGAGAACAACCGATGAGCCCAGTCCGCAAGAACACCAACGGACGGATCCTGTTCGTGGGATCCGGGCCCGGTGACCCGGCTCTGCTCACGGTCCGGGCACGGGAAGTGCTCGGAGCGGCCGAGCTCGCTTTCACCGATCCCGACGTCGACAAGGGTGTCACCGCTCTCGTCGGTGCCGACGTCCCCCGCGATGCCGAGACGGGTGAGAACGGGGTCGAGGTGCGCCCGGCACTCGGCGAGCCCGCCGAGGTCGCCAAAACCCTTCTCGCCGAAGCCAAGAACGGCCACGATGTGGTGCGTCTGGTCTCGGGAGATCCGCTGACCACCGACTCGGTGATCGCCGAGGTCAGTGCCGTGGCCCGCACTCACGTGCCGTTCGAGGTGCTGCCCGGTCTGCCCTCGGGCTCCGCGGTACCCAGTTACGCGGGCATGGCACTCGGCTCCGGCCACACCGAAGCGGACGTTCGCGGCGAGGTCGACTGGGCTGCCCTCGCGGCTGCTCCCGGCCCGCTGGTGTTGCACGCCACGGCGGGGCACCTGGCCGAAACTGCCAGTGCCCTGGTCGAACACGGCCTGGCACCGCAGACACCTGCAGCCATCACGGTGCGCGGCACCACCCGTCAGCAGCGCACCGTCGAGGCGACACTGGCCACCCTGAACGACGCGGGATCCGAGCTCGTCGGATCTCTGGTCGTCACCGTCGGCAAGGTCGTCTCCGGACGAAACAAGATGTCCTGGTGGGAGTCTCGCGCACTGTACGGCTGGACCGTGCTGGTGCCGCGCACCAAGGATCAGGCCGGCGAGATGAGCGATCGCCTCGTCACACACGGGGCCATCCCCATCGAAGTCCCGACCATCGCCGTCGAGCCCCCGCGCAGCCCGGCTCAGATGGAACGGTCGGTCAAGGGCTTGGTCGACGGCCGCTACCAGTGGGTCGTGTTCACCTCGACCAACGCCGTTCGCGCGGTGTGGGAGAAGTTCGAGGAATTCGGCCTGGACGCGCGTGCGTTCTCCGGCGTCAAGATCGCCTGTGTCGGTGAGGCAACGGCGGCCAAGGTGCGCTCGTTCGGCATCAACCCCGAGCTCGTGCCTTCGGGGGAGCAGAGCTCGCTCGGACTGCTCGAGGACTTCCCGCCGTACGACGAGGTCTTCGACCCGGTCAACCGAGTTCTGTTGCCGCGCGCCGACATCGCTACCGAAACGCTCGCCGAGGGTCTGCGCGAACGCGGCTGGGAGATCGACGACGTCACGGCCTACCGCACCGTCCGGGCAGCGCCGCCCCCCGCCGAGACTCGCGAGATGATCAAGACCGGTGGATTCGACGCGGTGTGCTTCACCTCGAGCTCCACCGTGCGGAACCTGGTCGGTATCGCTGGTAAGCCGCATGCTCGCACGCTCGTGGCGTGCATCGGCCCGAAGACTGCCGAGACGGCCGTCGAGTTCGGTCTGCGCGTGGATGTGCAGCCGGAGTCGGCTCAGGTCGGACCGCTGGTCGAGGCACTGGCAGAGCACGCGGCTCGCCTGCGGGCCGAGGGTGCACTGCCACCGCCGCGTAAGAAGTCACGCAGGCGCTGACGCGCCTCGTGCGCGTTGTGCGTACCTCCGGCTACGCACAACGCGCACGACGAATCAAGTGAGGCAGGTCCGCTTGTTCCCCACCGACCGTCCCCGACGCCTTCGCCGCACTCCGGCCCTGCGCCGCCTCGTGGCCGAAACGTCGCTGCAGCCACGGCATCTGGTGTTGCCGATGTTCGTGGCCGACGGCATCTCCGAGCCCCGCGCGATCAGCTCGATGCCCGGAGTGTTCCAGCACACGCTGGACTCGCTGAGCAGGGCCGCCGAGGAAGCAGTCGCAGCCGGTGTCGGTGGCGTCATGTTGTTCGGTGTCCCGATGGTGGAGGACAAGGATGAGAGCGGCTCCGGCGCAACGGATCCGGACGGAATTCTGAACCGAGGCCTGGCCCGTCTGAAGGCCGACCTCGGGGACTCGACGGTCATCATGGCCGACACCTGCCTCGACGAGTTCACCTCGCACGGACACTGCGGTGTGCTGGGCGAGAACGGCTCGATCGACAACGACGCGACGTTGCTGCGCTACGTCGACATGGCCGTCGCGCAGGCGGAATCCGGTGCGCACCTGCTCGGTCCGAGCGGCATGATGGACGGGCAGGTCGGTGCCATTCGTGCCGGACTCGATGCGGCCGGGCACGTCGAGGTGGGGCAGCTGGCATATTCGGCGAAGTACGCGTCGGCGTTCTACGGACCGTTCCGTGAAGCGGTCGGCTCGTCGCTGCAGGGTGACCGTCGGACGTATCAGCAGGACGCGGCCAACCGCCGTGAGGCGACCCACGAGGTGGAGCTCGACCTTGCCGAGGGTGCCGACATGGTGATGGTCAAGCCGGCGATGTCGTATCTGGACATTCTCCGTGACGTCGCCGAGATGTCACCGGTTCCGGTTGCGGCATATCAGATCTCGGGGGAATATGCCATGATCACCGCCGCTGCCCAGAACGGGTGGATCGACCGCGACGCCGCGGTCCTCGAATCGCTCGTCGGCATCAGACGCGCCGGTGCAGATGTCGTACTGACCTACTGGGCAACCGAAGTGGCGGGCTGGCTGTGAACGATTTTCCTCCGAACAACAACGCGGACGGTAGCAGTCCTGACAGCAACGTGCCGAACAACCCTCCGTCGCAGCCGGATTGGCAGCGCTGGGAGCTCGAACACGGCTTCCCTCAGTCCGGTCCCGAACTCGAGCCTGCCGCTCGCCCGGCACCGGTGGATGTGGAGACTGCCCGGCACCTGTGGTGGGGAGTCGCGCTGATCGGTGCCATCTCGGCGCTGTACTCGGTGTGGACGCTGTTCGGCGCACGCGCGGAATTCGCGCAGTCTCTGCTCGACGACCTCGCTGCTCAGGGTGCGGCGGCGGACATGACCGTCGAATCCACGCAGTCGATGGTGACGGTGATGCTCGTCGTGACGCTGTTCGTCGTCGTGGGCTTCGGTGCGCTGTTCCTGTTCTGGGTGAAGAGGATGCGTGCCGGCAAGATGTGGGCGCGCATGCTGCTGACCATCATCGGCTCGATCACCGTGTTCACCACGATTCTCGACCTGTTCGCGATCGCATCCAGTACCGGTGCGATGAACATCGTCATGAGCGTGCTGAGCATCGGCCAGGGTGTGCTCGCAGCGGGTGCGATCTACCTGATGCACCGCAAGGAATCCAACGAGTACTTCCTGTCCTCGCGGAAGCGCTGATTTCGAGCGTGTTCCGCGCGCCGAGCCCGTCGGTGTGACTACCATCACTTTCGATAAACGTATCGAGTGATCGGATCGAATATGGCAGAGAACATTCCGGTGCCGCCCAGCCGTGCCCTCCCGGAGTCGATCGCGGCGGCCGAGAGCACCGTGTGTCCCGCCGAGAACGGCAGACCTGGGTGGGCACTGCTCGGTCTGCTGCTCGCCGTGTCGGCGGCCATCGCCATCATGGCGCTGGGAATTTCTGCCGGCTGAACTCCGCGCCACGCCGCGGTGGCAGTATGTCGAGCGTGAGTGCTGACATTGACGAATCGATGGTTCGTCCCCGGGTGGTCTCCACCGCGTACTGGTTGTGGTTGGCGTCGGCAGTGATGCTGATCGTCGTCTGCATGATCGCGCTCACGTTGCCCGTCGATCAGATCCGCGCGTCGTTCACCGACGGCGGTGCGAGCGACGAACAGATCGACTCGTTTCTGACCGTGTTCCGAGGTCTCGGTGTCATCTTCGGCGTGGTCGGCCTGGCAGTGGGGTTGATGTCGGGCCCCGTCCGAGGTGGCGACCGACGGTTCCGACGGGCGTTGGTGGCGCTGTCCGGGGCGACTGCGCTGCTGTCGACCTTCGCCGCGCTGGTCTTCCCGTTCGTGTTGCTGATCATCACGATCGCACTGGTCGTTGCATCGGTGCTGGTGTATCGCCCGTCGGCGCGAGAGTGGTTCGTCCGTGAGCAATGATCTCGGCGGCACCGACCCCGTTCTGTTCCACGAGCCCGGTGGCCGTTGGCGCGCTCTGCTGTGGGGTCCCGCGTTCTGTCTGGTGGTGCTCGCGGTCGAGCTGGCGTCGGGACCGGTGATCCACTGGTTCGCCCTGGCGCTGTTCTCGCTGATTCTCGTCGGACTGACCTACGTACAGCTCCGCGCGGCCCGCATGCATGTCAGCGTCGAGCTGACCACCCGGCAGCTGCGCCAGGGGACCGAAACCGTCGACGTCGCCGAGATCACGGAAATCTTCCCGCCCGCCGAGTACGAGGACGGCGAATACGAGCCGAAGAAGTGGGAAACCGCACGCGTTCTCGGTGAGCTCTCGGGGGTGCCGCGCAAACGGCACGGCATCGGGCTGCGACTGGTCGGCGGCGGTCTGGTGCAAGCGTGGGCGAAGGACGACGACGGTCTACGCGCCGCACTCGAGACGGCGAAGCAGGAGTACGTGTGAGGAAGTCCGTCGGCTGGGTCGAACTGGTCCTCGCGGTGGTCGCGGTGATCTGCGCGGTGGCGTGCTGGAAGGCAGGGGTGCGCACGACCGAATTCGCTGCCGTTCCCGACGTGTCCCCGGCGTACACGGGCACGTTCTATTCGGGGTCGTGGATTGCGGTCGCCGCCCTGGCGGTGATCGTCGGGGGACTGGTTGCCATCGACGGCGTCCGCCGGCTGCTGACCGTCGATCCTCCCCATACCGGGTAGGGGTATCATCGACGGCATGAGCAGCTACAGCGCCGAACAGGACGACCTGCTGAAACGACTGCGTCGCATCGAGGGGCAGGTGGCCGGCATTTCACGCATGGTTGCCGACGACCGGTACTGCATCGACGTTCTCACCCAGGTATCCGCGGTGACGAAGGCGTTGCAGTCCGTCTCGCTGAAGCTGCTCGACGCCCACCTCGCCGGGTGCGTCGTCGACGCCGCGCGGCAGGGCGGTCCCGAAGCAGACGCGAAAGTCAAAGAGGCGTCCGAGGCCATTGCGCGTCTCGTTCGTTCCTGACCAGGCACAGGAGGCAATGACATGCAGACGACCTACTCCGTCGAGGGCATGACGTGCGCGCATTGCGCAGCGTCGGTGAAGGAAGAAGTGTCCGAGGTTCCGGGCGTCACGGGCGTCGATGTGGATGTCGATACCGGAGCCGTCGTGATCAGCAGCGACACGGAACTCGACGCAGCAGCCGTCGACGCCGCGATCGAAGAAGCCGGCTACCGAATCGCGTCCTGACTGCGCCGGCCACCCCTCCGGTGTGTTTATGATCGTGTGATACCGGTCATATCGGGCTGGTGGCCGATCGTCGTCAGGAGTGTGGATGAACAAGCTGGTGTCCAGTTCCGGTGTACTCGCCGCCAGCGTGTTCCTGACGCTGGCATGCTCGACGGGCGCGACGGCACAGGCCGATCCGCTGCCCGACCTGACGGTCACCACCGTGCTCGACGGGCTCGCGAAACCGTGGGATGCCGTGGTTGCCCCCGACGGGACGGTGCTGACCGGCGAGCGAGCGGGGCGATTCGTGATCCGCGATGTCGGCGGCACCACCCGCGATCTCGAAGCGGATCTCGGCGATCTCTACGCGTCGGGCGAGACAGGCCTGATGGGGATCGCACTGGCCACGGACTTCGCCACATCGAGGACCATCTACACCTGCCAGGGCGTGCAGGGGCAGGGAACAGGTGCCGGCAGTGCGGGCACCGGTAGTGCGGGCGGGGGCACCGACAACCACATCGCCGTGGTGTCGTGGACCGTCGACCCCGCCTGGACCGAGTTGACGCGCACCGGCACACTCGTCGACGACATCCCCGTCGCCGACGGTGGTCGCCACGGCGGGTGCCGCATCTTGGCCCACCCTGACGGCACCCTGTACATCGGGATAGGAGACACGGCATCGCCTTCGGTGCCGCAGGATCGAAACTCGCTGGGCGGCAAGGTGTTGCACATCAACGCCGATGGCTCGGCTGCCTCCGATGCACCCGGCCGAGTCTTCACGCTCGGTCATCGGAACGTGCAGGGGCTCGCGATACGGCCCGGCACCCAGGACATCTACGAGGTGGAGCAGGGCACCACCAGGGACGACGAACTCAACCTGCTGGTCCCCGGCGGCAACTACGGCTACCGGCCGGATCGGCTGCCGTTCGTGTACGACGAGTCGGTGCCGATGACCGATCCCACCCGGGTGCCCGGGGCACGCGCGGCGGTGTGGAGTTCGGGTAGCCCCACGATCGCAACCCCTGGCCTGACCTTTGCGAACGGCGCCGGGTGGGGTTCCTGGAACGGTGCCGCGGTGATGTCGAGTCAACAGGGCGAGAAGCTCGTGTTCCTCAAGCTGTCCGAGGACGGCGCGGACTACGTCGACGAGGCCGACGCCCTGGTGGGTACCTACGGTCGGCTGCGCTCGCTCACCAGCTTCGGAAGCGACGGAGCCTTCCTGCTGACCACCGACAACGGATCCGACGACAAGGTTCTGCTCGTCACCCCCGCTGCCGACTGATGTGCGGCCCCGAGGTCGTCGAGACCGTTCACCGCAGAATCGGACGTAGGGCGCTGTTCGGGTCGTTGGGGGCAGCTGCTCTGACGGTTGCGGCCGGCGGTGCTGCACACGCCGCACCGGCGCTCGCAATGGCGATCCCGGCGGGTCGATTGATCGATCTGACGCACACGTTGAGTCCGACGTTTCCGGTGTGGCCGGGTAACGAACCGTTCTCGATGCACCCGGTCGCCGCCTACGAGCGGGGCGGCTTTCTGGTCAACAAGCTCTCGTACTACGAGCACACGGGCACGCACATCGATGCCCCCGCGCATCGAGTGCGCGGCGGTGCGACGGCCGACATCCTGCCGCTGGAAGACCTGATCGCCCCGCTGGTCGTGCTGGACATCTCCGCGCGGGCCGCGTCGGATCCGGAATCGGTCGTGACGACCGAGGACATCGCCCGGTGGGAGCGCGAGCACGGACGGATACCCGATCGCGCACTGGTGGTCATGCACAGTCGATGGCAGGACCGGCTCGCCGAACGTGCCGCTCCCGGGTTCGGCGGTGACGCGGCACGGATGCTGGTGCGCGAGCGCAACGTCGTCGGAATCGGGGTAGACACGCTCAGTCTCGATCGGATGAGCGACCGCGACTATCCAGCGCACACAGCGGTACTCGGCGCGGGCCGATACGGAGTGGAGGCACTGGCGAATCTGGATGCCGTGCCCCCGGCAGGGGCCACGGTCGTCGTCGGCGCACCGAAGCACGCGGGCGCGACCGGTGGTCCCTGCCGGGTCTTCGCGATCTCTCCCGGCTGACCCCCGACTACGCGTCAGTGCGCGTGGCTGGGGTTTCCGGCCGGTTCTTCCTCGGTACCCGCTCCGGGCTCGCCGAGCATCGCGGCACCGACGAGAGCCTCGGGCACGCCGAAGCCGTCGACCAGCAACTCCGCATGCGGACGCAGGGTGCGGCACCGCTCGTTGATCGCGCGAGTCACTGCCTTGGAGCGCTCGGTGGACAGGTAGCGATGCTCGATGAACCAGGCCTTGTCGTCCTCGATCACCGACAGGGCGTAGAGATCGCAGACCTCCTCGAGCAGGTCCTTGGTGGTCTCGTCCTCGCACGACTCGATGCCGGCGATGAAGGCCTCGAAGATGATGCGGTCGATGTGGGCGCTCGCAGCGTGCAGAACGTGGTCCTGTACCGCGTTGAACGCGTCGAACGAACTGCTCTCCTTCGACTTCGACTGCAGACGGCGCGCGACCGTGGACAGCAGATACTCCTCACGATCCTCGAACATCTTGACCTGGGTGCCGCGATTGAACAGCGACCCCTCCTCTTCGTTGTCCTGACGCCGATCGAGGATGGTCTGCATGATCGCCTGCGCCGCAGTGCGTTTGACGACGCGATCGCCGACCATGTCGGCTGCGAACTTGACCCACTCGACCGGGCTCATCGACTTCACGTCGTCGGCGTACGCGGTGAGCAGTTCCTTGGCCACCAGCTGCGTGAGCACGTGGTTGTCACCCTCGAAGGTGGTGAACACATCGGTGTCGGCCTTGAGTGAGATCAGCCGGTTCTCGGCCAGGTAGCCCGCGCCGCCACATGCCTCGCGTGCTTCCTGGATCGCGGCAGTGGCGTGCCAGGTATTGGCGGCTTTGAGGCCGGCGGCACGCGACTCGAGCTCGCGCTGCTCCTCGGCATCCGGGTTGTCCGCAGTCTGCAGCTCGTGCATCTTCGACACCAGCTCGTTCTGCGCGAACTGCAGAGCGTACGACTTGGCGATGAGCGGGAAGAGTCGACGCTGATGCACCAGGTAGTCCATGATCAGCACTTCCTGATCGGAGCCGGGGGCAGCGAACTGCCTGCGCTGCAACGCATATCGCGTCGCGATGTCGAGGGCGACACGAGCTGCGGCCGCAGCGCTGCCACCGACTGTGACGCGCCCGCGGATCAACGTGCCGAGCATCGTGAAGAACCGCCTGGACGGATTCTCGATGGGGGAGGTGTACGTGCCGTCGGCAGAGACGTCGGCGTACTTGTTGAGCAGGTTGTCCCGCGGAATGCGGACGTGGTCGAACATCAGTCGGCCGTTGTCCACGCCGGGGAGTCCGCCCTTGTACTGACAATCCGAGGTCGTCACGCCGGGGAGGTCGTCGCCGTTCTCGTCCCGCAGCGGTACGAAGAAGCAGTGCACGCCGTGGCCCTCGGGCTCTTCGCCCGGCCCTGCGGTGATCAGCTGCGCGAAGACGGCAGCGACGGTCGCAGTCTCGGCGGCACCACCGATGTAGTCCTTGCGGGAGGACGGAGTGGGTGAGTTGATCACGAACTCGTCGGTCTTCGGGTCGTACGTCGCCGTCGTCTCGAGAGACTGCACGTCACTGCCGTGTCCGGTCTCCGTCATGGCGAAGCAACCCAGCAACTCGAGGTTGATGATCTTCGGTACGTATGCCTTGTGGTGCCGCTCGGTACCCAGATTCTCGATGGCACCGCCGAACAGTCCCCACTGGACCCCTGCCTTGACCATCAACGACAGGTCGCTCATCGCGAGCATTTCGATCATCGTCACCGCGGCACCGACGTCTCCGGTACCGCCGTGTTCCTTCTTGAAGCCGTTGTCGGCAGCCCCGGCCGCGGCGAGAAGCTTGAGCTGTTCGAGCGCCTTGGTGCGGGCGATGACGGTGTTCGGTGTGTAATGCGGGCGGAACTCGTCGCGCGCGAGTTGCTTGCGCGCCTCGTTCTTCACATCACGCCAGCGGCCGTCCAGAGTGTTCCGAAGGTGATCCGTTGTGGTTGCCATACTCGACGGTAACCTTTTGCCGCGGCCCATGAGGCCCGGAACTTCAGACCGGCCAGACGAATTCTCGGAACACGGCTCGGAAGGTCCGCCAGAAGCCGGATCTGCCGTAGGGACCGTCGTGGAACAGCGACGCGCAATTGTCTTCCATGGCCCTGGTCACCAGGGGACTGAAGTCGGTGAACTCGCAGATCAGGAACTCTTTGAAGCCCGTCGGCCACGCCTGCTGAGCCGGTTCGTGTTGTGCCTCCACGGGGACGAGTGTAATCCAGCGGTAACACCGGTGTTACAAATCCCACTCACTTCAGCAGAGCAAAAGCTTCCTGCGCAACGAGGAATGCGTAGCTGGACGGGATCAGGTCGATGGCTCCGTCCGCCCGGAACTGCTCGGTGACGATCCAGTCCTGCCCCGAGGCGTCGGTGGCCAGGAACGCCGCGGCCAGGTCGCCGGGAGCGTTACCGCCTTTGAAGCCGGAGTAGGGCCACTGCGCGGGATCGAGCTGCACACCCGGGGTGATGGCCAGGATGCGACGGTTCTCCTCCGCCGACGGGCCGGTCGCCAGGTAGCCCACCGCCGCACACACGTCCTGTGCGTTGGCAAACCACTCCACGCCGTCGGCCGATGCCGGGTTGTCGAGAAAGTTCTCGAAGTCGATGTCCAGCGGCCGGGAATCGGCTTCCGCGAGGATCTGCTCGCGTCCGTCGGCATCCGCGTCCGCCCATTCGGAACGAAGATTCGGGTTACCGAACCCGATGACGAAGAACTGTCGGGTATCCATCATCGGCGTCATTGCAGAGGGATCGTGATGACCCATCGTGGCGAGCTGAGCCTCGACGCGGTCCCGACCGAGGCGTTCCATCAGCAGATCGGTGGCGGTGTTGTCGGACAGCGAGATCATCTTCTCCGCGGCTTCGCGCACCGACACCGTCGTGCCATCGGGGCGATTCTGCAATTCGCCCGACGGCGCACTCTTGTTCTCGTCGCGGATGATCAGCTGCTCGTTCCATCGCACGCTGCCTGCCTCGATCTCGTCGGTCAGAGCGCCGAGAACGTACAGCTTGAACACCGATCCCAGCGGGAGCATCGCGTCGGCATTGACCGAGTACACGGACTCGCACTCACCGCCGTTCAGACGAGACGCGCTGTAGGAGTAGTTCGGAGCCACCTTCGACAGGGCGGCGTCGAGCTCGTCGAACGACGAGATCGCCGGAGTTTCCGGGCTGGCCAGAATGCCGTCGAGCGTGCCGTCGGCACCGAGGGAGGTGGTGATCGTGGCCGGAATACCGTCGGCGGTGAAGCGAAGGACGGCGCCGTCCGGTCCTTCCTCGAAGCCCGTCGCCACGTTCGGCGCGCCGGCGCGCAACTGCTCGAGAGGGGTGACGAGCCCGCCCATCGGCTCGAGTGCTGCCGCCAGCTCCGGGCCCGTCACGGCGTTCACCGCTGCCGGATCCGGGGCGGCGTCGGCATTGATCCACTGCACGATCCGGTCGTTGATCGCGCCCAGCGGCGTCGAGGTGTCGATCGCGAACGCCGGTGCGGTGGTGGTCGTGGGCGTCGGCGTTTCGGACGGTCCCCCGCAGGCGGACAGCGTCAGAGTTACGGCCACGACCACCCCTGCCAGTCTCGTCACGGTGCGCGTCGTCATGTCGCAATGCTAAAGGATTCGGACATTTCGCCACCCGCCCAGTCTCGGTACGGCCGGTCGGGTGCTGTGGCAGTGTGCTCTGGCGTGCTGACTTCAGACGACGTCCGTCGAATAGATTCCGAGCATCTCTGGCATCCCTACAGCGGGTTTCCGTCGACGACGACACCGTTGGTCGTCGACAGCGCGTCCGGGGTTCGACTGACGTTGGCCGACGGCCGCCGGCTCGTCGACGGAATGAGTTCGTGGTGGGCGGCGGTGCACGGCTACCGGCATCCGGTGCTCGACGCGGCAGCGCGAGACCAGCTCGACCGTATGAGTCATGTGATGTTCGGGGGCCTCACCCACGTGCCGGCGGCGAGATTGGCGGAGCTGCTGGTCTCGATCACGCCGGCCGGGCTGGACAAGGTGTTCCTCGCGGATTCCGGGTCCGTGTCCGTCGAAGTCGCGGTGAAGATGGCAGTGCAGTACTGGCGTGGGCGGGGTGAGAGCGGGCGAACGAAGTTGCTGACGTGGCGGGGCGGCTATCACGGGGACACGTTCGCGCCGATGAGTGTCTGCGATCCGGACGGTGGGATGCACAGGATCTGGACCGGTGTGCTGGCGCAGCAGGTGTTCGCGCCCGCGCCACCCGCCGCGTCCGATGCGGCGGGTATCGCCGCCTACGTCGCCGAGTTCGAGCAGGTGCTCGCGGCGCACGCGAACGACGTGGCCGCGATCATCGTCGAGCCGATCGTGCAGGGTGCAGGCGGAATGCGCTTCCACCACGCACGCGTGTTGGTCGAACTGCGCCGGCTGGCGGACGAGTACGGCGTGCTGTTGATATTCGACGAGATCGCTACCGGGTTCGGCCGCACCGGTGAGCTGTTCGCCGCCGATCACGCGGGCATCGCACCCGACATCATGTGCGTCGGCAAGGCGTTGACCGGCGGCTACATGACGCTGGCGGCGACGCTGTGCACCAACGAGGTGGCCGAGACGGTCTCGAGCAGTGAGGCGGGCGGCCTGATGCACGGGCCGACGTTCATGGGCAATCCACTGGCATGTGCGATTGCGGTGGCGTCGGTGGAGCTGCTGCTCTCGCGCGACTGGCGTGCCGAGGTCACCGCCGTGGCAGACGTGCTGACAGCGCGGCTGGAGCCGGCCCGGTTGCTCCCGGGCGTCGCCGACGTGCGGGTGCTCGGCGGAATCGGGGTGATCGAACTGGCCGGAGCGGTCGACATGGCACGTGCGACGGTCGTGGCAGTGGACGCGGGTGTATGGCTGCGGCCGTTCGGCAGGTTGGTCTATGCGATGCCGCCGTATGTCTGTACCGAGGCGGATGTGGCAGCCATTGCCGATGCCATGGTGGCGGTGGCGGTGGCGCACGACCATGCTTGAACACCCATACTTGAACGCTGTTCAAGTATGGTCGTGGACATGAGTGCACTCGATTGGCTCGACGCCGCCGCATACGACCGTCGCGCGGCCGGGCTCGAGCGCGTCGTCCACGCTCGTAGTCCCGAGGATTCGTCACTCGACCTGGCCTCGAACGACTACCTCGGTCTGTCTCGTCATCCGCACGTCGTCGACGCGGCCTGCGCGGCCACGCGTCGGTGGGGAGCAGGGTCCACCGGATCTCGGCTGGTCACCGGCACGACCACCGCCCACGAACAGCTCGAGCAGGACCTTGCCGACTTCGTCGGTGCCGAGACCGGACTGGTCTTCTCGTCCGGCTACACCGCCAATCTCGGAGTCGTCACCGCGCTCGCCGACCGCGACTCCGTGGTGATCTCGGACGCCGCGTCGCATGCGTCGTTGATCGATGCCTGCCGTCTGTCTCGGGCGCGGGTGGCCGTGGCTCGGCATCGCGATGTCGAGCACGTCGAGCAGTTACTGCGCGAACGAACGGAATCCCGCGCGCTCGTGGTGACCGACTCGATCTTCAGTGCCGACGGCGACCTCGCGCCGCTGCACGAGCTGTACGCGGCCTGCCGGCGATGGAACGCGGTGCTGATCGTCGACGAAGCCCACGGGCTGGGCGTCCGAGGTGACGGTGGACGCGGTGCCGTGCACGACGCCGGTGTGGCTGGACTGCCGGACCTGGTGATCACCGCGACGCTGTCCAAAGCACTGGGATCGCAGGGCGGGGTGGTGCTCGGGCCGGCTTCGGTGCGGCACCAGGTGCTGCACAGTGCGCGCAGCTTCGTCTTCGATACCGCGCTCGCCCCGGCTGCGGTCGGCGCGGCATCGGCAGCGCTGGCGATGCTGCGCAGCGAACCCGATCGGGTCGCTGCGATCGGTCGGCGGGCAGGGCAATTGGCGGCGGCCGCCGGGGTATCGCCGACGGCGTCGGCAGTGGTTCCGGTAGTACTCGGCGACGCCGTGCGTGCCGTCCGCGCGGCCGGGGAGTGTCTGAACCTGGGCGTGCGCGTCGGGTGCTTTCGGCCGCCGTCGGTTCCTTCGAACGCATCTCGGCTGCGATTGACCGCACGAGCCGACCTCAGCGACGTCGATATCGACCGTGCCACGTCCGTTCTCTCGACGGTGTTGCGTGCGGCGGTATCGGGATGACGGTTCTTCTCGTCACCGGAACGTCGACCGGCGTCGGCAAGACGGTGGTGACCGCGGCGCTCGCGGCCGCCGCCCGGGCACATGGACGGACGGTGGCGGTGTGCAAACCGGCACAGACCGGAGTCGGTGACGACTGCCTGGGCGAGTCGGATATCGATGTGGTGGAACGTCTTTCGGGAGTCCGCGGAATCGAGCTGGCGCGATACCCCGAGCCACTCGCGCCCGATGTCGCAGCACGCCGTTCGGGTCGGTCGATGCTCGAACTCGACCACGTCGCCGATGCGGTGCGAGTGCTCGACGAGGCCCACGATCTCGTGGTGGTCGAGGGTGCGGGCGGGGTAGCGGTGCGCCTGGGCACCGGCGGGTTCACCGCACTCGATGTCGCCGGTGCCGTCGGCGCATCGGTCCTGATCGTGGCAGGGGCAGAGCTGGGGACGCTCAATCACAGCGCGCTGACCGTTGCCGCGGTGCGCGCAGCGGGTGTGCCATGTGCGGGGCTGGCGATCGGATCGTGGCCGGCGGAACCCGATCTGGCGGCAAGGGTCAACATGGAGGAATTACCGCTCGTGACGGGCGTCGAGCTGGTGGCGTGTGTGCCGGACGGGGCCGCTGCGCTGGACGAGAAGGATTTCGGTGCGCTCGCCTGCGCGATGTTCGGCGAGTTTGCCTACTCATTACTCGGGTAACCGGCTGGGAACGTCTGCCACTCCGGCAGTCGGAACAGATCGGGAGTTCCATCATGAGCACCGCAGTGTGGATCATCGTTGCAGTAGTCGTCGTAGTGTTGGTCGTTGCCGTCGCCCTGGTTGTGGCACGCAAGGGCAAAGAGCGAAAGAGGCTGGAAGCGAACGACCTTCGCGAGAAGGCGGCCGATCAAGCGGCCATCGTCGAGGAGCGTGAACTGCAGGCCCGCGAGAGCGAGGCCAAGGCACGCCGCGCCCAGGCGGAGGCGGACGTCAAAGCCGCCGAGGCCGAGAAACTTGCTCAACAAGCCCAGTCTCACCAGGGAGTCGCCGCGGCATCACGCGACGAAGTGAACTCACAGTTCGAGCGCGCGAACCACATCGATCCAGATGTGAAGAGCGACCGAAAGATGACCGGTGACCAAAACAGCGGCCGCGACGCGAGCACGGACCGGGGCACGAGTGCCCATCACAACGCGACTGTCGATCGGAACGCGGCTGTCGATCGGAACGCGAGCAGCGACCGGACCGAGGCAGGACAGCCTGGCGTGACCGGTAACCCGGATCTGCCCCCGACGGCAGCCCGGCACGAGCGGAACTAGCTCGTAGAGGTATTGGGCAGTTCGAGTTCGACCACGTCGTTCTCGCCCAGGTTCGGACGCTCGCGGGTGATCTTCGCCTTGGCGTAGGCCAGCAGGGTCGACACCTTCGAGCCCGGGGTGGACCAGTACTCGGCACCCTCGGCGGCCACGTGGATCAAAGCGACCTCACGCGAATCGGGGTTCTTCTCGAACCACGCGGCCGCCCGAGAATTCCACAGCTCCTCCGCCTTGGCCTTGTTCTCCACGACCGCAGCAGTACCGGACAGGGACACCCAGCCCTGACCGGACTGGAACGAGACGTTGACCGTCGGGTTCGCCGCGATGTCGGCCACCTTTCGGGAATCCTGGGCTGCGAAGAACCACAGGTCGCCATCGAACTCGGCCTCCTGCAGTGCCATCGGGCGCGAAATGAGGTGGCCGTCTCGGCCCACCGTGGTGAACATGCAGAGTCCGGCTTCGGACATCAATTCGGCGACCTTGGTGACGCCATCGGTGTTTGTCATCGAAAGTAAATACCCGGGGCCAGGGTGTTCAATCGCCGTAACCGGGCCGACTCCCCGTTTCGGCAATTATTACGCCCTGTAGTTGGTGATTTCGCAGAACCTGGGACACTGGAAGTCGTGACTGTTCCTGACGGCAACGACGCCCCCGTATCGGCCCAACTCTTCGCCCGCGCGAGCACAGTGATTCCAGGTGGCGTCAACTCTCCGGTGCGTGCGTTCGCATCGGTCGGCGGCACTCCACGCTTCATCACGCAGGCCAGCGGATACACGATGACCGACGCGGACGGAAAGTCCTACGTCGACCTCATCTCGTCCTGGGGTCCGATGATCCACGGACACGCGCATCCGGCCATCGTCGAGGCCGTGCAGAAGGCGGCCGCAACCGGGCTGTCGTTCGGCGCACCCACCGAGCGCGAAATCGAACTCGCCGAGGAAATCGTGCGCCGCGTCGGCCCCGTCGACCAGGTTCGCCTTGTGAATTCGGGCACAGAGGCCACGATGAGCGCGGTGCGTCTGGCTCGCGGATTCACCGGCCGCACCAAGATCCTGAAGTTCTCCGGCTGCTACCACGGCCATGTCGATGCGTTGCTCGCCGACGCCGGTTCGGGACTGGCCACCTTCGGACTGCCGACGTCACCCGGAGTGACCGGCGCTCAGGCGTCGGACACCATCGTCGTTCCCTACAACGACCTCGACGCCGTCACCGCCGCGTTCGACGCCAATCCCGGCGAGATCGCGTGCATCATCACCGAAGCGGCCGCGGGCAACATGGGCGCGATTCCGCCGGTCACCGGCTTCAACGAGGGCCTACGCCGACTCGCGACCGAGCGCGGCGCGTTGCTGATCATGGACGAGGTGATGACCGGATTCCGTGTCAGCGCCGCAGGCTGGTACGGCATCGACGGTGTCGCCGGCGACCTCTACACCTTCGGCAAGGTCATGTCCGGTGGGCTGCCGGCCGCAGCATTCGGTGGCCGTGCAGACATCATGGCCTACCTCGCACCGGCCGGACCGGTGTACCAGGCGGGCACCCTCAGCGGAAACCCCGTCGCCGTCGCTGCCGGCCTGACGAGCCTGCAACTGGCCGACGCCGCCGTCTACGAGAAGCTGCAGACCAACTCGCAGCGACTCGGAACACTGCTCGGCGACGCTCTCACCGCCGAAGGCGTCGACCACCACGTGCAGTTCGCGGGCACTATGGTGAGTGTGTTCTTCGCCGATGGACCCGTCATCGACTACGCGCAGGCCAAGGCTGCCCAGACGTGGCGCTACCCGGCGTTCTTTCACGCGTTCCTCTCTCGCGGGGTGTACCCGCCGCCGAGCGCTTTCGAGGCATGGTTCGTCTCGGCTGCTCTCGACGACAGAGCTTTCGAGATCATCGCCGACGCGGCCCCGGCTGCCGCGAAGGCTGCGGCATCCGCTGTAGCACCACTGTGACGTCCACTCAGAAGTGATCACCACCCGACTAGCGAGAAACAGGACCCCGACGTGACCGAGGCCCCCGCAACACATCCGCACTCGACGACGCGCACCATCGTGCACGTCCTCCGGCACGGCGAGGTGCACAACCCCAAGGGCATCCTCTACGGGCGGTTGCCCGGCTTCAAGCTGTCGGTCACCGGCCAGTCCCAGGCCAAGGCCGTCGCAGATGCGCTCGCCGGCCACGACATCACCCACGTCGTCGCGTCGCCGTTGCAACGCGCCCAGGAGACGGCTGCCCCGATCGCGGCAGCCCACGGCCTGACGGTGTCCGAGGACGAGAACCTCATCGAGGCCGGCAACGAATTCGAGGGACTGCGCGTTGCTGTGGGCGACGGAGCCCTGCGCCGGCCTAGGCACTGGTGGAAGCTGCGCGACCCGTTCACCCCGTCCTGGGGCGAGCCGTACCTGCAGATCGCGCACCGCATGCTCGCCGCCGTCAACGCGGCCCGCGTCGCTGCCGTCGGGCACGAGGCGGTCTGCGTGAGCCATCAACTTCCGGTCTGGACGCTGCGTCGGTTCCTCCAGGGCGACCGGCTCTGGCACGACCCGCGTAATCGCCAGTGCGGACTCGCGTCGCTGACGTCACTGGTCTACGAGGGCGATCAGCTCGTCGACCTCGTCTACTCCGAGCCAGCGGGAGCGTCCGACCCGAGGATCACCGGTGCGTAGATTACTGCTCGCGGTTGCCGCAGTGGCCCTCGTCGCCGGCTGTTCGACCGGCACCGACGCGGTTGCTCAGGGCGGTACCTTCCAGTTCGTCTCGCCGGGCGGCAAGACCGACATCTTCTACGATCCGCCGTCCGACCGCGGTGCCCTCGGCGAACTCTCCGGGCCCGACCTGATGACCGAGGGCAAGACGACCTCGCTGTCGGACTACGACGGTGACGTCGTCGTCCTCAATGTCTGGGGTCAGTGGTGCGGACCGTGCCGCGGAGAAGCGGACGACCTCGAGAAGGTCTACGAGGCCACCAAGGCCTCCGGCGTCGAATTCCTCGGCATCAACGTGCGCGACGAATCACAAACCGCAGCACAGGATTTCGTCGTGAGCAACAACGTCACGTACTCCTCGATCTACGACCCGCCGATGCGCACCCTCACCGCGCTCGGTGGCGTTCCCACCTCCGTCATTCCGACGACCATCGTGCTCGACCGGCAGCATCGCGTCGCGGCAGTGTTCCTGCGTGAGCTGCTCGCCGACGACCTGCAGCCCGTCGTCGAACGGATAGCAGCCGAGGAGCAAGTGCAGCCGTGACCGAGACGATGTACCTCGCCGGGATAGGCGCGAGTTTCCAGGAAGCTGCGGCCTCCGGGCCGCTGCTGCTGGCCCTCGGTGCCTGCGTCCTGGCCGGGCTCGTCTCCTTCGCGTCACCGTGCGTCGTACCGCTGGTTCCGGGATATTTGTCGTACCTCGCCGGGGTCGTCGGAGCCGACGCTCCCGCGGTCAGCGCCGACGAAGCGGCCGTCAAGACGAAGGTGCGCAGCGGTCGCCTGCGCGTCGCCGGAGCCGCGGGACTGTTCGTTCTCGGATTCACGGTCGTGTTCGTTCTCGCCACCGCGTCGGTGTTCGGCGCAATTTCGGTACTGGCGATCAACCGCGAACTGCTCATGCGTATCGGCGGCGTCGTCACCATCGCCATGGGCCTGGTGTTCGTCGGACTGATCCCTGCACTTCAGCGCGATGTGCGGTTCGAGCCGAAGCAGATCGGCTCCCTCGCTGGAGCGCCCTTGCTCGGGGGAGTGTTCGCACTTGGCTGGACCCCGTGCCTCGGACCCACCCTCGCCGGCGTCATCTCGCTCGCCGCAGGCACCGACGGTGCGACTGCTGCGCGCGGAGTCACCCTCATCGTGGCGTACTGCCTCGGTCTCGGATTGCCGTTCGTGATCCTCGCGTTCGGCTCGGTCAGCGCGCTGCGAGGCGTCGGCTGGCTACGTACACACGCACGACAGATACAGGTGTTCGGCGGAATCATGTTGATAGCGGTAGGAATTGCACTGGTAACCGGTGCCTGGGATCAATTCGTCGGCTGGGTACGCGACGCCTTCGTCTCCGATGTGGTGTTGCCGATATGACCGCCGAGACCGAGGAGCGGACAGAAGCGTCGCCGCCGCACAAGCAGTCCGTACTCGGTAAGGCCGTGGCCGTGGTGCGCAACACCTGGCGCGGGCTCACCAGTATGCGGACCGCACTGGTTCTGCTGTTCCTGCTGGCGTTCGCCGCCGTGCCCGGAGCCCTGGTACCGCAACGCAGCCTCAACGCGGGCAAGGTCGACCAATACATCGCGGACCGCCCGACCCTCGGTCCGATCATGGACAAGCTCGAACTGTTCGACGTGTTCGGCAGCTTCTGGTTCACCGCGATCTACGCGCTGCTGTTCATCTCTCTGATCGGCTGCATTCTGCCGCGGTGCATCGAGCACGCAAAGCAGTTGCGTACCAAGCCCGTTCGCGCGCCGCGGAACCTCTCGCGCCTGCCGCACCACACCCGGTACGACGTCGACGGCGCACCCGAGGAGATCGCAGCTCAGGTCCGCACTCAGCTGCGTGGGTGGCGCGTCGCGCAACGGTCCGAGGGCAGCGGGGCAGTGACGCTCTCGGCGGAGAAGGGCTACGTTCGCGAACTCGGCAACCTCGTGTTCCACCTCTCGCTCGTCGGACTGTTGGCCGCGATCGCCATGGGCAAGCTGCTCGGCTACGAGGGAAACCGCATCGTCATCGCCGACGACGGCCCCGGATTCTGCACCTCCACGCCTGCCAACTACGACTCGTTCCGGGCGGGCAATCTCGTCGATGGCACCGACCTCGAGCCGTTGTGCTTGCGCGTCAAGGACTTTCAGGCGGACTACCTCGACAACGGCCAGGCGGAAATGTTCACCTCGAACATCCAATACCAGGCCGGCGACGACCTGACGAACAACGACTGGCAGGACGACCGACTGCAGGTCAACCATCCGCTGCGGGTCGCGGGCGACCGCGTCTACCTGCAGGGCCACGGCTATGCGCCCACCTTCACGGTGACGTTCCCGAACGGCGAGACCCGCACCGACACCATCCAATGGCAGCCGACGGACGCGACCACATTCCTCTCCAGCGGGGTTCTGCGAGTCGACCCACCCGGTGGCCTCTACCCCGACGCGTTGGACCGGCGTAAGAACCAGATCGCGATCGAAGGACTGTTCGCGCCGACGGCGTCGTTCCACGGCAGTCTGCTGTCGTCGAGCTTCCCGGCGATGAACGACCCGGCCGTCGCCATCGACATCTACAAAGGTGACACCGGACTCGACACCGGACTCCCGCAGTCCATCTTCTCGCTCGATCAGGAAATGATCGCCCAGGGCAGGCTCGTCAAGCAGGACCGCGTCAACCTCATGCCCGGGGAATCGGCCACACTCAGCGACGGCACAGTCGTCAGATTCGACGGGGCGAAGGAATTCGTCAACCTGCAGGTCTCGCACGACCCGGCTCAGACCTGGGTCCTGGTGTTCGCGCTGACGATGATGGGCGGACTGCTCGTCTCACTGGTGATCAAACGTCGCAGAATCTGGGTCCGACTCACCGCCGCCGACGACTCACGACGTACTGTAGTAGAACTCGGCGGACTTGCACGCACCGATCAGGCGGGGTGGGGCGAAGAGTTCGACCGCCTGTGCACCCGCCTGCTCGGCGACACCTCGAAACAGGAGAACTGACCGATGCCGATCAACGAGACACTCTCGCAGTACAGCGACTGGTCGTTCGAATCAGCCTTCACCATCTACGTGCTCGCATTCGTCCTGCTCATCGCCCAGTACGCCTCCGCCAAGGCGACGGCCGCCCAGGCCAAGGAGCTCGTCGGTGCCGGAGCCCCCGTGACCGCGTCGCCGCAGGCTGCGTCCTCCGGCCCGGGACGCGTCATCGAGGCACCCAAGCGCCCGCTGTCCGAACGCCTCGCAGGTATGGGCTTCGCGCTGCTCGCACCGGCCCTCGTCCTACACATCGCCTCGGTCGTGCTCCGCGGATTCGCCACCCACCGATTCCCGCTGGGCAACATGTACGAGTTCGTCACCATGGCAACCGCTGCAGCAGCACTGACCTCCGTGGTGGTGCTGCGCAAGAAGACGATGCGCCCGATGCTGGTGTTCGTCCTCGCGCCCATCATCGTGCTGATGTTCTTCGCCGCCACGAAGCTCTACGCCGACGCCGCACCCGTCGTCCCTGCGCTGCGCTCCTACTGGCTGCCCATCCACGTCACCATCGTCAGCGTCGGCAGTGGCATTCTGCTGGTCTCCGGTGTCGCGAGCCTGCTGTTTCTGCTGCGCATCAAACAGCCCCTCGGCGAGGAAAGCGTGGCATTCTGGGGCCGCTTCGCCTCCAAGCTCCCCGACGCCCAAGCCCTCGACCGACTCGCCTACAAGACAACCATCGTCGCCTTCCCTCTGTTCGGAGCCGGAGTCATCCTCGGCGCGATCTGGGCCGAGGCCGCCTGGGGACGCTTCTGGGGTTGGGACCCCAAAGAAACGATGTCGTTCATCACGTGGATCATCTACGCCGCCTACCTGCACGCCCGCGCCACCTCCGGCTGGCGAAACACCCGCGCTGCCTGGATCAACGTCGGTGGATTCACAGCCATGCTGTTCAACCTCTTCATCATCAACATGGTCGTCTCGGGTCTGCACAGCTACGCAGGACTGAACTGACCTCTGCGCGTTCCACACGCTCCGCTGCCGACGCGTAGCTGGTAGCGTCCGATCCGGCTCGATGGGGGAGACATCCGAGCCGGCACTCGATGCGGGACGCACACTGGGGGGAAATCGGTCATGGCCGATCGGCATGGAAACAATTGGCAACCCGTCCGACCGATGGACGACGACGAACCCCCGAACACCCCGGAGTCGGTGGTGAACGAGACCCCGGTTCCCGGATCTGCTGGAGGCGGGGGCGTTTCGGGGGAGTCTCGGGTTTCGGGGGAGCGTGAACCGTTCCGATCCACCCCCATCGCCATGCCGCCCGCCGATGCTCCGAGCCCGACTCCTGTTGTCGCGGCAATGTCGACTCCACCCGTCGAGGTGACGCCACCGACCGACGAGATGCCGACGATGCCCGAAGCGTCGGGTCCACCGGTTGTGTCACCTGTTTCGTCCGGCACGGCCATGCCCCCTGGTCCGCCGACTCGGCCCACAGGCGAGCCACAGCCGCCTGGGCAACAAAGCCAGCACCCTGTCCTACCGCAGAACGGGGTGATGTTGCCCCAGAACACTGTTGCGCCTCAGCAGTATCGGCAGCCGAACAACGAGTGGGCAGCCCAGAATCAGTGGCAGGCCCAGAACGGCTGGCCGACGCAGGGGCAGGGATATGGGCAGGGGCAGGGTCAGGGGTATGCGCAGTGGGCTCCGCAACCCGGTTCGTGGCCGCAACCGATGCTGCCCGGCCACGTTCCTGCTGTGCTTCCTGCCGTGGCTGCTGTAGTTCAGCCGGATCATCGACCGCGTTCGCAGCCGATGTCCGCCGCCGACCTCGGCGATTCGTTGCTCATCAGGTCTGCAAGTGTCGCTCCGGTGGCCGGGTGGCGTCGTGCGCTGTATCTGATGTCCGGTGGCCGAATGGATGTGGGGAACAGTCCGGCGCAACAGCGACGCCTCGAGTTGACCGCACAGGTGGATCGACCGTTGGCAGGGTGCTACCGCGTCGCGGTGCTGTCGTTGAAGGGTGGGGTCGGAAAGACGACGACAACGGCCACGTTGGGCTCGACGTTCGCGGACATCCGCGGTGACCGCGTGATCGCGATCGACGCGAACCCCGATCGCGGAACGCTGGGGCAGAAGGTGCCGTCCGAAACTACGGCAACGGTACGAAACCTGTTGCGAGACATGAGTTCTTTGGAGCGCTACAGCGATGTTCGGGCCTACACCTCGCAGAACGTCCATCGATTGGAGGTGCTGGCCTCCGATTCGGACCCGGCGGCATCCGAGGCATTCAGCGGTGAGGACTACGACCGAACGGTGACGCTGCTCGAGAAGTTCTACAGCATCGTCATCACCGACTGCGGCACCGGATTGATGCATTCGGCGATGGAGAGCATTCTCGAGGGCGCGGACACTCTCGTCGTCGTCAGCTCAGGGTCGGTGGACGGGGCGCGGAGCGCGTCGGCGACGTTGGATTGGCTCGACGCTCACGGTTACCGAGATCTGGTCGCCACGTCGGTGGCGGTGGTCAACGCGGTGCGACCGAGGGCGGGAAAAGTCGACTTGCAGAAGGTGGTCGAACATTTCGAGCAGCGGTGCGCTCAGGTGCGAACGATTCCGTTCGACCCACATCTGGAGGAGGGGGCTGAGATCGAACTGGGCAGACTTCGTGGACGCACGCGAAAGGCACTCCTCGAAGTAGCTGCGGCGGTGGCAGCAGGCTTTCCGGCCTTGCCCACTACTTCTCGCCGCAGCTGACCGAAAACTTCATTCGCCGACTTCAGTGCCGGCGTCGGTCCCGTCCTTGCCTCCGCGACGAGCATCCCGGTTGATTCTCCAGAGAAATTCCGGATCGTCATCCGGCCCGACGGTCCGCGGGGGTTCAGGTTGCGTGCTGGGTCCGAATGCCTTCCACAGCAGCACAATCACTGCCACCAAACCGATCAACGCCAATAGATAGATCACGACGCACCTCCTACTACGAGGGTAGCCGTCATGCAACGACCTCCGCACCCGTCGAGCGTCGAAGATTCCTGAGAATGTTCGATGAGTTCGTACGGGTGCGGAGGTCGTTGCCCAAACTGCGCCGAATGGCCTATTTCAGTGCTGTACGCCGGCTTCGGTCGTCAGAGAAGTCAGCAGCTGCATGACCTCGGTTTCGCGGAACCGACGGTGTCCGCCGGGGGTGCGGAGCGATCCGAGACGTCCGGCATGCGCCCAGCGAGTCACAGTCTTGGGGTCGACGTGAAAAAGCGCTGCTACCTGACCCGGCGTGAGAAGTGAGTCCTGAGCTTTGTGGAACGTGGGTGCGCTCATCTGTCGTGTCCTCCTACGGTGCGGTTCTGTGCATTTGCGTCGAACCGGAGATATCGGTCTGCGGTGTTGTGAGCCCCATGGTTGCACTCGGACCCCTAGGTACTCGACTGATACAAGGTTGGTAAAGGGGAGGTAATGGACAAATCGGTCACGTCAGGGGTGGGTGGGGAGCCCCGCACGGCCCGGTAACCTTGAACTCGTGAGCGATGCGACGAATGCCGACCGAAGCGACCCGACCAGGGGAAACCCCACGCCCGGCCGTTCTGCGAAGAAGTCCCTTGCCGTCAATCTCGCCGTGTACACGTTCGCGCGTCTGGCGCTCGTCATCGTCATTGCCGCGATCATCATCGGGGTCGGTTTACTCTTCGGCATCGAGGTTCCGATCCTCGTCGCCGCGATCTTCGGCGTCCTCATCTCGTTGCCGCTGTCTTTGCTCTTGTTCAAGCAGATGCGCATCCGCGTCAACGAATCCATTGCTGCAGTCGACGAACACCGACGCACCGCTCGTGCGGACCTGCAGTCCAAGCTGCGCGGTGAAGACGGCCGCAAGTGACCGCATCGGTGGACCGCTCCGGATCGCGTGAGTGGGTCGACAACGCAGTCCGGTTGATCGAAGCCGATTCTCAGCGCAGCGCCGACACTCACCTGCTGAGCTATCCGCTGCCTGCTGCATGGGGAATCTCGCTGTACCTCAAGGACGAATCCACCCACATCACCGGCAGCCTCAAACACCGGCTGGCGCGATCGCTGTTCCTGTACGCGATCTGCAACGGCTGGGTCACCGAGAGAACCACGGTCGTCGAGGCGTCGTCCGGCTCCACGGCGGTCAGTGAGGCATATTTCGCCGGCCTGCTGGGATTGAAATTCGTCGCGGTCATGCCCAGAAGTACAAGTCCCGCCAAGATCGCCCTCATCGAATCGCACGGTGGGCGCTGCCACTTCGTCGACCACCCGGGTGAGATGTACACCGAGGCGCATCGGCTCGCAGCCGAACCCGACTGCCACTACATGGACCAGTTCACCCACGCCGAACGGGCCACCGATTGGCGAGGGAACAACAACATCGCCGAGTCCATCTACGATCAGCTCCGGCTCGAGAAGTGTCCCATCCCCGATTGGGTGGTTGTCGGCGCGGGAACAGGCGGAACGAGCGCCACCATCGGTCGCTACATCCGATACCGAAGGCATGCAACGCGTTTGGCCGTCGTGGACCCCGAGAACTCGGCATTCATCGGAGGCTACGAGACCGGTGACGCGGGTTTCGAGACCGGCAAGTCCTCACGTATCGAAGGCATCGGGCGACCGCGGGTGGAACCGTCCTTCGTCGGCCAAGTGATCGATCGAATGATCGCGGTGCCCGACGCTGCGTCCGTGGCGGCCGCGAGATTCACCTCGGCTGCGATCGGCAAACGGGTGGGAGGATCCACCGGCACCAACATCTGGGGTGCTTTCGGATTGATCTCCGAGATGATTGCCGCGGGACACACCGGCAGTGTGGTGACGTTGTTGTGCGACGGCGGTGACCGTTACTCGCAAACCTACTTCGACGACACCTGGGTCGCCGGCCAGGGAATGAATCTCGACGAACCGACCGCCGCTCTCGAGCAGTTCATCCGTACCGGGGTGTTCTGACCAGATCTACCTGGTCACGACCATCGACGTCACGGCAGTGACAGCGGCGACCGTCCCGACGGCCGGCCATGCACCGATCTTCTTTGCGAGCGGGTGCGACGCACCGAACGCCACGAGGTACGTCCCGAGCAGTGCGCCGGCACGAGCCGAGCCCGAGGATTTCTGCCATTGCGCGGTGCAGGCAACGCCGACTGCTGCGAGCACTGCTCCGCCGAGTTGGCGATTGTGCGACCGGCGAGCAACAGCGAAGCCGCCGAGCAGGCCGCCTGCGGCGAGAGCGGACGTAGCGAACGAACGTCGAGCATCATGGTCGGACATGGTCGTCACCCTAGCCGAGCCTGCACGCGCAAACTCCGGGCCAGGTGATCTCTTTGCTCGATCACCAAGCGCCGCAACGCAGCCGGTGCCCACTCGTGATCGGCGAGCCACGCGTCTGCGCTGTCGGTCGACGATTGCCGAGGAAAGAGGCGAACAACTATCCTCCGTGCGATCTCGATGCTGCGTGAGGTCCACAACGAGGAGATGGACTCGAAGTACCGGTCCGCGTACGGTTGCGTGAGGTCCGGTCGGTGACCCGCCCCGAACCCGGTGATGAAGGCGTCGAGAACATCGTTGGACACGTCGTCGCGCTCGGTGATGGACGTCCACGCCCTGGCTTTTACTGTGGCGTCCGGGATCGCCGTCGACGCCGCGGTGTGGGCAGTACGCCCCGAAAGGGTGTCGTCCGAAGCGAGTTCGGCATCGAGCTCTGCGGTAGTTGCGTGTCCGGTGGCGGCGAGTGCCAGCCAGAATCCCCAGCGCTGATCGGGGTCGAGTCCGAGCCCAGCAATGGTCTCGGTGCCATCGAGCAGGGAGCGTAGATCGTCGGCCAGGAAGTCGTCGAGCTGCGCAGCCGATGCGACCGCCCGCGCCCATACCAACTGCGCGTCGCTTCCGGGTTCGCTCGACTGCAGCTGCCGCCACGACGCTTCCAACCAATGCCGGGTGGGCTCGTCCCGTCGGTCTTCGGGGAGGTAGTACTCGAGTGTGTACGCCACGTTGGCTGTGACCGCGGAGAGCAACCCGATCTTGGGTTCGGTCGGCGCGAATCTGGTTGCTATGTCCAGGTATTCGAACGCAGAGAGCTCGGCGTCCCGGGTGGAGTTCCACAATGCCGACCACACCAGCCCTCGTGCCAGGGGATCGACCATGCGATCGAGGGAGGTGCGCACGGTAGCGGTGGAGCGCTCGTCGAATCGGATCTTGGCGTAGGTCAGATCGTCGTCGTTGAGTAGAACCAGTGCAGCCTCGGGAAAGTCGACGGGCGTTCGCGAGTCGGTGATGTCGAGTTCGTAGCGGTGGGTCCTCGTGAGGTTCCCATCCTCGTCCGGATCGTAGAGCCCGACCGCGATGCGGTGCGGACGCGGATCCGTCTGCTCGACGGCGTCGCCGGTATAGGTCAGTGTGGACACGCCGGTGGTCTGCAGCCACGCGCCCGCCCAGGTATCGAGGTCTCGCCCGCTGGCGGTGGACATTTCGCTCAGCAGATCCGTCAGGGTCGTATTACCGAAAGCATGCGTACGAAAGTAGTTGCGGGACGCGGCGAAAAAGGCGTCGGCACCGACGAACGCGCCCAACTGCTTGAGTACGCTCGCACCCTTGGCGTAGGTGATGCCGTCGAAGTTGAGCTTGGCTGCCTCGAGATCGGTGATGTCCGCGACGATCGGGTGAGTGGTCGGAAGCTGGTCCTGCAGATAGGCCCACGCCTTTCGGCGGTTCGCGAAACTGACCCAGGCGTCGGTGAACCGAGTGGCTTCGGCCGACGCGTACGCACCCATGTAGTCGGCAAACGACTCCTTGAGCCACAGATCGTCCCACCATTGCATCGTGACGAGATCGCCGAACCACATGTGCGCCATCTCGTGCAGGATCGTGTTCGCCCGAGCCTCGTACTGGGCTTCGGTTGCCGCCGAACGGAATACGTACGATTCGGTGAACGTGACGAGCCCGGGGTTCTCCATCGCACCGAGGTTGTATTCGGGGACGAAGATCTGGTCGTACTTACCGAACGGGTACGGATAGTCGAACTTGTCGTGGAAGAAGTCCAGGCCACGTTCGGTGATGTCGAAGATGTCCTCGGCGTCGAAATGCTCGGCGAGGGACGCACGGCAGTACGCGCCGAGCGGGATGGTCAGATCGCCTCGAGTCCAGGACGATTCGACGCCGTGGTACGGCCCGGCTGCAACCGCGGTGATGTATGTCGATATGGGCAGAGTCGGGGCGAACGTGGTGACTGTGCCGTCGGTGACTTCCGCGCGGTTGGACAGGACCGTCCATGCCGGGGGCGCTGTGACCCTCAGCGTGAACGAGGCCTTCAGGTCGGGTTGCTCGAAATTCGCGAACACCCGTCGAGCATCGGCAGGTTCGTACTGGGTGTACAGATAGACGTTGTCGTCCACAGGGTCGACGAAGCGGTGGAGTCCCTCACCCGACCTGCTGTACCGCCCACGTGCACGTATCCGAACGACGTTGTGCTCTGCGAGTCCGACCAGCTGAATGCGAGCGCCGTCGTAATCGACCTGAGAGTCGACGCCGTTGACGGTGACCTCGTCCACGGCTGCACCGATGAAATCGACCCATGTCGCGGCCGTCGTCGCGTCGAATTCGATGGTCGTCACCGTCTCGAAAGTGTCGACGGCCGTGTCCTCGGCGCGCAGGAGATCCAGATCGACGTGATACTTCACCCCGTCTATGTGGCGCGATCGCCTGCGAGTTTCGGTCCGGGTCAGATTCGCGGTGCTCACCGAACCAACCCTAGGTGATGGGTTTTCACAGGGCGGGTGGGGTGAAGTAGTGATTTCCGAGTGGATCGACGATATGCATGACTCCTTCCGGGAGTAGTTCGGTGCGCCAGAGTTTGCGCGTTTTCAAGTTGTGGTGGAGCCGGCAGCGCGGACCGATGTTCGTGAGGATCGTCCAGCCACCTTTCTCTGGATGATGTCGGTCGAATTCGACGATGTGGTCGAGGTCGCATCGTTCCGAGGGCACGTTGCATCCAGGATGCAGGCAGAAGGGCTGTTCGGCTCGAACTTGCGCCGCAAGAACTCGACTGGGTGCATAGCTCAGCGCGCCCGGCGGTGGGAGTTTCATGCCCCCGTGGCCGTCGGGGTACAAGGCGTGGATCCCGATGGGGTCGTTCCCGACGATGGCACGCCACCGTTCGATCAGCGTTCCTCCACCCGGCCGCGATCGGGTAGCTCTGGTGAACCCAGAGCCGGGCGTGGGAAGCCTGGGCGGCGGTGCGTCCGGTGGGGCCGTGTTCGGTGACTGGCTCGTCGGCGGCTCGTCCCCCGGCGCAGCGGAAGTGGAACTGCCGCTGAGTGTTCCATCGGTTGCGGCGAAGTTGGTGTCCGATGGTTCGTTGTCCGCGGTGTCCGGATCATCGTGCTCGGGGGCCCTGTCGCTGTCGCGTGGCGTCAGGCATGCCGCGCACTCGCACAGCAGTGTCTCCCCGCGCATCAAGGCAGTCTGAGCGTCGCCCCGTCGTTGGTCGTCCGACCGAGGATCCTCCGGGTGCAGGCGTATGACCTCGGCGTCGATTCGCGAAAGCTGTTCGTCGGCTTCGCCGTCGGTCATCAGTGTGGTCAGGCTCGACAGTCCTCGGGCCCGGCGACGAAGGCGGATTCGCTTCTCGGTGCGCGCGGCACGTTTGCGCACCGCGCGGTCCCAGTCGGCGTCGGCCTCGGTGAGCAGTCGATCGATTTCGCGGCCCAGAGCACCCGGTGCCATCTCCAGGGCGGCCTTGAGAATTTCGGTCTCCAGAGCAACGGTCGTCTCCGGCCGGGCATGAAGCAGATGATCGTGGATCGTTCTGACTCGCTCCAGATCGAGCACACCGTCGATGAAGCCCTGACGCACGTGAGGGCTCAGTTGACGCCACATCTGAAGCTTGTTGTTGATGGCGGCAAACGTGGAGGACAGTGCGGCCGCCAGTTCGCAGACTGCCGAGTTGAACAGGTCTTTCTCGGTGACCCCGGTGTCCCACGGTGACGCGCCGGCCGTTCGACTGCGGACGTACACGTCCATGAAAGCGAGTTCTGACGCGACTGCAGCGTTGACCGTCCGTCGCGCCCCCAGAACGTCGGCGAGCGGAGAATGGTCCCCCGTCACCCACGCCGCTTTGCGTAGCCCCACGTCACCCCCCAGCGACCGAAGATCGAACGCGTATTCGATCCGTGCTGCAAGTGTAAAACAGGGCACCGACACACTCTTCGCGCCGATGGAAGGGGCCCCGGGCAACGAAGTCCGGTCTGCCGTCGCAGTGACGTCCCTTTCGGCCTGCGTCACGGCTACGCTCGCCGACACGTGCGGGGCGATTTCGGAGGCGGACACGATGAACACTTTTCAGAAGTCGGCGGCAGCGTTCAACAAGGTCTTCATGGTCGTGATGAGGGCACCGGTGCTCGACAGGGTGCTCGGACGTTCGATGGGCATTTTGACCTACACCGGCCGTAAGTCCGGCAAGAGGATCTCACTACCGCTCGCTGTCAGCCGGAAAGGCGAGCACCTGTTGGTCAGGGTGGCCATGCCGGACAAGAAGAATTGGTGGCGGAACTTCCTGGACGGCGGCGGTCGCGTCGATGTCGACCTCGGCGGTGTCCGGTACTCCGGGCTCGCGACGGCGACCCGCGACGACCGTGGGCGGGTGTCCGTCGACATCACTGTGGACCACTGATCGGTCGCCCCTGAACGCCCCGGCCGACCTGCGTGTCAATAAACGTTGACAACACCCTTTCTGTCAACCTACATTGACATGCATGACAGAAGCCACTGCATTGGCCGCCGCGGCCGCCAGTTCCGATCCGGGGGAGGGGTTGCGTGCCGTAGCCGCACTTCGCCGTCTACTCGAACGTCTGGAAGCCGTCCAGGTTCGCAATGCGCGGAATCAGGGATGGGCGTGGCAGGCGATAGCGGATTCGCTGGGTGTCAGCAGGCAGGCCGTTCACAAGAAGCACGGCGGAAAGGGAAGGTAGAGAACCATGTTCGAGCGATTCACCACACAGGCCAGGGCGGTCGTCATCAGTGCCCGGCTGCACGCCCGGGTGTTGCACTCGGAGCGGATCGAACCCATCCATCTGTTCCTCGGTGCGCTCGACAAGGCCGACGAACCGCTCGGGTCGGCGCTGGCCGAGGCGGGGTTCACCCTCGACAACGCGCTCGAGGACGTGCTGTCGAGGGACGCCCGGGCCCTACGGTCCATCGGCATCGACCTTCACGAAGTGATCGACACCGTCGAGACTGCGGTGGGGTTCGGCGACGTCGACCATTCGAACGATTCTCACCTGCCGTTCGCGCCGTCGGCCAAGGAAGCGCTGAAGCTGGCGTTGAAGGAGGCCGTCCGATTGAGGGACAGGGAGATCGGCGTCGAGCACATGCTTCTCGGTGTGATCGCAGGTACCGATCCATCGTTCACCGAGCTCGTGACTGATCGCGGAAGCCTGGACGATCTGCGCGACGCCGTCCTGCTGGTTCGCACGACATAGCTCCGAGCGGGCCCGAACTCTACGATGGGCGCCATGAACTTTCTGATTCGGCTCGTGATCAATGCCGTCGCCATCTGGGTTGCGAAGGAATTCGTGGACGGCATCACCGTGACCAGCTCGGGCCGCGGTGACGGGTGGGACATCGTAGTTCTGCTCGGTATCGCGGCCGTGTTGACGATCGTCAACGCATTCATCAGGCCGATGGTGAAGCTGTTGTCGCTGCCGCTGCTGATTCTCACCCTCGGACTGTTCACCCTCGTCATCAACGCGTTGATGCTGATGTTGACGGGGTGGCTGTCGTCGCAGACCGGTTACGGCCTCGAGATCGTCGGTTTCGCGGCCGCGTTCTGGGGCGCGATCATCATCTCGATCGTGAACTTTCTGCTGGGCGCATTCGTGCCCGAGAAGCGTTAGGCGAACGCCAGCGCCACACCGGTAGCGGCACCCCAGACGAGCATTGCCAATCCCGAATCACGCAGCGCAGGAATCAACTCGAAGCCGTGAGCACCGCCGCGAACCGGCGAGTTGGCGCGCGCAGCGAGGGGTAGCGCGAGCAGAGCGACCAGGGCCCATGGGGTTCGGGCGATCAGCGCGACCGTCATGGCGAACGGGACGACCAGCAGTGCCAGGTGTAGGTAGCGTGTGCGGGTATCGCCCAATCGCACTGCGAGCGTTCGCTTTCCGGATTCGGTATCGGTAGGGATGTCCCGAAGGTTGTTCGCGACGAGTACCGCACTGGAGAAGGATCCGACGGCTACCGCGGCAAGCACGCCCGCCCAGTCGATCTGCTCGGCCTGCACGTACTGGGTGCCGAGCACGGCGACGAGTCCGAAGAACACGAACACGGCAATCTCGCCGAATCCGCTGTAGCCATATGGCTTCGAGCCACCGGTGTAGTACCAGGCACCGGCTATGCAGATCAGGCCGACGATCACCAACCACCATGCGCTCGTGGCGGCCAGGACGAGACCTGCGACAGCACCGACCGCAAAGCAGCCGATGGCTGCCCGTTTGACGGCTCCTGCCGAGGCGGCCTTGGAGCCGACGAGTCGAAGTGGACCGACTCGGTCGTCGTCCGTGCCGCGGATTCCGTCGGAATAGTCGTTGGCGAAGTTGACGCCCACGATCAGCGCCAACGAGACGATCAGTGCCAGTAGGGCCTTCCACCACACGCCTGCGTCCAGGGACACGGCTGCACCGGTGCCGACGAGGACGGGGGCAATAGCGTTGGGGAGCGTTCGGGGTCGCGCCCCTTCGATCCATTGTGCTGTGGTGGCCATGAGCGACGATCTTTCCGTATCTGCCGGGAGGGTGCGGACGCGGCCGGTCAGAACGGCAGACGCGGCAGTACCGGGAGCGGAATGACAGGCATCTGGACACCGGGGATCTGCGGTAGCGGCACCGTCGGAGCGGGCGGCGGTGGCGGCGGGTTGTATTGCGGTTGATAGTGCACGTACGGCGCGCTGTCGGCGGCCGGAGGCGATGCAGCGGACGTCGGCGGCGGGACCGGGACGTCCGGGGTCGGTGACGGTGTGGCAGTGGTGGTCCGTGCAGCCGACGGTGTCGTGGTCTGCCGGATGCCCTCGCCCACGCTGGCAGGGGTGCTCAGCGGTTGATCTTCGTTCTCGGAACTCAGGCCCGAGAACAGTCCGACGACGGCGATGACGCCCACGATCGGCAGCGCGATCAAGCCGAGCCGCGCCAGCGCCGGTCGGTGCGAGACGACCGGCACGATCCGGTCGACGTCGACGCGTGCAGCGTGGACGGCTGCCCCGCCTGCAACGACGAGTTCCGGTTGCTCGGGGACGATGATCGGCAGCTGCAAAAACCGTTCGAGTGTCGTGCGAACCAGAGGTACGTTGCTCGTACCGCCGATGGCGATGACGGCGTCGGGATAGAACTCGGCTTCGAGCCCCAGTTGGCGGACCGTGGTGGCCGCCTGTTCGGTGGACCGGGCGATCGACAGCTCGAAGATGTGGCGCTCGAGAAGAATGTGTTCGCCGTCGGGTGTGCTGGTGGTCTCGTGCGTGGACAGTGCCTCTTTGATGCCACGGCAGAATGCCGTCAGAGCAGTGTCCTCGTCGTGTGTGTGCGGCTCCCGCACGATGCCGAGGCCCAGTATGTGTTCCCGAACCACCGCGTCGAACGAGGCTCCGCTGATTGCTGTCGTACGGGTCGAGCCGTAGGAGCGGCCGGATTCGACGTCGACGATGTGTATGTCGACACCGGTCTCGCCTGCGTCGAACAGGGCGATGGTGCGGTGTTGGCTGGCCAGGCCGGGACGCAGGTATTCGAGGGCAGCGTCGGTCTCGTCGATCAGATGTACGTCCGAGACGTATTCCTCGGCCAGAGCGTCCGTGATGCGATCACGTTCGTCGGCGGTCCGGTATGCAATGCCCAGCGATTGCGGCGCATCCGGGCGGTCGACGATTCCGCGAACGACTCGCGCGACGTCCTCGGGGGACGGGGAGAGCTGCCAGTCTTCGAAGGGAGCGGCGTCGGTCCACGTGCCGTCTTCGGTCGTCCGAGACGTGCGGATGCCGCACGTTCCCAGGGACACACCTACCGACGAACGCATCTCCACCCGGCCTCTCCTGTACGGCGACGTGGACACTGTACCGTCTCGAGGTTTGATTAGCGGTCCAAAACAATCCGAACGTCAGGTAGAGGGTGTTCGACCGGCGGCCTACGACGCCAACAGACGGACCTCACGACCGGCAGACCGGTGTCAGAGCGGCAGCGACGTCTCCTTCAGGCCGACGCCGCCGGTGCCTCGCAGTTTGCGGAACCATTCGAGACCGAATGCAGTCGTCAGTTGCTCGATCGGCATGGCGAGAAACGGCCCGAAATCGCCGACCTGAGTTTCGTGCGCTTCCATCGCGGCCCGCTTGGCTGCGATGACGCTCGACACGTCGACGACTGTGGTGATTTCCGTTTCGGGCAACCCGAACAGCTCCACTTCCGGGGGCGTCGTCTCTTCGCTCCACTGGGGATTGGCTTCCATCAACCTGCGCATGTGGTCTCGGTCGGTGGTCGTCTCGTACACGTTGGGGGTCTCGGCGATCTCGGCGGCACGCTTGCCGACGACGTGAACCTGGATGTGATCGGGATGGCCGTAACCGCCGTGCGGGTCGTAGATGGTGACGACGTCGGCGTGTTCCTCGCGAAGGATGTCCGCCAATCGCTGCGCCGCGGTGTCGACGTCGGCGTTGCAGAACGCCTCCGGGTTGCCGTTCTCCGGCGTGCCGGCCATCCCGGAATCGGCATAGTGCAGGCGCACGACGCGCGCGACGCCGAGGACGGCAGCCGACCGGTCCAATTCGATGTGTCGGCGCTCGGCCAACGTCTCGCCGTCGGCGAGGATGCCGTCGGGATATTCGCCGACGGCACCGTCGGTGGCCGTCACGAGTACGACGCGGTGGCCGGCGTCGGCCGCGAGCCGCATGACGCCGCCCGTCCCGAACACTTCGTCGTCGGGATGCGCGTGGAAGCAGACCAGAACACTCATGGCGTGAATGCTTGCACGTCGAAGTAGGTACGGCCCAGTCGGCGGGCCAATACGATCTATGGGTGACCACACGGCGGTCGGCCTCGATACGTTCGTATTGGCGGCACTCGCGAGCGGATCGGTACTGTCGCGCACTACATCCGGTGGGGATCTTCTTCGCTCTAGTGTTCTTCGCGCTGTCGATGACTCCGTCTCTGCTACCTCGTGTGTGGTACCTGCAGGCGGTGGCCACGGGGATCAGCGTCGCGATCGGGTACGGCGTGGGGTGCCTCGTTGCCTGGGTGGTTCGGCTCTGCGGAGTGTCACCGGACTGGCCGGATCGGTGGCGTCGACGTGGGTGGTGGGCGTTGGCGGCGGCTGCGGTGGTGGTGATTCCGCTGTTCCTGATCCTCGGATCATGGTGGCAGCAGATCGTCCGCAGGCTGGTCGGTGTGGAGGACCCCGGCCGACCCCTGTACATCGCGGTGCTGGTGCTCTCGCTGGTGGTGGCCATGGCCGTGCTTGCTCTCGGTCGCTTGTTGCGGCGAGCAACTCGTGCGTTGACGCGATGGGGAAAGCAGTACGTACCGAGGCCGTTGGCGAGGATCGCCAGTGTGATCGTCGTTGCCCTGCTGGTGGTGTTCGCCGTCAACGGTGCCCTGATCCGGGGCATCGTGGCCGTTGCGGAGAAGTCGGCGTCGACCGCCGACCGCGGCAACCACGAGGGTGTGGAAAAGCCTGATGCAGCAGAACTTTCGGGGTCCGATGCGTCGAACGAGGACTGGGAGTCCCTGGGTCAGGAGGGGCGACGCTTCGTGGTCTCCGGGGCATTGCCCGACGAGATCGGCGAGTTCACCGGAAGGCCTGCAGTGCAACCGATCCGCGTGTACGCCGGAGTCGAATCGGCCGACACCGTGGAGGGCGTCGCAGATCGGGTGGTCGCCGAGCTCGAACGCACCGGTGCGTTTTCGCGGGCCGTGCTCGGTGTCGCGACCACCACCGGACGCGGATGGGTCAACGAATCCGTCGCTCGCCCACTGGAATACCTGTTCGACGGCAATTCGGCGATTGCGTCGATGCAGTACTCGTTCCTGCCGAGCCCGATGGCATTTCTGGCCGACCGGCAGACCCCGCAGGACGCCGGACGTGCCTTGTTCGAGGCGATCTACGCGGTGTGGAGCGAACTCCCGGAAAATTCACGCCCCAAGTTGGTGCTGTTCGGTGAGAGCCTCGGTGCCTACGGCGGGCAGGATGCATTCAGCGGTGCACAGGACATGATCGCGCGCATCGACGGCGCTCTGTGGGTCGGCAACCCCAATTTCACGCCTCAGTGGGCACGTATCACGAGCGGACGCGACGCCGGTTCCCGCGAAATCCTGCCTGTCATCGACGGGGGAGAGCACGTGCGATTCGCGAGCTCGTCCGGGGATCTCGACATCGGTGGTCCGTGGGAAGAACCGCGAATCGTTTACTGGCAGCACGCATCCGACCCGATCGTGTGGTGGTCACCCGATCTGATCCTCGGCAGGCCCGACTGGTTAAGGGAACCCCGCGGCACCGACGTCGATCCGGGAGTGCAGTGGTTCCCGTTCGTGACGTTCTGGCAATTGACCTTCGACCAGGTGTTCTCCACCGACGTCGACGACGGGCACGGCCACAGCTACGGAGCCGACGCGGTGCGCATGTGGGCCGACATCCTCGAACCGCCGGGATGGTCCGACGCCGACGTCGAGCGGCTGTACGAAAAAATGGCGGGTTGAGCCGATCGTTCGCTGGCCCTGCCCCCGTCCCTGCCCCTGCCCCTGCCCCCGCCGAGCGCAAACGCGAGCGCGTTTGCCGGACGCGCGCGAGTTCGCTACCTCGGCACCATCTGTTTCACGCGCACCTGGCGAATGCGAGCGCGTTTGTGCGTGAGACAGTGACTCATGCCGTCCAATCACGAAGGTTTCATCGACCTGTCGACAGTTCTCGAGCTCGAGCGAGAGCTGCAGACTGCGCAATGTCGATGCGACACAGACCGGCTGACCGACCTGCTCGCCGAGGACTTCACCGAAGTGGGAGCCTCGGGCACCGTATGGAACAAGTCCTCGATCCTCGACCTATTGGCCAGCGAAGATCCCGTCGAGATCGAGGTGCTCGAACTGAGTGGGCGAGCAATCAGTAGGGATTTCGCATTGCTGCAATGGATTTCGCAAAGAGCGGGGATGCGAGCGCGCCGAACATCGCTGTGGCGTCGAACCGAATCCGGATGGGAATCGGTGCACCACCAGGGCACGCCGCTGAGGTGATCGAGCGCAAACGCGAGCGCGTTTGCCGCCAACCGGGGGAGTGTCGCCAACCGGGGGAGTGTCGAACAGCGGCCCCTCAGCGCTTCCCCAGCACAGCCCGCAATTCTGCTCGATTCACTTTGCCCGGACCCCGCGTCGGCAGTGCGTCGACGAGGAACAGCTCCCGCGGTGCAGCGGTGGTATCGAGTGACTGCTCGACGTGAGAACGCAACTCCGCCAACGTCACCGGCGCAGAGGCCACCACTGCGACCACCACTTTCTGGCCGAGTCGATCATCCGGCAATCCGACGACAGCGCACTCTCGGACGGCCGGATGCGTTGCCAGCGCGGCTTCGACCACCTGCGGTACGACGGTCAAGCCGCCCGTCGAGATGGCCTCGTCGAGTCGCCCGGTGATGCTCAGCACCCCGGCGATCATCGTGCCGGCGTCGTCGGTGCGGAACCAGCCCGGCTCGGCGAACGCCGGGTGGTCGGGTAATCCGCGATAGCCCGAGGCCAGAGTTCGCCCACCCAGAACCACTCTGCCGTCGTCGATGCGTACGACGGTGCTGTGCAACGGAACACCGTCGTACACACAGCCCCCTGCGGTTTCGCTCATGCCGTAGGTGCGCACCAAGCGAACCCCTGCGGCAACAGCTCTCTCGCGCAACGGAATCGGCGTGGCGGCGCCGCCGAGCAACACGGCGTCCAACGATGCCAGTGCAGCAGTGGCCTCGGGGTTCTCGAGTGCTTTGACCAACTGGCCGGGCACCAGTGAGGTGTAGCGCAGCGGACCCGACATCCGTCCCACGGCGTCGACCAAGGCGGCCGGGTCGAAGCCGGCAGATACGTCCATGATCACCGGCGACGTGCCGGCGAGCACACTGCGCAGCAGCACCTGCATCCCGGCGATGTGGTGCGCGGGGAGTGCCAGCAGCCATGAGCCGGGGCCGCCGAGTCGCTCCTCGGTTGCCGTCGCCGACGCGACCAGTGCGGACGCAGACAGCATGGCACCCTTGGGAATTCCCGTCGTGCCCGATGTCGCGACGACCAACGCGACGCCGTCGTCGATGGGAGTGCCCGGTGCCAACGCGTCGTGCAGGCGTCGGATCTCGCGTGGATCGTCGGCGGGGACGGGGAGGATGGCCGGGCCGTCGCCGGCCAGCACACGGCTCAGCCGCGGCAGGATGTCTGCCGCGGCCGGTCCGGAAGGAATGGGAACGCTCTCGAGCACAGTGGCGAGATTAGTCCGTGCGCCGGATCGTGAACGGGTCGGCCAGAGGCCAACCCCCGGCGGCGAGGTTCGCGCGCACCCGATTGACGTCCTCTTCTCGAGGCATCTCGTTGGTGACCTTGGTGATGGTGACGGAAATTCCTGCCTTGTCGGCAGGCAGCTGGCCGTCGGCGATGAGGGCATCCATCACCGACTGCACTTCGTCGTCGGACAGTCGCCGATTCAGAAGAGCAAGGAGGGGAACGTAATCCGCTTCGGGTACCCCGTCGGGATACCCGCCGCGGAGCCACTCGACGATCGAGTGGAGGAACGACGGGACCGCCATGGTCTTACAGGGCAGCCGGATCCGCGAGTGGCCAGCCACCGGCGGCCAGTCGCGCCGAGACACGGGAGATGTCCTCGGCCGTCGGCTCGGCGTCGATCTGGTCGCGGATGTACGTCGCGATCTCTGCGGTCGAAATGGCGCCGTCGTCGAGTGCACCGTTGGCGGGAGAGACCAGTTCGAGAACGATCTCCTGCACCTGAGCGTCGGTGAGTGCGGCGCGGCGCAGAAGGGCGACGAGCGGGAATCGGTCCTTGGGCGGAACGCCTTCGGGGTATCCGGCTCGGAGCCATTCGAGCACCGAGGCCGGAAATGCGGTCTTGGTGGAGTCGGTCATGAGAGCTGTACCCCTTCTCGGGTGTCAGAAGACGGAGATGCCGAATGTGCTGTCGAGGAAGTTCTTCATGATGAAGAGAATTCCGGCCACGATCGCGACGACTACCACTGCGAAACAGAGGACGGCCGCGGCAGTGGCCACTGCCGGCCGGGCCACGCGCGTGGTGCCCGAGGCAGTGGCCTCGTCGGAGGGCTCACCGACCGAGAGTGCCTTGAGTCCGAAAGCGAAGATCGCGGGCAGTCCGGCACCGAGCAGCAGGCCGACGAGAACGACCTGCCAGAGCGAATCGAGCGTGTGCTTGAGGGTTTCCATGGTGTCTTCAGACCTTCGCGGGGGAGTCGGTTTCGGCGGCGGCGGGAACGAGTCCGCCGTCCCACTCGGCGTTCACGTTGTCCGGATCGACGGGTTCGCGGCGCGAGCGGATGTACATGACGGTGGCCAGGCCGACGAGGATGGCGAAGACCACGAGGATGCCGGGTAGGCCGCCGATCGTGTGGGCGAGCAGCCAGCACGCAGCGCCGACCACTCCGGCGAGCGGCAAGGTGATGACCCAGGCGACGGCCATGCGGCCTGCGACGTTCCAGCGCACGGCGGCACCGGGCTTGCCGAGTCCCGATCCGAGGATGGAGCCGGTCGCGACCTGCGTGGTCGAGAGGGGGAGTCCGAGGTGGCTCGACGTCAGAATGATTGCGGCCGAGGAGGACTCGGCGGCCATGCCCTGCGGAGATGCGATCTCGACGAGGCCCTTACCGAGGGTGCGGATGACGCGCCAGCCGCCGAGGTAGGTGCCCAACGCGATGGCGAGCGCACATGTGACCTTGACCCACAGGGGCATTTCGGCATCGGGTGAGACGGTGCCGTAGGCGACGAGCGCCAGGAAGATCACGCCCATCGTCTTCTGGGCGTCGTTGGTGCCGTGGGCGAGCGAGACGAGCGAGGCCGAACCGATCTGGCCCCAGCGGAATCCGCGCTCTTTGGACTTCTCGGGAACTGCGTTGGTGATGCGGTAGATGATCCAGGTGCCGACGGTGGCGACGAGTCCGGCGACGATGGGGGCCAGCACGGCGGGCAGGACGATCTTGCTCCATACCCCGTCCCACACGACGCCGCTGGTACCGAGGCCCGCCATGGTGGCACCGATGAGGCCGCCGAACAGGGCGTGCGAGCTGCTCGACGGGATGCCGAGCAGCCAGGTGGCGAGGTTCCACAGGATGCCGCCGACGAGGCCGGCGAAGATGATGGTCAGCAGGGCCTGGCCGCCGGTGTCGCCGAGATTGACGATCCCCTTCGCGACGGTGGCTGCGACCTCGACGGACAGGAAGGCACCGACCAGGTTGAGGACGGCAGACAGGGTGACCGCGACCTTGGGCTTGAGTGCCCCCGTTGCGATCGACGTCGCCATGGCGTTGGCGGTGTCGTGGAAACCGTTGGTGAAGTCGAAGGCCAGGGCCGTCACGACCACCACGAGAAGTACGAGAAATTCAGCGCTCACGGTGGAAAGTGTGGGACACGAACGGCCATTCGCGGAAATTTCTTGCGAAGTGTTCTTCTCGGGTGCCGCGAAGTCGTCTCCAGTTCACCTCCAGTTCACCTTTTTGCCTTATATGTCTACTTCGTCTGTGGCGTAGCGCACGACGGTGGTCTCCTCCGGTCGAAGCATTGTGGAACAGTGGACGACGTGAAGGGATCGGGTATGGATGATGCGGTGTCGGCCGCGCTGTCGTACTTCGATTCCGTCGATCCGGCTCTTGCCGCCGACGCCCGGCTCGGGTGGGACGGACTGGCCGGGGTGTCGCCGCCGGCGGGGCCGACGCAGCATTCCGTACAGACATTTCTGTGGATCTATCTGCGCCACGCGACCGAGGGTCCCGATCGGGCCGTCGACATCGCCCGTGCGCTCGGGGATCTGCTCGAGCGGCTGGGGCGCGTCGCGTATGCGGAGATCGCACGCAGCGGCGTGACAGAAGAGCTCGTCCGTGCCGACGACGATGCGATTTGGCTGCAGCAGTACCGCGCCGCCACCGAGCAATCCGGCATCGGGGCAGTCGACACCGAGTTGGTGACGTGGCAGGACGCTCCGACCGGGGTCGAGCGGGCCATCGTCGAAAAGATCGGTGAGACACTCGAAGTGGCGACCATTGCCGGTGAGTTCGAGCCGTCGAAGCCCGGTGGCAGACCGCTGGGAGTCACCGCACGGGCGACGCGTCGTCGCGGCGTGACCGACGCGGTGCTGACCTCGGATCAGGGCAAGAACGACACCGACGACGTTCTGCTCGAACAACTTCTCGACCACCGCATCGAACTGTGGAGCAGTTACAGCGCTCCACGAGCCGAGCTCTACCTGGGGTTGCGCGAGGCGCTGCACGAGGCGGCCGAGCCGGTGTACGGATGCGTGCGCAGACTCGAGAGCTTCATCGGCTGTATCGGCGACGGCGTGGCGCTGACCGATGCCGGGTATCTGCCGGACGATCTGGTGGCGCGGATCGCGCGCACCGTCTTTCCGGTGGCCGAGCGTCCGACGTTCGTGGGACGTGAATTGGACACCGACAAGGTGCTCGCTCTCCGGCGTCTGGTGATGCGACTGCGTCTGATGCGGCGCTCCGCAGGCAGGCTGGTCCCGACGACCCGCACCCGGCAGCTGAGCTCCGACGGGTTGTGGCGTGTGCTCACCGCGGGGATCGTCGGCAGTGACTACCACCCCGACTCGATCGCGGCGGAGGTTCTCCTGGCCCGGATGATCCTGGGCAACGACGTCGCCGACACGGAGGCGACGGCCGACGATTCGGCGCGACTGTTGCGTGCGGAGGGATGGACCCATGCGGGGGAGGAGCCGGAGTCGGAGCACGCCGAGACTCTGGCGGACACGTTGATCGCCGAACTCGACGCTCTCGGGGCGTTCCGCTCGGCCGACAACCGCGTCGCAACCGACGAAGGCGCACGGGTGGCCGCGGCTGTGTTGCGTCATCGGCTCCTGCACACACGCTTCCCGGCATTGTGACGAGCTCGAGATGGGGTTTGCCTGCGGTCTGCCGTTCGCGCACGGTTAAACTCGGTTCCACCCGGGTCGAGAGCGTGTCCGGATGTCGGCTGCGAGGAGATGCTGGTGGACGGTGAGGTGCACGACACCGCACGCTCCCAGTCTCGGAGGCAGAGCGACTCGGCTCGTCGCTACCTCGATCTGGAAGCAACCACACCCGCGTTGCGCTCCACCGTCGAATTCGCGGCACGCAGTGTCGGATTCGCCATCGCCCAGCTGAACGTGTTGGACGAGGACACCCAGTACACGCTGGTCAACATCGGTGGTCCGCCGATGTCCACCGTGGTTCGGGCCGACACCCTGTGCGACGACGTGGTGCGTAGGGGTGTGCCTGCGGTCGTCGCCCACGGCCGGATAGATGCCACCACTCGGCAACGCGCGCTGCTCGACGAGAACGGTATCGAGTCCTATGCCTCGGTTCCGCTTCGCGGACGAGAAGGTCTGGTGATCGGCACCCTGTGCTTGCTCGACCGCACCTCGCGGCCACTCTCGGACGATCAGATGCAGGAGCTCGAACAGTTCGCGTCCGTCCTCGAGGAGCAGCTCGATCTGCATCGGCGGGTCGGCTCGGGGTCCACTCGACTCGGCAGCGACAACGACATCGCCGATTCACTCGCCGACGGTCACATCGTGCCGTGGTTCCAGTCGATCGTGGACCTGCGGACAGAGGAGATCGTCGGCTTCGAGGCATTGGCGCGCTGGCACCATCCCACGCGGGGCCTGGTGGTGCCCGCGGACTTCGTACCGTTCGCCGAGGCCAGTGAACTGATCATCGACGTGGATCTGAGCGTGCTCGCGCAGGCGGCCGCGGAGATGAAGAAGTGGCATGTACACCGACCGGACCTGCGGCTGACCGTCAACATCTCCGGGCGTCACCTGGCGCATCCGGACGGGGTCGGCCAGCTCGAGCGTGCGATCGCGTCGTCCGAGGTGTCGCCGAAATCCATTTCGCTCGAACTCACCGAGACCTCGTCGGTGACGCCAGGGCCGTTGCTGCGCAGGCACATCGACGACGTGCACCGGCTGGGTTTTCGCGTTCTGCTCGACGACTTCGGCTCCGGCTGGTCGTCTCTGGAACGGCTGGTGACGTTGCAACCGGACGGCATCAAGATCGACGGGCATCTGACGCGGTTCATCGACACCGTGGCCGGTCGGGCGATGATCAAGTCGTTGGCATCCGTCGCCAAGGATCTGGAGCTGACGATGATCGTCGAGGGGATCGAAAGTCGAGCTCAGGCCGACGCCGCTCTCGATCTCGGATGCACTCTGGCACAGGGATATCTGTGGTCGAGGCCGCAATCGGCGTCCGCGGTTCTGCGAACCGTCTCGGGTGGCTAGCGAGTATCCCGGCGCAGTGGGTGGTCCTGCGGAATCTGCACCAGCACGATGGGGATTCCGTCGGGATCCTCGATCCACATCTCGATGAGCCCCCAGGGTTCGGTGGTCGCCGCTCTCGTGATCGCGATGCCGGCCTGCTCCAATTCAGTTGTGGCAGAATCGATGTCGCGAACCTGCAGCCACAGTGCCCCGGCGAACGATCCCGGCTCCTCGGTACCGCCGTGCGCTGCGATCTCGATCAGCCCTTGGCCTGCGAACAGCACCGTGCCGCCAGGGTATTCACGGCACACCGCAAGGGACAGTCCGTCTCGATAGAACGCGAGGGTCTTCCGATAGTCGGCCGGGCGCAGGATGGTACGTGCAGCGAGGATGTCCACCTCGCATGGATATCACGTCGACCGGTCCTGCTTACGCAGGATCGTCACAGCAGGAGTGGAGCCTGCGGAACGACCAGGATGTTCACAGCACCGTCGTGACGATCCGGTTCCCACCGGCTGCCTTGGCCTCGTACATCATCGAGTCCGCCACCCGCATCGCACGCGTCACGAGGTCGACATCGCGCTCCCACAGGGGTGAACTCGCGTGCAGGATGGCTGCCCCCACACTGACCGTCACGGCGACGCCGTCGTCGGGGTCGCGCAGGGCTCGTCGAACACCGTGGATCAACGCATCGATGTGCAGGCGCGACGTCGAGACCACGGCGAGGTATTCCTCGCCGCCGGTGCGCGCGATCACGCCGTACCTACCCATGTGTGCTCCCAGACGCTCGGCGACGCGAACGATGACGGCGTCACCCTCTTCGTGCCCGTAGTCGTCGTTGACGGCTTTGAAGCGATCGATGTCCACGACCACGACGGCCGAGCAGCGATCCTCCTCGCGGCCGAGCAACCAGACGTCGTGGATCACCGATTCGAGTCCGCGTCGATTCAGCAACCCGGTGAGCGGGTCGAGCACCGAACTGCGGGCGTCGTCGGTCAACACGGTGACCAACAGATGCGAGGTGAGCGGCACCCCGGCGATCGCGAGCAACACCACGTCGGTCCGGAAGATCAGTGACGCGACGTCCACATCGCCGGTGCGGTACGTCGCCGCCGCGGCAGCGACGGTGCACGCCACCGAGAAGACCAGGTGAGCCACCAGCCACCGTGGGCTGACGAAGAACGTGCAGAACGTGCCGATGACGGCGAACAGCGCGCACGTCAGGATAGCGTCGGCGATCGGGTTGACGAGGATCGACGACGCGGTGCCCAGATCGGCGAACACCGCGAATGCGACCACCCCGAGACGGCCCGGGAACGGCTTGGCGATCCACGCGGCCGCGACCCCCACGACCATGACGACGAGGAAGGCCTTCCAGGCGATCGCCGCGGCGCTTCGCGAGGTGCCGTCGGAGAAGAGGGCCACCACCGCCAGAGCGCCGTAGTTCAGCGTCAGGATCGCCATCACCCATCGGATGAGCTTTCCGGTGGGCCGCGAGTTCTGGAAGTCCACCATCCAGCGGTAGTCGTACGGCTGCGTGAACCAGGCCCACAGAGCACCCGCGGCAGTACCGCGATCGCGGTGATGTGAGTTCGGGGTCACGAAGCGTCAGAAATATCGAGGAAACGGCGACCAGTCGGGCTCGCGCTTCTCCAGGAACGCGTCGCGCCCCTCGACGGCCTCGTCGGTCATGTACGCCAGCCGGGTGGCTTCACCGGCGAACAACTGCTGGCCGACGAGACCGTCGTCCTGCAGGTTGAACGCGTACTTGAGCATCCGCTGCGCCTGCGGCGACTTGGCGTTGATCTTCGCGGCCCAATCGATGGCGGTGTTCTCGAGTTCGGCGTGATCGACCACCTTGTTCACCGCGCCCATGCGGTGCATTTCCTCGGCCGAGTACGTCTCGCCGAGGAAGAAGATCTCACGGGCGAACTTCTGCCCGACCATCTTGGCCAGGTACGCACTGCCGTAACCACCGTCGAAGCTGCCCACGTCGGCGTCGGTCTGCTTGAAGCGAGCATGCTCGCGGCTCGCGAGCGTCAGATCGCACACCACGTGCAAGCTGTGCCCGCCACCGGCTGCCCACCCATTGACGAGGCAGATGACGACCTTGGGCATGAAGCGGATCAGTCGCTGCACCTCGAGAATGTGCAGACGGCCCGCGCGAGCCTTGTCGACCGTCTCGGCCGTTTCACCGTCCGCATACTGGTAGCCACTTCGTCCGCGAATGCGCTGATCGCCGCCGGAACAGAACGCCCAGCCGCCGTCCTTGCTGCTCGGCCCGTTGCCGGTGAGCAGCACCGTTCCCACGTCCGAACTCACGCGTGCGTGTTCGAGCGCGCGGTAGAGCTCGTCGACGGTGTGCGGCCGAAAAGCGTTGCGAATCTCGGGACGATCGAACGCCACCCGCACGGTCGCGTCGGACACGTGGCGGTGATAGGTGATGTCGGTCAGATCTTCGAAGCCGGGAACGGGACGCCACAGTGCGGGAGTGAAGGTCACGTGGGCCAGCTTAACGGTGGCGAGGGCTGAATCCGTTGCGGCCGGGCGATGCAGCTAGCGTGCAGGTCATGACCGATCCGATGCAGCTCGACCGCAGTTCCGACCCCGATTACGACCACCACGGCGGCTTCCCGCGTTTCGTTCCGGCGAAGGTGGGGCCGGAATACGGGCAGTTGCTCGAGGCGCTGCGCACGGTCCAGGATCTCGCCGTGTCCACGTCGTTGCCCGCAGACGTCACCGAGGCAGCCGCGAGCAAGACTCGGGAATTGATCGAGTTGTTGGAGCCGCACGTGGTCGCCGAGGGCAAGCAGACCGCGGGGCGGGTACCTGCTCTGCCGGGCCGGGGTTCGCTGCTGCTGCCGCCGTGGGTCATCGAGAAGTTCGCAGCCGACGGCGTCCGCAGCCGTGGCATGTTCCGACGCTTCCATCTCGGTGGCAACGCCGCCGCGCACGGCGGCACGCTGCCGCTGCTGTTCGACGACCTCTTTGGCTTGATCCAACATGCCTACGGTCGTCCCATCAGCCGGACCGCATACCTGCACATCAACTACCGCAAGGTGACTCCGCTGAACACCGAGTTGGTCGTCGAGGGCGCCGTGGACAAGGTGGAGGGGCGTAAGACGTTCATCAGCGCGAGGCTGACGGATCTGGACGGCAACCTGCTCGCCGACTGCGAGGCATTGATGGTGCAGTTGCTCCCGGGGCAGCAATGATTCCCCCGATCGACGACCTGCTCGACGGTGCGCACGTGCTCTCGATGCCGATGCGCACGAAGTTCCGCGGGATCACCACCCGTGAGGTGATGTTGATTCGTGGTCCCGGTGGGTGGGGTGAATTCTCTCCGTTCCCCGAGTACGACGACGTCGAGTCCGCCCCGTGGTTGGCGTCGGCGATCGAGGCCGCGTGGGAGGGGCCACCGAATGCGGTGCGTCGACGTATCTCGGTCAACGCGACCGTGCCCGCGGTCGACGCCTCCGACGTGGCGGCCGTGCTGAGCCGCTCACCCGGGGCCGAAACGGCGAAGGTGAAAGTGGCCGAGAAGGGACAGAATCTGGCCGACGACGTGGCCCGGGTACGCGCGGTGCGCGAGCTGGTGCCGCGGGTGCGGATCGACGCCAACGGTGGCTGGACCGTCGACGAGGCAGTCGCTGCGTTGGCTGCTCTCACTGCGGACGGCCCACTCGAATACGCGGAACAGCCGTGCGCCACCGTTGCCGAGCTCGTCGAGCTTCGCCGCCGGGCTCCGGGAGTTCGGGTGGCCGCGGACGAGAGCATCCGGCGGGCCGAGGATCCGATGAAGGTCGTGCGGGCCGGCGGCGCGGACATCGCGGTACTCAAGGTCGCTCCGCTCGGCGGCATGCGCGCACTGCTGGAGCTGGCCGGTGAACTGGGGGAGTACGGCGTGCCGGTGGTCGTGTCGAGTGCACTCGATTCGGCTGTGGGCATCGCCTCCGGGCTCGCCGCTGCCGCCGCGCTGCCGCATCTCGAATTCGCCTGCGGACTGGGGACGGGCAGCCTGTTCGTCCGCGACGTTGCACCGGCACCCGAGGTGGTCGATGGAACGTACCCGGCTCGGAGCGTCGAACCGGATCCGCAGGCGCTGATCGAACTGGGCGCCGACGCCGAGCGCACCCAGTGGTGGATCGAGCGAGTGCGGCGCTGCCACGCGCTGCTGCGGTAGTGTTGCGCCCGGTCCGCGTGGGGCCGCCGACATCTGGGAGGAAGTTCGAAGTGGTTGCTGCACTGAAGGATTCGCTGCTCGACGAGTCGAAGGCCGACGCTCTGCGCGTCGACGTACTGGCATTGATCGACGCCGAGGTAGCCGACAAGAAGGGCGCGAGTGGCCTCGCGGTCAAGGGGGGCTACGGCGCAGTGAAGAAGGTCGGCCCGTCCTACATCGACAATGCGGTCTCGGCTCTGTGGCCCGATTTCGTCGACAAGCTCGACCCGTTCTGGCAGTCGTACAACGCTGCTCCGCAGGGCACGTTCGGCGAGTACCTCGCCGCCAACGGAGATGCCGCGTCCGACGCTCTGCTCTCGGTCACCGATGCGCGCATCGAGGAGACGGACAAGTCCGTCGTCAAGAAGTTCTACGGCAGCCTGCGTGGCTCGGCGAAGAAGAACGTCACCGAGGCACTGCCGCGCGTCGGCGATCTGGTCGCCAAGCACGCCTGAGCGGCTTCGCCGCATGTGAGTGGAAATTCGTAGCAGGGTACGAGTTTCCACTCACATGCGCGTAGCGCTCAAACACTCCCAATCGGCCTCGGTCTGGTCGGCGTAGAGCCGCGCGAAGCGGCACAGCGCGACGTCGAGCTCATCGGAATCGCCCGTGTATCCCGAGATCATCGACGCGCCGCTGGTGCGAGCGTGCCCCTTGGCCAGTAGTCGCCCCACCACTCGCGCGTAGTCGACCAGCGCGGGTGCATCGATCGACGACAGGTCGATCGTTCCCTTCATGTTGCGGAACTGCCGCACGTAGTACTGCCGTCCGGCGATGGTGGTCCATCCCAGCAGCGGATCACTCACCGTCTGCAGATCCTGCTGGTACTCCACTACGCGTTGTCCCTGATGGTCGTGCCATGCGGACTCGCCGTGCACGTACGGGGCGAGCACCGACCGTCTGGCCTGCTTGAGCTGCAGGAACACGACGTCGTCCTCGCTGGTGCCCTCGAGCAGTGCCACGTATGCCCGGAGCCCGACACTTCCGACTCCGACGACGCGATGCGCGACGTCGATCAACGTGTATCCCCCCAGCACCCGACGCCAATGCGGGGTGAGGGTCAGCAGGTATTCGTCCAGTCCGACGGCGAGGAGCTCTTCGTCCTTCGCCGAGATGCGCGTCGTGATCGGCGGCTCCTCGACGATCCTGCGCTTGCCCTCGTGCTCCTCGGTGAATCGAGGTAACACGCGGTCACTGGTGCGTCGACGCGCCTTCTTGGTGGCGCGTTTGATCTCCTTGCGCAACGATCCCGCGGTGGCGTCCCGTTGCAGCTTTTCCGCCGTCAGCCGTTGGAACGAACGCGACATCAGTGGTTCGTCGGCGAGGCGCGCGACCTCGATTCGATACGCGGACACGCAGGCGGCGACGGCATCGCGGCACCGATCCTCGCTGCGTCCGTTCTGTCGGCCGGCCACCCAGATGCTCGCGGCGAGGCGTCGTAGATCCCATTCCCAGGCACCCGGGTGCGCTTCGTCGAAGTCGTTGAGGTCGATGACGAGGTCGCGTTCGGGGGAGGCGTAGAACCCGAAGTTTCCGAGGTGGGCGTCGCCACTGATTACCGGGTTGATGCCGGTGGACGGCAGCATCGCCACGTCGCGGGCCATGACGATGGCCGTCCCGCGCAGGAAGCCGTACGGGGACTCGACCATGCGCTCGAGACGAGTGGGGATGAGCCATTCGATCCGGCCCTGGTGCGAGTATTCGATCTGTTGCACCGGGTCGGGTCGATCCGGCGGCGGTGTCCAGTCGCCCAGCGATGCGATCGGGACCTTGTCGCGCAGGCGTCGACCCAGTTCGTATCGTTCGGCTCGGGGGAGAGGACGGGCTCGCAGCGAGGCGAACGACGCGCTGTCGACTGCTGCCGAGTCGGTGACGACGGTATGACCTTTTCCGGAGCCGGGCATGTGAAGTCACACTAATCGAGCGCTACGGGGCGGCTTTACCGAACTTCCAGTATCCGGTGAAGCAGATCTGCGACTTGGGTACGGAACGCTCGTTCACCAGGTATCTGCGCAGGCCCGTCGCCAGCCCTTGTTCCCCTGCCACGTAGACGAACGTATCGCCGTCCGGCAGCTCGGCTTTCTGCACCGCGGCCAGCGCGGCCTCGCCCGGCTTGGCCAGGGGGTCGGGGCGCACGATCCACTCGATCTCGACGCCTGCCTGCACGTCCTGCTTCTGAATGTCGGCGGCGGTAGGGACCTCGATGAAGGCCTCGACCCGGACGTCGGCCGGCAACGACCGCAGTATGCCGAGAATCGCCGGGGCAGCACTCTCGTCGCCGACGAGCAACTGCCAACTCGATTGTCCGTCGAACGTGTAGATACGCCCTTCGTCGAAGATCGCGACTCGATCGCCTCGGACCGCCCGAGCAGCCCACGACGACGCCGGGCCACTGTGACCACCGGTTCCGCCGCCACCATCTACTTCGCCGTGCACCACGAAGTCCACATCCAGCTCCGGGCCGTCGCCGTACGTGCCCTCCCCCGCAGCGCGGTACTGGCTGACCGTGTAGTTACGGACCGCCGGCTTGGTGTCCTTCGAGAACGTCAGATACTGGGCGTACCAGAGCATCGAGGTGGCGCTGGGGATGCGCGGCTCGTCCTGGCCCGGCTGCGGCAGGAACAGCCGAAACCAGTGGTCGTAGCCCATGTAGCGGAACTTCGACAGCGAATCGCCGCCGAGGGTGACCCGGATGAAGCTGGGGCTGATTCGGTCGCTTCCGAGCACGGTGAGACGGTAGAACGCGGGGTTCTCCGGTTTGAGGTACTTACCCATGCCGCACAGGTTAGCCGACCCTAAGCTGCAATGGGGTTCCGTCGATCTCTCACTCGGGCCGACCGCGCCGGTAGCGCTGGACCACCTTGGCTCCGACGGGTACTGCGAACAACATCATGAACACGCGGATCACCTGGGCGGCCACGACGAAGGTGACGTTCGCCCCGGTCGACGCTGCGATGGCCAGCACCGCGTACACCCCGCCGGGAGTGGTCGCGAGGTAGCCCTCGTAGCCGCTCGTCCCCGTCGCCGACGCCAGCCACAGGCCGAGCATCGCGCAGCAGACGGTGACGGCGATGATCAACATCAGGGATGCGGGCAGGACCCGCGAGATCGACTTCAAACTGGCGACGGTGAACCGCAGTCCGGCCTGCCAGCCGATGACGATGTACGCCGCCCACAGCAACAGCGTTGGGACTGACGCGTCGAACGAGACGCCGAGCACGTCGGCGAGCGTGGCGATCATCAGCGGGCCGAGCAGGGCGGGGGCGGGCAGCCGGATCGCCTTGGCCAGCACCACCCCGATGACGCCGCAGATCACGACGAAGGCGAGGTCGATCCAGAGCGCCTCGTGCACGTCGGCGGTGACCGACGACTGTCCGGGTTGGGCGTCGAACACCAGGGTTGCGACCAATGGCAGCGTCGTGGTCACCAGCACGACGCGCAAGTACTGCACCACCGCGACCACGCGTTCGTCGCCGCCCAACTCCTGGGTGATCGCCACCAGTCCCGAGGCTCCTCCTGCGACCAGCGCCAAGGAGCCGGTCAGTGAATCGATGTCCTTACGAAGCCCCAGCAGCGCACCGGCCGCGATCGACAGCAACAGGGTGCCGATGCATGCCAGCAGTACCGGCAGCCAGGTATCGCCCAGCGAGCTCAGAGTGTCGCTCTGCACGAGCGTTCCGATCTCGACGCCGAGGATTGCCTGCGCCGCCATGCCGAGTCTGCGCGGTAGTGGCGCTCGCTCGGTTCCGGTCGTCGGAGCCCATCCGGCGAGCGCGAACACAATCGCCACCAGCAGTGCAACGAACAACGCAGCCGACGGCACACCCAGTGCATCGGCCCCGACGGTCAGTGCGACCGTGACGAGAACCAGCAGCAGCCAGCGAATCAAGAAGGTCGCTCGATTTCGCGAACCTCGGGCGGCAGACCCCACTCGGCGCGGCCGAGGCGGCTGAGCGGGGCGATGGCGTCGAACTCGGGTAGGCCGTCCTCGGCGAGGAATTCGGGACGAACCGACAGGGCGACGACAGTGCCCATGACGACGAAGCAGTTGCCCACCTCGACGACGCGATGCAGGGTGGCTTCGATGGCGATCGGGGCCGCAGCTACTCGCGGCGGCGTGACGATCGCACTGGGTTCGCTTTCGATGCCGACGGCCTCGAACTCGCTGACGCCGTGCTCGAAGCTTGCCGAGCTGCCGTTGACCTGATCGACCAACGGTGCCGTGGCCAGGTTGACGACGAACTCGCCGGTGGCCTCGATGTTGCGCAGGCTGTCCTTGCGGCCCACCGAGGTGAACTGGACGACCGGCGGCTCCACGGACGAGACGGTGAAGAAGCTGTAAGGCGCGAGGTTCGCCACACCGTCGGCCGAGACCGTGGAGATCCACGCGATGGGCCTGGGGACCACCGACGCGGTCAGTAGCTGGTAGAAGCGGCGGGAAGAGACCTCGTCGGGCCGGAAGACTGTGCGCACGCCTCAATACTGTCAAAGCCCGGTTGCGGCGGCCGACCGGAGCATCTGACACTCTGGAAACTGTGAATCCGTCCACCGCTCAGGCCACTGCAGTCGTCGACGAACTGGCGCGCAGCGGGATCGAAGACGTCGTGCTCTGTCCCGGCTCGCGCAACGCCCCGTTGGCCTTCGCTCTGCAGGAAGCCGACGCGGCCGGCCGGCTACGACTGCACATGCGGATCGACGAGCGAACCGCCGGATTCCTGGCCATCGGACTGAGTCTGGGCAGTGGCCAACCCGTTCCGGTGGTGATGACGTCGGGAACAGCGGTGGCGAACCTCGGGCCCGCTGTGCTCGAGGCGAACTACGCCCGGATCCCGTTGATCGTCATCAGTGCCAACCGGCCGTACGAGATGCTCGGCACCGGTGCCAACCAGACCATCGAGCAGTTGGGCCTGTTCGGGTCGCAGGTTCGCGCGACGATCAGCCTCGGGCTCGCCGAGGAAGGACCCAAGCAGAACAGTCAGTGGCGAAGCGCGGTCTCGCGGGTCATCGCTGCTGCGCGGGGTGCGCGCTCGGGCAACGCCGGGCCGGTGCACTTCGACATTCCACTGCGTGAACCGTTGGTTCCCGCCCTCGGTGATCCGGGGGCCCGGCCCGAAGGACGTCCCGACGGGATGCCGTGGACGTCGACCACCCAGGCGACTCTCGACGTGCCGGTCGAACTCGATCTGTCGGTCGACACCGTCGTCGTCTCCGGGCACGGCGGTGCCGTTCGTCCGGAGCTCGCCGGCTTGCCGACCGTCGCCGAGCCGACCGCGCCCCTGCACGGAATTGCGTTGCATCCCTTGGCTCTGGCGCAGTTGAAGCCGCGTCAAGCCGTCATCACGGGACGCCCGACCCTGCACCGGCAGGTCTCCGCGCTGCTCGCGGATCCGGCAGTGGACGTCATCGCGCTCACCACCGGCCCGCGTTGGCCCGACGTCTCGGGCAACGTGCTGGCGACCGGCACCCGTGCCGTGACCACCGGCGCGCCCGATCCCGCATGGATCGCACGCTGCGCTGCCGTATCGGAACGCGCCGAAATTGCTGTGCACCAACAACTTCGAGAGCACTCCAAGCCGACGGGGCTGCATGTGGCCGACGCGGTGATGTCGGCTTTGCAGCCCGGAGATCAGCTGGTGCTCGGAGCCTCCAACCCCGTGCGCGACGCAGCCCTGGTCTCGACTCCGATCCCGGGGGTGAAGGTTCTGTCGAACCGCGGGGTCGCCGGCATCGACGGCACCGTCTCGACGGCCATCGGTGCGGCAATGGCCGGAAAGCGCCGCACGGTGGCCCTTCTCGGTGATCTGACGTTCCTGCACGACGCGGCGGGTCTGCTCATCGGCACCGGTGAGCCGCGTCCGGACGATCTGACGATCGTCGTCGCCAACGACGACGGCGGCGGCATCTTCGAGCTTCTCGAACAGGGCGACCCGCAGTACGCGGGTGTGTTCGAGCGGGTGTTCGGAACACCGCACGGAATGGACCTGGGAGCGTTGTGCGGGGCGTACCGCGTCGAACATCGTCTGGTGGACGTGGCGGAAGTGGCTGCCGAGCTCACCGGCCACGCCGACGGAATCCGCGTGTTGGAAGTGACCACGGAACGGTCCGGGCTGCGCGACCTACATGCAGCGATCCGGGCCCGTCTCTAATTCTGTTGCGCAGCAACCCATTCGAGGGTTTCGCCGGTTTCCTGATCGATCATGTCCTTGATCATCTTGTTGATCAGGTCTTCGATCTTGCCGCCGACGAGCGGGATCTTCACCGTCGACTCGCCCTTGACGATCAGTTTGGCTCCGGTGCCGTCGGGGCGAAGCGAGAGGGTGCCGTTCACCTTCGCGGGCAGACCGGTGGTACCGCCGACCAGCGTGCCCTCGGCGTGGTCGCCTTCGAGCGGACCCCAGTGGTCGGTACGCGAGACGATCAGCTTGCCCTTGATGACCTTCGTGACGAACCCGGGCAGTTCGGACGTGCCGACCTCCTCGGTGATGTCCACGGTCAAGCCGCCGTCGTCGTGCTTGGTCATCTCGTACCCGTCCGTCTTCTTCGCCTTGGCGAAGCGAGCGGCCCACTGGTCTTCACTGGTGAGTGCGGCATGCACGTCAGCGGGCGGATTGGACGATTCGACGGTGAACTCGAAGCTGCGCGACATGAGCACAGAGGCTACCGGAGCGGAGGCGAACCGGCCGCGAAGTAACCTCAATGCTGTGAACGACACCGAGAGGGGCAGCCGAACTCTGCACAGAATCCGGCTGGTCGTGCTCGTGGTCGCGGTCGCCATCTCGGTTCTGTCGGTCCTCTTGGTGGTCGGTGCCTGGCGAAACGACGTCACCATCGACTCCGACAAAGGTGTCGCGACGGCCGAGGTGCTGTCGGCGGGCAAATTGCGTTCGGCGGTCAGCTTCATCACCCCCGACGGCGTGACCCACAACCCCAGACTCGGCGTGCTCTACCCCACCAATCTCGTCGTGGGCCAGCGCATCGAGGTCGAGTACTACAAGGCGGACTCCGACGACGACGACAGCGACCTGCTGGTGCGGGTTGCCGGCCGTGACGCCGCCGTGGCCATCGTTCCTGCCGGATCGGTCATCGTCGTCACGTGGCTGATCGCCGGGCCGGTGTTGTTCTGGTTACGTCGCAAGGAGACCCAGCGCAAAGAGGCACAGAATGCGTAATGCCAGACAGTGGGTCATCGCTGCTGTCGCCGCAGTGGCCGGGTTCGCGTTGGTGAACTTCGGCACTATCGCCTCCTCGATCGTGGTGATGGTGCTCGTGGCGGTGTTCCTGCTCGTTCTGACCACTCCGGTGCTGTACCCCCGCTCTCTGTCCGACGACGCGTCGCGAGTACTCGCGACCGAGAAATCGGTGCCGCTGATCTACTGGCGTCCCGGTTGCATCTTCTGCCTTCGGTTGCGTGTTGCGCTGTTGCTCCGCGGAAAGAAGGCCGTGTGGACGAACATAGGCGCAGATGCTGCTGCCGCAGCCCGGGTTCGGTCGGTGAACGACGGGAACGAGACGGTTCCGACGGTGTTCGTGGGTACCGGACACCGCACCAACCCGAGTCCGTCGTGGGTCGCCCAGCAATTCGTGTGACGTTGGCCCACACGTAACGTCGTCCATGCCTGGGCGACCGCGTGGCCACCCACACTGAGGACCGTGCGAGTAGCCATCGTTGCGGAATCGTTCTTGCCCAACATGAACGGCGTCACCCACTCGGTGATCCGTGTCCTCGAACATCTCGAGAAGACCGGGCACGACGCCATCGTCGTCGCTCCCGACAACCCGTCGGGACCGCGAGCGGCGACCTGGCACAGCGGCGTCCCGGTCCACCGAGTGCCGTCCGTGATGGTGCCGAAGGTCAGCTCCCTGCCCGTCGGGGTTCCTGGCCTCGGGATGGTCTCGGCGCTACGGACCTTCGCGCCAGACGTCGTGCATCTGGCATCCCCGTTCCTGCTCGGAGCGGGCGGTCTGGCCGCCGCCAACCGCCTCGACGTGCCTGCCGTCGCCGTCTACCAGACCGATGTCGCCGGTTTCGCCGCGAGCTACGGCCTCGGCTTGACCTCGAAGGCCGCGTGGCGTTGGACCAGGAGACTGCACCGCGGAGCGGCCCGCACTCTGGCACCGTCCACGTCGGCCGTCGACGCTCTCGAGCAGCACGGCATCCCGCGCGTGCACCGGTGGGCCAGGGGAGTGGACGCGGTTCGGTTCGCGCCCTCGGCCGCGTCGGCCACCCTGAGGAGCCAGTGGGGAGCAGGCGAGAAACTGATCGTCGGGTTCGTCGGCAGGCTCGCCCCCGAGAAGCACGTGGAGAGGCTTGCCGTGCTGGCCGCAGATCCGTCGATCCAGCTGGTGATCGTCGGCGGCGGACCTGATACGGCAGCGCTGCGGGCCCTGATGCCGAATGCGATCTTCACCGGACAACTCGGGGGTGACGAACTCGCGCAGGCGTACGCCAGCTTCGACATCTTCGTTCACCCCGGAGAACACGAAACCTTCTGTCAGGCAGTCCAAGAAGCCCTTGCCAGCGGAGTCCCCGTCATCGGTCCCGACGCCGGCGGACCCCGCGATCTGGTCTCGCACTGCCGCAACGGCTACCTGTTGCCGGTCGACAAGTTCACCGAGCTGCTGCCCAGTGCCGTCGGCGCTCTCGCCGAACCCACCACCCGCGCCCGCTTCGGCAACGCCGCCCGCCGATCGGTTCTGCACCGCACCTGGCCTGCCATCTGCGATGAGCTGATCTCCCACTACTACGACGTGCAAGGCATCACAGCGCCACGGGTGACCGAAGCAGCCTGAGTAAGCTGGAGTTCGTGGCCACGACATCGCGCGCAACCCTGGAAAAAGAGCCCCACGAGGTGGCGTCGATGTTCGACGGCGTCGCCCGCCGCTACGACATCACCAACACCGTTCTGTCGTTCGGCCAGGACCGCAGCTGGCGCAAGCTGACCCGCCGAGCCCTCGACCTGAAGCCTGGCGAGCGGGTTCTCGATCTCGCCGCCGGCACCGGCGTCTCCACCGTCGAACTCGGACGCAGCGGAGCCTGGTGCGTCGCCACCGACTTCTCCAAAGGGATGCTCCGAGCCGGACTCTCCCGCGGAGTGCCGATGGTCGCCGGTGACGCGATGGCGCTTCCGTACGCCGACGCCAGTTTCGACGCCGCCACTATCTCGTTCGGCCTTCGCAATGTCTCCGACTTCGATGCCGGTCTGCGCGAAATTGCCCGAGTCACCAAACCCGGTGGGCGTCTTGTGGTGTCGGAATTCTCCACCCCGGTCTTCGGCCCGTTCCGCACGGCATACATGGAGTACCTGATGAAGGCGCTCCCCAAAGTCGCTCGCGCAGTGAGCAGCAACCCCGACGCCTACGTCTATCTTGCCGAGTCCATTCGCGCATGGCCCACCCAGGAGCAGTTGGCTCAGCGCATCGCCGACGCCGGCTGGACCGACGTGCAGTGGCGCAACCTCACCGGCGGAATCGTGGCTCTGCACAAGGCAATTCGGCCCTGAGGCCGCGCGCGGCTACGAAAACGGCGGCCGCGAATCGATTTTCAGTGACGTGGTTCCCGCGGTTCGCCAGGTACGAGCGACGAGGTCGCTGTCGGCCTCGGTGACCAGGTTGCCCATGCACCGGACGGCAACTTTCATCAGTGCCCGCGAGCGCATACCCACGGGGCCCGCTGCGGGCAGAAATCTCGGCACGGTCAGCAGTCCGGCGAGGCGTCGAGCAATGGAGAAGGCTTGACCGTAGTGCTCACGCAGCACAGTCGGCCATGCGTCGGTCAGGTCGGCGTGATCGAGAAGGTCGACGACCATGCGGCCGCCTTCGAGTCCGTAGTCGATGCCCTCACCGTTGAGTGGGTTCACGCACGCTGCGGCGTCACCGATGATCGCCCAGTTCACCCCCGCGACGCCGGAGACCGCCCCGCCCATCGGCAGCAGCGCCGACGCGACCGACCGGAGCTCGCCGGTCAGTTCCCATTCCGACCGCCGCTGCTGGGTGTAGAGGTCCAGCAGCGGACGCAGGGCTCCCGGTGCCGGCCGGGTGGCGGTGGCCAGCGTGCCGACGCCGATGTTGATGTTGCCGTCGTTCAGCGGGAAGACCCATCCGTAGCCTGGCTGCAGCGTGCCTGCGCCGTCGCGCAGTTCGAGGTGCGAGCTGATCCATTCGTCGTCGCTACGAGCAGACGTGATGTACGCGCGGGCGGCGACGCCGAACGCGGTGTCGCGGTGCCACTGGCGTCCGAGTTGCTTGCCCAGCGTGGACCGGACGCCGTCGGCGACGATCAGAGTGCGGCACGCAATGTCGTGGCTGCCTTCGCCGGTCTGCAGCGTCACCGATCGAACCGCATTTCCGTCGCGCGTGACGGACACAGCCTTGGCACCCTCGGCCATCACAGCCCCGGCCTCGACGGCGACACGGCGAATGCGGTCGTCCAATTCGGTTCGCGGGACGGCGCTGCCCACCGCAGGGAATGATTTGCTCGGCCATTCGAGCTCGAGTTCCTGGCCGAACCCACTCAGGCGCAACCCGCGATTGCGCGCGGTACCGCGAACCCATTCACCCAGGCCCAACCGATCGAGTTCGGCGACCGCGCGCGGAGTCAGCCCGTCGCCGCACGTCTTGTCCCGGGGAAAGACGGCCGCGTCGGCGAGTACGACGTCGCGGCCGGAACGCGCTGCCCACGCTGCCGCGGACGATCCTGCGGGGCCCGCGCCCACGACCAACACATCGGTCGAGGAGGGCGGGGCCGGGTTGCATGAGGTCACAGATCCCAGTATCCCGATTGCCGCGGTGCTGCGCCGTCAGGGCCTTCGGTCGACCGTTGTCGAGGACCTGCTCATCGGGCGTGTTCACCGTCGTAGCGGTGACGTCGTTCACTCACTCGACCCTGGAGGGCGCGTCGGGAAGCGACTCGGGCTCGGTTCGGTGAGGGAATAGTCACCTGTGGTGGGCGGCACCGTCGTGCGAGTGTGCACACTAGGTTCACTACGGTAGTACCCGAGCAGCAGTTTCCGTCATCCATCGCCGCTCGACGCCGACGACAGGACAGGGATCAACATCGTGAGTACAGACGACGCGACCGCAGTAACGGTCGTTGCCGGAGTCGACCTGGGTGACCCGGAGCTCGCTCGATCCGTCGCCGACGGTCTCGCGCGCGTCGAAGAGCTGATGATCAGCGAACTGTCCGACGGCGAAGAGTTCCTCACCGAGGCTGCTCTGCATCTGGCGAAGGCCGGCGGCAAGCGATTCCGACCCCTGTTCACCGTGCTGACCGGCCAGCTGGGGCCGTCGCCGACAGATCCGGCGATCGTCACCGCCGCCACCGTGGTCGAGCTGGTGCACTTGGCGACGCTCTATCACGACGACGTCATGGACGAGGCGTCGATGCGCCGCGGAGCCGAGAGTGCGAACTCACGCTGGGGCAACAGTGTGGCCATTCTCGCGGGTGACTACCTCTTCGCACATGCGTCGCGTCTGGTGTCCACCCTCGGACCCGACGCCGTCCGCATCATCGCCGAGACCTTCGCCGAGTTGGTCACCGGGCAGATGCGCGAAACGATCGGGGCCAAGAGCACCGACGATCCCATCGCGCACTACCTGAAGGTCGTGTGGGAGAAGACCGGGTCGCTCATCGCCTCCTGTGGGCGCTTCGGCGGCACGTTCAGTGGCGGCGATGCCGAGCACGTGGGACGCCTCGAGCGCCTCGGTGACGCTGTCGGCACCGCGTTCCAGATCTCCGACGACATCATCGACATCTCCTCGGCTACCGAGCAGTCGGGTAAGACTCCCGGCACCGACCTGCGGGAAGGCGTGCACACCCTGCCGGTGCTGTTCGCGCTCCGCGAGGAAGGCGCCGACGGCGACCGCCTGCGCGAGATCCTCGCCGGCCCGGTCACCGAGGATGCGCTGGTCACCGAGGCCCTGGAGCTGTTGCAGCGATCACCCGGCATGGTCGCGGCCAAGAAGACCCTCGGCGAGTACGCCGACCGCGCCCACGCCGAGCTCGCACTGCTGCCGCAGGGACCGGCCAACGACGCCCTGGGCCGACTGGTGAACTACACCGTCGAACGCGTGGGGTAGTCGCCCACTCGGTGGCCGGGAACTGCAGGTCGGGGTGCCGTCGTTGAATCGGGTAGGAACACCCGGTACGAGGAGGCACCCGTCACGATGAACAGTTACGCCAACGGTGCGAAGACATTCGGCCTGCTGGTCGGGATGTCTGCGCTGATCGTCTTCATCGGCTCGTTGTTCGGTAACTCGATGATTCTGATCGGGTCGATCGTGCTGGCCGTCGGCGTCAACGGTTACGCGTACTTCAACAGCGCGAAGATGGCTCTGAAGTCGATGCATGCGGTGCCGGTGAGCGAGCTCGAACAGCCCGCGATGTACCGAATCGTGCGGGAACTGGCGACGGCCGCGCATCAGCCGATGCCTGCGTTGTACGTGAGCCCGACCAACAATCCCAACGCGTTCGCCACCGGGCGAAACCCGCGCAACGCGGCCGTGTGCTGCACCGAGGGCATTCTGCGCATGCTCGACGAGCGCGAACTACGAGCGGTACTCGGGCACGAGCTCTCGCACGTGTACAACCGCGACATCCTGATCTCGTCGGTTGCCGGTGCCATGGCCTCGGTCATCTCCGGCCTGGCGAATCTGGCCTTCTTTGCGAACGTGTTCGGTGGACGCGGCAACGGGGGACCGAACCCGCTCGCGCTGCTGTTGGTGTCGATGCTGGGACCCATTGCGGCCAGCCTGGTTCGCCTCGCGGTCTCTCGGTCTCGCGAGTATCAGGCCGACCAGTCCGGTGCCGAGCTGACCGGCGACCCGTTGGCCCTGGCGTCGGCACTGCGCAAGCTCGAGCAGGGGGTGCAGCTGGCACCACTGCCGCCCGAGCCGCGGCTGGCCGCGGAATCGCATCTGATGATCGCCAATCCGTTCCGCATCGGCGACAAGGCGGGCGCACTCTTCGCCACCCACCCGCCGATGGCCGACCGAATCGAACGGCTCGAGCGCATGGCCGGCCACCGGCCGTACTGACCGGAGCCTGCGGCATGTGAGTGGAACTTCGTAGTCTGCTACGAGGTTCCACTCACATGCGGCGCTCTACCGGTAGTTGACGAACTGCAGGGCGATGCCGAAGTCCTCGTTCTTGAGCAACTGCTGGATTGCCTGCAGGTCGTCGCGCTTCTTGCTGCTCACGCGCAGCTCGTCGCCCTGGATCTGCGCTTTGACGCCCTTGGGGCCGTCGTCGCGGATCTTCTTGGAGATCTTCTTGGCGTTCTCGGTGCTGATGCCTTGCACGAGCTTGCCGGTGACCTTGTAGACCTTGCCGGACGCGGCAGGGTCGTTGGTCTCGAAGGCCTTGAGCGAGACGTCGCGTCGGATCAGCTTCTCCTTGAAGACGTCCAGAGCTGCTTTGACCTTCTCCTCGGATTCGGACGTGATGACGATGGTCTCGGACTCGCCGCTGCCGGACCACTCGATGCTGGTGTCCGATCCTCGGAAGTCGAAGCGGGTCGCCAGCTCCTTCGCGGCCTGTCCGAGAGCGTTGTCCACTTCCTGACGGTCGACTTTGCTCACTACGTCGAAGGACGAATCAGCCACTTCTCACACTCTCCAGTCGAATCGAAAATTTGTTTCTGCGGTGGTGTCGGTCCACATCCCGCTGGGACTTTATCGGCCCGCTACCGACCGTATCCACCCGGTTTGCGTTCCGGGGGGACGTTCGTTGTATTCTTCTCACCGCGCCGAAGACCAGCACGGACTTCGATCGCAGCACGGCAGATTGCCCGAGCGGCCAATGGGAGCGGACTGTAAATCCGTCGGCTTATGCCTACGTAGGTTCGAATCCTACATCTGCCACACCTGGAACCCCGGCGAGGATTTCTCGCTGGGGTTTCCATGTGAAGAGGGACGTGAACGGCTCGCTGACCACGCAATTTGGTAGTCGGTGCTCCGAATGTGTAACCTCTTGAAGGCTTCAGCGCACGGCAACATGCGTAGTTGCTCGCCCCCTTAGCTCAGTCGGTAGAGCGTTTCCATGGTAAGGAAAAGGTCAACGGTTCGATTCCGTTAGGGGGCTCGCTGGATTGGATGGCTCGACGCCGCGTTCCCTTCGTGGGATGGTGGACGATGAGCACCTGAGGCGGTGTAGCTCAGTTGGTAGAGCAAACGACTCATAATCGTTGCGTCGCCGGTTCAAGTCCGGTCACCGCTACACAGTAGGCAAGCACGGCAAGTAGCACGCATGAACAGTCCTGATTGACCCAGATCAGATTTACCCGAAAGTAGGCGTCCAGTGGCCTCCTCCACCGATGTGCGGCCCAAGATCACCTTGGCCTGCGAGGTTTGCAAGCACCGCAACTACATCACCAAGAAGAACCGTCGGAACGATCCCGACCGCATCGAGCTGAAGAAGTTCTGCTCCAACTGCGGCACGCACCGGGCGCACCGCGAGTCTCGCTAGTTCCAACTGCCCTTCTGCAAGGGTAGAAAAGGTCGTTTCCACCGTGTCACAAGCACCACACGATGCTTCGGCGTCATCTGAAATTCCGGCCATGGATGTATCCGCTCACGCGGCGTCCATGGTCGGTTTTCATTACCGCGTCGACGACTTCTACGAGGTCGGCCGCGAAAAGGTCCGTGAGTACGCGCGTGCGGTCCAGGACTTCCATCCCGCGCATCACGACGAGGACGCAGCGAAGGGCCTCGGTTACGACGGTCTCCTCGCGCCCTTGACCTTCATCTCGCTGGTGGGCATCATCGCGCAGACGCGGATGTTCAAAGAGGTCATCACCGGGTACGACCCGAGCCAGATTCTGCAGACCGATCAGCGGCTGCAGTTTCACCGCCCGATTCAGGTCGGCGATCGATTGGTGTGCGATGTGCACCTCGAATCGTTCCGCCAGATGAGTGGCAGCGACATCATGACCACCAAGAACATCGTCACCGACCAGAACGGCGAGGTCGTGCAGACGACGTGGACGACCATCGTCGCGCGTACCGGCGGCGAGGTCGACGAGAACATCGCGCACGCGGTCAAGGAAGTGATCATGCATGGCGCTTCGTAGTTTCGACGACGTCTCCGTCGGATACGAGTTGCCGGAGCGAGTCGTCATGCTCACGCGCGGCGATCTGGTGAACTACGCGGGTGTCTCGGGAGATCCGAATCCGATTCACTGGAGCGACGAGGTCGTCCGCCTGGCCGGCCTGGACAACGTGATCGCGCACGGCATGTTGACTATGGGCCTCGGTGCCGGGTTCGTCACGTCGTGGCTGGGTGATCCTGGCGCGGTCACCGAATACAACGTTCGCTTCACCAGCTCGGTCTACGTGTCTGCGGACTCCGCGGCTGCGGTCGAGTTCTCCGGCAAGATCAAGTCGGTGGATGCGGACGAGCGAACTGCCGTCATCGCTATCGTGGCGAAGTTCGAGGGCAAGAAGATTTTCGGGCGAGCGACCGCTACGGTTCGCTTGGCCTGATTATGGGTCGATCCGGACGGCCACCGAGCTGCCGGAACGACGGGATTTATCTGTTCCGAAGGGTGTGCAGTACACTGAGATTTCTGGGGTAATCCAGCGCTGTGCGCTGCCCGCGTCCTCCTCGGAGGTTGTGTGGTTTCGCGTGAATGCGTCGGGTGGACACCAGAGCGGCCGAGAAGTTTTCGGCCGAAGGGGCGTAGCTCAATTGGTAGAGCAACGGTCTCCAAAACCGTAGGTTGCAGGTTCAAGTCCTGTCGCCCCTGCCCAAGGTGTCAGCAACTGAGAGGAACGACGTGAGCGAGGAGCGCGGTAAGCGCGACGGTCGATCGGAGGAGTTCGAGAACTCCTCGGCTCCAGACGACGTCGCACCTGGCTCCGAGGGCCGTCTCTCCGATGCTGACACAACCGCAGATGATGCCGCTGCAGGCGCAGTGGCTCCCACCGGCAAGCGTGCGTCCGGCAGGTCCCGTGGCAGCGCCGCCGGCGTGTCGATGACGAAGGCCGCGCCCGCGAAGGCCACTCCGGGCAAGGCTCGATCCGGCAAGGCCAAGCTCGACAAGCGGCCGAATGTGTTTCTGCGTCTGCTGCAGTTCTTCCGCGAGGTCGTCGCCGAGCTTCGGAAGGTCATCTGGCCGAACAAGAAGCAGATGGTCACCTACACCACCGTCGTGCTCGTCTTCCTGGCGTTCATGGTCGCGTTCATCAGTGGCCTCGATCTGCTGTTCATCAAGGGCGTCGGCTGGCTGTTCGGTTGACCGAACGCAGTTGCCGTGACTTTTCGACGATCGAACCGAGCAGGAACTAGAGAAAGGGTGCTGACGTGAGCACGCCGCACAACGACGCCACCGAAGTGGCCGCATTCGACGCCGATGTCGAGGCGACCAAGCAGGGCCTCGAAGCGGAGCAGGCCGCTCAGGACCGCGAGACGGACGAAGCTATCAAGGCCGACGTCGCCGCTGCCACCGGTGAGGATGTCCCCGCCGAGGACGGCGAGACTGCCGATGCAGATGTGACAGCCGAGCCCGAGGATCCCGTTGCCGAGATGAAGGCGGCTCTGCGCCGCGCTCCCGGTGACTGGTACGTCATTCACAGCTACGCCGGATACGAGAACAAGGTCAAGGCCAACCTCGAGACCCGTGTGCAGAACCTCGACGTCGGTGACTACATCTTCCAGGTGGAAGTTCCCACCGAAGAGGTCACCGAGATCAAGAACGGCCAGCGCAAGCAGGTCAACCGCAAGGTTCTGCCCGGCTACATCCTGGTCCGCATGGAACTGAACGACGAGTCCTGGGGTGCGGTTCGTAACACCCCCGGCGTCACCGGTTTCGTCGGTGCGACGTCACGTCCGTCGCCGCTGACCATCAACGAGGTCGTCAAGTTCCTCATGCCGCAGGAAGGTGCCAAGAAGGACGCGAAAGCGGCCGCAGGCACTGCCGAGCAGGGCAGCGAGACCACGTCGAAGCCCACCATCGAGGTCGACTTCGAGGTCGGCGAGTCGGTCACCGTCATGGACGGCCCGTTCGCGACCCTCCCGGCCAGCATCAGCGAGGTCAACGCAGAGCAGCAGAAGCTCAAGGTGCTGGTATCGATCTTCGGCCGTGAAACCCCGGTCGAGCTCGGCTTCACTCAGGTCTCCAAGATCTAGAAGCCGACCGCACAGACTTGCAGTAGCAACCGCAAGAAACCCGAGCGAATACAAGGAAACAAGACATGCCCCCGAAGAAGAAGAAGCTAGCCGGGATCATCAAGCTTCAGATCCAGGCCGGTGCCGCCAACCCGGCACCGCCCGTCGGCCCCGCACTGGGCCAGCACGGCGTCAACATCATGGAGTTCTGCAAGGCGTACAACGCCGCGACCGAGTCGCAGCGCGGCAACGTCGTGCCGGTCGAGATCTCGGTCTACGAAGACCGTACGTTCGACTTCAAGCTGAAGACTCCTCCCGCTGCCAAGCTGCTGCTCAAGGCTGCAGGCGTGGCGAAGGGCTCCGGCGAGCCGCACAAGACCAAGGTCGCCAAGGTGACCATGGATCAGGTGCGCGAGATCGCCAAGACCAAGCAGGAAGACCTCAACGCCAACGACATCGATCAGGCCGCGAAGATCATCGCCGGTACTGCTCGCTCGATGGGCATCACGGTCGAAGGCTGATTCTCAGCCTCTCCAAGCATCACACGTGGGAGAGCCGGCCAGGCTCGTCAACCACTCTGAACTCGAACGAAGGACAGTAAGACATGGCAAAGCGCAGTAAGGCCTACCTCGAGCAGGCCGCCAAGATCGACCAGGACAACCTCTACTCGCCTCTGGAAGCCGCCAAGCTGGCCAAGGAGACCGCGTCGAGTAAGTTCGACCCCACCGTCGAGGTCGCAGTGCGACTCGGCGTCGACCCCCGCAAGGCAGACCAGATGGTGCGCGGCACCGTCAACCTTCCCCACGGCACCGGCAAGACCGCTCGGGTTATTGTTTTCGCCGCTGGTGAGAAGGCTGCTGAAGCCGAGGCAGCAGGAGCCGACGTCGTCGGTGCAGAAGATCTGATCGAGCGTATCCAGGGTGGATTCCTGGACTTCGACGCCGCTATCGCGACCCCCGATCAGATGGCCAAGGTCGGCCGTATCGCCCGTGTCCTCGGACCGCGTGGCCTGATGCCGAACCCGAAGACGGGCACGGTCACCAACGACGTGACCAAGGCCGTCAACGACATCAAGGGCGGAAAGATCAACTTCCGCGTCGACAAGCAGGCCAACCTGCACTTCGTCATCGGCAAGGCCTCGTTCGACGAGACCAAGCTGGTGGAGAACTACGGTGCCGCGCTGGACGAGATCCTGCGTGCGAAGCCGTCCTCGGCCAAGGGTCGCTACGTCAAGAAGGTCACCGTCTCGACCACCACCGGACCCGGCGTCCAGGTCGATCCCAACCGCACTCGCAACCTCCTCGAGGACGACGCGAACGCGTAATTTCTTTCAGCTCCGAACGAAGGCCGGTCTCCCTTGGGGAGGCCGGCCTTCGTCGTATCGCCGCGCCTGAGATCTACGCCGCGTTCGCGCGGGCGAAGTTCCTCAGCACGATGCCGCTGATTCGGTCGAGCAATGCTGCCGGCAGGTCGTGCGCCATGCCGTCGATGAGGGTCAGCTCCGCGCCGGGAACCGCCCTGGCGATGGCCTTGCCGCAGGCCGGCCGCACGAGTCTGTCCGCGGTCCCGTGGATGACGGTCGTCGGGGCGTTGATCTTCTGTGCGTAGGGCTTGAGGCTGCCGGTACCGGTGATGGCAGCCATCTGCCGAATGACGCCGGACGGGTTGTAGTTGCGTTCGTACATCACCTGCGCGATTTCGAGTTGTTCCTCGAGCGGGGTCCGGAAGCCGGGGGAGCCGATCGTGGACAGTGTCTTGGCCGAATGCGCGATGATCTCGTCCTTCGTGGCGTCTTTGCCTACTCCACCGATCAGCGGTAGCAGTGCCCGGGGATCCGGCGGTGGCAGGAATGCCTCGTTGGTACTCGAGAACAGAATGGACACGGACTTGGTTCGCTGCGGGTAGCTACCGGCGAACACTTGCGTGATCATTCCGCCCATCGACGCGCCGACGACGTGCGCGGAGTCGATGTCGAGGTGGTCGAGTACGCCTACCGCATCGGCGGCCATGTCGGCGATCGTGTACGGGACGTTCGAGGACATTCCCAGTTCGTGTCGAAGGAGCCGAAGGATCTGCCAGCCGTGCACTTTTCGACCCGTCATCTTCGTCGACAGGCCGATGTCGCGGTTGTCGATGCGGATCACTCGATAGCCGGCGTCGACGATACGCGTGCAGAAGTCCATGGGCCACAGCGTCAGCTGCGCGGACAGACCCATGATGAGCAGTACAGCGGGGTCGTCGACCGATCCCATGTCCTCGTACGCGATGTCGATGGAGTTCGACGGCGCGATGCCTTGTTCGATTCTCATGTTCTCGTTCCTACCAGTCGGGGTCACCCAGCACAGGAACCACCAGGTAGCTGGGATCGTGTGGGTCGATCGCGATGTCCTGCGGTCGCAATCGAGTACGAACGATGTCCGGCAGGATGGGGATGAACCGTGGTGCGTCGGTGGCGAATACGGCCAACCGGAGGCGATGACCCGCCGCGATCACAGCCTCGGTGCCGAGAATGTCGATGTCCAGTGTGATGGGCTGCCCCACGGGTACCGGCAGCACAGCGGCCTTGGTGAGTGGGTGGTACGGCCGGGTGTAGTCGCCGTTCGGTGCGAACAGTGATCGCTCGTCGTCCACGGCTCGGCGAGAGGCGAGCAGCGCCCCGTTGCTCAGCACTGTCGACTTACCGTTCGGGTCGACGTCGCAGATCATGATCGCCCACAACGCTTCTCGGGCGCGGCAGATCACGCGCAGATGCAGGTTCATCGATCCCGACAGCACGGCGTCCGCGCGGGCGGGTTCGGTGGTGAACGTAGCGGCGGCGCCTTCGGCGAATCGGTTGTCGTAGGTGAAGCCGCCGCCCAGTAAAGCGGTGACGCCGGCGAGAACCTGTGTGGTGTCGCGGGATACGACAGCACGGAGAGACGGACGTACGGTCAGTACGCCCGACGACGCGGACGGCTCGAAGGCGAGGCTGCCGTCGCCGGCGGCGTGGGCGGCGGTGTTCGACTTTTCGGTCGACAGATACAGCCGGCGCGACTGTGCCCGGGGAGCCGGAAAGCGGCCGTGCGCAGTCCAATTGCCGCCCTGTTGTCGTAGGGTGACCGGCCCGTAGTTCTCGATTCCGTTGTCGATGTCGCACAGCCACCTGTCGAACCAGGCTCGCTCGAGTACGTCCAGTCGTGGTGGAAAACCCGGTTCGCCGAAGCCGATTCCGGGATTGACGTGGTAACCGTCGCCGACGAGTAGTTGTTTGGAGCCGCGTTCGAGAGCGAGTCGGTTGTAGATGTCCGGGGCGGAGCTGCCGAAGATGTCGTGCCAGCAGCCGTAAAGAAAGGTCGGTGCGGTGATGTGCTCGATGACTGCGTCGATGGTGTCGTAGTACGCATCGTCGTAGATTCGTGGATCATTGCCCGTGACAAAGCCTTTGGCCAGATCGAACAGATCGGTCGCGGGTGATCGGACGCGGTCGCGAAGCCAGGCGAGGGTATCGATTCCTCGTACCGCAGGTGCCCATTTGAGTCCGTTGACGGCAGCGAGCCACAGGGGAATGAACGCCGAGGTCGCGCCTCCGGTTGCGAAGATCTCGCGAACGATGTCCACCGAACCTTCGACGGCGAATATCGCGTCGAGCCCGTCGGGTCTCTTGGCCGCCGCCTGCAGTGCGTTGATCGCAGAGTACGAGATGCCTGCCATACCGATTCTGCCGTTGCACCAGTATTGCCGGCGCGCCCACTCGATCACTTCGATCGAGTCCAGTTGTTCTCGGGTGCCCAGCACGTCCCAGGTGCCGGTGGAGCTTCCGGTTCCTCGAACGTCGACGATCATCTGGACGTAGCCGCTGCGGACCAGGTGTCGGTTGACCGACAACAGATCCGCGGCTCCGCCCGCGACCACACGAGTGATCTCGGTGATGCCGTCGAACGCGGTACCGGTCAGGTCGAATGCGGACGAGAACTTTCTGATGGCTCGGCCGAGTATCGGTGTTTCGAGGATCGTGTCGATGCCTTTGATCAACAGCTTGTTGTAGGGCGTCAGGTTCAGGACCGTCGGGAACGGCCCCGGTACCGGCTGCCCGGACGCATCGGCGGGGCGAAAGACGTATGCGCGCAGGGCCGCACCGTCGCTCATCGGAATGCGCACGTCGGCCGAGACGGACACTCGTGGGTACTGCGGAGCCTGCGCCGTGATCGCTGCCCAGGCCTGCGCGGCCTCGCCGCCGCTGGGGTCGCGCGGTGGTCTCAGGAGGGGGTGGGGCTCGACGGCGGTCATGGAGAACGATTAGACCTTCGAACGACCCTCTTTGTCCTGTGGAACGCGAATCGGTCGTGGTGTGCTCCAACGAGACGGCCTCCGTTCTGTGTTTTGTTGGGAACATTCTCAACGCCGGTTGAGTCACGCTGTGGGGCGTACCAGACTTTCGAAACCAGCGACTACGACGGGCGCTGCGTTGTTAACGTCTGCCAGTCCGAGTGATGTGGGACACCGACCGTTGCAGGGGAGTACGAATGCACGTAGAAGCACTGTTCGGAGACGGATCGCAACGGCCTATCTGGCCGCACGCGGACGCACTGATCACCAGCGAATGCCCGGGGCTACGCTTTGCCGGCAAGTACGCCGATGTCGTTGCCCTCAGCAACGGCGATCCCACCGCGTTGCGGCCGTTCATCGACGAGGAGACCCGTCGCCGCGTTGCGAGCATGGCGCCACCGCGTACCGACACGGCGCTCGTGTTCGGAGCGAACGGCTTTCTCGGCGCGCATCTGATCGGCCGTCTCACCCGGGACTCCGCCGTCGACGTCGTGTACGCCGTGGTGCGTCCCACCGAGGAGGAGTCGGCTCGCGAGCGACTCCAGCGCACGTTCGATCAGTACGAGATCGTGGTCGATGCAGACAAGATTCGGATCGTCGAAGGCACGCCGACCTCGTTCCGCTTCGGTCTGGACAAGGCCGGGTACTTCGAACTCGCCGCCGGTGTGGGCCAGATCTTCAACTGCGCCAGCTCGACCGACTACACCGAGAGCTACGCCGAGCTGCGGGACGACTGGTTCGTCAGCGTGCTGCGCATCCTCGAATTCAGTATCACCTCGGCCCGTAAGCACCTGACGTACGTCGGCAGCATCGGCGCGCATCTCTATCAGAAACCGGAGGACTTCCGTCGTCCCGACTCGTGGTGGTACTCCGGATACGCCCAGATGAAGTGGGTCAACGCCACCTTGCTCGGGTGGTTGTCGATGTCGGACACCTATTCCGTCACGCTGGCCGAAGCCCCCTACATCCTCGGCAGTACCGAGTTGGGCCTCGATCCGGGCCGCGTCTACAGCTTCTGGCGCATCGTGGAGTTGGCGATCGCCGCCGGCGCGATCTGGGACGGGCCGGGAATGAACTACGTCCCGGTGGACGTGATGTGCGACGTCATGGCCGGTAACGCATTGCGTAGCCACCCGCTGACTCGGTTGTTGCCCAGTAACCCGACCGGTTACGGACACGATCTGTACGCCGAGCTCCTCGGCCTCGACCTGGTGAGCTGGGACGAGTTCGTCGAACGAGTCAGCGTCCGTATCTCTCCTCGGTTCGCCGAGACCATGCTTGCCGACAACATCGACAAGCTCATGCGGTTGGTGCACAAGCCCGAGGCGATCTTGCCCGTCGACCACGACACCTCGTGGTGCGATCACCGCAGGCTCTTCGAGCTGTACTTCGAGAAGGCCCAGCTCAAGACGCTCACCCCTGTCGTCAACTGACGTGGCAGACGGATTCGAGCCGACTTCGGTGCGGTTGCGGGAACTCTCCCTCGGCCGCGAGATCACCAATGCCGTTCTCTCCGTTGGCTTCTACGTCGTGTGTGGCGTCATCGGACTGCTACCCGGTTTGCTGCGACACCGGGCAGCCGACGCGTTCGTGACCTGGTCGGAGAGCATCGACGAACAGCGACATCTCTGATGTCGCTCGGACGAGCACTCGTCGGTGTGGGTGTCGCCGTGGCCGCACCGTTCGGGGTGTTCCTGTACTGGCGCACCCGGTTCTTCTTTCGAGATCCGCATCGGGTTCCGCCGGCCAATCCGCTGTCGGTGGTGGCACCCGCCGACGGTTTCGTCACGTACGTCAAACGTGTCGATGCGGGTTCGACGGTATTCGCGGTCAAGAAGGGCAGAACCATTCCACTCGACGAGATCGCGGGTGTGGCAGCGACCGAGAGCGGATACCTCATCGGGATCTATATGTCCGAATATTCGGTGCACCGCAACAGGATTCCGATCTCGGGAACCATCGGCATGCGTCGTCATCGCTCCGCGGCGCCGTTCAACAAGTCGATGGCGCGAGTGGGAGCGAACCTGCTGACGCGTCGCACCCCGTACGACGAGGGGTGCGACTACATACTGAGCAACGAGCGGCTCACCATTTCCATCGAACATCCGTCGGGGTCGGTGGTGACGGTGACGCAGATAGCCGATCTGTGGGTCGACCGGATCGTCGCGCACGTCGCCGTCGGCGACACCGTCGAACGCGGCGAGCAGTACGGCATGATCCGCTTCGGGTCTCAGTGCGACGTGTTCGTCCCCGACGCACTCGTCGAGAACATCACGGTCCGACCGGGCCAGTACGTGTTCGCGGGGGAGAGCGTCGTGGCGCGCTCACCGATCCCGGTGGCAGACAACATTTCATGTGAGAAGGAACGATGATCACTGTCGACCGGGTCGAGTCCGCTCAGGACTGGAACGAATTCAAGGCTGTCACCGATCTGGTCTATCAGGGTGATCCGTACCGATTGCCCGACGAACCCATGGATCTCGATCGGATCCTGATCTCGCCGCCGGTCGCCATCGCGTCGACCCGCGACACCCAGGCCTTCCTCGCACGTGAGAGCGGAGTCGTCGTGGGCCGAGTCGTGGCCATCCACGACACGAGCTTCACCCAGTACACCGGTGAGTCCATCGGTTTCTTCGGGTTCTACGAGGCCGTCGACGATCACGAGGTCGCCACCGGCCTGCTCGATGCCGCAGCGGCGTGGCTCGCCGAGCGCGGGCTCGGCGCGATGTCCGGGCCCTTCGGTCCGTCGATGTTCTACAGCGCGGGCATCGTCGTCGACGACGAGCCTGCTCTTCCGTTGGTGGGTATGCCGCACAACCCTCTCTACTACGCAGCCCATTTCGAGAAGTGGGGGCTCGTGGGGATCAAGGACTTCTACAGCTACCTGTTCGACGACCCGTGCGTGATCTACAATCGCCCCGAGTATGCGCGGCACATGCAGATCTTCGAGAAGATCAAGGCGCGTTCGGAAGTGACGTTCCGGTCGATGAAGTACCGAACGGTTCGCCGCGACGCGCGCATCGTGCGCGATCTCTACAACAAGACGTTCGTGAACTTCTGGGGCTTCTCACCGCTGTCCTTCGTCGAACTCTTCGAGTTGCTGAGGATGATGCTGCCGGTCCTCGATCGAAGGCTCACCCTGCTGGCCGAGTTGGACGGCAAGCCCGTCGGATTTCTGATGGGTATCCCGGACGTCAATCAGGCCGCGGCCAAGGCGGCGCACCTGAAGTCGCGGTGGCTGCGAGACCTGGTGACGCTGTGGCACGTCAAGAAGCCGAGCCGAACGGACGTGATCGACGGGGTGCGGGTGGACATGCTGTTCGTCGACCCGGACTGCCCCGATCGCGCGGTGTCGTCGTTGCTGATCATGGAGTTGTCGGTGCGGATGCGCGATCTCGGCTACACCCGAGTCGAGGCAGCGCCGGTGCTCGACGACAGCCCGTGGATGAAGGGATCGGTGCTGACCCGCATGGAGCAGACCCCGCACCGGACGTACCGCATCTACAACCGCGATCTCGAGCTGCCTCGGCCATGATCGATCGGACGGTGGTGCTCGACCGTGCGCAGACCAGGCTCGGTATCGGTGACCGCTGGGGGCAAACTGTCGGTCGTCACAGATGGCTCGTGCTGGCCGTCTGGCTGTTGCTCGCGGTGGGTTCTGCTGCGCTCTACCCGGCACTGCAGAACTCGTTGGTGGGAGCCAACTTCTCCGTCCCCGGTACCGAATCGAGTCGAGCCGACGCGCTCGTCGAGCAGCACTTCTCCTCGTTCGGGTCCGAGCAGCTCGTCGTCACGTTCACGTCGGATCGGGTCCGCGTCGCAGATCCCGCTTTCCGCGAACGCGTCGGTGAGACCGTCTCTGCGCTCCGGCAATCCCCGGATGTGCTGCGAGTCGTCGATCCCTACGAGACGGCCGGATTCGTGCCCCAGATCTCCGAGGACGGAACGTCGGCACTGGCTTTCGTCGGTGTCGGCGGCGACCCTCGCGACCGGATCGCGACAGCAGAACGGATGCAGGAGCTGATCGACGGGGCGTCCGCCGGCGGTATCGACGTGGCGGTCACCGGTTACTCGCCGATGACCGTCGATCTGACGAAAGTCGAATCCGACGACGCCGTCCGGGCCGAAAGTATCGGCTTGCCACTGGCATTCGTGCTGTTGATCCTGGCTCTCGGATCCGTGGTCGCCGGCATCGTGCCGCTCGTCACCACGGGCATCGGAGTGTTGGCGGCGTTCGGAGTGTTCTCGCTGCTCTCGCACGTCATGACCTTCGACGTCCTCGTAACGACGGTGGCGTCGATGTTCGGTCTCGGTCTCGGCATCGATTACGCCCTGTTCATCGTCAGTCGGTTCCGCGAAGAGATGGACCGCGCCTCGGAACCCGGGGAGCCGAGAGGCCAGGCTCGAACGAACACTGCGGTCGGTGCCGCGATGGGAACGGCCGGGCACACGATCGTCATCTCCGGTCTGGTCGTACTCATTTCGCTCGGAGCTCTGGCGATCGTCGATGTTCCGGCGGTGCAGAGCATTTCGTTCGTCGTAGCGCTGACGGTGGCGTGCGTCGTCGTGGTGGCCTGGACGCTGCTACCGGCAATTCTCGCGGTCCTCGGCCCGCGAATCTCGACACTGTCACTGCCGCAGAGGTTTCAGCCTCCGGCGGTCGGTGAGCACGATGCCGCGATACCCACGTGGTGGTCACGGTGGGCGCGGCACGTCATCGAACGCCCGTGGCGCTACACGGCCGTCACCGCGGCCGTGCTGCTGGCCGCCCTGGTGCCGATCGGAACCATCCAGTACGGGGTGGACCTCGGAGCCGACGCCCTTGCCGCGGAGCCGAGCGGCCGTGCCAACTCGGTCCTCACCGAAAAGTTCGCTCCTGGAACGATTTCGCCGATCACTGTTGTGTTCACCGGCAGCGGTGACCGTCCTCTCGAACCGGCGCAGGCGGCCACCGTCGCGGCTTTCGCCGACGACATCCGAGCCGACGGTCGCGTCGACTACGCCCTGGCCCAGCAGGACGGCGGCCGAACGCTCCTGATCGTGGTGCCCTCGGTGCCGATCGACTCGACCGAGGCGTCCGACCTGGTCGCGTCGATTCGGTCGCAGGCAGTTGTTGCCGCAGACCGCGACGGCACCACCGTATCGGTCGGTGGAACCACGGCCCTCGTCGTCGATGCCTCCCAGGAGATTTCGGGAAAATTCCTGTGGGTCGTGTTCGCAGTGCTGGCTTTCTCGCTGGTGTATCTCGGCATCGTCTTTCGGAGCGTGGTGATTCCGATCAAGGCGGTCGCGATGAATGTGCTGGTCACCGGGGCGGCGTTGGGTGCGACGGTGGCGGTGTTCCAGTGGGGATGGGGATCGTCGCTACTCGGGTTCGACAGTCCGGGCTACATCCAGGTGTATCTGCCTGTCACCGTGTTCGCCGTGGTCTTCGGTCTCTCGATGGATTACGAGGTGTTTCTCATCGGCCGGATGCGCGAGGTGTTCGTCTCGCATCGCAACCGACGCAGCGTGAACGACCCCAGTGCCAACGACACCGCGATCGTCGACGGCCTCGAGCACACCGCCAGGCCGATCACTGCTGCGGCCGCGATCATGATCGCCGTGTTCGCCAGCTTCCTCACCGCCGATGTTCTCGAACTCCAACAGTTCGGGTTCGCGCTCGCCGTCGCCGTGCTGTTCGACGCGGTTCTGGTGCGGATGATGATGGTGCCGGCGATGATGAAGCTGTTCGGCGAGCGAAACTGGTGGCCAGGGGCAGGGCAGTAGTCGATCGTTTTGGAGTTGACCCCGGAGGTGTTGTAGCCTGGTCGACGGTCCAGAAGGAATGTGCTCGCAGTGCGTGCGTTTCTTTCGTTCCGCCCAATCAAGTTCTACCCAAGACCGTTGGTCACCGCCTTCTCGAGGGAAATTTCCTGACAGGTGTGCGGTTGAAGGTCCGAGATCGCTTCGGACGGCCCACGCAGGAGAACGCGGTAGGGAACCTGTCGTGCAGCTTCGGCTGCCTGCTCGTTCACGCCCCGTGTGCTTCCTGCACCGGGGCGTTCGTCGTTTTCCGGCCCTCTCGCGATCGACACAACTTCCCACGAGAGGAGGCGAAGTATGGCAAAGCCCGAAAAGGTCTCCGCAGTTTCGGAGATCACCGACCAGTTCAAGGGTTCGACGGCTGCCGTCGTCACGGAATACCGTGGCCTGTCGGTTTCCGGTCTGACTCAGCTCCGGCGTGCGCTCGGCGAAGGTGCCACGTACTCCGTCGCCAAGAACACCCTGGTCAAGCGCGCAGCTGCCGATGCCGGCATCACCGGCCTCGATGACTTGTTCGTCGGACCGACCGCCATTGCATTCATCAAGGGCGAGCCGGTCGACGCTGCGAAGGCCATCAAGGCCTTCGCGAAGGACAACAAGGCCTTGATCATCAAGGGCGGCTACATGGACGGCGCAACGCTGTCCGTGGACGAGATCAACAAGATCGCGGACCTCGAGTCTCGCGAGATCCTGTTGGCCAAGCTCGCCGGCGCCATGAAGGGCAACTTGTCGAAGGCTGCAGGCCTGTTCAACGCTCCCGCATCGCAGTTCGCCCGCTTGGCGTTCGCGTTGCAGGAGAAGAAGGCTGCGGGCGAACCTGCCGCAGCCGAGGCCCCTGCAGAAGCAGAAGCACCGGCGGAAGCTCCCGCCGAAAGCTGATCCGCTGGCATTAGCGAACAGCTCCACACCAACACCATGTCGCGGATCAGCGGCCAGGTACTTACAGGAAGGACCGCCACCATGGCGAAGCTCAGCACCGAAGAATTGCTCGACCAGTTCAAGGAGCTCACCCTCCTCGAGCTCAGCGAGTTCGTGAAGGCATTCGAGGAGACCTTCGAGGTCACCGCAGCTGCTCCCGTCGCAGTTGCAGCAGCAGGCGGAGCAGGCGCTCCGGCTGAGGCAGCCGAAGAGCAGGACGAGTTCGACGTCGTTCTCGAGTCGGCCGGCGACAAGAAGATCCAGGTCATCAAGGTCGTCCGTGAGGTCGTCTCCGGCCTCGGCCTGAAGGAAGCCAAGGACCTCGTCGAGAGCGCTCCGAAGGCAATCCTGGAGAAGGTCGCCAAGGATGCAGCCGAGGCTGCCAAGGAGAAGCTGGAAGCTGCCGGCGCAAAGATCTCCGTCAAGTAAGACCGCTTCATTGCAGTCGTACTTCGCGTTCTGAAAATCGGGCGCACAGAAAGGGTCGTCCTCACTTCGGTGAGGGCGGCCCTTTTTTGTGTCCGATGGAGCCTTTTCCTGTGTTCGATGCGGATCGCACTGCGCTGCGTTGTGACCGATCACGGAGTCTCGTCGATCCCGGGACATCGGCAACGCGTCACTGTTTACTCGTTAACGCCGAAGTCCGAAGCTTTCCGAACGGTCTCGGCCGGGTGCGGTTGTGTCTTGTCACAGAATCCGACGGCAGGGACTTGTCACAGTTCGGGCGACTTCCCGACCGGCTCGCGTGAGATGAGCCACACTGATGCAAGCTCTACAGCCTGACTCGGGGAAGTTCTTACTGGGCGGTAAGCTCCTGTGTCGGAGCGGACACGTGCATGGGATACAGTGACGCAACCCACATCCGGGTCGATGTGTATGAATTGTGGAGGTCAGCGTGGGAGTCGAGGTTTCGGTCGAAGGATTGACCAAGTCTTTCGGTGTACAGAAGATTTGGCAGGACGTGACGTTGACTCTGCCGAAGGGTGAAGTCAGTGCATTGCTCGGTCCTTCCGGTACCGGTAAGTCGGTCTTTCTCAAGTCGCTGATCGGTCTCCTTCGCCCCGAGCAGGGCAAGATTTTCATCGACGGAACCGACATCCTGCAGTGCTCCTCGCGTGAGCTCTACGAGATCCGCAAGCTGTTCGGAGTGCTCTTTCAGGACGGTGCCCTGTTCGGCTCGATGAACCTCTACGACAACGTCGCCTTCCCGCTTCGCGAGCACACCAAGAAGTCCGAGTCCGACATTCGCAAGATCGTCATGGAGAAGCTCGAACTGACGGGTCTGCTCGGTGCCGAGGACAAGCTGCCCGGTGAGATCTCCGGTGGTATGCGCAAGCGTGCCGGCCTCGCCCGCGCGCTGGTGCTGGACCCGGAGATCATTCTCGTCGACGAGCCGGACTCCGGCCTCGATCCTGTTCGTACGACGTACATTTCGCAGACACTGATCGACATCAACGCCAACATCGATGCCACGATCCTCATCGTCTCGCACAACATCAACCTGGCTCGAACGGTCCCCGACAACATCGGCATGCTGTTCCGTCGTCAGCTGGTCATGTTCGGACCCCGTGAGGTGCTGCTCACCAGTGACGAGCCGGTGGTCAAGCAATTCCTGAACGGCACGATGATCGGGCCGATCGGAATGTCGGAAGAGAAGGACGAGGCGCAGATGGCGCAGGAGCAGGCCATGGTCGACGCCGGTCACCACGCCGGTGGCGTCGACGACGTCGAAGGCATCGTGCCGCAGATGAAGGCCACCCCGGGTACGCCGGTGCGACAGGCCGTCGGACGCAGGCAGGAGCGGGTGCGCCAGATCATGCACACCCTGCCGCACAGCGCTCAGGTCGCGATCCAGGAGAGCCTGGACAGCACCGACTCGGGGCAGCGTCAGCCGGCGTACGCAGACCAGCAAGGCTACGACCAGCAGGGCTACGACCAGCAGGGCTACGACCAGCAGGGCTACGACCAACAGGGGTACGGCCAGCAGGGTTACGACCAACAGGGGTACAGCCAGCAAGGCTACGACCAAGGACATGATCAGCAGGGCTACCAAGCTCCAACACAAGGTCGGGGTCAGTAGCAGACATGGGGGGATCGAAGAAGTCCGCGTTCGCGCCGGCGAACGCCGCTCTGACGCAAGCGGGCAACATCGTCGAACTGTTCGTCGAGGTGGTCCGAAACACTTTCCGTAGGCCGTTCCAGTTCCGCGAATTCATCGAGCAGGCCTGGTTCATCGCCAGCGTGACGATTCTGCCGACGGCACTGGTCGCCATTCCGTTCGGCGCGGTCGTCTCGCTGCAGACCGGTTCGCTGATCAAGCAACTCGGTGCCGAGTCGTTCACCGGTGCCGCCAGCGTGCTCGCGGTCATCCAGCAGGGCAGTCCGATCGTGACCGCCCTCCTGGTGGCCGGTGCCGCCGGTTCTGCCGTCACCGCCGACCTCGGTTCACGCACCATCCGCGAGGAGATCGACGCGATGCGGGTTCTGGGAATCGACCCGGTTCACCGCCTCGTCGTTCCGCGAGTACTGGCCATGATCCTGGTGGCCCTGTTGCTCAACGGCCTCGTCTCGGTCGTCGGCATCGTCGGCGGCTACTTCTTCAACGTGATCCTGCAGGGCGGTACCCCCGGTGCCTACCTCGCGTCGTTCTCCGCGCTGGCGCAGCTCCCCGATCTGTATGTCGCAGAAGCGAAAGCGGCGATCTTCGGTCTCATCGCCGGCATCATCGCGTCCTACAAGGGCCTCAATCCCAACCCCGGCCCCAAGGGCGTCGGTGAAGCGGTGAACCAGACGGTCGTCATCACGTTCCTGCTGCTGTTCTTCGCCAACCTCATTCTCACCCTGGTCTACCTCCAGGTCGTACCAGCGAAGGGAGCGTAACCGCGATGACGATCGCCAGAGGTCGCGGTGACCGCACGCTGATGCGCGTCAAACGCGTCGGCAATGCTCCGCTCAACGTGCTCGATCGCGCAGGCGAGCAGATGTCGTTCTACCTGCGGGCCATCGGGTGGATCCCGAAGACTGCAGTCCATTACAAGAAAGAGGTTCTCCGTCTGCTGGCGGAGGTCACCTTCGGCAGTGGCGCACTCGCCGTCATCGGCGGCACCATCGGCGTGATCGTGATGATGTCCGGCTTCACCGGCATCGTCGTCGGTCTGCAGGGTTACGCAGCCCTCGAACAGCTCGGCAGCTCGGTTCTGACCGGCTTCCTCTCGGCGTACGTCAACACCCGTGAGATCGCGCCCGTGGTCGCCGGACTGGCCCTGTCGGCCACCGTCGGCTGTGGTTTCACCGCCCAGCTCGGCGCGATGCGGATCTCGGAGGAGATCGACGCTCTCGAAGTGATGGCGGTGCCCAGCGTGCCGTTCCTCGTCACCACCCGCATGATCGCCGGGTTCGTTGCGGTGATCCCGCTGTACATCGTCGGTCTGCTCGCCTCGTACGTCGCCTCCCGTGGAATCAGCACGATCTTCAACGGGCAGTCCTCGGGCTCGTACGACCACTACTTCAACTTGTTCCTACCGCCCGAAGATGTGCTGTATTCCTTCCTCAAGGTGCTCATCTTCGCGTTCGTACTGATCATGATCCATTGCTACTACGGCTACCACGCCTCCGGCGGGCCGGCCGGCGTCGGCGTCGCGGTGGGTCGCGCAGTACGTACGGCGATCGTCACGATCGCGGTACTGGACTTTTTCCTGAGCCTCGCGATCTGGGGCACGACCACCACAGTGAGGGTTGCCGGATGATCGACTCGCCGTCGCGACTGAAGCGAGTATTGCTCGGACTTGCATTCTTTCTCGTGCTCATTCTTTTCCTCGGGTGGTCCATTACCTCCTACAACAAGACGTTCAAGTCGGTGGTCAACGTCAGCCTCGAAACCGACTCGGTCGGAAACGCCCTGCCGCTCAATGCGGACGTCAAGGTGCGCGGCATGATCGTCGGCGAGGTGCGTTCGGCGTCGACCGTCGATGGTGTCGTCACCTCGCAGCTGGCCATCGATCCGGACAAGGCTCCGCTCATCCCGTCGAATTCCACGGCGCGGCTGCTGCCCAAGACCCTGTTCGGAGAGCGCTACGTCTCGCTGATCGTGCCCGAGAACGACACGGCGTCGCCGATTTCCGACGGCACCGTTCTCCGACAGGACACCAGCGGCAATGCGATCGAGGTCGGGCAACTGCTCGACGGGTTGCTGCCGCTGCTGCAGGCCATCCCGCCGCAGGATCTCGCCAACACCCTCGGGTCGCTGGCGCAGGGCCTGAGTGGTCGCGGCGAACAGCTCGGTCAGACCATCGACAACCTCACCGACGTCGTCTCCGGTCTCAACACCGAACTGCCGAACATCCAGCAGACACTGGTGGGTCTCGCCGACTTCTCCCAGACGTACGCAGATGCTGCACCGGAGCTGGTCTCGGCACTGGACAACCTGCGCACGACGGGCAACACGGTCGTCGAGCGGCAGTCCAGCCTCGAAACCCTCTACGGCTCGCTGACGTCGGCATCGAACACGACCGCCGATTTCCTGCAGGTCAACTCCGAGAACCTGATCGGTCTCGCCTCGAATTCGCGAGAGGCCCTCGAGTTGCTGGCCGAGTTCTCGCCGACGTTCGGCTGCACCTTCACCCAGTTCGCCGAAGGTGCCAGGCGCGGCAAGGTCGTCCTCGGTGAGGGCGACGAGTACCCCGGCATCAACGTGTCCGCATCGTTCGTCAACCCGAAGGGCCGTTACTTGCCGAACCAGGACGAGCCACGCCTGTTCGACGACCGCGGAGCTACCTGCTTCGAGCCCGCGGCACCGGGAGAGTTCTTCCCGCAGTACCCGGGAGGTTCCGTCAACGACGGGTCCTACCAGGTACCGACACGCAACCCCGGCCCGCAGGAAATTCCCGGGCAGGGCCCACCGAAGTCGGCTCAGAGCTCCATCGTTCCCGCTGTCTCCGCGTCTGCGGAGCCCGCGCGCTACGAGGGCTCGGACTTCGAGCGTGACACCCTTGCCGTCATCTACGGACAAGCGAGTGGTGTTGCACCAGAGACTGTTCCGTCGTGGGCCGCCGCAATCGGCGCACCGGCATTGAGAGGAGTGGAGGTGACCGTGCCATGAGGGGCCTTCTCGCGCCGATCATCAAGTTGGTCGTGTTCGCCGTGATCACGATCATCGCCACGGCCACCCTGGCCTTCACCATCGCGAACTCCAGCGGTGGTGGTGGAACCAAGTTCTCGGCCATGTTCACCGATGTCACCTCGCTCAACGAGGGCGACGAGATCCGGATCGCCGGCGTTCGCGTCGGACAGGTCGACAAGATCGAGATCGCCAACGAGCGAGAGGCGAAGGTCGATTTCACGCTGAGCAGTCGAGACTGGCTGCCGGCGAGTTCGACGGCCACCATTCGCTTCCGCAACCTGGTCGGTCAGCGCTACATCGCCATCGAGCAGGGTTCGGGCGATCAGGGCAAGAAGATCACCGGGGGAGCCACCATTCCGCTCGAGCGGACCAAGCCCGCGGTGAACCTGACGACTTTGTTCGACGGATTCCGCCCGCTGTTCACCACGCTCAGCGCAGATGACGTCAACAAGCTCTCGTACCAGATCATCCAGGTGTTCCAGGGGGAATCGGGCACCATCCGCGATCTGGTCAGCAACACCGCGAGCCTGACCAATACCGTGGCCGACAAAGATCAGGTCATCGGCCAGGTCATCACCAATCTCAACAACGTTCTCGCAACGGTCAACCAGAACGACGGCCAGCTCGACAGCCTCATCGTCAACACTCAGCAGCTCGTGTCGGGCCTGTCGGCCGACCGCGATGTCGTCGGCTCGGCCGTGACCTCACTGGCCGGCCTGACGAACGCCACGGCGGACCTGCTCGAGCCGACGCGCCCCTCGATCCAGGGTTCGATCACTGCGCTGAACACGTTGTCGGAGACCATCAATCGACGCAGCGACGACGTGGACGCGGTCCTCGGAAATCTGCCGGTCAAGCTCGACAAGCTGATTCGTACGGCCCAACAGGGCTCCTGGTTCACGTTCTACCTGTGCGGTATCGACATCGTCGCCGGACCGGGGTTCTCGCCGAACCTGAACTTGCCGACCGGGCTTCCGACCGTCAACCAGCCCCTGTACACGAACTCGGCAGATCGCTGCAAAGCTGGGGGTATCAAGCAATGACATCTCGACGCAGTCCGGCAACGATCGGCGCATTGGGGATCGCCATCATCTTGCTGGCAACCATGTCGGTGTTCTTCCTCGACCGTCTCCCGATCATCGGGGCCGGTTCGGTGTACACCGCGGAGTTCAGTGAAGCCGCAGGACTCAAGCCCTCCAACGAGGTACGTATCGCCGGTGTGAAGGTCGGCAAGGTCACCGACGTTCGGCTCGAAGGCGATCGAGTGCTGGTGGACTTCACGGTCCAGGATGCCTGGGTGGGTAACGAGTCGCGCGCCGCGATCGCCATCAAGACGTTGCTGGGACAGAAGTACCTGGCCCTGGACCCCAGTGGACCCGACACATTGAGCCCCAAGGATCCGATCCCGCTCGAGCGCACCACATCCCCGTACGACGTTATCGACGCGTTCTCGGATGCGGCCTCGACGATCAGCGACATCGACACCGATCAGCTCGCCAACAGCATGCGGACGTTGTCCGAGGCCTTCTCGGAGACGCCGGCCAACATTCGTGCCTCGCTCGACGGCGTGACTCGACTGTCGCAGACAGTGGCCAGTCGCGACGAGGAGCTCAAGAAGCTGTTCGCAGCTACCGGCGAGACCTCCAAGGTGTTGGCCGATCGCAACGAGCAGTTCAACAAGCTCATCACCGATGCCGGTCCACTACTGGAAGAGCTCAACAATCGTCAGCAGGCAATCTCGCAGTTGCTCACCGGCACTCAACGAGTGTCTCAGGAGCTGACGGGTCTGGTTCGTGACAACGAGGCGACCATCAACCCCATGTTGCAGCAGCTCAACGGCGTCATCGACATCCTGCAACGCAACAACGACAACCTCGACCGGGCGCTGAAGCTGTACGAGCCGTTCATCCGGCTCTACACCAACGTGACCGGTAACGGCCGATGGCTCGACATCACGTTGGCCAACCTCACACCTCCCGGAGTTCCGTTGATACCTGGTTACCGCCAGCCCGCGCTCGACACGTTGGCAGGCAACTGATGACCGAGACTCAGGCAGCACCGCGGAACAAGAACAAGTTGGCCATCATTGCCGTCGTCGTCATCGTGGCTCTCGTTGTGGCAGTCGGTGCCTGGTGGTTGTTCACCAGGGCCGGCACGACCAAGATCACGGCCTATTTCGACAAGTCGATCGGCATCTATTCGGGATCCGAGGTCAGAGTCCTCGGAGTCAAGGTGGGTACCGTCGATTCGGTCACGCCGTTGGGTGAGGACGTCGAGGTCGTCATGCGCGTCGACCGTGGCATCGACATCCCCGCCGACGCCAAGGCCGTGCAGGTCACCCCGTCGCTCGTCGCCGATCGCTACGTGCAGCTATCGCCCGTCTACACCGGCGGCGACACCATGGCCAGTGGCACGACCATCGGTCGCGACCGCACTGCCACGCCTGTCGAGGTCGACGAGCTGTACAAGTCGATCAACGATCTCTCCACCGCCCTCGGGCCCGACGGTGCGAACAAGGACGGCGCACTGACCGACCTGGTGAACACCGGTGCCGAGAATCTCGACGGCAACGGAGAGGCGTTGGGCAACAGCATCACTCAGCTCTCTGCCGCAGGTAGGACATTGAGTGACTCGCGCACGGACGTGTTCGACACGATCAAGAATCTGCAGACGTTCGTCAGCGCGTTGGCCGTCAATGATCAGCAGGTACGCAACTTCAACAGCCAACTCGCGGACCTGACCGGTTTTCTGTCGGGCCAGCGCGAGGATTTGGGCGCAGCGCTCAATCAGCTGTCGATCTCCCTCGGTGACGTCGCCACGTTCGTGGCCGACAACCGGACGGAACTGACCACCGCGGCGAACGGTCTGGTGGTCCCCACTCAGACCCTCGCCGACAACCGCGAGCAGCTCGTGCAGACGTTGACGTTGCTGCCGTTGGCGATCAGCAACCTGGTCAACGCATACGACGCGGAGTCGGGCACTCTCGCTTCGCGCGCAAACCTTCAGAACGAGACCCAGGACCCGCTGGGAACGCTCTGCAGACTGATCGACCTGGGCAAGCTCGTTCCCGGCGATCCTCGCTTCGAGGCACTCGGTGCTCAGATGCAGCCGATCATCGATCAGTGCGCCAACATCACCACCATGATCCAGGCCCCGATCAAGGACAACAACCGGCTCGTGCTGCCGTTCGGTGTTCTGACCAACGACACGCAGCAGAACGAATCGGTTCCGGGCACCGTTCCGGGCGTCGTGTCACCCAGGCTCGGAAACAGCTCGATGCCAGGCCTCGAGCAGTCGTACATCGGAGGTGGGGGACAGTGAGTACCGCTGTGAATCGCAACAGGGCACGCGTCAAGCGTTCGTTGGTCGTCGGGGCAGGCGTGTGTGTGGTCGCTCTGTCGGCGGGCGCATGCTCCTCGGCCGGCATCTACGCGATCCCGCTTCCCGGTGGTGCCGACGTCGGCGACAACCCGTTCAACCTGACCGTGCAGTTCGACGATGTACTCGATCTCGTGCCGCAGTCGACAGTCAAGGTCGACGGTGTGGCCGTCGGTCGCGTCGACTCGATCAGCGTCCCGAACGAGGGATGGACTGCAGACGTCAACGTCATCCTCAATTCCGACGTCGACCTACCGGCCAACGCAATCGCGTCGGTGCAGCAGACCAACCTGCTCGGCGAGAAGTTCGTTCAGCTCTCGGCACCTCCCGGTGACGAAGAAGCTGCTCGCCTGCAGGACGGTGCCACGATCCCTCTCGACCGCACCCGCCACGCCACCGACATCGAGCAGGTTCTCGGTGCGTTGTCGCTACTGCTCAACGGCGGTGGTGTCGGTCAGCTCTCGCCGATCGTCAAGGAACTGAGCACTGCGTTCGACGGTCGCGAGGGAAAGACCAAAGAGCTTTTGCAGCAAGCCAATACGCTGATCGACGGCTTGAATCAGCAGCGTGACGACATCACTCGCGCGATCGACGGGCTCGATACCCTCAGCGGGCGAGTGAACACTCAGACCGACAAGATCGACGCGGTACTGAAGGATCTGCCCATCGCCACCGAGGTTCTCGAGAAGCAGCGACCGCAGCTGACTCAGATGCTGGGCTCGCTCGATCGGCTCGGTGCAGTCGGTACCGACGTGATCGACCGATCCAAGGACGATCTGATCGCAGATCTTCGCGCCCTGCGCCCGACCCTGCAGGCGCTGGCCGATTCGGCGGACGACGTGGTCACCTCACTTGCGGTGATCCCGACACTGCCGTTCGCGGACGGGACCGAGAAGATCATCGAGGGCAACTCCGCGAACCTGTTCCTCTCGCTGGACCTCTCGATCGGTACGGCGTTGCGCAACTTCGGTGTCGGAGAAGGCGATCCGGTCTACATCCAGCCGAAGTACGGCAAGACGCTGCCGGTCGTGGATCCATCGAATCCGTACTACAACGGAAACGGCCCGCGTCCGGGCTGGCCGACGATCTCGTTGTTGCCGTTGCCGCCGATCATTCCGTCGCCGGTTCCCGGACCCGGTGCACCCGCCGGTGAGGCCGCAGCAGCGCCCGCGCCAGCGGATCCATTGGCACCGTTGAACGATTTGCTCGAGCAGTTCGGAGTTGGACAGTGAGATCGAAGCTCGTTCGCTTTCAGTTGGTCGCGTTCGTCGTGGTCGCCGTGCTCGGTTTGATCTACGTCGGTGGCAAGTACGTCCGTTTGGACAACATGCTCGGGTTCGGGCAGTACGACGTCGCACTCAACCTCGCCGACTCCGGAGGCATTTTCTCCAACGCCGAGGTGACGTACCGCGGTGTGCCGGTCGGAACCGTCGGCGCTCTGCAGTTGACGTCGGACGGCGTCCAGGTGGAGCTCAAACTCGACAACGGTGGACCCGACATCCCGGCCGACACCAAAGCTGTGGTGGCGAACCGTTCCGCGATCGGTGAGCAGTACGTCGACCTGCAGCCGCAGACCGATCAAGGTCCGTTCCTGGTCGACGGCTCGCAAATCGAGCAGGCCAACACGACTACTCCGGTTCCGGTGGAGAGCGTGCTGGCCAACACCAACACTCTGGTGCGGTCGGTCCCGCTCGACACGTTGACCCGCGTGGTCAACGAGCTGGGCGTCGCGTTCGACGGCAAGGGTGCCGATCTGCAGTCGTTGGTGGATTCGCTCGGAAACATTTCCGCGTCGGCCAACGAGGCTCTGCCGCAGACACTGTCGTTGGTGCGAGATTCGGTGCCGGTGCTGAACACTCAGTCCGAGCAGTCGGATCTGATTCGTCAATTCAGCACGAGCCTGGATCAGGTGACGGCTCAGCTGAAGTCCAGCGACCCGGATATTCGCCGGCTCATCGACACCGGTACCGCTGCCGGTGATCAGCTCGGTGGCTTGATCACCGACGCGGGCCCGGCGTTGACCACCGATATCAACAATTTGGCACTGGTCGCAGCTCAGGCCGAGCCGCGTACCGTCGCCCTCCGTCCGTTCCTGACGTTCCTGCCTGCGCTCGGTGCCGGTATCTCCACCATCGTCCCGAACGACGGCACTATCCATCAGGGTCTGTTGCTGGAAACCAACAACCCGCCGCCGTGCACCGTCGGCTACGAGGGCAGCCAGGCGATCCTGGACGAGGAGAAGCGGAAGAATCCGAACTTCGACGAGACTCGGGAGAACTACCCGCTGAACCTCGATGCGAACTGTGCGACGCCGCAGGGCAGCGTCACCGGTGTTCGTAGCGCGAACCGAATCGTGTTCGCCGATCCGGACGTCCCGCAGCCGTGGGACCTCAAGCCCAAGGTCGATCCCGACAAGCTGAACCTCAACCCCATCGCCACCCAGTTGGCACCGCTCCTCGGCGTCACGCCGAAGTAGCAAAACCGGAGGAACTGCTGCTCAGCATCACTATCGGGCCGAGAGCGGTTCGGCCGGATATTACCGAGTAGTAGGGTGGCAGTGTGAACTCGAGCACCGAAGCCCTGGAGTCGCCCGCGGCTCCAGGGTCAAGCAAGACAGCAAAGATTCTGTTGGCCGTCGTCACGGTGATCGCCGTGGCGGCGCTCGCAGCCGCCGTGTTCTTCGGCTACGGGTGGGGCACCGCGCTGCTGAGCCAGAAGCCCACCGCCGATACCCGCGACGCGGCGCTCACGGGTGCCCAGCAGGCAGCGGTCAACCTCAACACCGTGGACGCGGCCAACATCGATCAGTCCTTCGACGACATGAAGTCCTCGATCTCCGGCGATCTGATGCTCAACGATCTGGAGCAGACACGGTCGGGAATCACCGATCAGGTCCGTCAGTCCGGTGCCAAGAGTGAGGCCGAGGTGCTGCACGGCACCGTGACGGAGCTGAGCACCGACGAGAACACCGCGACAGCGCTCGTCGTCATCGCCACGACCACCACCTGGCCCGACCGCGTGGAGCGCAGCAAGCTGACCCTGCGCATGGCCATGGAAGAGGTCGACGGGGTGTGGAAGACCAACAAAGTCGATCCCATCGGTTCGCGAATTTCACTGGACAACCCGAACACGAATCCCGTCATTCCTACGGAACCGGGCGGTCCTACCGATCCGAATGCGGTCGACCCCAGTACGGAAGCGACGCCGGCTCCCCAGCCGAACACCGGCGGCAATTGAGTTCGCCGGCAGCGCCGTCGTCCATCTGTACCGAAGTACGTTTCGAAGGAGTTCTGCAGTGCCTCCCCAGCGTCGCAAGATCGTTCCCCCCACGACCACCAGCAAGGTACGCCGAAAGGTAGCCGGTACCGCCAAGCCGACGTCGGCCGAGACCGAAGCACCGGCACCCGAGACAACGGCACCCGACACCACGGCAGCCGAGACAACGGCACCCGACACCACGGCAGCCGAGACAACGGCACCCGACGCCACGGCTACCGAGACAGCCGTCGGCACCACACCCGCGTCGAAGAAGCCCAGACTGGACAAGACAGATCCGGTCGAGACGGATACGGCCACGACACAACCGGCCGAGACGCAGCCCGTCGACACGCAGCAGGACAAGTCGCGCCCGTCCCAAGCCGGGCTGAAGAAACCGGTCGCGCCCACCTCGACCGAGACGACCGAGACGACCGAGACGACCGAATCGCCGAAGTCGGCGTCGGGGATCGGGTTCAAGCATGTGATCGTGGTTGCGGTCATCGCCGTGGTTCTCGGTGCTTTCGCAGCCGTCGCTGCATTCAAGCCGTTTGCGACGATCGACAACAAGGCGTGGGTGGATTCTTCGGGGACGCAAGAGGTGACGTCGGCAGCTACCGACGCTCTGCAGACCCTGTACACGTACAAGGCCGAGACGATCGATGCAGATTTCGATGCGGCGCGGGCGGTGCTCAATCAGTCGATGCTCGACGAGTTCAACTCCACCGCCGACACCACCAAATCTGCTGTGGTGCAAACTGATACGGGGACCGAGGCAATGGTCACCGACATCGGCGTCTCGCGACTCGAGGACGACAAGGCCGAACTGATCGCGAACGTCAACATCAGCGCGACTCAGAACGGCGTTGCCTCCGGCAGTGCGGAAGGCCCTCTGACAGTCAACATGGAGAAGATCGACGGCACCTGGAAGTTGTCGGCGATCGACGACCAGTAGACCCCGGCCGGTCGATATTTCGGCCCCGTCCGATGCAGCTTCGGTGCTGCTCGGACGGGGCTTTTCGTTGCTTTCACGGTCTCCGTCGGTGTCCCTGGCCAGGTCTACCATCGCGTTTGCGTCCTGGCTTGGGGCGAGCCCTGGTTGTTCGGGACAACCAATCGATGCTCGACGGCCAGGGATGGATCCGATGAAAACGGAGCATGCTGGTCATGACTGACACGACAATCGATGTATCTGTGGTACCCGAGCGATCGGGTCGCTCGGGATTTGCGGGCAGCCTCAATCCCGAGTTGTACCGACTGCTGACTGCCCTGAATCTCGACCGCGAGTACGTCCGCGGCGACGGCGCCGTGCTGTTCGATTCGGCGGGCCGTCGTTATCTGGATTTCGCGGGTGCCTACGGGGCGCTGCCGTTCGGGCACGGGCCGACGCCGATCTGGCAGGCGATCAACGATGTTCGGTGCAGCGGCGAGCCCATCTTCGTGCAGCCCTCGGTGCTCACCGCCGCAGGTGAACTGGCGGATCGTCTGGGGCGAATCGCACCCGAGGGATTGACGCGTACGACGTTCGTCAACAGCGGCACCGAAGCGACCGAGGTGGCGCTGAAGATCGCGCGGGCCCATACCGGCCGCCTCGGGGTGTTGACGACCGGGAACAGTTTTCACGGCAAGACGCTCGGGGCGCTGTCGGCGACGGGGAATATCAAGTACCAGAGTGGATTCGGGGCTCCGGTATCGGGATTCGACCACATCGCGTTCGGCGATGCAGCGGCACTCGACGCGGCTCTGGCGGCTGCGCCGGATCACTATGCGGTGTTCCTCGTCGAGCCGATTCAGGGTGAGGGCGGCGTGGTGTGCCCGCCCGACGGCTACTTGCGGCAGGTCCAGGAGATTTGCAACCGCCACGGTGTGTTGCTCGCGCTCGACGAGGTGCAGACGGGACTCGGCCGGACCGGCCGGATGTTCGCAGCCGAGCACGAGGGCGTGGTTCCCGACATTCTGACTCTCGCGAAAGCGCTCGGCGGCGGGATCGTGCCGGTGGGCGCGGTGCTGTGCCGCCCGGAGTTGGTGGGGGAGAGTTTCGCGCTTCGCCACACGTCGACGTTCGCGGGCAACGCCTTGGCCGCACGGGTCGGCCTGGCCGTTCTCGAGGAGTTGACCCGAGACGAGTGCGCGGTGGTCACCGGAGTCGCCGCGCTCGGGCGACAGTTGAAGAACGATCTGGCCGGTCTGGCCGAGAAGTACCCCTCGGTGGTCACCGAGGTACGCGGTCGCGGATTGCTGTTGGGCATCGAACTCACCGCGGATGTGAACTTCGTCGGACGGCAGTCGTTGCTCGGATCGATCGCGGATCAGCACAACCTGTCCGCGGTGATCTGCTCGTATCTGCTCAACGTCGAGGGTATTCGCGTGGCACCGACTCTGTTCGGCAACAGGGTGATTCGTATCGAACCACCGTTGACGGTCTCGTCGGCGGCATGCTCGCGTCTGGTTGCTGCCCTCGATCGCGCGCTCGGCTACGCGGCCGAGGGGGACCTGGACGGATTGTTCGGGCATCTGCTCGGGCGCCCGACAGTCGCAACGCCCGCGGCGCTCACGGCATTACGTCCGGGCCGTATTCCCGACATCGCGGTATGGCCGGGCGATCGACGCTTTGCCTTCATCGCCCATCCTCTCGATCTCGGCTTCTTCGCTGCGTTCGATCCTGCGCTCGAGGTGTTCGACAATGCCGAGAGACAGGACTTGCTGGAGCGATTCGCCGCGTCGACGTCCGAGCTCGATCCGGCCTCGTTCGTCATCGGTAGCGGGCGGGTGTCCGGATTCGGAGACGCCACTGCGCACGGCGACCTGATCGGGTTGCCGTACACCTCCGAGCAGTTGCTGCAGCTGCCGACCGAGCGTGCGCTGGCAGTAGTGGGTGGGGCCGTCGAACTGGCGGTCTCGCGCGGCGCGACGGTGATCGGACTCGGCGGGTATTCGTCGGTGATCACCGGAAACGGGCTGGGTCTCGGTGTGACATCTCGGCCGATCACGACGGGCAACACCTTCACCGCGGCCGCGAGTCTGCGGGCCGTCCGACGTGTGTGTCAGGAACGGGGTATCGATGTCGCTCGAGCTCGGGTGACGATTCTCGGTGCGGGTGGGGCGATCGGACGAACCATCGGCAAGCAATTGGCCGGTGAGGTCGGCAGTATCGCGTTGGTGGGCAGGCGCGGCGAGAATTCGGTGATCGCGCCGAAGTTGTGGGCGGCGGCGCAGGAGATGGTGGCGAGTGCCGGTGGGGGTTCGGGTGACCTGGCGGTCGCTGCCGCCGAGGTCGTCGGCGACCTCGACGATCTGATCCGTTCGCGGCACGTCGAGTTCTTCACCGATCCTGTTGCTGCTGTTCAGGATTCGTTGATCGTCATCGCGGCGACGTCGGCTCCGCATGCATTGATCGATCCGACGGACCTGATGCAGGGTGCCATCGTCTGCGACGTGGCGCAGCCGCCGAACATCGGTCGCGACGTTCGCGGTGAGCGGCCGGACGTGACGGTGTTCGACGGCGGAATCGTGCGGGTGCCGTCGGGCTCGGACTTCGGGTTGACCTACGGGTTGGCTCCGGGCCTGACGTACGCGTGCATGGCCGAGACGATGCTGATCGCATTGTCGAGCGAATTCGCGCTCCGCAGTATCGGAACCACTCTGGACGGTGAGAGTGTCGAGCGGTTGGGTGCGCTCGCCGACGTTCACGGCTTCACGCTCGCCGAGGCCACCCGGTGGCGTGAGGACGCTCAGTAGGTGACTGGGGCCGGAGGTCGCGAGAGCAGGTGGACCTCCGGTTCCGCCGGCGTGTCGGTGTGTGGACGGTTGACGTCGATGTACGCCCACAGCACGGCATAGGGGGCGCGGGAGTTCTCGGTCAGGAGACGATCGATCTCCAGGCCGGTCTGCGTGTCAGAATGTTTGACCCACAACAGATGTGGCCGGATACCAGCTGACGTCACCACGAATAGGGTTGTTGTGCGAATGCGTTCGTTTCGCGCAAGAAAGCCGTGCGTCGGCGAATCGAACCCCTTCGTCGCCGACTCGGTTGCGACGAAGTGAACACAATCAGACGAAGGGTCGAATTTTCACAGCAATCGGAGAGTTGCGTGAATCGGGTTGGTATGCAACGCCGGTCGCACACGTCCGTTGCGGTTGCGAATGGATTACGGTTCACAACAATACTTTTCGTGATTTCGCAAAAGGATCTGCAACCGACCCGTAATCGTTGGGCGCAACCCTCATCGGGGTCGTCGTCTCGGGCGAACCGATCCCGCGAATTGCCGGGCGAGTCGATCGGCGAACCGCTTGCGCGTTCCCCGGCGGCGAGCTCTCGGCAGTGAGTTCCTCGGAAGAATTTTTACGGCGGTTGTTGGTCCGATTCGTTGCGATCGGCGGAATGACCCGCCTCGGTGAACTGGAGGGGTGAACAGCTGCCGTGTCGGTGGGGAGGGCCGCCGGAATCGCGTGTGTGCGGTCGTCACATCGGTTGCCGCGGGCCCGGTCGATGCGTCGGTTTCCGGCGGACCTCTTGACGAAGGGAGGCGCAAGGGTCACTCTTGTCGTCAGGAGCACCCCCATGCGGTATCGGGCGCACACCTGTTCGAGACGGCGTGGCGACACGCTTTCCTCGACTCGGTGCGAGAACCGACCTCGGGTGTTACTTTTGATGCCCCCTTTGCGCTGTGCGCACATTTGGGGTACCTTTGGACGTTGCGCTGGCTGCCTCCTGTCCACCTCTCGATCGCTGTTGCTCGAAGCACCGTCTTCTGGCCTCTGTGATGGGGATTCGGTCTGGTTGCGACCAGCCGAAATTCGCCCCACATATAGCAAACAGATACAGCGGCGGTCGCCATGTCGTTTCGGTTGACAGAACGGCGCGACCCGCGTGAGGTGCTGGAAGGACGCATCTTGGCAGTCTCTAGCCAGACCAAGGCAGTTGTCGGAACACCGGGAGCCCCGAGGAGGGTTTCGTTCGCGAACATTCGCGAGCCGTTGGAGGTACCCGGTCTCCTCGATGTACAGACGGACTCGTTCGAGTGGCTGGTAGGTGCGCAGAGTTGGCGCGACCGTGCCGCCGCCCGCGGAGACAGCGGTGTCTCCGGCGGACTCGAGGACATCCTGACCGAGCTCTCTCCTATCGAGGACTTCTCGGGCTCGATGTCTCTTTCCTTCTCCGATCCACGATTCGACGAGGTCAAGGCCTCGACCGATGAGTGCAAGGACAAGGACATGACGTACGCAGCTCCGCTGTTCGTCACCGCCGAGTTCATCAACAACAACACCGGCGAGATCAAGAGCCAGACGGTCTTCATGGGTGATTTCCCGATGATGACCGACAAGGGCACCTTCATCATCAACGGCACCGAGCGCGTCGTCGTCTCGCAGCTGGTGCGTTCTCCGGGCGTCTACTTCGATCACTCGATCGACAAGACCACCGAGAAGGACCTGCACAGCGTCAAGGTCATCCCCGGTCGCGGTGCATGGCTCGAGTTCGACGTCGACAAGCGCGACACCGTCGGTGTCCGTATCGACCGCAAGCGTCGTCAGCCCGTCACGGTGCTGCTGAAGGCTCTCGGCTGGTCCACCGAGCAGATCACGGAGCGCTTCGGCTTCTCCGAGATCCTCATGGCCACGCTGGAGAAGGACAACACCGCCGGTACCGACGAGGCACTCCTCGACATCTACCGCAAGCTGCGTCCGGGCGAGCCGCCGACCAAGGAGTCGGCGCAGACCCTGCTGGAGAACCTGTTCTTCAAGGACAAGCGCTACGACCTCGCTCGCGTGGGTCGCTACAAGATCAACAAGAAGCTCGGCCTGAACTCGGGTCAGCCGATCGTGGCGTCGACCCTCACCGAGGAAGACATCGTCGCGACCATCGAGTACCTGGTGCGTCTGCACGCAGGTGAGACCTCGATGACCGCACCCGACGGCGTCGAGGTTCCCGTCGAGGTCGACGACATCGACCACTTCGGCAACCGTCGTCTGCGTACCGTCGGCGAGCTCATCCAGAACCAGATCCGCGTGGGCCTGTCCCGCATGGAGCGCGTCGTGCGCGAACGTATGACGACTCAGGACGTCGAGGCGATCACGCCGCAGACCCTGATCAACATCCGTCCCGTCGTCGCTGCGATCAAGGAATTCTTCGGAACCTCCCAGCTCTCGCAGTTCATGGACCAGAACAACCCGCTGTCGGGTCTGACGCACAAGCGTCGCCTGTCGGCACTGGGACCCGGCGGTCTCTCTCGTGAGCGCGCCGGCCTCGAGGTCCGCGACGTGCACCCCTCGCATTACGGCCGCATGTGCCCCATCGAGACCCCGGAAGGCCCGAACATCGGCCTGATCGGATCGCTCTCGGTGTACGCACGCGTCAACCCGTTCGGCTTCATCGAGACCCCGTACCGCAAGGTCGTCGACGGCAAGGTGACCGACGATGTCGATTACCTGACCGCCGACGAGGAGGATCGCCACACGCTCGCACAGGCGAACTCTCCGGTCGACGATTCGGGTCACTTCATCGAGGACAAGATTCTCGTCCGTCGTAAGGGTGGAGAGGTCGAGTTCGTCTCGTCCGACGACATCGACTACATGGACGTCTCGCCTCGTCAGATGGTCTCGGTCGCTACCGCGATGATTCCGTTCCTCGAGCACGACGATGCCAACCGTGCCCTGATGGGCGCGAACATGCAGCGTCAGGCCGTCCCGCTGGTGCGCAGCGAGGCTCCGATCGTCGGTACCGGCATGGAGCTGCGTGCTGCTGTCGACGCCGGTGACGTCGTCATCACCGAGAAGACCGGTGTGGTCGAAGAGGTCTCCGCCGACTACGTCACGGTCATGGCCGACGACGGATCGCGCAAGACCTACCGGATGCGCAAGTTCGCGCGCTCCAACCAGGGCACCTGCGCCAACCAGCGTCCGATCGTGGACGAGGGACAGCGCGTCGAGTCCGGCCAGGTCCTCGCCGACGGCCCCTGCACCGAGAACGGTGAGATGGCACTCGGCAAGAACCTGCTGCTGGCGATCATGCCGTGGGAGGGCCACAACTACGAGGACGCGATCATCCTGTCGCAGCGCCTCGTAGAAGAGGACGTTCTCACCTCGATCCACATCGAGGAGCACGAGATCGATGCTCGCGACACCAAGCTCGGTGCCGAAGAGATCACTCGCGACATCCCGAACGTCTCCGACGAGGTCCTCGCAGACCTCGACGAGCGCGGCATCATCCGTATCGGTGCCGAGGTTCGTGACGGCGACGTGCTGGTCGGAAAGGTCACGCCGAAGGGCGAGACCGAGCTGACCCCCGAAGAGCGCCTGCTGCGCGCCATCTTCGGTGAGAAGGCTCGCGAAGTTCGCGACACCTCGCTCAAGGTTCCGCACGGCGAGAACGGAAAGGTCATCGGCATCCGCGTCTTCTCGCGCGACGACGACGACGATCTGCCTCCCGGCGTCAACGAGCTGGTCCGCGTCTACGTGGCTCAGAAGCGCAAGATCCAGGACGGTGACAAGCTCGCCGGCCGCCACGGCAACAAGGGCGTCATCGGCAAGATCCTCCCGCAGGAGGACATGCCGTTCCTGCCCGACGGCACCCCGATCGACATCATCCTCAACACCCACGGTGTGCCGCGGCGTATGAACATCGGTCAGGTCCTCGAGACCCACCTGGGTTGGATCGGCAAGACCGGTTGGAACGTGCAGATCGCCGCGGACGGCAGCAAGCCCGATTGGGCCGAACGCCTGCCCGAGGAGATGCTGGCGGCTCCGGCCGACAGCAACATCGCCACCCCGGTGTTCGACGGTGCCAAGGAGAATCAGCTCGCCGGCCTGCTGGAGAGCACGATTCCCAACCGCGACGGCGAGCAGATGGTCGGATCCGACGGAAAGGCCACGTTGTTCGACGGCCGCTCCGGCGAGCCGTTCCCGTACCCGGTGTCGGTGGGCTACATGTACATCATCAAGCTGCACCACTTGGTCGACGACAAGATCCACGCTCGTTCGACCGGGCCGTACTCGATGATCACGCAGCAGCCCCTCGGTGGTAAGGCTCAGTTCGGTGGACAGCGCTTCGGTGAGATGGAGTGCTGGGCCATGCAGGCCTACGGTGCCGCGTACACGCTGCAGGAGCTTCTCACCATCAAGTCGGACGACGTTGTCGGCCGCGTGAAGGTGTACGAGGCAATCGTCAAGGGCGAGAACATCCCGGAGCCCGGTATCCCCGAGTCCTTCAAGGTGCTCCTCAAGGAGCTCCAGTCGCTGTGCCTCAACGTGGAGGTGCTGTCCTCGGACGGCGCAGCCATCACGATGGCCGACGGTGACGACGAGGACCTCGAGCGTGCCGCAGCCAATCTGGGAATCAACCTCTCCCGCAACGAAGCTGCAACGGTCGACGATCTAGCTCAGTAGTTCAGTGGTCTGCCGGATCTGCGCACAGCGGATCCGGCAGGCGTTCTTCTCATTTGCTCTTCCAGCACAACACCCATAACGGGGAAAGGAAGTTACGTGCTCGACGTCAACTTCTTCGATGAACTTCGCATTGGCCTTGCCACTGCGGACGACATCCGTCAGTGGTCCTACGGCGAGGTCAAGAAGCCGGAGACCATCAACTACCGCACGCTCAAGCCCGAGAAGGACGGCCTCTTCTGCGAGAAGATCTTCGGCCCCACTCGGGACTGGGAGTGCTACTGCGGCAAGTACAAGCGCGTCCGCTTCAAGGGCATCATCTGTGAGCGCTGTGGCGTCGAGGTCACTCGCGCCAAGGTTCGTCGTGAGCGCATGGGTCACATCGAACTGGCCGCTCCGGTCACGCACATCTGGTACTTCAAGGGTGTGCCGTCGCGTCTGGGCTACCTGCTCGACCTGGCTCCGAAGGATCTCGAGAAGATCATCTACTTCGCTGCCTACGTCATCACCACGGTCGACGACGAGCTCCGCCACAACGAGCTCTCGACGCTCGAGGCCGAGATGGAGGTCGAGAAGAAGGCCGTCGCAGATCAGCGCGACGCCGATCTCGAGGCTCGTGCGCAGAAGCTCGAAGCCGACATCGCCGAGCTCGAAGCCGAGGGTGCCAAGTCCGACGTGCGTCGCAAGGTCAAGGACGGCGGCGAGCGCGAGATGCGTCAGCTCCGTGACCGCGCGCAGCGTGAGCTCGATCGTCTCGAAGAGATCTGGACCACGTTCACCAAGCTTGCTCCCAAGCAGCTCATCGTCGACGAGCTCATCTACCGCGAGCTCATCGACCGGTACGGCGAGTACTTCACCGGTGCCATGGGTGCCGAGTCGATCCAGAAGCTCATGCAGACCTTCGACATCGATGCCGAGGCGGAATCTCTTCGCGAGACCATCCGCAGTGGCAAGGGTCAGAAGAAGCTGCGCGCGCTCAAGCGTCTGAAGGTCGTCGCCGCATTCCAGGCCGGCCGAAACTCGCCGATGGGCATGGTCCTGGACGCTGTCCCGGTCATCCCGCCGGAGCTTCGTCCGATGGTGCAGCTCGACGGTGGCCGTTTCGCGACGTCCGACCTCAACGACCTGTACCGCCGCGTCATCAACCGCAACAACCGCCTCAAGCGTCTGATCGATCTCGGTGCTCCCGAGATCATCGTCAACAACGAGAAGCGGATGCTGCAGGAGTCGGTCGACGCCCTGTTCGACAACGGCCGTCGTGGACGTCCGGTCACCGGACCGGGTAACCGTCCGCTGAAGTCGCTCTCCGACTTGCTCAAGGGCAAGCAGGGTCGTTTCCGTCAGAACCTCCTCGGCAAGCGCGTCGACTACTCGGGCCGTTCGGTCATCGTCGTCGGCCCGCAGCTCAAGCTGCACCAGTGCGGTCTGCCGAAGCTGATGGCACTCGAGCTGTTCAAGCCGTTCGTGATGAAGCGTCTGGTGGATCTGAACCACGCGCAGAACATCAAGTCGGCCAAGCGCATGGTCGAGCGTCAGCGTCCGCAGGTGTGGGACGTTCTCGAAGAGGTCATCGCCGAGCACCCCGTGCTGCTGAACCGTGCACCCACCCTGCACCGGTTGGGCATCCAGGCATTTGAGCCGCAGCTCGTCGAGGGCAAGGCCATCCAGCTGCACCCGCTCGTGTGTGAGGCGTTCAACGCCGACTTCGACGGTGACCAGATGGCTGTCCACCTCCCGCTGTCCGCCGAGGCTCAGGCCGAGGCACGCGTGCTGATGCTGTCCTCGAACAACATCCTCTCGCCGGCATCGGGCCGTCCGCTCGCCATGCCGCGTCTGGACATGGTGACGGGTCTGTACCACCTGACGCGTCTGGACGCCGGTGCTGTCGGCGAGCGCGTCGACGCATCGACCGATCAGGCCGAGTTCGGGGCGTACTCCTCCCCGGCCGAGGCTCAGATGGCCGTCGATCGTGGATCGCTCACAGTGCAGTCGCAGATTCGGGTTCGTCTCACCACGCAGCGCCCGCCGCGTGACATCGAGAACGAACTGTTCCCCGAGGGCTGGAACCGCGGCGAGGCATGGACCGCAGAAACCACTCTGGGACGCGTGCTCTTCAACGAGCTGCTCCCGGCGGACTACCCGTTCGTCAACGAGCAGATGCCGAAGAAGCGTCAGTCGACGATCATCAACGATCTCGCCGAGCGTTACCCGATGATCGTCGTCGCTCAGACCGTCGACAAGCTCAAGGACGCAGGCTTCTACTGGGCCACGCGTTCGGGTGTCACCATCTCGATCTCCGACGTCCTCGTGCCGCCGGAGAAGCCGCAGATCATGGAGACCTTCGAGGCTCAGGCCGATCAGATCGAGAAGAAGTACCAGCGTGGTGCACTCGACAAGGTCGAGCGCAACTCCGCACTGGTCAAGATCTGGCAGGACGCGACCGAGCAGGTCGGTAAGGCCATGGAGGCCCACTTCCCCGACGACAACCCGATCCCGATGATCGTGAAGTCCGGCGCAGCCGGAAACATGACTCAGGTTCGCTCGCTCGCCGGCATGAAGGGCTTGGTGACGAACCCGAAGGGTGAGTTCATCCCGCGTCCGATCAAGTCTTCCTTCAAGGAAGGCCTGACGGTCCTCGAGTACTTCATCAACACGCACGGCGCTCGTAAGGGTCTGGCCGACACGGCGCTTCGTACCGCCGACTCGGGCTACCTGACGCGTCGTCTGGTCGACGTCTCGCAGGATGTCATCGTTCGGGAAACCGACTGTGGCACCGAGCGCGGCATCGTCACGACGATCGCCGAGAAGACCGCCGACGGCAAGATGATCCGCGACGCTCACGTCGAGACCAGCACGTACGCCCGCACCTTGGCGAACGACGCTGTCGACGAGAACGGCACGGTCATCGTCGCTCGCGGACACGATCTCGGTGACCCGGCCATCGACGCGCTGCTCGCTGCGGGCATCACGTCGGTCAAGGTTCGCTCGGTGCTGACCTGCACCACCGGCACCGGCGTCTGCGCCACCTGCTACGGCCGCTCGATGGCCACCGGCAAGCTGGTCGACATCGGTGAGGCCGTCGGTATCGTCGCCGCACAGTCCATCGGTGAGCCCGGAACCCAGCTGACCATGCGTACCTTCCACCAGGGTGGTGTCGCCGGAGATGACATCACCGGTGGTCTGCCTCGCGTGCAGGAGCTGTTCGAGGCACGTGTGCCGAAGGGCAAGGCTCCGATCGCGGACGTGTCGGGACGCATCCAGCTCGAGGACGGCGATCGTTTCTACAAGATCACCATCGTCCCGGACGACGGCGGCGAAGAGGTTGTCTACGACAAGCTCTCCAAGCGTCAGCGTCTGCGCGTCTTCAAGCACGACGACGGCACCGAGCGCCTTCTGGCGGACGGTGACCACGTCGAGGTCGGCCAGCAGCTCATGGAAGGTGCTGCCGATCCGCACGAGGTCCTGCGCGTGATGGGTCCCCGTCAGGTGCAGATCCACCTCGTCAACGAGGTCCAGGAGGTGTACCGGTCGCAGGGTGTGTCGATTCACGACAAGCACATCGAGACGATCGTGCGCCAGATGCTCCGTCGCGTGACGATCATCGACAGCGGCTCCACCGAATTCCTGCCCGGTTCACTCACCGAGCGCAGCGAATTCGAGTCGAGCAACCGTCGCGTCGTCTCCGAGGGTGGCGAGCCCGCAGCCGGACGTCCGGTCCTGATGGGTATCACCAAGGCGTCGCTGGCCACCGACTCGTGGCTGTCGGCAGCGTCCTTCCAGGAGACCACTCGTGTGCTCACCGATGCGGCGATCAACTGCCGCAGCGACAAGCTCATAGGTCTTAAGGAGAACGTCATCATCGGTAAGCTCATCCCGGCTGGTACCGGCATCAACCGGTACCGGAACATCACGGTGCAGCCGACCGAAGAGGCACGTGCCGCGGCATACGCGGTGCCGTCGTACGACGATCAGTACTACAGCCCGGACGGCTTCGGCCAGGGAACCGGCGCTGCAGTGCCGCTCGACGACTACGGTTTCTCCAACGAATACCGCTAGAGCGACTCCGTCGCACGTGAGCAGAAACTCGTAGCCCACGACGAGTTTCCACTCACGACGACATAGTCAGCAGGCAAAGCCCCGCATCGACCTCGGTCGGTGCGGGGCTTTGTTCTAAGTGGAGGGGGCGCGGTGAGTTTCCCGCGGCACTCGGGTCGGTACCGGTATGACCGATCAAACACCCAGCACCATCGTGAACATCGGCGTGGCCATGTTCACCGTCGCCGATCAGGACGCAGCCCTCGATTTCTACTCCCGCGTTCTGGGGTTCGAGATTCGCGGTGATCTGCGCTTCGGCCCCGAAGGCGAGTATCGGTGGTTGGAAGTGGCCCCGCCGGGATCGACGGCGCGGCTCGCTCTCAACCCGCCCATGGGAGGTACGCCCGGTGGCGGGTCCATCGGTGTCGAGACAGCTGACGTCGCGGCCGAGCACAAGCGGCTCAGCGCTCTCGGCGGCGTCGATCTCGACGATTTCATGGAAGAGGTGGACGGTGTGCCGCCGATGTTCGCCTTGCGAGACCTCGACGGCAATTCGATCTGGGTCGTACAGACCTGATCCGGTCAGCCGACAACCTATGCGCGCTGCGATCGCGCCGCCGCTGCCACACCGATGAATGCCAGCGCCGCGAAAGTGAACAGCAGCAACTGAGCCGACCGCAGCGTCGATGGTTCTCCGAGGTTCACCAGTACTCCCGCCAGAGCTGCTCCGAAGGCGTTGGCGATCAGCTGAACAGTGTTGATGGCGGCCGAGGCTCGTGCGCCTTCGCCCGGTTCGGCGACCGATGTCATGGCTCCGACTGCCAAGTGTGGCCACGCAATTCCGATGCCGACGCCCGTGACGATCAGACCCACTACCCACGTGGCGATCGAACCGGGACCTGCCTGGTCGGTGAGAAACGCTGCCACGATGCACAATCCGGCCGCGACGAGGATCGGGCCGGCCATGACGATGCGTCGTACGACGCGTGGAGCGGTGGCCGAGGCGCTCGGTATTTCGCCGAGGGTCCATCCGAGCGCCAGTGTGGCCCCGAGAAATCCGGCGGCCAGCGGTGCCAATCCGGCGAGGCGCTGACCGAACAGTGGGATGAAGGTCTCCACCGTGGACGCGACGGCGAGGACGACGATGGTCAGGTATATCCATTTCAGCGCGGACGCGCCGAAGGTCGACGGGGGGAGCACGCCGTGCGCTGCGCGACGGTCGGCGGCCACGAAGGCGATCAGGAGGAGTACTCCTCCCAGGACCATTGCGGCGGTGATCGCGAGGTTGGAGACCACTCCGGCGATGCTCACCAGCAGGGCAGCTGTGGTGAGCAGGGTCAACGACAGTGTCGGTACCGGGCTGGGTTCGGTGGCCTCACCGGTGTGGGCGGGCAGTGCTCGCGGGACGAGGGCGGCCATGGCCAGAGCTGCGAGAACGAGCACGCCGAAGGCCATTCGCCAGGCTCCGAATTGCGCGAAGATGCCGCCGACGGACGGTCCGGCGAACGTTCCCACGCCCCACATGGCCGAGACCAGAGCCGCACCTCGCGTCCAGAGATGTTGCGGCAGTGCGGCATTGATGACGGCGTAGCCGAGTCCGGCCAGTAGGCCACCTCCTGCGCCCTGAATTGTGCGGCCCACCAGTAAGAGTTCCATCGTGGGGCTGACGGCACACACGACGGTCCCGAGAGCGAAGACCGTCAGGCCGATCAGGTAGGCACCGCGAGGTCCGCGAGTGGCCAGAACTTTGCTGACCAACATCGAGGAGATGACGGACGCAACGAGGAAAACCGTTGCGGTCCAGGCGTAGTAGCGTTGGCCGCCGATCTCGTCGATGGCCGTGGGAAGCAGGCTGGTCGTCAGGTAGACGTTCGTGGCGTACAGCGCGACGCCGCCGGCGAGAACGGTTGCGGTGCCGAGGTAGCGAGCGCCGAGTAGCTGTCGCCAGGTTCCGGTCGTGGATTCGGTGGGGGAGTGCATGGTGTGGAAGGCTAGGATCTCGAGTGCACTCGAGGTCAAATCGTCGTGTCGGCTGGGAGGCAGCATGATCCGTATCAGTGACGAACTGCTGTCCATCGGGGAGGTCGCGGCCAGAACCGGTGCCGCAGTGTCTGCGGTCCGGTACTACGAGACTCTCGGGCTCGTTCCCGCCGAGCGGACGGCGGGCAACGTCCGAAAGTTTCCCCGTCACGCAATTCGGCGGATCTCGCTGATTCAGGTGGCGGTGCGGTTCGGAATACCGCTTGCCGAGGTGGCCGAGGTCTTTGCGTCCCTACCGTCGGGGCGCACCCCGAACAAGCGCGACTGGGCCAAGATTTCGGTTGCATGGAACCAGCGGTTGGAGGATCGGAAGCAGTCGATTGCGCGGATGCAGGAGCAACTCACCGGCTGCATCGGCTGCGGATGTCTCTCCCTGAACAAATGCGGTCTGCTCAATCCAGGCGACGAGCTGGGCAAGGCGGGCCCCGGGGCGCGGCTCATCTGACGCGTACGTCGGCGGTGTCGAGTCTTGTGGGTAGCGGGCTACGCCTGGTCGATGAACGTGTACAGCTCGGTGATCAGGTTGTCCTTCACGACGACGAAGTCCTGGCCCGAGACTACGGCGGGGGCGTCGGGCGGCGACAGTGCCCAGGAGATTCGGGCGACGTCACCCAGGGCGGTGGGCTCGGCAGTGACGGCGAATGTCAGACCCTCGGACGGCCCGATCAGCGCTCGAATCGCCTCGATGACCGACTCTCTCCCGGTGGCGGTGTTCTCGGCGTCGTAGAACACCGCGTCCTGGTGATACATGGACTCGATGAGTTCGCGTCGTTTCGCGTCGTCGTTCGTGTTGAATACTTCGACGACGTTGCGGCGTGCCAGCTCTGCGGGAGTGCTGCGATCCATGGTGTACCCCTAGGGTTGGTGGTGGGGGGTTCGGTGCCCCGGACCCAGCATCGCAGAAAGTACGTGACATGTCACCCAGTAACCCTGAAACCACTCCGTGGTTGACGCCCACCGAGGAATCGGCGTGGCGCGCCTACATGGGGTTGTCGCTGCAGATGACGTTCGAGATGAACCGGCAGCTGACCGAGGATCACGGTCTGTCCCTGGCCGACTATTCGGTGCTGGTCGCACTGGCGGACAGTCCCGACGGGCGTCGCCGGGTGGCCGAACTGGCTGCGGAGATCGGTTGGGAGCGCAGCAGGGCCTCCCATCATCTCGCGCGGATGTCCGCACGAGGGCTCACCGATCGCACGGTGTCGACTACCGACGGGCGCGCCACGGACGCAGTGCTCACCGAGGCGGGCAGGGCCGCTCTGGACGCATCGGCGGCGGGTCACGTCGACGTGGTTCGGCGATTGTTCTTCGACGGGCTCGCACCCGAGGACATCGCCACTCTCGAACCGCTACTCACTCGTCTGCGCGACCATGTGCGAGCCAACGGGACGCTGCCACGGCCGCAGTGACCGAGGCGACACACGGAGTTCACCTGCCCGTCGGATCGATGACGAATCCAGTTGTCGGTCGCACGAGAGTCTCGGACAATGGTGAACCGAGGTAACGACGTCAGGATCGGTCGCGACATTTCTCTGCGGGCCGGCGCAACGCGTCGACAGTTTCTGACGTGGAGTGCGTTGGTGGGGGCGCTGGCCTTCACACCGGAGATCGCGGGGACATCTGCGACGGTAGGTGCGCAGTCGGTGATCACCCCCGACTATCCCTTCCGTCTCGGTGTTGCTTCCGGCGATCCGTTGCCCGATTCGGTGGTGCTGTGGACCAGACTCGCCACCGACCCGTTCGCCCCGCTGGGCGGGATGACGCCGGGCGTGGTGCCCGTCCAGTGGCAGATATCCGCCGACGAGAAATTCGGCCGCATCGTGGCGCAGGGCATCGAGCTGGCGACCGAATTCGACGGTTGGTCCATTCACGTCGACGTGCGCGGGCTCGAGCCGGCGCGCGAATACTTCTACCGTTTCCTGGTCGGCCCACATGCGAGTCCCGTCGGTCGCACCAAAACTGCACCTGCACTTGGGCAGCCGCTGAGCAAGCTCGATTTCGCCTGGGCGTCGTGCCAGAAATGGGAGGATGGCTACTTCGGTGCGTACCAGGACCTTGCGGCCTCGAATCTCGATGTGGTGTTCTTTCTGGGCGACTACATCTACGAGTACGCGATCAAGAACGAGGGTGCGCGGGCGGGCGAGCCTCGCACCGAGTCGGCCGCTCGAGAAACCATGGTGCTGGGCGACTATCGCGACCGGTACGCGATGTACAAGGCAGACGAGCACTTGGCTGCCGCACATGCGTCGGCACCGTTCGTCTCGACGTTCGACGACCACGAGGTGGACAACAACTGGGCCTCGCAGATCAGCCAGGACAACGACGATCCACGAGAGTTCCTGCTACGCAGGGCCGATGCGTTCAAGGCGTGGTGGGAGAACACCCCGGTGCGCGCGAATCTGAAGCCCGTAGGCCCGGACATGAAGGTCTATCGCCGGTTCTCGTTCGGTGATCTGGTGGACTTCTCGGTGCTGGACACCCGGCAGTATCGCAGCGATCAGGCGCATGGGGACGGCGAGCATGCCCAGGATGCCGAGACGGCCGATTCGTCGCGCACCATTACCGGTGCGGCACAGGAACAATGGATTCTCGATGGATTCGCTTCACCGTCGAAGTGGAACTTCCTGGCGCACCAGACGGTCATCGCCGATCTGGCGCGGGGACAGGGTGACGATCGCAAGGTCGGGATGGATCCGTGGAGCGGGTACGAGGCCTCGCGTCATCGCATTCTCGACGGAGCCCGGAATCGGGGCACGAAGAACGTGGCATCCATCGTGGGCGACATTCACCGCACGATCGTGTCGGAATTGCGCCGCGACTACCAGGATCAAGTGTCGCCGATCCAAGGTGTCGAGATCGCAACCACGTCCATAGCGTCGGGCAAGGACGGTGCCGATGTCGACTCCACCGGAGCTGCCATCGCCGACGGTTCGCCGCACGTCAAGTACGGAAATGCCCGTCGCGGCTATCTTCGCAGCACGCTGACGAACACCGAATGGCGTTCGGAGGTCAGGGTTCTCGATGCCGTGTCGACGCCGGGTAAGCCGGTTCGCACAGCCATGACGGTCACCGTTCCGGAGGGGCGGCCGGAGATCCAGCTGGGGTAGCGCCTGATGCCGCAGGCTCAATCCGTGCCGAATGTACGGACCATGGACCACACCTCGGGGCCCTCACTCGGTGCGGCGTGGCTCGAGACACGGAACCCGGCCCGCTCGTACAGGCGCACGTTTCGCAGATCCGACGTGTCCAAGGCCAACCCGGAGGCGCCACGTTGCCGTGCTTCGTCGACGGCCTTCTCGAGCAGTCGTCCGCCGATCCCGTGCCCTTGCCGATGCGGTTGCACACCAAGCGTTTCCAGTGTCCATGACCCCGGTGGTGATTCACCGGAGGGCAGTCGATCGATCCGATCTCCGTGTAGTTCGATGATCCTCGCCATGGATTCGTCATCGGGTGGAGGGGCATCTGCGGGAAGTAGTGCCGCGACCCCGGCGTAGTCCGCGGTGAGCAATACGATTCCGTGTCGATGCGCGTGTTGTAGGTACAGCTGCTGGAGTTCCTGCAGCGTGGCCAGGTGGTCATCGGCCGGGATCACCCATCGCGTCCATGGGTAGTCGGCAAATGCGTCGCGCAGGGTATCGGCCGCAGGCAGCAGATCGTGATTCTCGGCAAGTCGGGTGGCGGGATGGTGCATGGGTGAACCTATGGACAGACGGCTCAGCGACCGTCGGCGATGATCTGAGCGACGTTGCGTTCGGCGAGTGCGGTGATGGTCAGTGACGGGTTGGCGGCGCCGGTACTACCCGGGATCAGGGCACCGTCGACGACGTAGAGCCCGGGGTGGCCCTTGACTCGACCGTAATCGTCGGTGGCGTCACCGAGTACTGCGCCGCCGAGGGGGTGGGCAGTGAAGGTGTCGTCGACATCGCGGGTGAACGGTTCGGCGGCGACGACGGTGCCGCCGGCCTGAGCCATGCGGTTCTGCACGGCACGCAGGGCCTCGACGGTGTCGCGGCTGCCGCCCTTGGGCCAGTTGAGGGTCAATTTGTTTGCAGTGGAATCGAATCCGAAGTTTCCACGCAACGGGTCGATGGTCATGCCGAGCGAGCCGAGGAAGCCCATGTTCACGGGAACGCCTGGGGTGTACCAGTTCTCGACGGTCAGGGGCAGTCCGGAGTCGTCGATGATGCGGGATGCGCAGGGCGCAGCTTGAGGGCCGGCAGACATCGGTCCGAGGGACCTGGTCATCGAGGCGTCGCCGTTGGTGCCCCAGCCGGTGCCGACGAATTCGTTGAGGTTCGACAATGCGCCGGTGGTGCGAGCACGCATCAACAGTTCGGTGGTACCGATGGATCCGGCCCCGAGGACGAGGGCGTCGCACGTGAGTGTCCGGGTCTCGACGATGTTGCCGAACGGGTCGAGGCGTTCGATGTCGACGCGGTAGCGGCCGCCGGATTCGCTGCCGATCGCTGCGACGCGGTGGCTGTGGCACACCGTTGCGTTACCGGTGGCTTCGGCTTGGGGGATGTAGTTCTGGGTCAGGTCGTGCTTGGCACCGTTGGAGTTACCGAAGGTGCTCTCACCGACGGTGGCGGACGGCCGGGAGCGGCCGGCGATCTCGTCGCGCACGACGTTCCAGTTCCAGTTGCCGTCGACTGCTTCGGGGCGAAAGCCTGCGCGGCGGGCGTGATCGTCCCAGGTTCGTGAGTGAGCGAAGTTGGGGCTGTTGTAGACGTCCTCGGGCATCGCCGACGGCCGGAGCATGGAACGGGCCTTGGGATACCAGGTCGCTGCCATCTCGTCGTAGTTCAGGCGTCCGCCGAACGAGAGGTCGAAGAATTTCTTGTTCGGTGCGATGGTGACGCCGGTGTAGACGACGGAGCCGCCGCCGACGGCTGCGCCGCGCCAGACCGAGAGGTTCTCGTAGCGGGTGGTGTCGAGGACGCCGCCGAAGAGGTCGACCGGTCCGACGGGGAGACCGGTGATGTTGGTGAACGAGGTCTGCTGCCACAGTCCGCGGCCGTCGGCGGTCATGTCCGCGGTGAATATTTCGCGCCAGGGGTCGCGTGGCCAGCGCAGTCCGCGCTCGAGGACGGTCACCGCGGTGCCGGCCTGGGCCATGCGTAGGGCGGCGGCGCTGGCGCCGAAGCCGGAACCGATGACGATGACGGGCGAGTGGTCCGGTGGGCGGGGAGGGTCGGCGAACAGTTCGGGTACCAGCGACCGGATGCGGTCTGCTCCGATCGGCAGAGCGCCGGCGACGGGGGATCCGGCCAGTCCGGTCGAGCTCAGGACCGGGGCTGCGGCGGCGCCGAGCATTCCGGCAGCGGCCAACCGCAACAGTTGCCTTCTATTCACGGCAGTACTTCCCCCTCGGACACCTCGCGGACAGCGCTCCCGATTCTGTCGTGTTTGCGACAATAAAGCCAACGGTCCGGTCGTATTTCGGGACGCCTCCCAGCTCGGCCTCAGGTTTGCCTGCCAGACTCCGCTCATGGTGTCGGCATCGGTAGCTGTATTACTGCTCGTCGTAGCGGTCACGGGGGTCGTCGCGCACCTGGTCGACGGGCGTGGGCAGCCGATGGCCGTCGCCGCGGCTTTGGCACATGTCCTCATGCTCGCGGCCGTGCCCGGAACGGTGTTGGCAGGTGTGGCCTTCGGCGGGTGGGGGCTGACGGCAGGACTGGCGGTCTGTGCCGCGGCGGTCGCGACCCAGTTCCGGCTCCGCTACCGCCGCGTCGCGCCGAGGCCCCGGGCCGCGGACCTGACGGTGCTGCACGCAAATATCTGGCTCGGCCAGGCTGATCCGGATGCGTTGATCGCGCTCGTCGAACACCACCGACCGGACGTGCTCACTCTCGTCGAGTTGACGCCCGAGGCCGACGCGAGCCTTCGATCCAGGCTCTCCGAGCAGTTACCGTACGCCCACGTCAGCGCCGGGCCCGGAGGCAATGGAACCGGCATCTACAGCCGATTCCCACTCGCCGACGAGCAGCGGCACGACGGCTTCGTGACCGAACTGCTGTCGGCGCGGGTGCAGATGCCGGGTCGGCCGCTGGTGTTCGCGGTGCATCCTGTTCCGCCGTGGCCGCGGGAGCCGTCCGAATGGGTACGTGAGCTCGGGCTGCTCCGGCAGCTGCTGGCCAAGATCCCCGCCGACGACGGACCCGTCGTGGTGGCCGGGGACTTCAATGCCACGCAGGACCACCGGCGTTACCGCGACCTGCAGGACGGCCGATTCGTCGACGCCGCAGTGGCCACCGGAGCCGGCATGCTCAGGACCTATCCGGCGCACACCTGGCACCCGCCGGTCATTGCCATCGACCATGTTCTGGTGGCAGACATGGGGGTTCGTTCGGTCGAGGCCGTGACCGTCCCCGGCTCCGACCACCGCGGCATCCTGGCGCGATTGGCTTTCTTACCGAACCAGGGCTTTCCGAACTAGGGCTGGGCCGGCAACTGCTGCAGCGACCACTTGTTGCCGTCGGGGTCCGCGAAGTACACGAACGTTCCCCAGCCCTCGTCCTTCGGCTGCTCGACGGTCAGGCCCACCGCGGTGAGGTGGTCGTAGGCCTCCTGGGCACTGTCGACGACCATTAAGATTCCCGCGCCGGCACCGGGTTCGGCGTCGGTGATGCCCTCGCCGATGGCGATGGAGCACGCCGATCCCGGAGGGGTGAGTTGGACATACCGAATGCCTTCCCACGGACGTGCATCATGGTCGGCGTGGAACCCGATCGAGGTGTAGAACTCCTTGGCGCGGTCGACATCGGTGACAGGGACGGTGATGAGTTCGATCTTCATGGTGAGAGCCATGAAGCAATGATGAGCCCCATTGCGGACACATTCGGTCCGCGATGAGCAGGTCGTTCCGAGAAATATGCCCGACGCCTCGCCGGTTGCAGCTGTTGTGTTCTTCTCATTGCTCGATCGATCTCGCACGCGGGTAGGTGTCGACGACGCCGCGGCGCTCCGTCATACCGTCGAACGCGGCGTACACGCCGAAAAGCTCGGGCTGCACCGGTTCTGGGTGGCCGAGCATCATGCGGTACCCGGCATCGCCTCGGGCGCGCCCGCGGTTCTCGCATCGGCGGTGGCGTCGCAGACTTCGCGTATACGCGTCGGATCCGGCGGGGTGATGCTGCCGAACCATCAACCGCTGGTCGTGGCCGAACAGTTTCTGATGTTGGAGTCGCTCTTTCCGGGCCGGATAGACCTCGGCGTCGGGCGTTCCCTCGGGTTCACCGAGCCGGTGCGCGCTGCTCTGCGTCGAGATCGTGACGCCCCGGATACGTTCGAGGCCGACGTCGCCGAAGTGCGTTCGTATCTGGACGGGTCCGGTCCTGTGACCGCGCGGCCGGCAACTACGCCGCCGCCGATGTTCGTGCTCGCCACCGGTGCCGGTCTGGAGGTTGCTGCCCGTGCCGGGTTGCCGGTGGTCGTCGGGGGCCCGGTACTGCGCGGGAACGATCCACTGGCGCAGTATCGCAAGCACTTTCGGCCGAGTCCGCAACTGCCGGATCCGTACGTCGTCGTCTCGCTCGATGTGACGATCGCCGCGGACGCAGCAGATGCGCGCCGTTTCGCCCTCCCAGAGGCGTGGGCGATGGCGCGATCACGGCGCGAGGGTGAGTTCCCGGCGCTCGAACCCGCCTCGTCGATCGACGAAGCTCGGTGGACGCCGCGGACCAGAGATCGGATCGAATCCTCGTTGGAAGCAACCATCCTCGGCACGGCCGAGCAGGTCCGGCCACGGCTCGACGAGCTGATCGAGCGCACCGGCGCGGACGAGGTCATGGCCTCCACGTCGACGTTCGACCGGGCCGAACTGTTCGCTGCGGACGCCGCTTTCGCTCAGCTCTCCGGCGCTGTTTTTTGAACCGGAGCTGTGGGCTGAACCGGAGCTGCGGGCTGGGCCGGTGCCGTATCTGCCAGCGCGGCAACCAGATCGCGCTGAATGTCGGTGGCCGGCACGGTGGCGTCGACCACTGCCGAGACCGGTAGTCGAAGGCGACGGTCGGCCTCGGTGCGAAAGACGAGGCCGGTTTTGGGTGTGCTCTCGGCCGTGCTGGCGTAGAGGATCGACCAGCATTGCGGGTGGTTGAGCAGTTCGGCGCTCGCGGTGTGATCGGACGCCACGGGCGGGCCGAAGGTCAGTGGTAGCCCGCTGCGTTTCATCTCGCGCTCGATGACGCGGTGCAACAGTATCTGCTCGCTTCGTTTGGGAAGCAGCAGTGGATATTCGGCGAGTTGGCTCAGGCTCGGGTTGGGTTCCCCGGCCAGGGGATGGCCCTCTGCGAGGACGACGACGAGGTCCTCGGTCCACAACTCGGTCACGTGCAGACCGGAGCGTTCGACGCTGCCGCGGATCAGTGCCACCTGGCAGTCGCCCGATGTCACGGCTTCGATCTGTTCTGCGAATCGTTTGAGAACGAAGTCGATCTCGGCGTCGGGATGTCGTTCACGTACCGCGACGATTGCGGAGATGGCGTTCGCGGCGAAGGTCATGTTTCCGGTGAGGCGGAGCTGGTTTCGGCGCCTGGTCGTCAGCGCCAGAGCGGCCTGTTCCAGCTCCACCATGTGGCGGGCGATGGACACCAATTGTGCTCCCACGACGGTCAATCGGACTGTGCGTGAGGTGCGCTCGAACAGCGGCTCACCGATCTCGCGTTCGAGCTTGGAGATCTGCAGACTGATCGCCGATTGCGAGACGTAGCACCGCTCGGCGGCACGCGAGAAGTTGAGTTCTTCCCCGACCGCGAGGAAGTACTTCAGTTGCCGCAGCTCCACGGCGTCCTCCATCCATGAGTTCTGCTCATGGATGCTATTTCAACTTTCGCGTTGATAGCGCAGGAACCGCGGAGTTTCATGGAGGTAGTTCTTCGATCTACAAGAAATGTGTGCTCGGAAAGGGAAGTGCTGTGAAAACGTACGACGTCGTCATCGTGGGTTCGGGATTCGGAGCGTTGGCTGCGGCCAAGGCTCTGGGCAAGGCCGGTGTGACGTTCTCTCTGATCTCCAGCACCACCGAGCACCTGTTCCAGCCGCTCCTCTACCAGGCAGCAACCGGGATGATCTCGACAGGCGAGATCGCCCCGCCGATCCGGCGCATTCTCGCGCAGTACGACTCCGCCGACGTGCGTCTGGGCCGAGTGGTCGACGTCGACCCCGAGAGCCATCAGGTCACCTACGTCGGTGGCGGCGAACGCCACACCATCGGATTCGGCCGCCTGATCGTCGCCACTGGGGCTACTCAGGCGTACTTCGGTCGCGACGAGTTCAAGGACCGCACCTTCGCGCTCAAGACAGTCGACGACGCGATCGCCCTGCGAGAGCAGATTCTGAGCTGCTACGAAAAGGCGCACCAGACCTCCGATCTCGACGTACGCAAGGAGCTGCTCAGCTTCGTGGTCGTCGGTGCAGGCGCGACCGGCGTCGAATTGGCCGGCCAGATCAGGGATCTCGCGCACCGCTACTTCGCCGGCTCGTTCCCCGATATCGGACCCGACGACGTCACGGTCACCCTCGTCGACGGTGTGAAAGAAGTACTCCCCGCTTTCGGCGGCAAGCTCAGTGCCTATGCCCGCACCAAGCTCGAGAAGTCGGGCGTCGACGTCGTCACCGGTGCCATGGTGACCGATATCGCCGACGACGTCGTGACTGTGCAGGACGTCGACACGAAGACCTCGCGCACCTACCCGGCCAAGACGGTCATCTGGTCGGCCGGCGTTCAGGCCAGTGAGCTGGCTGCGACGATCGCCGAGCGCACCGGGTGCGAGACCGATCGGGCCGGTCGGTTGCTCGTGCACGACGACCTCACTGTCGGTACCGCGAAGGACATCTACGCGATCGGCGACGTGACCTCGCTGCACAAGCTGCCGGGACAGTCGCCGGTCGCGATGCAGCAGGGCCGCCACGTAGCCAAGACGATCATCGGAAAGGTCGACGCGGGAACGCCGTTCAAGTATGTCGACAAGGGCAGCATGTCGATCGTGGGCCGATTCAGTGCGGTGGCTCGGTTGTTCGGCAAGGTCGACATGTCCGGACCGATCGCTTGGCTGATGTGGCTCGCGGTGCACCTGATGTACCTGGTGGGCTTCCGCAACCGCTACGTTGCGGTGGTGTCGTGGATGACGTCGTACATCGGCGACAAGCGACCGCACTTCCAGTACACCGACAAGTCCGGGTCGATGCTGGAACTTACCGACGAGACAGCGGACGACGAGGAACGTTCAGCGGCCTAGAACTCGGATAGGGCTAGCTGCTCACCAGGCCGTTGCGGTAGGCCCAGATCACCACGTGCACTCGGGTGCCGACCTCGAGTTTGCGGCAGATGTTGCCGATGTGGGTCTTGACCGTACTCTGCTCGAGTCGCAGTGATCGGGCGATCTCGCTGTTGCCCAGCCCTGTCGCGAGCAATTGCACCACCTCCATCTCGCGCAGGCTCAGGCCGTGTTGTGGTGCAGCGCTTCTCGCCGATCGCTGTGGTGTCCCTCGTCGCGCGAACTCCGCCATCAACCGTGGGGTGACGCGCGGCGACAGAGCCGCTCCGCCGGCGGCGACGGTCGTCACGGCGTCGGCGAGCTCGTCCGGATCGGCGTCCTTGAGCAGGAATCCGGATGCACCGCTGTCGAGCGCGGCGTACACGTACTCGTCGAGATCGAAGGTGGTGACGACGATGACGCGAACCTCGTCGAACCGCGCCAGGATTTCCCTCGTTGCGGTCAGCCCATCACCGTTAGGCATCCGGATGTCCATCAGTACGACGTCGGGTTGCAGTACCGAGACCTGTTGTACGGCATCGCGTCCCGATGCGGCATGTCCGACGACCTCGATGGCGGAGTGGTCGGCCAGGAACAGCTCGAATCCCTGCCGATCCACCGGTTGATCGTCGACGATCAGTACTCTGATCATGCCGGTACCCCGTCAGGCCGGGAAATTTTGCCGTCGACCGGAAGTCGTGCACGCACCACCCAGCGCCCGTCCTCGCCGAGCTCACTGGGCCCGGCCTCCAGTGTCCCGCCGAACAGGGCTGCTCGCTCCCGCATGCCGGGAATGCCGAATCCCTGCCCCGAGGAATCGCTCTGGCCGGAGGCGGGGGAGGCGATCGTGTTGGATACGGTCACCTCGACAGTCGAGGCCCCGGTACTCACTTGGACGAGCGAGGCGCAACCGGGCGCGTGGCGTCGGGCATTGGACAGTGACTCCTGCACGATGCGAAAGCATGTCAGCTGCACCGCGCTGTCCGTTCGGGCTGCGTCGCCGGTGACGTCGAGGTCGATGGAGGCGAACGACATTCGAGACTGTTCGACGAGGTCGGTGATGTCGGAGATCATGGGCTGTGGTGCGCCGCCGTCATTGTCGGTCGGACGCAGGATGCCGACAATTTGGCGGAGACTGTCGAGGGTGCGTTGACCGTGTCCGATTGCGCCGGTGAGTAGTTCGCGTGCTTGCTCGGGGTCGCTCGTGATGAGAGTCTTCGAAGCCTTGGCCTGGATGAGCATGCCGGTGAGGTGATGGGCCGCGACGTCGTGCAATTCGCGTGCCATGGTGCGCCGCTCGTTGTCCAGAGCTGTCTCCAGGCGTTCCCGGTGCGCCGATTCGGCCCGCCCCAATGCCGCCTCGCTCTCCAGTTCCTGGGCCCGGCCACGTGCGATGTATTTGCCCAGCGCGATGAGCACCGTGTAGTTGATGGCCAGGTTGGCGATCTGTTCGGCCACTACTCCCACGGTTCCGCCAGGTCCGGCTGCTGCGTCGGGATAGGACAGGCGTGTATCGACACTGACCAGTATTTCGAGTATCAATCCGGCACCGAGGGGAACGAAGAGTCTCGGGCCGCTCACGCGAATTGCCAACGCGGCGATCGCGAACCAGTACAGGGGAGTGAAACCCAAAGTGCGCTCGGGTAATACGAGGATGAGTGCCACGCTGATCGCGACCACAGTCGAGTACGAGAACACAGGGTAGGTTCGGCGGACGCAGGTCGCCGCTGTCATCGCCAATACTGCGACGACACTCACCGTGACCAAGGCCGGGCTCTCGACGAGTTCGTCTCTGGTATCGCCGACCATGCCCGTCGAGAGTTGAAATGCGGCGTAGACGACGGTGGCCAGCAGCATCTCGACGGGCAGGACCACCGGATTACGCGGCCGCCATGAGGGGCGAAACGTGTTCGGCATCCGGGACCTGCTCACCATCAGAGTCGACTCCGTTCTCCTGCAATATCTTTCGCGTGCCCAGGGCTCTTGGTTCCCAGCACCCACAGCGGTCCGGTGACGAACCAGAAGAACGTGATGACGCCGAGTGGTTGCACCACAGTTTTCAACGCTGCTGCCTGCTCCGAGTCTGCCACGGTGGCGGCGAGTCCGTAAGTGATGGCCAGTGCGATCGCGGCAGCGCACAGCCATTTCGCGAATCCTCGGATCTCGTTGCGGTAGGCCTGCGGTCCGGTCTTGGGTGGTGTGGACGGTGCCGGTCCTCCCGCGAAACGGTGGGCGAAGCGCACGTCCAGCCAGGCCACGGTGGAGTGTGCGAACACGAGGGTCCAACCGAGATAGATTCCGGCGAGACGGTGAGCGAACTCGACGTCTCCGCCGCGATGCAGATCCAGAGCCACCGCTGCGACGAGGACGAGATCGAGGACCGGGAGCAGGGCAAGAGTGACGGTGCTGGCCGGCCGCATCCGAGCCAGGTAGCGCAAGCACAGGCCGCCGAGGACCAGTACCCAGAAACCGACTTCGCAGACGGCGATGGTGAGCAGGATCGGGTTGTTCATGCCTCGATCTCACCCGAGCACCCCTCGTGCGAACACCCCTGCCGAGGCGTCGTAGCTGGTGATTCCTACCGACGTACGACGCGGCGGTCCACCGAAAGTCGTAGTAGGCCGCGCTACTGTGGAAATACGCATACGGGACACGAAGAGGGAGTCGACGATGGCAGGCAAGAAGATCGACAGAGTCCATGCACAGTCCGCGCTGGAAACGGTTCGCGAGAATCCGGGTATTGCAATGATTGCCGCCGCACCAGCATTGGTGGTGCTCGCAGTGGTGTGGTGGCTTCTCGGATTTCCCGCCGCGCTGATTCTGCTGATCGCCGCAGGCGGTGCCGGATACCTGTATCTCCGGAACCGCTAGTCGGGTCTACGCGCCGTCGGAATCGGCGCGGGGGATGCAGAATTCGGTGATCGTGGCGGTACTTGCTGCCAGCTCGGCCCAGCTGCATTCGGTGGTCAGCACGGCGATTGCCGAGGTGGGGAAGCGGTGTCGCACTTCGCGGGCCACGTCGGTGTCGTCGTCGACGGCCAGTTCGAGTGCCGTCCAGGGAATTCCGGGCTCGTGCCCGACGACCAACAGTGTCGAGACGGTCACGTCGTCGAAGTAGGTGTCCGCCAGTTTGATTTCGTCGATGATCTCGTCGGCCGATCCACCGTAGATGTCTCGCTCGAAACGGGTGGGTGCATCGCCGAGGCCGGTGGCGGCCAAGGTCTCGCGAGTGCGCAGAGCCGTCGAGCACAACACGGCGTCGACGGAGCCGACGTGCTCGGTGATCCAGGCTCCAGCCAGTCCTGCCTCCCGTTGGCCGCGCGGAGCCAGTGGCCGCTCGTGGTCGGGCACGCCGTCGGGATAGCCGGATTTTCCGTGCCGCATCAGCACGAGAGTCCTAGTGGTCGCCATGCCGTCCACCGTAAACGGTCAGGGCAATCTCATCGGGAACGACGTTCGCCGGCTCGGGGAAAACGAACTTGCGCATTGCCCACCACCGGAAGGCGGTGGCGAGCAGGGTGCCGACGATGGATCCACTGACGAAGTCCGCGATGTTCTCGGTGATGAAAGACACGTTGGGAGCGCGCAGATCCAGCACGTAACTCGACACCCAGAGCGGCAATTGGTTGATGGCCAGACCGGTCCCGGCGACAGCGAAGAACAGCGCCGCTTCGTGATGACGACGTCGTCCGCCGCGGGCAGTGAACGACCATTCCCGGTTCAGAACGTACGACACGATCGTTGCGATCAGCACGGCCAGAACATTGGCTGTCACCGGCTTGTCCTGCAGGATCGTCCACTTCAAGCCGAAGAACAGCACGACGGTCACGACGAAGGTGATTGCTCCGACGATGAGGAACTTGAGAGCCTCGGCGTGCTTGACGAGGGGCGCGAGCCAACGCTCGGGAACGTGGTCGGTGAGGCGGTCGGACACATGCATCCCATCGACGGTACCTCGAGTAACGGGTTGCGTAGTCCCATGAACGATATGCTCGCGGCACTATGGGCCGCCCGAAAACCAGTGCTCGCTTGTCCGTTCTGATCGTCTTCTTCGTCAACGGCGCCGTGTTCGCCAACTGGGCACCCCGCATCCCCGAGATCCAGAACTCGTTGTCCATCGACGTCGCCACGCTGGGTTTCGCCCTCGCGGGGGTCGGTGTCGGTGGGCTCGCCGCAGCACCCGTTGCGGCTGCGCTGGTACGCCGGTTCGGCAGTCGGTGGACTGTTCTTGCGTCGGGACTGTTGTTGTGCGGGGCGTTCGTGCTCCCCGCTGTGGCGGTGTCGTGGTGGACGTTGCTGGCAGCTCTGGTCCTGCTCGGCGGGGCCGACGCGGTGATGGACATTTCCATGAACGCTCAGGGAGTGCTGGTCGAGGAGCGTGCCGGTCGATCTCTGCTCAGTGGCTTTCACGCGGCGTGGAGTGTGGGGGCTGTGGTGGGCGGAGTGACGGGTGCCGCGGCCGCAGGTGCTCGCCTTCCGGTCGCGGTGCACTTCGCCTGCGTCGCCGTGGTGTTGGTTCTGGCGCTCGCGGCGGTCGGCCGGGGTTTGCTGGGTCCGGATGCGCGGCCGGACGAGTCCGCCGACGGGCCAACTCCTCAGCCGGCCGTCGGCCGTCCGATTGCGGCGCTCGCAATGCTCGGTGCGGTGGTTCTGCTGGCCGGCTTGATGGAGGACTTTCCGCAGTCCTGGAGTGCGGTGTACATGACGACCGAGGAGGGTGCCGGTCCTGGCGCTGCCGGTCTGGCGTTCGTCGCGTTCTCTGCAGCGATGTTGGTGGGACGCCTGGTGGGTGACCGGATCGTGGATCGGTTCGGACCGTCGTCGGTACTGACGGGTGGCGCAGCGCTGGTAGCGGTCGCGTTTGCGGGCATCGCGGGGCTGTCGGTGCTCGCCGTCGACGTGCCTGTACTGGTCATCGCTGCATTCGCGGTCGCCGGCCTGGGGTCGAGTCCGCTGTTTCCCATCGTGTTCAGCCTGGCCGGGCGGCTTCCCGGTGTCTCGTCGGCTGCGGCGATCTCGACCGTCTCGCTGATCTCGCGTGCCGGATTTCTGCTGGCACCGTTGGTGGTCGGGCGGGTCGTCGAGGCATCGGGCTTCGGGTCGGTATTGGCCGCGATCGCTGCCGCGGGCGTCGTCGTCGCGCTGATCGGGTGGCTGTACGGCCGCAAATTCCCAGTGCAGTCCACCTGATCTCGACCAGTCGGAGAGTCGAGGTGAAGCCGACGAGTCTCGGTTGGCGTGAGCTGATCGGGAAATGTCACCGTGACTGCGCGGTACTGAATTTTGGTCTCGTGCGTGATAGACAAAGTCCGGAGTTACGGTCTCGGCGGGGTGAGAGGCCATATGGGAATGGCGAGACGCGATGCTGTATGCGGCGATGAGTGAATGGTGGTGACTTGATGGCGACCGATGCCGACTCTGGTCTCCGTGACAAGTCCCGCAGGCGGGCGCTGTCTGTCACCGGTACGGCTGCTCTGGCGCTCGCTCTGGTGGCCGGGTGGGTCGTCGTTTTCTTCATCGGCTTGGTGGGTGCGCTGTGGCGTTTTCGTGAGCCGCACGCTCCGGCACCGATTCTCACGATGCACGATCAGTGGACCGATCTCGCGGTCGGCGCGCTACAGGTCGCGGTGGGTGCGATAGCGATCGGCGCGGTGTATCTCGCGCGGCGACGGACATTGCCGGCGGTGCTGCCTCTGCGGCATGGCTCTGCGCGCGAGGCTGCGTTGACATGGTGTGCTGCGATCGGCGCGGCGTCGGCGACAGTGCTCGTACTGTCTCGACTGGATATACTCCGGTTCGGGTTCTCGATCCCTGCATCTGTCGAATCCGATTGGCTGGCAGTCGTTTCGGCGCTCGCTGTCGGTCTGAGGGAAGAGCCGATTCTGGTAGCTCTTCCGGTTCTGCTGTTGGTGGGCAGGATGCCGATCTGGGCGATCATGGGGTTGTCGGCAACGTTGCGGGGCTTCCTGTACCTGTATTTCGGCGGCGGCGGGTTCCTCTGGGCAGCGCTGTGGGGTGCTGCGGCGGTGTGGGTGTACTACCGATATCGGCAATTGTGGGTGCTGATCGCCATTCATGGATTCGTGATGAACATTCAGGTCTTCGATCGGGTGATTCCGTCCGACAATTCGGCGACGGTGCTGCAGTGGATCAACATCTTGATCCTGTTCGCCGCCCTGCTGTGGTGGATCACGCCCCGCGCTCTCGATGCGTTCCTGCCGAATACGGTGGCTGTCCGGTACAACGATCGGACCGTCGAGACGACGCCGATGGTGACCGAAGTCGTGTTGAATCCCGAGAACCTGAACCCCGACCGATCCAGAAACGAACCGCCCGTCAAACCCTGACCATGCGCGCTTCGTGGCATTCCCACGTCGGGTCGAAGCGGACTTCGCCGTCCAGCTCGAACCCGTTCTTGCGATAGAAGGCAACCGCGCGCTCGTTGGCCGCGGCCACCCACAAATACGCAGCGGGAGTGTCCTCACCTAGTACGTCGTTCATCAACGCCAGTGCAATGCCGGTGCCGTGGTGTTCGGGAAGAACGTTCAACGACCACAATTCTCGTGGCGCGGGCGGGTTTTCGTCGCGCGGGGGTCCTCCGGTCGCGAAGCCGACGACGCCTGAATCGGCGACGTCTATTGCGCATCGGGTGCGAACTCCGCGCGCCGACGACTCGTCGCGGTGGGCGATGATCTGCTCCCACCGTTCGATGCGATGCTCGGGCCTCATCGCATCCAACTTCGCATCGTTCATCATTCCCGCATACGTTGCCTTCCATATCGCAACGTGTGCGGTGCCGATCCGATGCTCGTCGCCGGGCCGAACGTCGCGGATCGAGTAACTGCTCATCGTGTCGTTATACCGGCCCGAACTCGGTGAGTGAATCGAATTTTCTCGTCGGACCCCTCTCGTATTATCGAATGCATGTTCGATACCGGGGGGTGGGGAGCGGCGGAGACGCCGTCGGTCGATGACTGTATCGCGGGGTTTCTCGATGTCATCGCGCTCAGCCGTGTTCAGGAAAACCTGGCACGGGCAGCGACTGTGCTCGCGTATTGCGACGTACTCGAGATGCGTCTCGAGGCCGCCGAGGCCACTGACGGAGATCCCGGCGAGACCGTCCGCGGCGCGTTGTGCGACTTGGCCGTCACGATGACCGGCACGCGTCGCGATGCGTCGGTGGTGCACGATGTCGCCGAGCGTTTACATCGAATGCCGTTGACGGCCTTGCGTTTCGTGACCGGTAGCTTCGACTGGTCGACGGTGGTCACCATCACGTCGGTGTTGCATCGCGCCAGTGACGAGACCATCTCGACAATCGAATACGAGGTTTGCGCCGCAGGGGGTCGAATGCGCCCGCAGGCTTTGCGGAACCGAATCTGGCGGTTGTGGATGAAGGCCGATCCGGACGGTGCCGAGCAGGCCCGTGAGATCGCGAAGTCCGAAGAGGTCGGAGTGCGGATCGACCGCCCCGGTCCTGGGGGTATTTCGTCGCTCATTGCAAAGATCACGGATCTCGAAGCGGCCGAGGCGGATGCACTCATCATCGAGATTGTGGGGACTGTCTGCAAGGACGATCCGCGGTCGACGGGGATGCTGCGGGCCGCCGGACTGATGGCTTTGCTGCACGCCGAGCATTCGCTGGTCTGCCAGTGCGATCTCGGTGACGAGTGCCCGGTTGCCGGTGCCGCCGATGATCTCCCTCCTCGGCGCGGGCATCTCCTTCAGATCGTGGTGGCGGTGGAGACGCTGCTGGGACTGTCCTCGGATCCCGGGACCTTGGCGGACGGGACGCCCATCGATCCGGAGGTGGCGCGCGTCGTCGCCACCGACGCGAAATGGCAGGCGATGCTGACCGAGTTGGTCGACATGCTCAAACCCGAAGAAAACAGTCCCGGCGACGACGAGGGCGGTGACGGCGGTGACGGCGGCGGCGAGGGCGGTGAGGGCGGTGACGGCCCGGTTGGCGGTGACGGCCCGGTTGGCGGTGACCCGAAAGGTGGAGGACCGTCTAGCAGAGGGCCGGATGGCGGTGACCCGGACGACGTGAATCCCGATGGCAATTCCGGTCCCGACGACGACGTTGGTCCCGACGCCGGTCCTGACGGCGTTGGCGGTTCCGACGGCGATGCCGGTCCTGACGGCGATGCGGGTCCAGGCGGCGGCGACCAGGACAATCGTCGCGGAGGAGGCCCGGACGGCGTTGGAGGCTCGCAGCGCGGTGAGTGCAGCGGGCGAGACCCGGGTAGCAGTAGGTACCCGGACAGCAGACACGACTCAGGCGTGCGGTTGTCGACCGGTTTGTTGCTACGTCGAGTGGTGGGCATCGGGCGCGTGCGCGGCGCCGGCGAGCTTCCGTCGATACGCGGGGCAGGTGGCTGTGCGCGTTCACCCGCAGCCCCTGTGCTGGGGGAGGAGTCTGTCCGCGATGGGCTGGTCGCGCGGTGGCTCGCCTGGATTGCCGAGAAGCCCGAGCGTGCCCGGGGCATCTTTCCCGACGGCCACGGCGGGGAGTCCGGTCCGTCTCAGGCTGCGGTGACCTATCGACCCAGTGCCCGTGTCGCTGCTGTCGTTCGGGCCGCGTATCGCACGTGCACGTTTCCCCAATGCGACGTGCCGTCGGCGCGGTGCCAGATCGATCATCTGGTGCCGTTCGATCAGGACGATCCGCGGCGGGGAGGTTGGACCATCGTGACCAATCTTCAACCGGTCTGCGTGTTCCATCATCAGGCCAAGACCTCGAAAACGTGGTCGGCGGCGATGATGGCCGGAGGGGTGATTCTGTGGTCGAACTCGCTCGGTTTGCGCTCGATCACGTTGCCGGACTTCTCGATCGGATCGCCCGCGGGTCGCAGCAGACGTCAGAAACGGTCTGCGGAACCGGTGAGATCCCTGTCCGAACCGACCCGATGGGAACTCGACTACAGCGGATCCGCACCCCCGACGCTCGCGGACTTCCGTACTGCCTCGACGGACTCGGCAAGGAAGAGGCTGGCAGAGAAGAGGCGGGCCTATCTCGAGCATTGCCGCGTTGTACACGCACGCATACGACAGGACTGGAGTCGATACGATCCCGCGCCCTTCTGACGCCGGCACTGCCGGTGCCCGAAAGGTGGTCAGGGCCACGCACCTGCTACCTTGAACGCCGTTCAAGTATCTGGGGCAGGTGATCGCCCCTTCTTCGAGGAGCCACCGTGTCAGGTATCGACAGCAGTACTCGCCCGCCGAGCCGTAAGGTCGGTCGAATGAACGTCTCCGCCCGCGACATGGCGCAGATCGCGGTGTTCGCGGCGCTCATCGCCGCGCTCGGATTGCCGGGATCGATCACAGTGGGCTTCTCCGGAGTCCCGATCACCCTGCAGACCCTCGGCATCATCCTGGCCGGCGCAGTTCTGGGGCCACGCAAGGGTACGGCCGCAGTACTGGTGTTCCTCGCCCTGACGATGATCGGCCTGCCGCTGCTGGCGGGCGGACGCACCGGCCTCGCGGCGATGGCCGGCCCCACCGTCGGATACCTGATCGGCTGGATTCCGGCAGCGCTGATCATCGGCTGGCTCACCGCCCGCATCCTGCCGAAGTACTCGATCGTGCTCGGACTGCTGATCAACGCAGTCGGCGGGATCCTCGTCATCTACATCTTCGGCACCATCGGATTGCTGCTCCGCACCGACGTCGGGCTCTGGGCCGCGATCACCACCAACGGTCCGTTCCTGCCTGGCGACATAGCGAAGGTCGTCGTCGCCACGGTCGTGGCCAAGAGCGTGCACCGCGCCTACCCGGGACTGATCAAGGCGTGATTCCGACGCTGGGAGGTCGAGACCAGGACACCGCCATCGTCTGGCGCGGTCGCAGTCTCACCTACGCCGAACTCGACGCCGCCGTCGAGCAGTGGCCTCACCTCCCGGCACACGCCCAATCACACGACGCATCAGCACTGGATCTGCCGGACGCATTGGTCTGCGTTCTCGCGGCGGCTCGGCAGGGGAGCGCCGTGCATGTCGAGGACCCGGCGGCCAGGCCCGAACGCGGCGGCGACCATGATCCCGATGCCTTCCTGCTGGTGGCGACCTCCGGTTCCACCGGCCGACCCAAGCCGCTCGCGCGCACCGCGTCGTCCTGGCTCGACAGCTTCGCCGAGTTCACCGACATCACCGACATCCGTGCCACCGATTCGGTAGCGATCACCGGCCCCCTGCACGCCACGATGCATCTGTTCGCGGCACTGCATGCGCTGTGGCTGGGTGCCTGTGTCACCGACGACCAGGCGCAGGCCACGGTGGTACATGCGGTCCCTGCGGTGTTGCGGGACGTCGCCCCGCAGATGCCGCACCTTCGGATCGCGGTCGTTGCTGGGACGATGCTGGACTCCGTTGCGGCCCAGTGCGTTCCGGCCAGTGTGAGACTGATCGAATACTATGGGGCCGCCGAGTTGTCCTTGATCGCAGCGAGGGTCGTGGGTGAGCAGCCGTCACTGGCGCTGCTTCGCGACGTCGAGGTGCGCACCGACAACGGTTACCTGTTCGTGCGGTCCCCCTACGCCGCCCTGAGTGCACGTGATTGGTTCGCCGTCGGCGACCTGGCCGACGTGCATGGCCGGGAGCTCGTCGTCCACGGGCGCGGAGATGCGGCGATCAACGTCGGCGGCACCACCGTCATCGCCGAGGACGTCGAGCGAATACTGGTCTCGATCGACGGCGTCCTCGCCGCCGCGGCAATCGGGACCCCGCACTCCGTTCTCGGCGAAACAGTCTCTGCTGTCATCGAACTCGATGGTTCGCGCGATCTCGACGTGGTGCGCGCCGATGCCCGAGCGATCATGGCCAAAGAGGCACTACCGAGGCGGTGGACGGTGGTACAGCAGTTGCCCCGCACCGCCAGCGGCAAAATCGCACGAGGGGCCCTACTAGCCAGAGGGGCACTGGCATGACGCCCACACCCGTTGTAGTCGCGGGTAAACGCACCGCGATCGGTATCGCAGGGCACGGGTTCGCCGATGCCACGGCACCGAACTTGGCCGTACCTGTCCTGAAAGCTGTTGCCGCAGAGATCGATCCGCTCGGTGTTCCGATCGACGACGTGATTCTCGGCAACTGCCTCGGCCCAGGCGGTGACGTCGCCCGAGTGGCGGCGTTGGGTGCCGGGCTCGGCGTCGCCGTCCCGGGAGTCACCGTCGATCGCCAGTGTGGATCCGGGTTGGACGCGCTCGCCCAGGCCGCGTCGCGTATCCGGAGCGGCGACGAGACGATGATTCTGGCCGGGGGAGTCGAATCTGCCAGTACCAGCCCGTGGCGGTTCTGGCCGCCCGTCGGCGACGCGGAGCCTGTCCGCTACACCCGAGCGCCGTTCGCGCCCGACGGGTTCGACGACCCCGACATGGGGGTTGCGGCGGATGACCTCGCCCGGCGTCGTGGGATCGGTCGCGAACGCCAGGATGCCTATGCCGCACGGTCTTTTGCGCGAGCGGCAGCGTACGACTTCTCCGCCGAAATCGTGTCTGTGAACAACATGGCTACCGACGAGCGCATTCGGCCCAACATGACGACGCAGCGTCTGAGCAGGCTGCGCCCCACGTTCAGCACGGACGGGACCGTGACCGCGGGTAACTCGTGTGGAATCTCCGACGGCGCAGCCGTTCTGGCGGTGACCAGCCTCGACCGAGCCGCAGGCATGCCGGCACTGCGCATTCTCGGCAGCGCTGTGGCCGGGTCCGATCCTGCCCTCCCCGGGCTCGGACCGGTACCCGCGATCGACAAACTGCTCGCCCGCACCGGGGTGGCGCTGAGCGACATCGAAACAGTCGAGATCACCGAGGCCTTCGCGTCGGTCGTACTCGCTGTCGCGGACGAACTCGGTATCGACGAGGACCGCATCTGCCCGGACGGTGGCGCCATCGCAATGGGGCATCCGTGGGGAGCGTCGGGCGCAATATTGTTGGTGCGGTTGCTCTCTCGTATGCTGCAGCCCGGAGGCCCCGCGCTGGGGTTGGCGGCCTGCGCTATCGGCGGCGGGCAGGGAATAGCAATGCTGGTGGAGAGAGTGTCATGAGTACGGTCGCCTTCGAGAACATCTCTCACGCCTTCGGCGAGCGCCAGGTGCTGCGCGGCATCGATCTCGAATTCGACGAACGCCGTGTCGGCATCATCGGGTCCAATGGGTCGGGGAAATCCACGTTGGCCCGTATGATCAACGGGTTGATCAAGCCCGACACCGGCCGGGTCACGGTCGACGGCGTCGACGCGGCCAAGAAGGGCGCGCAGGTTCGCAAGAAGGTCGGCTTCGTGTTCACCGATCCCGACTCTCAGATCGTCATGCCCACCGTCGCAGAGGATCTCGCGTTCTCGCTGCGGAGGTCCGGGCTCAGCAAGACCGAGGTGGCCGAGCGTGTCGACGAGATGCTCGTCCGGTTTCGACTCGATCGGCACCGCGACCACCCTGCGCATCTGCTGTCCGGTGGGCAGAAGCAGTTGCTAGCCATCGGGGCCGTCCTCATCCGGCGGCCGGAGGTGATCGTCGCGGACGAGCCGACTACGTTGCTCGATCTGCGTAACGGTCGCGTCGTCGCTGAGGCCTTGAATTCAATGGACCAGCAGGTCATCGTCGTGACTCATCAGCTGGCGTTGCTGGACGGTTTCGAGCGCGTCATCGTCATCGACGACGGGCGCATCGCATTCGACGGCACCCCGGCTGCCGCAGTACCGGCCTACCGAGAGTTGATCGGATGATCGGTCTCTACCGCCCCGGTGATTCGTTGCTGCATCGGATGAGTCCGGGATCGAAACTGCTGGCGCTGATCGTTGCCATTCTGGCGACGGTGATTTTCGCACACACACCGCTCGAGGTCGGTGTGGTTGCCGTGATGGTCGCAGTACTGTTCGCGGTCGCCCGCATTCCGGTGAAAGTCGCTCTGGCGCAACTGCGTCCGGTGTTGTGGATGCTGTTGATCATCGGAGTGTTCCAGGTGATCATCACCACCTGGCAACGCGCAGTGGTGGTCTGCGGAGTGCTGATCGTCTCCGTCGCGTTGGCCGCATTGGTCACGCTGACCACCCGTGTGACCGACATGCTCGATACCGTCACCCGAGCTCTCGGTCCCGTCCGCCGCTTCGGCGTCGACCCGGATCGTATCGGTTTGCTTCTGGCCCTTGCGATTCGCTGCATACCGTTGTTGGCGTCGATCGTGCAGGAAGTGTCGCAGGCCCGAAAGGCCCGCGGCCTGCAGTGGTCGATGACTGCCCTGGCCACACCGGTGTTGGTGCGTGCGCTCCGCACTGCCGATGCGATGGGCGACGCGCTGGTGGCGCGTGGTGTGGACGACGACGGTGTGGACGACGACGGTGTAGATGATGACGAGTGATCTTCTCACCACACGGATAGCGCAGCACTGCGATCGGTCAGACATCGCAATCGTCGACGCGACAGATCGGATCACGTACCGGGATCTGTGGCGTCGGGTGGAAAGAACCGCCGGGTCGATGGCCGGGATGCATCGAATCGCGGTGTTGCCGACGTCGGACATCGAGTCGCTGATCGTCGTCGCGGCCGCGATGCATGCCGGCGTGAGTGTCGTTCTGCTGCACAGACATCTGCTACCCGGCGAATTCGCCGACGCGATGTCGGTCACTGCACCGTCGCTGATCGTGGCGCATCCGCGTCAGCGCGCACGATTGCACAGATGGGGTGCAGACACAGTTCTGGCACCCCGGCAGCTCGCCACCGACAATTCCGTGAGCGTGGACTCACCCGCAGGTTGCGCCGAACTGCTCGTAGGCGTCACGTCCGGAACCACCGGCCCACCGAAACTGTTCGTTCGTGATCAGGCGTCCTGGGCAGCCACGCTCGACCGTTCCGATTCTCTGTTCGATCTCGGTCCGGGCGACAGAGTGTCTGCATCGGGAACTCTCGATCACACGCACTTTCTCTACGGTGCGTTGCACGGGCTGACCCGAGGCGCGACGGTGGACCTGCGCACGGCGGCTGCTGCTCTCGAAGATGCTCCGACACATCTGTATTCGGTACCGACGATCGCCTGGGACATCGCGCGGTCGAACGTGCAGTACCCGAGCGTCCGCGAGGTGCTCTCGTCTGCGGCGCGATGGCCGCAGTCGGGTCGGGCGGCACTTGCCACGGTGCTACCGAACGCGACCATGACGCACTTCTACGGCGCGTCGGAACTGAGCTTCGTCTCCTACGACCGTCGAACGTCCGAGGGGGCGGGGATCGAGGGGGCGGGGATCGAGGGTGCGCTGTTCGACGGCGTCGAGGTGGAGACCCGGGGAGAACTGCTGCACGTGCGCAGCGACATGCTGTTCGACGGCTATCTGAGCCGGGTGGGCGAGCACACCATTCTGACGGACGGGCCGGTCGACGGGTGGATGACGGTCGGTGATCGCGGCAGTGTCGACCAGGGCCGGTTGACCTTGCTCGGCCGCGGTAACGAGACGATCGTCCGAGCCGGACTCATGGTCGAGTTGCCCCCGATCGAGGCGGCGCTGTTATCGGTCCCCGGTGTTCTCGACGCCGGAGTGCTCGGCCTGCCCGATGACCGAGCGGGGGAGGTACCGGCCGCCGGAGTGGTTGTGGCACAGGACAGGTCAACGACGGTGGCGCAGATACGGCGGCACCTGCGTTCGTTGCTGCCGGGCCCGAGTCTGCCCGTCGTCATGGCAATCGTCGACGGTTTGCCGCGTACCCCGCGGGGCAAGCTCGATCGTCAGGCCTTGGGTGCAACCTTGGCGACGGTCCGAACCGTCGGCTCGCCCGAGGCCCCGGTGACGACGAACCAGACGGTGAGCGCTCCGCCCTCGTAGCGGTGACGCAGCGTCACGCGTTCGTTTGCCAGTACCGGCGTGAGGTATTCGATGACGGCGCGGTGGGGCGCTGCGGCCAGATGCGGCAAGTCGACCAGCAGTTCTTCGACCGCATGCCAGTACGCCGCGTTGTTGAGATGATTGAAAGGGTCGATATCGGTTGCACGCAAAGGGAATTCGATGTCGCTCTGGGACTGCGACGGTACCGGTTCGGTCAGCCACGCCTTCCAGCGCAACCGGTGCTGATCGGTGGTCTTGGCCAGCATCTCCAGTGCCCCGTCGCTGATGCGCGTCGGCATGCCGGTGTCCTTGCTGATGTTGATCCAGAAGCCCTCGGTTTCGATGCGACCACCCTTGGGGGTCGTCACCGCCACCCGCATGTTGGACCACCGCGTCGACATCGAGGAACACCAGCGCCGCAGGTGCACGCGGTCGGGAAAGTGGATGGGCTCGAAGACGTCGATGACGGTGCGTCGGACGATCCACATCGGGTCGGTCTTACCCAGAGGGGTGGCGTCGAGATTGTCGGTGCCGATGTCCTGCAGGTAGCGCGCGACCCCGTCGAACCGGAGACGGTTGTTGGGGTCGATGTCGCCGGTACGTACCGGCCAGCTCGTCTCGAAGCCCTCGCCGGGCGGCGGCTCGGGTGCCAGTTCGTCGTCGAAGCCGGCCGGTTCCACGCGTGCATTGGTCACGTCCGCACTGTACGCGGGTGGACCCACGCGATACCCGTTACAGGATGTGGCGGGCTCGCATTCCGTCGAACACCGGTGCCACCCGTACCACGTCACCGGTGGTGGGCGCATGCACCATCTGCCCGTTGCCCATGTAGATCGCCACGTGTCCCGGGCCCGCCGCGCCCCAGTTGCCGAACAGCAGATCGCCCGGCTGGGCGAGGGCCATCGGCACCTCGGTGCCCACGTTCCACTGCGTCTCCGATGTACGCGGCAGGGTGACCTTTCCGCCCGAGGCCTTGAACAGTGCGTAGGACGTCAGGCCTGAGCAGTCGAATCCGCCGCCGGACGGCCCGTTGATGTTTCCGCCGCCCCACACGTACGGAAGTCCCAGGTAGTCCATCGCCAACTGCACTGCCCGCCCGCCCATCCCGGTGAGATCGAGCCCGGCGAACGGAGTGAGGATGGCCGCGAACTGCGCCTCGGTGGCCCGGATGCGCGCTACGTAGGGCTTCGTCTGCGTCTCGTAATCGACTGTCCCCGAGGGCATTCCACCCGAGCGCAGCACTGCGCCCGCTCCGGCGTTGTATCCGGCGAGGGTGAGGTCCGTCGTGTCACCGGATACCTTGCCTGCGCGCTTCCAGCCGTCGACCTGCCCGTAGATGTCGCACAGCATCGTCCCCGACGCCATGACCGAGTCACCGATGCTGTTGACGTCGACCACGCCGTTGCCGTCGTAGTCTTTGCCGTAGGTTGCCCAGGTTCCCGGCATGAACTGGCCGGGTCCCTGTGCACCGGTGCTCGATACCGGAGCTGTCGGGCCGTACCGGAATCCGTTCTCTGCGGCATAGAGTGCGGCAATCGTTGTGGCCTTGACGCCGCCGCAGATGTTGCCTGCCTTCTGCAACCACGGAACGAACGCGGTGATCGCTCCCACCGCACCCAGACCGATCGGACCGACATTGATGCCGGTGAACGTGATGGGTAGACCGGGAAAGAGTGCTCGCCGAATGGCTTCGGCCGACGCCATGAACGCCGTCTGGGTCGCGATGTCGGCGGCGGTGTACGTCCGGCCGGCGAATTGCAGAGCGCCGGTGGCGAGCCCGGCGACGGCGCTGGATGCCGTACCGGACGAGAAGACACTGAAGGGAAGCGGGGCGCTGGGAGTGATCGCAGCTGCCGGGGCGGCCGCGGCCGCCCCGGCAGCTGGGGACACCGCCCCGGGCGCTGCAGCGCCTGCAGCGGCGATAGCGTTCGGCGTCTCGATGTCGGCAACCGCGGGCAGGTCCGGCAGCATCGGTTCGACGGCGGTGTGCAGTCCCTCGGCGGCGTCGTTCAGGGTCCGGTCTGCGACGTCGGCGGCGGGTTCGGGCATGGTGCCCATCAGGTCTGCCCATTGATCGGACATCGTTTTGCCCTGGTCCTCGGCAGCGGCAGCGACCGCGGCTGCCTGATCCTTCACCGCCTGATTCTGCAGTGGAGCTGGGGCGTCCGTTCCGGCGACTGCGCCTGCGGCAGACACGATGACGGCAACGATGACTGCGAAGGGATCGCCTGCCATGCTTCGACTCCTGTTACTCGATCGTTCTTCCCCGAGCCAGGAGCTGTGATCAGACTCACCCGGGTGCTGCAACCATCATGCACGGTGCAGCCGATCGACTCATGAGTTTTGCGAAACTGTCAGAGCTGCGAAACTCAGAGCAACGAGCCCCAGTAGTCCGAGAACCGGATTCCGATGAGCGCGACGACGATTGCGTACCACACGGCGAGCAGCGTCCACCGCCATTCGAGGAAAAGACGGCCGACTGTGCCCGGGCGTTCGTCCGGGTTACTGGAGGCGGTACTGATCGTGCGGCTCAGAGCCAGCACGAACAGTGGCATCGTCACCGCCCACACCACCATGCAGTACGGGCACAGGGCACCGATCTCGTAGAGGCTCTCGAAGATCAGCCAGTGCACGAACACTTCGCCGAGCAGCAGGCCGGCACTGAGTCCGAGCCAGAACCAGTGCGGGAGTTCGACGCGGCCGAGCCACAGGACACCGGCGACGAGGGCGATGGAGAACGCCACGATTCCGAGGATCGGATTGGGAAATCCGAGCAGAGCGGCCTGTTTCGTCACCATCACCGACCCGCACGAGAGGACTGGATTCAGGCTGCACGACGGAACGTAGGACGCGTCTTCGAGGAGCTTGAATCGTTCGATCGTCAGGGTCAGTGCGGCGAGGAGCCCCAGTGCGCTGAAGAGTGTGAAGACAGCAGCGCCGGCGCGAGTTCTCATGGTCGGTTACCGGTTGCTGCTCAGTTTCCGGCTGCCGCGGCGGCAGCGAGGATGTTCTCGGGTGTCGGGGTGGCGACGTCGGTGCCGTTGACGCGGACGCTCGGCGTTCCGTTGATGCCTTCGCCGATGACGGTCTGCGTCTGGGTGGTGACCCAGTCCGTGTAACTACCGTCGGTGATGCACGACGCGGTGGCGGGGGAGTCGGCACCGGCTGCGGCGGCGATCTCGACGAGCTTGTCGTCGGGCAGACCGTTGCCGTTCTCGGCGGGCTGCTCGGCGAACATCGAGTTGTGCCAGTTCATCCAACTGTCCCGATCGTTCTCGGCGACGCAGATCGACGCGCTCGCAGCGCGGGTGGAGTACATCGTGCCGTTCGAGAAGCGGTCGAGAATGGAGATGGGACGGTAGTCGACGGCGACATTGCCTGCGTCCGCCAGCTGCTGCAGAGTCGATCCGCTGACCGACTCGAATGCCTTGCAGGCCGGGCACTGGAAGTCCTCGACGACGCTGACGACAGTGGTGGCGTCGGGGTTGCCGAAACGAATGGCACCGTTCGCGGTGAGCGACGTGGGCGTCAGCTGTGGGCCCGATGTGGAACTCGCGTCGGGTGATGCCTCACCCGACGTCGAATCCTTGTTGACGATGAACAGAGCAATGGCTGCAACGAGCGCGATGAGAACGACTGCGACGACGATCTGGATCAACGTTCGGCGATTCTTGTCGCCGTTCTGCATTGCCCTGATGTCCTTGGACGCTCTGCTGTCTCTCGGTGCCTTGTTGCTGGTGTTCACGGCGACCAGTTTATGCAGGGCAACCTGAGTGTCAGATGAGAGCAGTATCAGGTAAGTGCCGTATCAGGTAAGTGCCGTATCAGATAAGTGCTGCGAGTCGTTCGATTGCGAATCGGTATCCGTCGATGCCGAGTCCGGCGATGACTCCGCTGGCGATCGGAGAGACGAAGGAGTGGTGCCGGAAATCTTCACGGGCGTGCACGTTGGAGATGTGCACCTCGATGATCGGGACCTCGGGGATGACGAGGGCGTCACGCAGTGCCACCGACGTGTGAGTCAGTCCGCCGGGGTTGATGACGATGCCCGACGCCACCCCGCGTGCCTCGTGGATCCAGTCGATCAACTGTCCCTCGTGGTTGGACTGCTCTGCTTTCACGTCGAGTCCATGTGTGGCAGCGGTCTTCTCGCACAGGGCGACGACGTCGGCCAGGGTTGCGTGGCCGTACACCTCGGGCTGGCGGGTGCCGAGCATGTTCAGGTTGGGACCGTTGAGCACCAGCACTTGCTTGGCCATGACGTCACTCACTTTCTTGCTGGGCGAACTACCGAGTCGATCATTTCACAGCGTGGTTGACACAATTGCCCCGTGAGCATTGGGAAGACGGTGACTACGGGGAGAACCGTATGGGTGGTGTGGGGCATCGGTGTCTTCGCGTATGTCATCGGGGTGTTGAATCGAACGGCCTTCGGGGTCGCAGGGCTGAGCGCTGCGGACCGGTTCTCGATCTCCCCGTCTCTGTTGTCCTCGTTCGTGGTGCTGCAGGTGGTCGTGTACGCGGCGATGCAGATTCCGGCCGGAGTGCTGCTGGATCGGATCGGTTCGCGCAAGATGATCGCCGCCGGTGCGTTGATCATGGCGTCGGCGCAGATCACGTTGGCGCTCACCGATTCGCTGCCGGTCGCGGTGGCGGCGCGTGCGTTCGTGGGCATCGGCGACGCGCTGACCTTCATCTCGGTCCTGCGTCTGGTGCCGCGTTGGTTCTCGCCGCGGCGGGTGCCGATCGTGTCGCAGTTGACCGGGCTGCTGGGTCAGCTCGGGCAGGTGCTCTCGGCCGTGCCGTTTCTGATTCTGTTGAACGGGCCGGGGTGGACGTTCGCTTTCGGTAGCGCGGCGGCACTGGGGGTGCTCGCGCTCGTCCTGGCACTCGCTCTGATTCGAGATCGTCCCGACGACAGCACTGTTCCGGAACCGGAGCCGACGTCGTTGCGGCAGACGCTGGACTCCATCGGCGAGGTGTGGCGACGACCGGGGACGCGGCTCGGATTCTTCTCGCACATGGGGACCCAGTTCTCGATCACCACGTTCGCCTTGTTGTGGGGTGTGCCCTACATGACCACCGCTCAGGGATTGTCGGCGTCGACGGCCGGAGCGCTGCTGACGTTGTCGGTGCTGTCGGCGGTGGCGTCGGGCATCGTGCTCGGTTTGCTCACCGGGCGCTACCCGATGCGTCGATCCTGGCTGGTGCTGGCGATCATGGTCAGCAACGCCACGATGTGGGCCATCGTGCTGTCGCTGCCCGGACCTGCGCCGCTGTGGCTGCTCGTTCTTCTCGTCGTGGTGATTTCCGTGGGTGGGCCGGGGTCGGTGATCGGATTCGACCTCGCCCGTACGTTCAATCCGAGTGCCAATCTGGGGACGGCTCAAGGAATGGTCAACATCGGCGGTTTCCTGGCATCGCTGTTGGTCATCGCTGCGATCGGGTGGATTCTCGATGCCATGGGCGGTTACGACTTCGACAGTTTCCGGGTCGCGATGCTGGTGCAGTTTCCCGTGTGGATCATCGCGATCGTCGGGGTGCTGGCGACGCGGCGCAAGACGCGCAAGGTGCTCGCGGCCGACGGCATTCACCCGCACACGATGCGTGAGGTGCGAGACCGGATTCGCCGCAAATAAACCTTTGCTTAGTCGGCTTTCTGCGAGCATGCTGGTGGTCCGAATATTGTTGTAGGACACAAGCAAACGTTACGTAAAGGTGCAACAAAGAGATGGTAAGCGAGCCTGAAGTGACCGCGGGACCTGACATGACCGCCGAACCTGGAGTCACTGCGGTCAGCGGCGAGTACTCGCACCGCGAGATCATGACCATTCTGTCGGGCCTGATGATGGGTATGTTCCTGGCGGCTCTCGATCAGACCATCGTGTCGACGTCGGTCCGTACCATCGCCGACGACCTGAACGGGTTCTCCGTTCTCGCCTGGGTGACGACGGCGTATCTCATCACGTCGACTGTCTCGACCCCGCTCTACGGCAAACTCTCCGATCTCTACGGACGCAAGCCGTTCTTCATGACGGCCATCTCGATCTTCGTCGTCGGGTCCATGCTGTGCGGCATCGCGACATCGATGTACGAGCTGGCCGCTTTCCGCGCCGTCCAGGGGTTGGGTGCAGGTGGCTTGATGTCGATGGCGTTGGCGATCATCGGCGATATCGTGCCCCCGCGTGAGCGGGCCAAGTATCAGGGTTACTTCCTGGCTGTGTTCGGTACGTCCAGTGTGCTCGGACCGGTGATCGGCGGTCTGCTGGCCGGGCAGTCGTCCATCCTCGGTATCACCGGCTGGCGCTGGGTCTTTTACATCAACGTTCCGCTGGGAATCATCGCGCTCGTCGTCGTGTGGCGGGTGTTGAACCTGCCGGTGTACCGCCGCGAAGCGCGTGTCGACTGGTGGGGCGCAGTGCTGCTCAGTGTCGGGCTCGTGCCGCTGCTGATCATCGCCGAGCAGGGCCGCGTCTGGGGATGGAGTTCGCCGCGGGCACTGCTGTGCTTCGGAATCGGCATCGTGGGCGTCATCGCGTTCGTGCTCGCCGAGATCAAGATGGGCGACGACGCCCTGATCCCCATGCGGTTCTTCCGAAACCCGTTGTTCTCGTTGTGTATTGCCGTCAGTGTCATCGCAGGCGCAGCCATGTTCGGCGGCATCTCGTTGCTGCCGCAGTACCTGCAGGTGGTCAAGGGTTCGTCACCGACTCTCGCCGGCTACCAGACCTTGCCGCTCGTCGGCGCTTTGATGATCGCGTCCATCGTGTCGGGCTCGATCATCTCGAAGACGGGGCGGTACAAGATCTTTCCGATCGTCGGCACGGCGCTGATGGCCATCGCCATGTTCACGTTCCACTACGTTCATGCCGACACCCCGTTGTGGCAGACGATGGTCGTGATGGGCGTGTTCGGTCTCGGTCTGGGTTCGATGATGCAGCCGCTCACGTTGGCCATCCAGAATGCCATGCCGCCCAAGGACATGGGAGTATCCACCTCGGCGGCAACGTTCTTCCGCCAGATCGGTGCCACTGTCGGCGTGGCGGTGTTCCTGTCGATGCTGTTCACGCAGCTGACCCCCAAGACCGGCGATGCGTTGGTCGCCGCGAGTTCGACGCCCGCGTTCCAGCAGGCCGTGCAGAGCGCGGCCACCAGTGCCGATCCGTTGGAGTCCGGCTTCGCGAAAGCCATCGCCTCGGGTGATGCATCCGTTGCGGGTAGCGCCTTGCAGGACAGTTCGTTCATCCAGAAGCTCGATCCCGCGCTCGCCGAGCCATTCCGTATCGGCTTCTCCGATGCGATGGACTACGTGTTCCTGGCCGTATCGATCCTGATGCTCCTCGGATTCGTCCTGGTGCTCTTTCTCAAAGAGGTTCCGTTACGAACGATGTCAGGCCTGGCCGCGGCTCAGCAGCAGCGCGACGAAGAACGAGCGAACGACGTGGGCACAGGTTTGCATTGATGGCGTGAATTCGCAGAACTGGGGGGATCCGGTGGGTCGTCTGGCCTACGTCGCCGGCCGAGTTCTACCGCACTGTGCCGGTCGCCGAGCCGGTAATGGTCCCGGGTACCTCGCATGGTGTGTCGGTCGAGAAACCCGCGTTGTGCGCTGCGATGTCGGTGGACTTGTTCACCCGTGATGCGGTGCAGACAATCGCGCCCATCCGCCGAACTCGATCTGTGGTCACGGGTTGTGACGCAGGCCGTCGAACAGTGCGTCCAATCCGCGATCGAGTTCGTGGGCACCGTCGTATGCGGTGATCAGTGACGGCAGGACGGACATGATCGGAAAATCCTCGACCGGGAGTCTGCGTAACGCGAGGCTGAGCCTGTCGACCGTCTCGTCCGGCTTGTCCGTTGTCTCCTGCGTTTCACTGAGAACGTGTCCGCGGAGCAGCGACATCAGCAATCGGTAGGCCGAGAGTGCCTCGGGGACAGTGAATCCCGCGGTGGCGAGCAGGCTCAATATGCCTTCGAGTGACATCAGGGACCTGGTGGTGCCCAGGCCCAGTGGAGTTGCTCGTGGCCGAGTCGCCAACAAAATGGCCGCGCGGGGGTGTGCCAACGCGAGTTCGCGGTAGTGCCGGCCGAAGATCGTGAGCTGCCGTCTCCAGTCGGTGTCCGATCCGTCCACCGACACGAGGTCGCCGAGAATCGAATCGGCAACGGCGTCGAGTAGGGCTTCCTTGGTGGCGACGTACCGGTACACGGTCATGGGGTCGCGATCGATCGAGACGGCCAGGCTGCGGATGGTCAGGCTGTCGAGTCCGGTGCTGTCGATGATGGCGAGGGCGGCCGACACGACGAATTCGTGGTCGATTCTGTCCCGTGCATGCTGGCTGCTGCGATCCGAGGGGGTCATCACGTTGCTTCACCATTTTCGGTTATTCGGATAAGCGGCGTGCCGACGGTTTTCGGTCGAAAAACAATCTTATTGTTCACCAACGCTTTTCGCTTGACCCCCGACCCTACACATGGTGTGCTGTAGTTCTACACCGTAGAGATACGGGGAAACTCGCTGTTGCGGAGTGGGCCACGAGCCTCCGCGCCCCCTCTACCCATGTCGCGCGGTTGAACAGCCAGCCGGCGACGCCATCGAACTACGGATACCGCGAGACCTCGGCGCCCCTGGATCGTTCCAGTGACCATCGTCGATCGTCGTGGTACCTCTGCAGACCACATCGAATCTCGTCGGGGGAATCGATATTTTAAATGCTTTGTGCGACAACAAGTCTCACTGGCACCTCCTCGAGCAGATCGGTACACATCATGTACTCTCCGCAACATCGTCCTGCGCCGTCCACATCCCGACGCAAGGGCTCGGCCTTGATTCCCCTCGTCGGTACCGTCGCACTGGCGACCACCGCGCTCATGCTGGTCAACGCCTCATCGGCCGATGCTCAATCGCCTGCTGTCGTTGTCCCCACCGTCGGTCTCGGTGCCGCAGACCCGTACGCAATTCTTGCCGGTTCCACCGTGACCGACGCGGGCGGATCGGACATATCCGGCTCCGTGGGTGTGAGCCCAGGTGACGGGAACCCTTCGAGCGTCAGCGGCCTGCTGCAAGGCCAAATTTCCAACGGCGTGATCGATGACAAGAACGAACGGGCCTTGAATGCGAAAGCTGCTCTGCAGGTTGCGTACACCGACGCTGCCAACAGGTCTGGTCCCGAACTGGTTCCAGTCGAGCTAGGGGGCACCACACGGTATGCCGGTCTGTACAAGGGCGACACGCTCGGACTGACCGGATCTCTGCCTCTGACGCTCGATGCGCAAGGCAATTCCGCTGCGGTCTTCATCTTCCAGGCTGGATCCACTCTCATCACGGGCTCGAACAGCAGTGTGTCCCTGATCAACGGGGCCAGCCCGTGCAACGTGTTCTGGCAGGTGGGAAGCTCGGCCACTCTCGGTACCGGCACCGATTTCGTCGGCACGATCCTGGCGCAGGCGTCGATCACTGCGACGACGAATGCCGATGTGAGGGGTCGACTCCTGGCTCTGACCGGTGCAGTCACCCTCGACTCGAACACAATCAGCAATGCGGAGTGTGGGATCACCCCACCGGTTACGACCACGACGCCGCCGGTCACGACCACCACTACGACGACGCCGCCGGTCACGACGACCACCACGACGACGCCGCCGGTAACCACGACAACGACGACCGCACCGGGTGGCGGCGGCGGTACACCGGGCGATGGTGGCGGTAATCCGGGTACACCGGGTGATGGTGGCGGTACACCGGGTACACCGGGTGATGGTGGCGGTACGCCGCCGATCGTGATCGAAGTACCCCCGATTCCGGGCCTGCCACCCATTCCCGGTGTGCCGCCGGTGATCACGCTTCCGCCGATTCCGGGTATCCCGAACGTGCCGGACAACCCGAACACACCGGGCGTGCCTGAGAAGCCGAACACCCCCAATACTCCGAACACCCCGAACACCCCGAACACCCCGAACACCCCGAACACCCCGAACACTCCCAACACCCCGAACACCCCGAACACTCCTGACCAGCCGCGCACCCCGGGCACGCCCGAACAGCCGGGTGGCCCTGACCAGCCAGGTACGTACAACCCCGGCGGCCAGATCACGCAGATTCCCAACGGCGGAGTCGAAACGGGCGATGGCAGCACCAGCGTGCGGCCGAGTGCGTCGTCGATGACATCGATGCTGAGTGTGCTCGCGGTCCTTGCTGCAGGCGGGGTTTCGGCCCTGGCGCTCAGCCGTCGTCGTCGCTGAGTAACACGTGAACAGTGAGATCCATACTGCTGCACAAGCATCCCGCACTGTGACCCGTCGCCGGGTTGCAGTGCGGGCTGCGGCAGCAGCCTGCTTGATGGCGGTTGCACTGGTGTCGGGGTGTGCGACACCGGCCGATGAGCCCGCTCCGACTCGAACTCCAGCAACGACATCGGCTGAAGTTGTTGCTCAACCGAATTCGGTCCCTGCCCAGAGCGGTGGTTCGGCCGATGGTGTCGCATCTCCGCCCGAACGTATCGAGATCGATGCGATCGGTGTCGATTCCGATGTGATGGACCTCGGGTTGAATCCCGATGGAGCAATGGAGGTCCCGCCGGGCGGTTTTCCCGCAGGCTGGTACACCGGATCGCCGATTCCGGGTCAGCTGGGACCGTCGATCGTTGCCGGCCACGTCGATTGGGCCGGTAGCCCGGGTGTCTTCTACCGACTCCGCGAACTGGAGCAGGGAGACGATGTGTCCGTCACTGCCGAGGATGGAAGCACCATCCGGTTCGTCGTCAGCGCTGTGGAGCAGTATCCGAAGGATGCCTTCCCCACCCAGAAGGTGTACGGCGACCTCGACCACCCAGGGTTGCGTCTGATCACGTGCGGTGGCCAATTCGATTCGGATGTAGCGAGTTACGAGGACAACATCGTCGTCTACGCGGATCGGGTCTGACGCTCTGCCTTTCGAGCCCGGCTGCAGCGCCATCGACTACGTATTCAGAACGGCGGCACGTCGTCGTCGGGTGTGGATGCAGAAGTGGACAGAGGCACCGAAGTCGAGGTAGATCGAAGCCTTGGTGAGGTCGAGGTCGAGGTCGATAAAACTGCCTGCCGTCCCGCGCCTTTCGGTCTGCGGTAGACGGTCGGTAGGTGGCCGCAATCGGCGAGCTGAGTTGTTGCGGGCACGGTGACGGCAGTGGTGCCGGCATTGGAGACCCAGAATTCGACGCCATCGGTAAGCATGACCGGAGTCCACAGGCCCATGGTCTTCAGGCTGTGGTGATAGCGGCACAGGCAGTGCAGATTGGTGTCGATCGTCCAGCCGCCGGTCATTGGATCGCGGTGGAGATACGGGACTATATGGTCGATCTCGCACTGCTGCGCGGGGACATCACATCCGGGATGCCTGCATGTTCGGTCGCGGAAGCGAATTCTTTCGGCGAGGCCGCCGGACGGCCGATAGACGAGGGCTCCGGGTGGCGGTATCACGAGGCCCCCGTGCCCATCCGGGTGAAGCGCTACCCCGAGCGTGGGTTCGCATGCGATCGCCGCCTCGAACTTGGCCACCAGAGTGAAAGCACCGCGATACGGCGTGGCAATGCAACTGCTGCGCGGTGGAGTTCCGGCTGCCGCCGGCGATCGGAGTGGACGAGGAACTGCGCTGCTTCGACGACGCCCACGACCCAGCGGATGAAACACCACATGCGGGGTACATGTCGGCCGAAGCGGTGCGGCATGTACTGCATCGTCGTCTATGACATCCACGGCGACGTTTTCGGTGTCGGTGCCAGTGTCGGTGTCGGTCCCAGCGCCAGCGCCAGCGCCAGTGTCGGTGTTCGTGTCTTCTGTCGAGTCGAGGTCGATCATCGATTCGAGGTCGTCACCGTGTCCGAGTTTGTCGGCGAGGTTGCGCGCCTCGGTCAGCAGTAGCTGCCAGTGTGAGTTCTCGGCAAGCTCGCGGGCGTACTCGGCGTCGATGGTTCCGTGTCCGGCCAGGTGCGCGGGATTGGACAGTAGGCCGGCGAGGGTGGCGAGGTCGACGGTGATGACGGTCAGTGGTGCACGTCGATCAGGTCGCGATGCGTCGGCCGTGCACGGATGGTCGTCGTTCGCGTCGCACAGGCATGCCATCGACGATTCCTGGTGCAGCAGAGCGACATACGCGGCCGCTCGTTTCTGTCCTTTGTTGCGCGGATCGCGTCGGCAGACGGTGGCGGCCATCTCGTTGATCAGCTGCCAGGCGGCGGCGGCGTCGGCAGCGGTGAGATCGGCTTTGAGCGTCGACAGCACGTCCTTGTCGGTGTAAGTGACGTTGGTGTGTCGTTCCAGGTCCTTACGGAGAGCGGCGGCCTCCTCGGGAGCGATGCGATACATGATCGACCAGATCTCGGTCGCGAGCGGGCCGGGGGAGAGACGTCTGGCAGCGTCAAGAACCTCGCCTTCGACGGCGGTCGCCGCGTCCTGCGTCAAATTGTGAGTGCAGCGGTAGATCGCACGGACTCGGGGCAAATCGAGTTCGCCGGCCCCGAACGCAGCTGCAATGGCGGGTAGCCGAAGCCGTAGGTCCATACCGATCTCGGCGTACGAGTTCGCGACCGTCTTCGAGCAACCCAGCACGTGCGCAATCTCGGACGCTGCATAGTTGCCCGCATCCTGAACGACATCGCCGACCAGAACGTTCTGATGAATGCACGAGTCCCAGATGGCGGCGGCCACAGAGACCTTGCGGGCGCACGCCTGATTCTCCAGAATCGCGACATCCAAAATCTCGGCCAACGAAGCAGCCTCGATGTACGGCTTCGATTGCGGCCCGAGATAGGCCGCGAAACGGCTACGCGTCGATGTGCCCATTGTGCCTTCGCCCCCCGGCTGATGTTCCAACAATATGTAGAACGTGTGTTCGATGGTACCGAGATGGGAACCAATCGTCAACCTCAATTATCTTGCAATGAAGAAGGATTGGCGTCAGGGTGCCCATACACCCACCCACCGAAAAGCTGTGAGTCCGCGGCTCGAGCCTCGAACATCGCCGCAAAGCTGTCGGGCGACCTTCATGTCAGCTCGAAGCGCTCCAGCACCACCAGAGTGTCGTCGTTCACCGTGAAGTTCGGATCGCCCAGCTCCTCGCGGACTTCGGCGGACTGCCAGAATCTCTCGTGTCCGGCACGCCACTGCGCCACATCGATGTATCCTTCGCCCTCGTCGAGCGCATGCTGCAGCGAAACATCGCTCAGCGCAACGACAACGACGGCCGTGGTCTCGATGACCCCGACCACGGCACCCGCCGAATTCACCACCGCACCGCGTTCGCCGACCCTCGGTAGCTCCTCGTCAGTGTTCTGAGCCAACAGGCTTGCCGTGCTGGTCTTCGCTCCTGACAGCACGGCCGCAACCAGCCTGTCCCGTAGTGGGCCCGGGTAGGCGAACTCGACAATCGGCAGATCGGTCACTCACGCATCATATTTCGAGGTCTACCCACACCAGTCTGTGGTCCGACGGGTGCTCGGCCTGATCGGGCCAATACACCTGCGAGTCGCGCACGGTCAGGTCGTCCGACGGCAGTACGTAGTCCACGCGCAGATCACCCGGCGTCGGATCAGCGAAATCTGCTGTGTCCGTTCCATGTCCATCGGACGTGGGTGCCGTATCTCGAACGCGCGGAAGATCCAGAACCTGTGCGATGGCCCCGGCCACGGAGTCGCCGTCGACCGGATCGCTGTTCTGGTCTCCCATCATCACGAACGACGCTCCCTCGTCGAGTCCGCCTCGCACGCCGTTGTCGTCGTAGAGGTAGTCGGCACCGGAAATGTAATCGGCGCTCAACCGGATCTCGTCGTGATTGCGCTTGCCGTTTCGGTCCTCGGGTCCGTCGAAGGACGGGGGAGTGGGGTGCGAGGCCAACACGTGGAGCGTCTTCCCGTTCACGTCGACGGGCACGTCCCAATGAGATTTGCTGGACAGTCGAAGCGCGTCCGCGTTCTCTCCGTAATAGTCGCGCGGTAACAGTGATTCCGGCATGTCTTTCCACAGGAAGTTCTGGAACGTGCGTACCGAACCGGTGTCGATCGGGAATTTCGAGTACACCACCATGCCGTACTGGCCGGGGAACTGTCCGAATCCCCAGGCGTCCCCGGGGCCACCGAGTGCGCCGTCCCCATCGAGGTCGAGTCCCGAGTCGACGCCGGTGTTCACCGGAGCGGTGAAGAAGAACGGGTACTGCCCGTCGAGGTAGTTCTCGTTGAAGAGGGTCGGGGCATCGGACCCCGAATAGTCGAACTCGTTGACCAGCAACACATCCGGTGAGTTCGCGGAGATCACGTCGGCTACCGCGCGAGCCTGGGCGTTCTCTCCGCGCAGGTCCGCCATCAGCTGTCCGGCCGCGGATCGATTGAGACTGGCGTTGAATGTCGCCACCCGAATGCTCGACGGTTCGTCGGGGGTCGGGTCCGCAGAAGAGCAGCCGGCAGCCATGAAGGCGAGGGTAACGGCGACGGCCACAAGTCTCGACGTTTTCACGTTTCCGACCGTAGACACGGCAAGCGAACGTAGGGTTACGAATTAACAAGCAAGCGTGCTTGCTTTTTTCTCGTGCCTTTGTGAAGCTGGTCCCATGGCAGACCTCGACTCACTCGTCGGCGATCTCCGTGCCGAGGGTGACGACCTCGACGCGCTGGTGGCCGAGCTGGCACCCGAACGCTGGGCGGTACCTACGCCGGCGGCGGGCTGGACGATCGCACATCAGATCGCGCACCTGTCGTGGACGGATCACGTCGCGGAGCGAACCACGTCTGCAGCGTCCGGCGATACCGTGGCCGAGGAGGAGTTCGCTCGCACGCTGAAAACGGCCTGGGAGAACCCCACCGGCTTCGTCGACCACGCCGCCGATGAGGAAGCGGGCAATCCCGAACTGTTGAGCGCGTGGCGAACCCGCCGCCACGCCATGACGGAGGCGCTGATGCAGGTCCCGGCGGGCGTCAAGATCAAGTGGTTCGGCCCGCCCATGAGTGCCGCGTCCATGGCCACCGCCCGTCTCATGGAGACGTGGGCCCATGGTCAGGACGTCGCCGACGCGTTGGGCGTCACCCGCGTACCGACCGACCGAATCCGCGGAGTCGCACACATCGGTGTCCGCACGAGAGATTTCGCCTACGCCGTCGACGAGCAGACTCCGCCGCCGGACCCGTTCCGAATCGAGCTCACCGCACCGTCGGGCGAGCTGTGGACCTGGGGCCCCGACGCCGCCGAGCAGCGTGTCACCGGATCGGCACTCGACTTCTGTCTCCTCGTCACCCAGCGCGCACACCGCGACGACCTGGACGTTCGAGCCGACGGTGCCGATGCCGCACACTGGCTCACCATCGCCCAAGCCTTCGCAGGCCCTCCCGGACAGGGACGAGACAAGGCAGGACGCGAGAAAGCATGACCGTACGTATAGGCAACTGCTCCGGTTTCTACGGGGATCGACTGTCCGCGATGCGGGAGATGCTCGAAGGAGGCGACCTCGACTACCTCACCGGTGACTACCTCGCCGAGCTGACCATGCTCATTCTCGGCCGCGACCGAATGAAGGACGCGACCCGTGGCTACGCCAAAACCTTTCTGCGGCAAGCCGAGGACTGCCTCGGACTGGCACTCGACAAGGGCGTCAAAATTGTCGCCAATGCCGGCGGACTCAATCCTCGCGGACTGGTCGAGGCGTTGGAGAAGCTCGATTCCGGCGCGAAGATCGGCTACGTGGACGGCGACGACCTCCTCGGCAGAGCAAGCGAACTCGGCCTCGGCAGCCCACTGACGGCAAACGCATACCTCGGTGCATGGGGAATCGTGGAATGCCTGAACTCCGGTGCCGACGTCGTCGTGACCGGACGCGTCACCGACGCCAGTGTCATCGTCGGCCCGGCCGCTGCTCACTTCGGCTGGTCGACAACCGATTACGACGCGTTGGCCGGCGCGGTCATCGCGGGCCACGTCATCGAATGCGGTACTCAAGCCACCGGCGGTAACTACTCGTTCTTCACCGAGATCGCCGACATGTCCCGTCCCGGATTCCCCATCGCAGAGATCGAAGCCGACGGATCCTCCGTCATCACCAAGCACGAGGGCACCGGCGGTGCCGTCAGTGTAGGTACCGTCACTGCGCAACTGCTGTACGAGATCACCGGTGGCCGATACGCGAACCCCGACGTCACCGCGCGCATCGACACGGCGGTCCTGGCGCAGGAGTCCAGCAACCGAGTATCGATCAGCGGGGTCACCGGAGAAGCGCCGCCGCCCACCTACAAGGTCTCGCTCAACGCACTCGGCGGCTTCCGTAACGAATTCACGATGGTGTTGACCGGCCTGGATATCGAGGCCAAAGCCGAACTGGCGCAGAGACAGTTCGAGTCGTGGCTACCCGCTCGGCCGACCGAGCTGGACTGGACTCTGGTGCGTACCGACAAGCCCGACGCCGAGACCGAGGAAACCGCAAGCGCGTTGCTGCGCTGCGTCGCCCGCGACAGTAACCCCGACGCGGTGGGACGCCAGTTTTCCGCCGTAGCGGTCGAACTCGCACTCGCCAGTTACCCGGGCTTCTCGGTCACCGCACCGCCCGGAAACGGAGCCCCGTACGGGGTGTTCACCGCAGGTTTCGTCGACGCACACGACGTACCGCATACGGCCCACCTGGCCGATGGCACCGAACGCAGCATCGCACCCTCGGCGCAGACGCGAGTCCTGGAATCGCTGGTCGAACCGCAGCTGCCGGCACCGCGAGCCGCCGAGTACACCATCCGACTACCACTCGGCACTATCGCCGCCGCCCGCAGCGGAGACAAGGGTGGGAGCGCCAACGTCGGAGTGTGGGTGCGCACCGACGACGAATTCGCCTGGCTCGTCCACTCATTGACCGTCGACACCCTGAAGCAGATGCTTCCCGAGGCCGAGCACCTCACGGTCACGCGACACGTGTTGCCGAATCTGAGGGCCGTGAATTTCGTCATCGACGGCATCCTCGGCCAAGGTGTGGCGTCGCAGGCCAGATTCGATCCACAGGCCAAGGGACTCGGTGAATGGCTGCGGTCGCGGCACATCGACATCCCCGAAACACTCGCTTACAAGGGAGCACTCGTATGAGCATCTGGACTACCCCGGAGCGTCAGCAGCTTCGCAAGACCGTTCGCAGTTTCGTCGAGCAGGACATTGCGCCGCACATGAATCGGTGGGAGAGCGAGGGCGAGATCCCGCGCGAGCTCCACAAGAAAGCGGCCGCTCTCGGTTTGCTCGGCGCAGGGTTTCCTGAGGACGTCGGCGGCGACGGCGGTGATCTCGCGGACGCGGTGCTGATCTGCGAGGAGATGCACCAGGCCGGCGCGTCGGGCGGACTGTTCGCTTCTCTGTTCACCTGTGGAATTGCGTTGCCGCACTTGGTTGCCGCGAGAGATCCTGAGCAGATCGACAAATGGGTACGGCCGACGTTGGCGGGGGAGAAGATCGGATCGCTCGCGATCACCGAGCCGGGCGGCGGCTCCGACGTGGGTCACCTGCGGACCAAGGCGGTCAGAGACGGCGACCATTACGTCGTCAACGGGTCGAAGACCTACATCACCTCGGGGTGCCGTGCGGACTTCGTCGTCACCGCGGTGCGGACGGGAGGCGCGGGTGCAGCCGGAGTGTCGCTCCTCGTCGTAGAGAGAGGAACACCGGGCTTCGAGGTCACCAGCAAGCTGGACAAGATGGGCTGGCGCGCCTCCGATACCGCCGAACTTTCCTTCGTCGACGCCCGGGTGCCGGTGGCCAACCTGGTCGGTGCCGAGAACAGTGGCTTCGTTCAGATCGCGCAGGCATTTCTCACCGAGCGCATCGCTCTCGCTGCTCAGGCCTACGCCAGTGCGCAACGGTGCCTCGATCTGACGCTGCAGTGGGTTCGAGACCGAGAGACCTTCGGAAAGCCGCTCATTGCACGGCAATCCGTGCAGAACACCGTCACCGAGATGGCGCGGAAGATAGACATCGCTCGCGTGTACACGCGCTCCCTCGTCGAGCGGTCCATGCAGGAGGACGGTGACTTCATCGCCGAGGTCTGCTTCGCCAAGAACACCGCCGTCGAATCCGGAGAGTGGGTGGCCAATCAAGCCGTCCAACTCTTCGGCGGACTGGGGTACATGCGCGAGAGCGAGGTCGAGCGGCAGTACCGCGACATGCGCATCCTCGGCATCGGCGGCGGAACCACCGAAATTCTCACCGGCCTTGCCGCAAAACGATTGGGGTACCAGGCATGAGCGTGCTGAAGTCCACTCTCGACACCGCATCGGAGCAGTACACCGGTGCCACCGAGGCCATGCACACCAAACTGGCCGAGATCGACGCCGAACACGACAAGGCGCTGCTGGGTGGCGGTCAGAAGTACGTCGACCGCCACAAGAAGCGTGGCAAGCTGCTCGCCCGTGAGCGCATCGAACTGTTGATCGACGAGGATTCCGCGTTTCTCGAACTGTGCCCACTTGCCGCGTGGGGCAGCGACTTTCCCGTCGGTGCCAGCACCGTCATGGGTATCGGTGTCGTGTGCGGGGTCGAATGTCTCATCGTGGCCAACGATCCCACGGTCCGCGGCGGATCCAGCAACCCGTGGACCCTCAAGAAGGGGTTCCGCGGCAACGACATCGCCACCCAGAACCGACTGCCGGTGATCTCTCTCGTCGAGTCGGGCGGTGCCGACCTGCCCACGCAGAAAGAGGTGTTCATCCCCGGCGGACGCATGTTCCGCGATCTGACGCAGCTCTCGGCGGCCGGCATTCCGACCATCGCCCTGGTGTTCGGCAACTCGACTGCGGGCGGTGCCTACGTTCCCGGCATGTCCGATCACGTCGTCATGATCAAGGAACGATCCAAGGTGTTCCTGGCCGGGCCGCCCCTGGTGAAGATGGCCACCGGTGAGGACTCGGACGACGAGTCGCTCGGTGGAGCCGAGATGCACGCCCGAAAGTCCGGTCTCGCAGACTACTTCGCCGTCGACGAGCAGGATGCCATCCGCATCGGACGCAGCATCGTCTCCCGGTTGAACTGGAAGAAGAAGGGGCCCGAGCCACGCACCGAGGTCATCGAGCCACTCGCCGATCCCGAGGATCTGCTCGGCATCGTCCCCACCGACCTGAAGATCCCGTTCGATCCCCGCGAGGTCATCGCCCGCATCGTCGACGGTTCCGACTTCGACGAGTTCAAGCCCATGTACGGCGGTTCGCTCGTCACCGGTTGGGCAGAGTTGCACGGCTACCCGATCGGCATCCTGGCCAACGCACGCGGCGTGCTGTTCAGCGAGGAATCGCAGAAGGCGACGCAGTTCATCCAGCTAGCAAACCGGTCGAACACGCCACTGTTGTTCCTGCACAACACCACCGGCTACATGGTCGGTAAGGAATACGAGGAAGGCGGCATGATCAAGCACGGATCGATGATGATCAACGCCGTCTCCAATTCGAAGGTGCCGCACATCTCGATCCTGCTCGGGGCGTCCTACGGAGCCGGCCATTACGGCATGTGCGGCCGCGCCTTCGATCCTCGCTTCCTCTTCGCCTGGCCGTCCAGCAAGTCCGCTGTCATGGGTGGCGCACAGCTGGCCGGCGTCATCTCCATCGTCGGACGCGCCGCCGCAGAAGCTCGCGGTCAAGCGTTCGACGCGGAGGCCGATGCCGGCCTGCGCGCGATGATCGAGAATCAGATCGAAGCCGAATCGTTGCCGATGTTCCTGTCCGGACGCCTCTACGACGACGGCGTCATCGATCCCCGTGACACCCGCACGGTGGTGGGAATGTGCCTGTCGGCCATTGCCTCTGCCCCGATCGAAGGCACCGCGAACTTCGGTGTCTTCCGGATGTGATGCCCGCATGCTGAACAAAGTCCTCGTGGCCAACCGCGGCGAGATCGCCCGACGCGTCTTCACCACTTGCCGCGCGGAGGGCATCGACACCGTCGCGGTCTTCTCCGACGCCGACGCGGCATCTCCCCATGTGCGTGAGGCGGACTCCGCTGTACGCCTGCCTGGTCAGAGCCCGTCCGAGACCTACTTGCGCGGAGAACTGATCATCGCCGCCGCGGTGCAGGCCGGTGCCGACGCGGTCCATCCGGGATACGGATTCCTATCCGAGAACGCCGAATTCGCCCGGCAGGTACTCGACGCCGGGTTGACCTGGATCGGACCGCCTGTCAAGGCGATCGAATCGATGGGCTCGAAGGTCGAGTCCAAGAAGATGATGGCCGACGCCGGAGTGCCGGTGTTGACTCGACTCGATCCCGAGTCGGTCACCGAGAACGAGTTACCGGTACTGATCAAGGCCTCCGCGGGCGGCGGCGGTCGGGGGATGCGCATCGTCCGCAGTCTCGACACACTGCAGTCGGAGCTCGAGGCGGCCGGACGAGAAGCGCTGTCTGCCTTCGGCGATGGAACGGTGTTCATCGAGCGGTACATCGAAACCGGGCGGCACATCGAAGTCCAGGTCATGGCCGATCGATTCGGCACGGTGTGGACGGTGGGCGAGCGTGAATGCTCGATCCAACGCAGGCACCAGAAGGTCGTAGAGGAAGCTCCGTCGCCGCTCGTCGAACGCATCGACGGCATGCGCGAGAAGCTGTTCGAGGCAGCGACGCTGGCATCCGAGGCCATCGGATACGAGGGAGCAGGCACCGTCGAATTCCTCGCGGACGAGAAGGGGAACTTCTTCTTCCTCGAGATGAACACCCGCCTGCAGGTGGAGCATCCGGTCACCGAATGCACGACGGGTCTGGATCTGGTGGCGCTGCAGATCCAGGTGGCGGCGGGGGAGCGGCTACCGGCCGAACAGCCCACGACACGAGGACACTCGATCGAGGTTCGGCTGTACGCCGAGGACCCGGCTCAGGACTGGCAGCCGCAGAGCGGTGCCGTGCACCGATTCGACATCCCCGGTGCGCAGTTCGAGGTGTCGGACAAAGCTGGCTACATCAGAGTCGATTCCGGCGTCGAGACGGGCAGTGTGGTGGGAACGCAGTACGACCCCATGCTCGCCAAGGTGATCTCCTTCGCCCCGACGCGGGATCGAGCGGCGACTCTGTTGGCGAAAGCACTGCAGAACGCCACCATTCACGGTTTGAAGACCAATCGCGATCTGTTGGTCAACATTCTGCGCCATCCGGCGTTTGTGGCCGGCGACACCGACACGGCCTTCTTCGACACCCACGGCCTCGACGTCCTGGCTCGGCCGATCGCACAAGGCCGGGCCGAGGAACTGTCGGCTCTCGCGGCTGCCTTGGCCGACGCGGCGAGCAATGTCGCGCGAGCGCGGGTGAATCGCGGACTCCCCGGCGGCTGGCGGAACCTCCGGTCGCAGCCACAACGCAAGACGTACAACGACAGGACTGTCGAATACTCGATCGGACGCGTCGGCCTGATCTCCTCGGTGGACGGAGTCTCGCTCGATGGCGTCCAGCTCGTCGAACACACCCCAACTCGGGTGACGCTGGACGACAACGGTATTCGTCGTATCTTCGCAGTGAGCACCTACGGGTCCGACGTGTTCGTGGATTCTTCCCTGGGCCCGGTCCGATTGGCTCGGGCACCGAGGTTCACCGACCCCACCGACGAGGTGGCGGCCGGATCACTGCTCGCGCCGATGCCGGGCAGCGTCATCAGAATTGCTGCTGCGCAGGGAGATACCGTCACCGCAGGCCAGCCCATTCTGTGGCTGGAGGCGATGAAGATGGAGCACACCGTGACTGCACCGGCCGATGGTGTGCTCGCCGAGTTGAACGTGCAGCAGGGTCAGCAAGTCGAGGTAGGACAGGTCTTGGCAGTAGTCACCGACACGCCAGTAGTCACCGAGCAGGGAGCGGAGCAAGCATGAGTTTCATCGAATCCGAAGAGCAGAAGGGTCTGCGCAACGCAGTCTCGTCACTGGGCAAGCGGTACAACTACATCGACTACGTGCTGCCCAAGGCTCGCAAGGGCGAGCCACTGACCGAACTGTGGAACGAGGCGGGCAAGCTCGGCTTCCTCGGGGTCAATCTGCCCGAGGAATACGGCGGCGGAGGCGCAGGCATCTACGAGCTCGCGCTCGTGCAGGAGGAGTTGGCTGCGCACGGTGCCGGTCTACTGCTCGTCGTCGTCAGCCCGGCGATCTGCGGCACCATCATCGGCAAGTACGGCACGGCAGACCAGAAGCAGGAGTGGCTCACCGCTCTCGCCGACGGTTCCAAGATCATGGTCTTCGGCATCACCGAGCCCGACGCCGGATCCAACTCGCACCAGATCACCACCACTGCGCGTCGTGACAGGGACGGGGCGAGCGGAGCGACGGGGGATGAAGCAGGGTGGATTCTCAAGGGCAACAAGATCTATATCTCCGGTGTCGATCAGGCCGACGCCGTGTTGATCGTCGCACGCACCGAGGATTCCAAGACCGGCAAGCTCAAGCCTGCGCTGTTCATCGTGCCCACGGACGCTCCGGGACTGCAGAAGACGCAGATGGAGATGGACATCGTCGAGCCCGATCACCAGTTCGTGCTGTTCCTCGACGACGTCCGGCTGCCCGCCGAGGCACTCGTCGGTGAGGCCGATGCCGCGCTGATGCAGTTGTTCGCGGGTCTCAACCCCGAGCGCATCCTCGGCGCTGCAATGGCAATCGGAATGGGCCGCTACGCCATCGACGCCGCGGTCAAGTACGCCAAGGAACGCACCGTCTGGAAGACACCGATCGGCGCACACCAGGGCTTGGCGCACCCGTTGGCGCAGTGCAAGATCGAGCTGGAGTTGGCGAAGTTGATGATGCAGAAAGCCGCGGTGCTCTACGACTCCGGCGACGACTTCGGCGCTGCCGAGGCCGCGAACATGGCCAAATACGCTGCGGCCGAGGCCAGCATCAAGGCGCTCGATCAGGCGATCCAAACCCACGGTGGTGCCGGGTTGAGCAGTGAATACGGATTGGCTGCGATGCTCGGGGCGGCCCGTATCGCGCGCGTGGCACCGGTGAGTCGGGAGATGATTCTCAACTTCGTGAGCCAGCACTCGCTCGGCCTGCCGAGAAGCTACTGATGGCCGTTACCTTCGAGACGTACAAGAGCACGGGATATCTGACGCTGGATTCGCCGGAGAACCGCAATGCGCTGTCCTCGGTACTGGTCTCCGAGCTCACCGCGGGTCTGGAGGCTGCGGCTCAGGATCCCGCCGTCAGGACGATCGTGCTGGGGCACACCGGTACGACGTTCTGTGCCGGGGCCGATCTCAGAGAAGCCGGAGCATCACCGGAGCTGCGGACCCGCCAGATGCTCGACCTGATGCGGCTGATCATCGACACACCGAAACCCGTCGTCGTACAGATCGATGGACATGTGCGGGCAGGCGGGATGGGGCTCGTGGCGGCCTGCGACGTCGCGGTGGCCGGACCCGAGAGTTCGTTCGCGTTGACGGAGGTTCGGCTCGGCCTGGCCGCGTCGGTCATCTCGGTGGCCGTGTTGCCGCGGCTGACCTCCCGTGCGGCGAGTCGCTACTTCCTCACCGGGGAAACGTTCGACGGTGCCACGGCCCAGGAGATCGGTCTCGTCACAGTGGCCGACGCCGTCCCTGCGGCCGCGGTGGCCGACTACATGATCATGTTTCGCAAGTGTTCGCCGCAGGGCCTGGCCGAGTCGAAACAGCTCACCACCGCAGCGATCCGACGTGAGATCGACGAGCGCGGTGCGGCCGTCGCCGAGCAATCGGCCAGGTTGTTTGCATCGGAGGAGGCCCGAGAGGGGATGATGTCCTTTCTGGAGAAGAGGCCGCCGTCCTGGGCTGCCGAAAGTTAGGGAGATGGTGATGGCGCGCGAACCCAAGCAGGATCGCAGCAGGGTGACGCGTCAGCGACTGCTCGAGGCGACAATCGACTCGCTCGCGGAGCAGGGCTGGAGCGCCACGACGGTCGGGGTCGTCGCCGAGCGCGCCGGCGTCTCTCGCGGTGCCACCCAACACCATTTCCCGACGCGTGAGGACCTCATCACCGGGGCACTCGAGTACATGTTCGACACCCGGATGGACCACGCGCGCCGCGAGGCGCAGGAGATTCCGCCCGGCCCCGGCCGAACGAAACTGGTGGTGGAGCGGCTCGTCGAGTACTACACGGGTCCGATGTTCAAGGCGGCGCTGCAGGTCTGGACAGCCGCGTCGGCCGACCCGGAGCTGCGCGACCGGATCGTCCCACTCGAAGAGCGATTCGGTCGTCGAGCGCACTCGATGGCCGTCGAGAACCTCGGAGTCGACGACAACGATCCCGTCACCCACCGTCTCGTTCAGGCGACGCTCGACCTGGCGCGTGGGCTCGGTCTCGCGGACGTCCTGACCGACGACGCGCGTCGCCGCGTCGAAATCGTGCGAGCCTGGGCCGATGTGCTCGATGCCTCGCTGAACGCGCGGCTGTCCGCCGTAGGAGCGGTAGCGCACTAGAAGCGCACGATCTGCAGTTCCGATCGACCTGTGCTTGAGTCGGCTCGTGACTTCCGATTCCGCACGCGTCCACCGTGGCCATATCTTTCACATCGCGGGCTCGCCCACGGTGCTCGAGGCCGCAACCGCGTTGGTGTCCATTCCCGACGGTGCCCTCGTGGTCGGCGACGACGGCAGGATCGAGTTCTGCGGCGAGTTCGATTCTCTACCAACGCACTACGCCCATTCGGATGTGTTCGATCATCGGCCCGGCTTCCTACTGCCTGGATTCGTCGACACGCACATCCACTTCCCACAGACCTATGCCGGCGATTCCTACGGCGGCGGGCAGTTGCTCGAATGGCTGAACACCTGCATCTTTCCGTCCGAGTCGCGCTTCGCCGATCCGGAGTTCGCGGCGGCCGCTGCGCGCGACTTCTGCGCAGCACGCATTCGCGCCGGGACGACGCAGGCCATGGTGTTCGGGTCGGCATTCCCGCACGCACAGGATTCTTTGTTCTCCGAGACGCTCGAGCACGGACTGCGCATCGTGAGTGGCCGCGGGATCCAGACCACCGGCCCCGCCTCGGCGCACGCACTGATCACCGGTGAGGACGAGGCGATCCGCCTGGTGTCCGAGGAGATAGAGAAGTGGCACGCCGCCGATACCGGCGACGTCGACACGGCGATGCTGCACGTCGCCGTCGTACCGCGTTTTTCTCTGTCGGTGACGACGGAAACGCTGAGGAACCTCGGCGAGCTCTACGACTCCGTACGCGGCAGAGGGGTCTACTTCCACACGCACCTCAACGAGAACAACCGACCGGGCACCGGCGAGATCGACGCCACCAAGGGCGCGTACCAGGTCGAGAGTTACCTCGATACCTACGACGGCAAGTTCCTGCCGGGCTCGAAAGTAGGGGGCAAGAGCCTGCTCGGCAGACGGTCGATTCTGGCGCACGCGGTGCACTGTGAAGACGCGGAACTGACGAGGTTGGCCGAGACGGGTACGTCCATCGCGCACTGTCCCACGTCGCAGCAGTTCCTGGGCTCGGGCACGATGCCGTGGAAGAGAACCGTCGCCGCCGGGGTGACCATCGCCATCGGGTCCGATTTCGGCGGCGGTGACGAGTGGCTACTACCGCAGGTACTCGCCGACGCGTTCAAGGTGCACATCTCCGAACCGGGGGACGCGGGCCTGTCGCTGCATCCGGCCGAACTGCTGTTCACCGGAACGCTCGCCGGGGCACGTGCACTCGACATGGAGGAGCGCATCGGCAACTTCGACGCGGGGAAGGAGGCGGACTTCGTCGTCGTCGATCCCGGCGCGTGGCCGCAGCTCGCCGCAGCGATCGACCACGGCGTGCGGGCCGACGACCCGGCGTTGGCCGGAGACCAAACGCTGTTCGCCCTGCTGATGGCCATGCGAGAGCCGGCCGTCGTGGGCGTGTACGTCCAGGGACGCGCTGTGCACGGCAGATGACCGGTGCCCGGTTCGGTTGATAGGTTCTGTGCGACGTCGAACTGCAGCATCGGACCAGCACGCGAAGGACGCCCATGAAGCGAGTGGCACTGGTCATCACCGCGGTCGCCGCGCTGCTTGCGGGCTGCGGTGGCTCGGATACCGATGCCGCCGACACCGGGCCCGAGTCGTCGACCAGCAAGGCCGCGTACGAGCCCGGGCCGTTCTTCGGTGAATGCGGATCGATCACCGACACCGAGGTACAGACTGCGTTCGGTGCCGGACCGTTTGCCCAAGTCACCCGCAACTCCGTCGGTTGCCAGTGGGAAACCGTGGCCATCAGCGGACCGAGCGTCAGCTTCTCCTGGTACCGCGGCAGTCCGATCGGCCGCGAACGCGCCGGTTCCGAGCTGATCGGCCGCCCGGCCAAGGACATCGCCATCGACGGCAACCCCGGATTCGAGGCCGAACAGGGCCCGCTGTGCGAGATCGGTGTCCAGTTCGGAGACGACTTCTTCCATTGGTCGGTCACCTACTCCGAGCAAATTCCGGCGCGCCCGCCGTGCGACGTCGGGAACGAGCTGGCGAAGTTGACCGTGGAGCGCAAGCAGTGACCGGACGTGCGGTGGCGACGAGACGCGTGATGGCCGCAGCGGCGACGGTGTTGCTCGTTGCCGGATGCACCCAGACCGTCCAGGGGACCGCGACGCCCGAGTCCTTTGCCGGCTCGGGCAACCAAGAATTCACCAAGTTGTTGACCGAGTGCGATGCCGTCTCCGATGACCAGATCGCCGATGCCACCGGAGCCGACGACATCGCTCGCGGCTTCTTCGGAGCGATCTGCCGATGGGATCTGATCGGTTCGTCGGGCATCGTGAAGGTGACGTTCAACTGGTTCGAGTCCGGCACCCTGGCCGCGGAGCGGGCGGCGGACGAGAAGATGACGTACTCCGTCAGCGACACAACGGTGCAGGGACGCAAGGCAATACAGGCCCAACGGCCCAACGACCCGGACTCGTGCGGAGTGTCGGCCGGAGCAGACCAGGCAGGCATCTTCGGGTGGTGGGTGCAGTACCGCCCGGGCGTCGCACACCCCGATCCCTGCCAGGCGGCCGCGAAGCTGGCAGACCTCACACTCAACCTGAGCAGATAGGTTGCGTATCAGAGCGAAGGGTGTTTTGACCCGAGGCCGCGCCGCCGGGTATCGTTATGGGTCGTGTCCGGCCTGGCCGGACCGTTTGTGTGCCTATGCGAGGTACAGCCGTGCGCACGTTCGTCTCGAGAGCGCGCAACCGGCTGGACGTGTGGGGGTATGCGACACACCCGACCGCGGGGTGCAAGAGACCCGCGGAGACGTCATGGGTGAGGAGCAGTGTTCTCTTGCTCCAACTGCTAGATCCCTGTTTATCGACACGAAGAAAGCCGGTTTATGCCAACGATCAACCAGCTGGTCCGTAAGGGTCGCACCGACAAGGTCGCGAAACTGAAGACCGCTGCCCTCAAGGGCAGTCCCCAGCGCCGTGGTGTGTGCACTCGCGTGTACACCACCACCCCCAAGAAGCCGAACTCCGCTCTCCGTAAGGTCGCGCGTGTTCGCCTGACCACCTCGGTAGAGGTCACCGCATACATCCCCGGTGAGGGCCACAACCTGCAGGAGCACTCGATGGTGCTCGTTCGCGGCGGTCGTGTGAAGGACCTCCCGGGTGTGCGTTACAAGATCATCCGCGGCTCGCTCGACACCCAGGGTGTCAAGAACCGCAAGCAGGCTCGCAGCCGCTACGGAGCCAAGAAGGAGAAGAGCTGATATGCCACGCAAGGGCCCAGCACCCAAGCGGCCGCTGATCAACGACCCGGTCTACGGATCGCCGTTGGTCACGCAGCTCGTCAACAAGATCCTTCTCGACGGCAAGAAGTCGACCGCAGAGCGCATCGTCTACCAGGCGCTCGAGCAGGCTCGCGAGAAGACCGGCACCGACCCCGTCGTCACGCTCAAGCGTGCACTCGACAACGTCAAGCCGGCTCTCGAGGTTCGCAGCCGACGCGTCGGCGGTGCCACCTACCAGGTGCCCGTCGAGGTTCGTCCCGGCCGCTCCACCACGCTGGCACTGCGCTGGCTGGTCACGTTCTCGCGCGCTCGTCGTGAGAAGACCATGGTCGAGCGTCTGGCAAACGAGTTGCTCGACGCCAGCAACGGCCTCGGTGCCGCTGTGAAGCGCCGCGAAGACACTCACAAGATGGCCGAAGCCAACAAGGCGTTCGCCCACTACCGCTGGTGATCTCCTCGCTCGGGCGGTATTCGGAACTATCCGATACCGCCGGAGCGTTGATCAGCTCAGGCAATACCTCTTCCAACACCAAGGCGGGTTAACTCGTGGCACAGGACGTGCTGACCGACCTCAACAAGGTCCGCAACATCGGCATCATGGCCCACATCGATGCCGGCAAGACCACCACTACCGAACGCATCCTCTTCTACACCGGTATCTCCTACAAGATCGGTGAAGTTCACGATGGCGCAGCCACCATGGACTGGATGGAGCAGGAGCAGGAGCGTGGCATCACGATCACCTCTGCTGCCACGACGTGCTTCTGGAACGACAACCAGATCAACATCATCGACACCCCCGGTCACGTCGACTTCACCGTCGAGGTGGAGCGTTCGCTCCGCGTCCTCGACGGCGCTGTCGCAGTGTTCGACGGCAAAGAGGGTGTCGAGCCGCAGTCCGAGCAGGTGTGGCGTCAGGCCGACAAGTACGACGTGCCGCGTATCTGCTTCGTCAACAAGATGGACAAGCTCGGCGCGGACTTCTACTACACCGTGCAGACCATCATCGATCGTCTCGGTGCCAAGCCGCTGGTCATCCAGCTGCCCATCGGTGCAGAGAACGAGTTCGAGGGCGTCATCGACCTCGTGCAGATGAAGGCTCTCGTGTGGAGTGGCGAGACCAAGCTCGGTGAGAAGTACGAGATCCAGGAGATCCCGGAAAACCTCAAGGAGCGCGCAGACGAGTACCGCACGATGCTGCTCGAGACCGTGGCCGAGTCCGACGAAGCGCTTCTGGAGAAGCACTTCGGCGGCGAAGAGCTCACGATCGACGAGATCAAGGGCGCCATCCGCAAGATGACGGTCAACAGCGAGCTGTACCCGATCCTGTGTGGATCCGCGTTCAAGAACAAGGGCGTTCAGCCCATGCTCGACGCGGTCATCGACTACCTCCCGTCTCCCCTCGACGTTGCCGAGACCATCGGACACGCCGTCGGCGACGAGGAGAAGGAGATCACTCGCAAGCCGTCCGCAGACGAGCCGTTCGCAGCTCTCGCGTTCAAGATCGCGACTCACCCCTTCTTCGGCAAGCTGACCTACGTCCGGGTGTACTCGGGCAAGGTCGACTCCGGCGCTCAGGTCATCAACTCGACCAAGGGCAAGAAGGAGCGTCTGGGCAAGCTCTTCCAGATGCACTCCAACAAGGAGAACGCGATCGCGACCGCGTCTGCCGGTCACATCTACGCCGTCATCGGCCTCAAGGACACCACGACGGGTGACACGCTCTGCGATCCGCAGAACCAGATCATCCTCGAGTCCATGAGCTTCCCGGACCCGGTCATCCAGGTCTCTATCGAGCCCAAGACCAAGTCCGACCAGGAGAAGCTGGGAACAGCCATCCAGAAGCTCGCCGAAGAGGACCCCACGTTCTCGGTGAAGCTGGACGAGGACACCGGCCAGACCGTCATCGGCGGCATGGGCGAGCTCCACCTCGACATCCTCGTCGACCGTATGCGTCGCGAGTTCAAGGTCGAGGCCAACGTCGGCAAGCCGCAGGTTGCGTACCGCGAGACCATCCGCAAGACGGTCGAGAAGCACGACTACACGCACAAGAAGCAGACCGGTGGCTCCGGCCAGTTCGCGAAGGTCATCATCAAGCTCGAGCCTTTCGAGGGCGAAGACGGCGCGACGTACGAGTTCGAGAACAAGGTCAGCGGTGGTCGAGTGCCCAGGGAGTACATCCCCTCGGTCGACGCCGGTGCACAGGACGCCATGCAGTACGGTGTTCTCGCCGGATACCCCCTGGTCAACGTCAAGGTCACACTGCTCGACGGTGCGTACCACGACGTCGACTCGTCGGAAATGGCCTTCAAGGTCGCCGGCTCACAAGCGTTCAAGGAAGCCGCCCGCAAGGCCAGCCCCGTCATCCTCGAACCCGTCATGGCCGTCGAGGTCATCACGCCCGAGGATTACATGGGTGAGGTCATCGGCGACCTGAACTCCCGCCGTGGTCAGATCCAGGCCATGGAGGAACGCAGCGGTGCCCGTATCGTCAAGGCACTGGTTCCGCTGTCGGAGATGTTCGGCTACATCGGAGACCTTCGGTCGAAGACGCAGGGCCGCGCTAACTACTCCATGGTCTTCGATTCGTACGCAGAAGTTCCCGCGAACGTAGCGAAGGAAATCATCGCGAAGGTCAACGGAGAGTAAATCTCTTCGTTTGCTGGACCACGCTCGACCTGTAATAAGTAACAACACATACGCGTGCTTGCCCCGCAGGGGTACGCACAGATCAGTCCAGGAGGACACACAGTGGCGAAGGCGAAGTTCGATCGGACGAAGCCGCACGTCAACATCGGCACCATCGGTCACGTTGACCACGGTAAGACGACGCTGACGGCTGCAATCACCAAGGTTCTGCACGACAAGTTCCCGGACCTGAACGAGGCCTCGGCTTTCGATCAGATCGACAAGGCTCCGGAGGAGAAGGCTCGTGGTATCACGATCAACATCTCCCACGTCGAGTACCAGACCGAGAAGCGCCACTACGCGCACGTCGATGCACCGGGTCACGCCGACTACATCAAGAACATGATCACCGGCGCGGCTCAGATGGACGGCGCAATCCTGGTCGTGGCAGCTACCGATGGCCCGATGCCGCAGACCCGCGAGCACGTGCTGCTCGCCCGCCAGGTCGGCGTGCCGTACATCCTGGTCGCACTGAACAAGGCCGACATGGTCGACGACGACGAGATCATCGAGCTCGTCGAGATGGAGGTCCGCGAGCTCCTCGCTTCGCAGGAGTTCGACGAGGACGCACCGGTCATCAAGGTCTCCGCACTCAAGGCACTCGAGGGTGACGAGAAGTGGGGCGAGTCGGTTCTGGAGCTCATGCAGGCCGTCGACGATTCGGTTCCGGACCCCGTCCGTGAGACCGACAAGCCGTTCCTCATGCCCGTCGAGGACGTTTTCACCATCACCGGTCGTGGCACCGTGGTCACCGGACGTATCGAGCGCGGCTCGGTCAACGTCAACGAAGAGGTCGAGATCGTCGGCATCCGCCCCGGCTCGACCAAGACCACCGTCACCGGCATCGAAATGTTCCGCAAGCTGCTCGACTCGGGTCAGGCAGGCGACAACGTCGGCCTCCTCGTTCGTGGCATCAAGCGCGAAGACGTCGAGCGTGGACAGGTCATCATCAAGCCCGGCACCACGACTCCCCACACGGAGTTCGAGGGCAACGCCTACATCCTGTCCAAGGACGAGGGCGGCCGCCACACGCCGTTCTTCAACAACTACCGCCCGCAGTTCTACTTCCGTACCACGGACGTTACGGGCGTTGTGACCCTCCCCGAGGGCACCGAGATGGTCATGCCCGGTGACAACACCGAGATGTCCGTCACGCTGATCCAGCCGGTCGCCATGGACGTCGGCCTGCGTTTCGCAATCCGTGAGGGCGGTCGTACCGTCGGAGCCGGTCGCGTCACGAAGATCATCAAGTGATCTAGCTTCACCCAGCTCTACGAAAGCGGCACCCACCTTCTGGTGGGTGCCGCTTTCGCGTGTGTGGGGGCCGGCTCCGCCGCCCGCGTCAATGGACCCTTGCACCGCTCAGACGTATGCGATGGTTCATTCACGCGGTCCGAGGTGGGGGCCCGCAGTGGGTGAATGGACCGTTGCACCGCTCAGACGTATGCAATGGTCCATTCACACGGACCGAGGTGGCAGAAAAATGGGACGCATCGGACGCGGCTGTCCCGTAACGTCGCTGCGGTGCTACTGACCGTGACTGCAAATGCCACAACCGATTTCCCGGACGCCTCCGATATCGGGTATTTGTTGCACAAGCACCCCGATCGCGTACAGACTCGCAACCTGCCCATGGGCCAGACCACGGTGTTGTATCCCGAGGTCTCGGCAGAGCGGACAACCCTCGCAGTACTGCTCGACGCCACAGACGGCAAGAGTCCTGCCGCATCCGGGCTTGCTGTGGCGTTGTCTCGCCTGTTCAAGCAGACGCTGGCGGGCGTCTGCACCACGAAACCCGAGTTGGTCTCTGCGGCAATCGATCTGAGCGTCACGATGCCGGCCGCGCCGTCGCGCGGTGCGATAGACCTTGCGCCTCGGCTGTTCGGTCCCCTCGGATGGAATGTCGAGACCACCCCGATCGCACTGGATTCGACGCAGCCGAACTGGGGCGACTCCGAATACGTGGATCTGGTACTCACCGGCACCTTCACTCTGTCGGCAGCGCTGCGGCACCTGTACGTGCTGCTGCCAGTGCTCGACGACGCAAAGCACTACTGGGTCGGTGAGGACGAGGCAGACAAACTCGTTCGGGCCGCGGGGGATTGGCTCGGCGAGCATCCAGAGTCGTCGTTGATCGCCTCCCGATATCTGGCGCACCGGCGTGAGCTCGTCGAGTCCGCACTCGATCGTCTGGTCCCCGATGCACCAGAAGAGGTCGTCAGCCCACGGGATCCGACGTTGGCCGAGCAGCGACTACATGCTGTACTGGCCGCACTCGGTGATGCCGGTGCGAAGTCGGTCGTCGACATGGGTTGCGGAGAGGGCCGACTGTTGCGTGAATTGCTGACACACAACGCAATCGAGCGGATAGTCGGTGCCGACGTGAGTGATCGTGCGTTGGCGAAGGCACAGCGCAGGCTTCGTCTCGACGAGATGTCGGATCGGCAGCGTGGACGCATCGAACTGCTTCAGTCGTCGGCGACCTATCGAGACGTGCGGTTGCAGGGATTCGACGCGATGGTGCTCATGGAGGTCATCGAGCACATCGACCTCGAACGCCTTCCGGCGTTGGTGCGCTCGGTCTTTCGAGAGGCGCGGCCGACAATGGTCTTCGTCACCACACCGAACTCGGAATACAACGTGCTGTACCCGGGCCTCGACACCGGGGCCTTTCGGCACGTCGATCACCGCTTCGAGTTCACCCGTGCCCAATTCGAGCAGTGGGCAACGTCGGTGGCCGACGCACACGCCTACACGGTTCGCTTCGACCGCATCGGACCCGTCGACGACGTGCTCGGTAGCCCTACCCAGATCGCAATATTCACCAGAGAGGAGCAGTCCCAGTGAGTACCTTCGAGATTCCGGACCTGTCCCTCGTCGTCCTCGTCGGCATCAGTGGATCAGGGAAGTCGTCCTTCGCTGCAGACCGGTTCGGCCCGTACGAAACCGTGTCGAGTGATGCCTGTCGAGGGATGGTCAGCAACGACCCCAACCTGCAGAGCGCCACGAAGGATGCGTTCGCGCTCCTGGAATTCCTCGTCGCAACCAGGCTGCGGGCCGGTCTGCTCACCGTCGTCGACGCCACCAACGTGCAACCGGCGGCTCGAAAGGCCCTGATCGCCTTGGCTCGTGAGCACGATGTCCTTCCGGTTGCCGTCGTGCTGGACGTGCCGGAACCGGTCTGCGCACAGCGCAACGCGGACCGCAGCGACAGGACGTTCGGCCGAGACGTGCTGCGCCGCCAGCAGTCCCAGTTGCAGCGCTCGATGCGAGGGCTGTCCAAAGAAGGCTTTCGCTCGGTCCATGTCCTCGACGGCGTCGACGCGGTGGCGTCGGCGACGTTCGTTCGTACCCCGCTGCGGAGCGACCGACGGGAGCTTTCCGGGCCGTTCGATGTGATCGGCGACATTCACGGATGTCTGTCGGAGCTCGAAAGCCTGCTCACGACACTGGGTTACATACTCGAGCGCGACGCAGACGGTAAGGCAGTCGGTGCAACGCCGCCGGAGGGCCGAACTGCGGTGTTCGTCGGAGACTACGTCGATCGTGGGCCGGATTCGGTCGGCGTGCTGCGGCTCGTGATGGGGATGGTGGCAGAGGGTTCAGCACTGGCAGTTCCGGGCAACCACGAAAACAAGCTCGTCAAGGCGCTGCGCGGGCGGAAGGTCACTGCCTCACACGGTTTGGCCGAGACACTCGAGCAGCTCGACGGCGAGACCGAGGAGTTCCGCCGCGAGGTGCTCGAATTCTGTGATGGTCTCGTCGCACACCTGGTGCTCGACGGCGGAAGACTCGTCGTTGCGCACGCGGGGTTGATCGAGAAGTACCACAACCGCGCGTCGGGCCGAGTGCGCAGCTTCGCCCTGTACGGCGACACCACCGGAGAGACCGACGAATTCGGGTTGCCGGTTCGGTACCCGTGGGCTCAGGACTACCGCGGATCGGCGACTGTTCTGTACGGACACACGCCGGTGCCGGAGGTGCAGTGGGAGAACAACACTGCGTGTCTGGACACGGGGTGCGTCTTCGGCGGCAAGTTGACGGCGCTGCGGTATCCGGAGCGTGAGGTCGTCTCGGTGCCGGCGGAGCAGGTCTGGTACGAGCCGACCCGGCCGCTGGGCGGGTTCGTTCGGGAGTCGTCCTCGCTGGACCTGTCGGACGTCATCGGACCGACCGGAGTGGAGACTGCGCTGCGCGGGCGCGTGTCGATTCGGCCGGAGAATGCCGCGGGCGCACTGGAAGTGATGAGCCGGTTCGCCTTGGCTCCGCAGTGGCTGCACTACCTTCCGCCGACCATGGCACCGAGTCGTACCTCGGAACGAGAGGGTTATCTCGAGTACCCGACGGAGGCATTCGACGCGTATCGGGCGCTCGGTGCGTCGACGGTGATCTGCGAGGAGAAGCACATGGGTTCGAGGGTGGTCGTCGTGGTGTGCCGCGATGCCGACGCCGCTCGGGCGAAGTTCGACTCTCCCGACGGTGTCCTCGGCACCGCGTACACGCGGACCGGTCGGCCGGTGTTCGACGAGACCGTGACCGGGGTGCTGATCGCTGGGGTGGCCGACGCTCTGAAGGGGGCCGGCGTGTGGGATGAATTGTCCTCGCACTGGCTGGTTCTCGACTGCGAACTGATGCCGTGGTCTGCCAAGGCGGAGGGCCTGATCAAGTCCGAGTATGCGGCGCCTGCTGCCGTGTCGCGGGCGAATCTCGAGGCCGAGGAGTCGGTGCTCGCTCGGGCGGCCTCGCGTGGCCTGGCCGTGTCCGAACTGCAGGAACGGAACGTGAGTCGGCAGCGTAACCTCGCCGAGTTCACTGCTGCGTATCGGCGGTACAGCTGGCCGACGGATGGACTGGCAGGCGTCAGTCTTGCCCCGTTCCAGCTGCTGGCCTCCGACGCCGGCACGTATGCGGACCGCCCGCACGAATGGCACCTTGCACTGGCCGATCGACTGGTGGCCACTGCACCGAAGCTGTTCACGACGACGCGTCGAATCGAGGTCGATCTGTCGTCGTCGGATTCGGTTGCGGCAGGGGAGACATGGTGGGAGGAGTTGACGGCACAGGGCGGTGAGGGCATGGTCGTCAAACCGGCGGCCAACTTGCCGCGCGGAAAGATGCAGCCCGGCTTGAAGGTTCGTGGCCGGGAGTACCTGCGGCTGATCTACGGTGCGGATTACACCGACCCGAATCGACTCACTGCACTGCGTAACCGAAACGTGGGACACAAGCAGTCGATGGCTCTGCGCGAATATGCGCTCGGCATGGAGGCGTTGGACCGATCGGTGCGTGGTGAACCGTTGTATCGCATCCACCAGGCAGTGTTCGCGGTACTCGCACTGGAATCGGAGCCGGTGGACCCGCGGTTGTAGGTGCCTGCGGCAGTGGTGTAGCTATGCGCCATCTGGGGCACATATCCACACCACTGCGGCGAAGCCGCACTCAGGCCCGCGGCGACGAGAACGGAGTGATTCCAGCACCGATGGGTGCTGCGATTGCCGCACTCACCGCTATGGATGCCCAGAAGGTGGTCGAGTCCAGCATCAGACCGCCGGCGAGTCCGCAGACCGCAATCACGATGCCGCATCCGATCAGCAGTGCTGATCCGACAGCGGCGTGGAGCAGGCCGGTTCGATCGGGGGTACGACGGGCGTTGAGCCAGATCATCGTCCCGGTCGTCGCGAACACCAGGGGGACGTAGAAGTAGAGAGAACTGTCACCGAGTTTCGAGGCGACCGCGGCAATCACCAGTACCGCTCCGAATGCCACCGGGACAGAGAGGGGCATTCCGCCGGACCATCGCTCGAATCTGCTACGCGTCGATGCCGTCATGGATTCACCGTAACGTGACGTCAGGTCCGTTTGTCGATGTGCAGTTGGACGCGTGTCGCCACATTCGCGCCGCCCAGAGACCGTGCCACGAACGCAGCGCGAGACTCGGCTTCCGCAATGAAGCCGACTACGTCGAAATCGGCTGCAGCATAGACCGATACGGTGATGGTGGGCATACCTCGGTCGTCGATGGCAGTTCCCCTGGCCCGTCTGACACCAGGGAACTGCGCCAACTCCGCCGCCACGCCCGACGCGATCGCACTCAGGTCCACATGCGCCGAGAAGTGTGGCTCCTCGATGACGCTCGCCGTTCCGGTCGTGCGTGGTGAGAAGTTGCCGATCAACAACACCAGCGCCGCGACGACGGCCACCGCGACGACGATTGCCAGAGTCGGTACCCACCAACCCTGCTGCGGCAGTTCGGCAATACGAGCACGCTCGAAGCGAGAGAGCGTCTCCCGTGCCCACGGAACGTCGTAGTGCCACGCAAGTGCGAAGCCGCCACCGGCGAGGAGAGTGGCTCCCGCGATGACGGCAACGAGTCGATCCACCCCTGCGACAAAGGTTTTCACTACGACACCCGTGTCGGTTGCGACACCGAGTGCTGCACCGTCAGACGCCGCCCACCCGCGGCCACGGACAGTACCGGACCGAGGGCAGTGCGCACGGCAGCGTCGGCACTGTCCGGAGAAACAGCTCGATCTCGCTGCACCCGGACCTCGATCTTCCTGCGTGTGACGACGGTGTGCGCGTCCACGACTCCGCGGGTGGACTGTGCTGCAGCACTGCACAATCGAGCGATGTCGGTCGGTGTGGCCCAGACGGTGGGCGTCGGGCCGCCCAATCCCGAATGAGTTCTCGTCCGAGGTTTGACGCCCGCAAAGACGAAGAGTGCACCGACGACGATCGATCCGACGGCGGGAGCGATCATCCACCCCTGCCAGTGCAGTTGCGAAACCCAGTGCACGGCATCGGCAATCCATGGGCTGCCGACGATGTGTCCCTGAGCGATGAAGAATTCGCGGCCGGCTACGAACGCCACGGCGAGGAGGGCGAACCCGAACACCAGCGCCACCGGCATCGCCGCGGGACCGGCCGTGGGTGGTCGAGGTGAAACCACCGCAGCAGCAACATCATCGGCGGCAACGTCGGGCCCGCGCGCCGAACGGTCCAGCGCGGTATCCGATACCAGCACGTTCACCCGATGCACGTGCACACCGGTCATCGTCGCCAGTGCGGCCTCGACGGTGCGGTGAACCGACTCGGTCACGTCGGTGATCTGCGAGGGCCAGCGCACTCCGATGTAGAGGTTGACCGAGACGGTGTCCTCTCCGAGGGTGACGTCGGCTCGGGGAAGTTCGCGGCCGGTCAAACGCGACATGCCGCCGGTGGTGCGGGTGACCCGAGGGTCCTTCGATGCCGCCGCGATGGCCGTCCTCGACAGCGCACGGTGTTTGATCTCCAGACTTCCGCGCAGCTCGTCTCGGGCACTGTGGGGTTGCACTCCACAACTGTAGTGACGCGGTGCACCTCGGCCGGATCGGCGGCGCAATTATTCCTGGCATACTGCGGTTGTGTCGGAAATCGTTCGGGTTACCACGTCGGATATTGCCTCGGCCGAGGCGTTGCTGGAGCCGGTCATGCGCCGGACTCCGGTGGTCGCGTCACGGATTCTGTCCGACCTGACCGGTCACGAGGTGCGCCTCAAATGCGAGAACCTGCAGCGCACCGGATCGTTCAAGCCGCGCGGGGCGTACAACCGCATCGCCCGACTCGACGCCGACCAGCGAGCCCGAGGCGTGGTGGCGGCCAGCGCAGGCAACCACGCTCAAGGTGTCGCGTGGGCCGCGTCGCAGGTGGGGATCACCTCGACGGTGTTCATGCCGGTCGGAGTGTCGCTGCCCAAACTGGTCGCCACCAAGGCGTACGGCGCGACGGTTCATCTGGTGGGCAATACCGTCGACGAGGCTCTGACGTCGGCACGGGAATTCGCCGACCGTACCGGTGCCACGCTCATCCACCCGTTCGATCATCTCGATATCGTGGCCGGGCAGGCGACGCTCGGAACCGAACTGCTGCAGCAGATGCCGGACGTCGGCACCATCGTGATTCCCACCGGCGGCGGGGGACTGTTGGCGGGTGTCGCCGCAGCGGTGAAGCTGACGAGACCTGACGTCAGGGTTATCGGCGTTCAGGCCGAGGGCGCGGCCGCGTGGCCGGCGTCGTTGAAGGCAGGCCACCCGATCGCGCTGACGTCGATGTCGACGATGGCCGACGGCATCGCCGTCGGTCTCCCAGGATCGGTGCCGTTCGATCACGTGCAGGGCTGGGTCGACGACGTCGTCACCGTCAGTGAGGACGCGCTGTCCCGTGCCTTGGTGCTGTGCATCGAACGAGCGAAGCTCATCGTCGAACCGGCCGGTGCCGCTGCGGTGGCAGCGCTGATGACGCACTCGGCCGAGGAATTGGGCCTGACCGGATCGGTGTGCGCGGTGCTGTCCGGCGGAAACATCGATCCGCTGCTGCTCACACATGTCATCACCCACGGACTTCGGGCCGGCGGACGTTATCTGGCCGTGCGGGTGACGATTTCGGACAAGCCCGGCGGGCTCACCGGCGTCCTGGGGGTCGTGCGCGACGCCGGTGCGAGTGTCGTCGACGTCGTGCATTCCCGCACCGGCGGACGCCTGGGCCTCGAGGAAGTCGACGTCATGTTGACCGTCGAGACACGCGGACCCGATCACCGCGGCACGGTGCTCGACGCCCTGGGCGCAGCGGGATATGCGGTGCAGGTCGAGAACTGACGGCCGGGTTCACACAGGTCGCACTGGTACCTTGATCAGCGACCTGGACCAGGACATCGGTGGGAGAAGTTTGCATGGCACGGCTCGTCGCGATCGTTTCCGCACTGGTGGGAATCCTGCTGACGATCTCGATACCGCTGTTGCCGATCGAACAACAACAGTCGTCGTTGACCTGGCCGCAGAGCGACACCGTCGGTAATGTCGAGGCTCCGCTCGTCGGCTACACCCCGATCAGCGTCGACGCGACCGTTCCCTGTGCAGCCGCGGCCGGTCTCTCCGACGGCGGCTTGTTGCTGTCCACCTCGCCCGAGGGATCGCCCGACGCCTATCGCTACGGTCTCGTCGCTGAAGTGACCGGCGGCGAAGCGTCGCAACTGAAAGTGACGCTGCGCGATTCGGTCCTACTCGAGAAGCCGGTCTCGGAACTGAGTCCTTCGACTGCGGGCGACTGCTCGTTGACGATCACCTCCGACGCCGCCGCGACAACGGTCGGACTGACCGGTGACGACACCGTTTCCCGCGAGGGCGACGTGCGGCCTCAGCTGGTCGGAGTGTTCAGCGATCTGCAGGGCAACGTTCCCGGTCTGCAGCTGCAGGCCGAGCTGGACAGTAGGTTCTCGTCCACGCCGAGTGCGCTCAAGTGGTTCGCGATGATCGTCGGAGTGCTCGCCACGGGAATCTCGCTGGTGGCTTTGCACCGCCTCGATCTGTCCGACGGTCGTCGCGCCCGACGATTCCTGCCGCGGCGCTGGTGGAGCTTCGGGCCGGCCGACGCGGTGGTGATCGGGACGCTGCTGGTGTGGCACGTGATCGGCGCGAACACCTCCGACGACGGTTATCAGCTCGGCATGGCACGCACGGCCGATCACGCCGGGTACATGGCCAACTACTTCCGCTACTTCGGGGTGCCCGAAACACCGTTCGGCACACCGTTGTACGACATGTTCACCCTGCTCTCGCACGTGTCGACGGCCAGCGTGTGGATGCGGATCCCGACGTTGATCTGCGGCGTCGTCGTCTGGCTCGTCCTCAGTCGTGAGGTGATCCCGCGGTTCGGTGCCGCTGCTCGCGCGTCGAAGACTGCGCTGTGGACCGGCGGGCTGGTGATGCTCGCCTTCTGGCTGCCGTACAACAACGGTCTGCGCCCCGAGCCGTTCGTGGCTCTGGGAGTGCTGTTGACGTGGTGTTCGGTGGAGCGGTCCATCGCGACGCAGCGACTGCTGCCTGCGGCAGCGGCAATTCTGATCGCCGCGTTGACTGTCACGTGCGCGCCGTCGGGCTTCATCTGTTTCGCGCCGTTGATCGCCGGTGCCCGGCCGGTGATTCAGATCGTCGTCGGCCGCGCCCGCGCGTTCGGCAACACAGCATGGGGTGCACTGACACTGCTCGCCCCGCTGATCGCGTCGGGCACCGTGGTGCTGGTCTTCGCGTTCGGGAATCAGACCGTGGCCGGCATGCTCGAGATGCAGCGGGTGCACACTGCGGCCGGGCCGAGCCAGGCGTGGTTCGAGGAGTACCTGCGCTACCAGTGGCTGATGAACATGGACATCGACGGCTCGCTCGCCCGCCGATTCGGGGTGTTCGTCATGGTCGTCTCGCTCATTGCGGTGGTGATCGCGATGCTGCGCAAGGGCGGCAAGATTCCCGGCACGGCCACCGGACCCGCCCGACGCATCGTCGGCATCACCGTCGGGGCCATGGCGTTGATGATGATCACCCCCACCAAGTGGACCCATCACTTCGGTGTCTTCGCCGGGCTCGCGGCCTCGGTTGCGGTGCTCGCGGCCGTGGCAACCGGCGCAGCGGTGCTCCGTTCGCGGCGCAACCGGTTGCTGTTCGCGGCGGCGGTGTCGTTCCTGACGGCGGTCGCCTTCACCGGAACCAACGGCTACTGGTACGTCTCGGCCTGGGGAGTCCCGTTCTGGGACAAGCCGATTCTGGTGGCCGGTCTCGGTATCTCGACGATGTTCCTCGGCCTGACGGTACTGCTGTTGCTCGCCGCCGTGTGGTTCCATCTGCGTGCACCGTACGTTCGCGCCGACAAGCCGATGGCGCGATGGTGGTCGGTGCCACCGATCGCCGTGGCCGCAGGTCTGATGGTGCTGCTGGCCGTCGCATCGATGGCCAAGGGCGCGGTGGCTCAGTGGCCGTCGTACTCGGTCGCGAAATCGAACCTGTCGGCGCTGGCCGGCAACACGTGTGGACTCGCGAACGACGTGCTGCTCGAGACGAACCCCAATGCCGATGTGCTGCAACCGATCAGCGGCGACGCCTTCGCCGCGCTGGGGGCCGAGAACGACGGGTTCACCCCGGACGGGGTTGCGCGGGACCTCACCGCAGACAAGGAATCCTCGGCGTCGGGCACCTCGAACACCGTCGACACCGAGGATCAGCAACAGCCGACGTCGACCACCGGAGCCGGAACTGGGGGCAGTGCACTGCCGTACGGCCTCGACCCAGCGACCGTGCCGGTACTGGGGTCGTTCGGATCGGACACTCCCGCCACCCTGACCACCGGCTGGTACGCGCTGCCCGCCGATCCCGGTCAGCTGGTCTCCATCGCAGCGGCCGGACGCATCCGCTCGGTGAACTCCGACGGCATCGTCACCTACGGCCAGAACCTCGAACTCGAGTACGGAGTGGACGGCCGGGCGCAGGGGCGGGTGACGCCCATCGACATCGGCCCGACGCCGTCCTGGCGCAATCTGCGGGTGCCGATGGAACTGATTCCCGCCGGCAGCAACATGATTCGCTTGGCGCTGAGTGACACCGACCGCGACCCCGACCAGTGGCTTGCGGTCACCCCGCCGCGGGTGCCGCGAACGCAGACGTTGAACGAGGTGGTCGGGCGGGAGACTCCCGTGCTGCTGGACTGGGAGGTGGGCTTCAACTTCCCGTGTCAGCATCCGTTCGATCATCGCTTCGGCGTCGCCGAGGTGCCGGGGTACCGAGTGCTGCCGGACCGAAGCGGTGCCGTCATCACCAACGCGTGGCAGGACCATTTCGGCGGCGGCCCGCTCGGATGGATCGATGTCGTTGCCTCGGCCCGCACCATCCCGTCGTACCTGGACGGGGACTGGGATCGTGATTGGGGATCGATCGAGCAATACACACCGTACGACCGATCGGCTCAGCCGGCGAAGATCACAGCCACCGAGATCCAGCGGTCCGGCCTGTGGACGCCCGGTCCCATCAAGACCGGTTAATCTCTACGCGTTCGGAAGTCCTTATACCGACAGTGGAAGAAACGGGGAGAGGGCCATGGCGAACGCTATAGAAGTAGAGAACCTGGTACTTCGGTACGGGAAGAACGTTGCGCTCGACGGGATCGATTTCACGGTTCCCGAGGGCACGGTGCTCGGTGTGCTCGGCCCGAACGGCGCGGGCAAGACGACGGCGGTGCGGATCCTGGCCACTCTGCTGCAGGCAACGTCCGGTTCGGCGCGGGTGTTCGGGCTCGATGTGGCCAAGCAGGCCAACGAGGTTCGGGGGACGATCGGCCTGACGGGCCAGTTCGCAGCTGTGGACGAGTATCTGACCGGGTACGAGAATCTGGAGATGGTCGGCAGACTGTTCGGGCTGCGCAAGGCCGAGGCCAGGAAACGCGCCGATGAGCTGCTGAGCAGATTCGACCTCGAATATGCACGCGACCGCACCGCCAAGCAGTACTCGGGAGGTATGCGTCGCCGACTCGACATCGCGGCCAGTCTGATCGGCAGGCCACGGGTGGTGTTCCTCGACGAACCCACCACCGGTCTCGACCCCCGCAGCCGAATCACGATGTGGGAGTTCATCGCGGATCTCGTCCGTGACGGAACGACGATCCTGTTGACGACGCAGTACCTCGAGGAGGCGGACCGGCTCGCCGATTCGATCATCGTCCTCAACAAGGGCAAGATCATCGCGCGCGGCACCGCCGACGAGCTGAAGGCTCAAACGGGCGGCGAGCGAATCGAATTCGTACTCACGGACCGATCTCAGGCCGATCGCGCCAAGGAGATCCTGACCCCGATCGGCGTCGAGCCGCCCACCCTGGACGAACAGGTGGGACGGATCGTCATGCCGGTCAACGGTGGATCGAAGGATCTGTCCACGGCGTTGAGCCGTCTGGAAGCTGCGGGGATCGGGGTGGTCGACGTCGGTCTGCGACGACCGAACCTCGACGATGTGTTCCTGTCTCTGACCGGTCAGACCACCGGCGAGCCCGAGGCTGCGGAGGAAGAGAAATGAGCAACGTTCTCCTGGATTCGGCGATCATCACCAAGCGAAACCTGATCAAGCTCAAGCGAGTTCCCGATCTGCTGTTCTTCGCAACGCTGTCACCGATCATGTTCGTGCTGTTGTTCGCCTATGTCTTCGGCAGTGCCATCGACGTACCCGGCATCGACTACAAGAGCTTCCTGATGGGCGGCATCTTCGTTCAGACGATGATTTTCGGTGCGTCCATCACCGGATCCTCGTTGGCCGAGGATCTGCAGAAGGGCGTCATGGATCGCTTCCGGTCCCTGCCGATGGCACGATCTGCCGTCGTCATCGGCAGGACGGCGGCCGACGTCGGCAACAACGTCGTCACCATCACGATCATGTCGATCACCGGACTCATCGTGGGCTGGCGCATCACGTCGTCGTTCTTCGACGCTCTGCTCGGTTACGTGCTGTTGCTGCTGTTCGCGTACTCGATTTCCTGGGTGATGGCTCTGGTGGGACTGATCGTGCGCTCCCCGGAGATCTTCAACAACGCGTCGTTCATCGTGATCTTCCCGCTCACGTTCATCGCGAACACCTTCGTGCCGATCGACAATTTCCCGAGCGTGCTCAAGACCATCGCGGAATGGAACCCCATCTCGTCGGTGACACTGGCCGTGCGTGAGCAGTTCGGCAACACCAATCCGATGGCCCCACCGCCCGAGGTCTGGCCGTTGCAGAACCCGGTGCTGTACACGTTGATCTGGGTAGTGGTGATGCTCGTGGTGTTCGTTCCGCTGTCTGTCCGCAAGTACCAGAAGACGATGACTGCCTGAGGGGCGTCCGAAACGACAACACCCCCGGCCGCTGAGCGACCGGGGGTGTTGTTCGAGAAAAGACTCGAATCAGGTGTGGTACGGCTCTGCGCTGACCAGCGTGACCTTCATGGTCTTGCCGTTGGGCAGGGTGTACTCGCGGGTGTCGCCGACCTTCGCGTCGATGAGCGATCCACCCAGCGGGGACGCGGGGGAGTACACCTCGAGCTTGCTGTCGCGGGCACCCTCTTCGCGGGTGGCGATCAGGAAGGTCTCGGTGTCGGACTCGTCGCCGTCGTAGTAGACCTTGACGACGGATCCGGGCAGAGCCACGCCCGACTGGGTGGGCGCCTCGCCGACCTTCGCGTTGTTGAGCAGTTCCTGCAGTTGACGAATGCGTGCTTCCTGCTGGCCCTGCTCCTCGCGCGCAGCGTGGTAGCCGCCGTTCTCCTTCAGATCGCCCTCTTCGCGACGCTCGTTGATCTCGGCGGCGATGACGGGGCGATTGGAAATGAGCTGGTCGAGTTCGCTCTTGAGCCTGTCGTGTGATTCCTGGGTAAGCCAGGTCACCTGGGTCTCGGTCATCTCGATCACTCCCTCGTAGTCGGAATCTCGAGTTCGATTCCGGTTTCTAGGCGGTAGGGCACGCAACGAAGAGGGGACTCCAATGGATGGATCCCCTTGGTCGGCCCACATCCTGGAGCCGTCGACATCGTTGACGCAGGTAACCCTGCCCGCAATGCAGCAATACACGGCACCTGTGCGGCAGCCGTGTACGACCCGAGCTTACCACGAACAGGCTCTTCGCCTATCGGGCTCGTAAATACTCGGGAACATCGAGGCTGCAGCCGTACACGTCTCCGACGGCGGGTGGGGACGACGTCGTCACGTCGGTGGTGAGCTCCACCGTGGCCGAGGAGGACTCCGGCGGGATGTACACCTCGCGCCGTCCCGTCTCGGAACCGTCGCGAGAACGAGCGCGAACGATGCACACCGCCGGCTGCTCCGGGTTCTCCCGGGTGACGCTGAACCGGATCGACATCGTGCTCTCGTCGACTATGTCGAACGAGAGCTGGCTGCCTTCGACGGGCTTGACCGAGAATTTCGTGTACGCGTAGTAGGCCACGCCGAGCCCGACCAGCAGGACCAGTGCCACCAGTGCGATCTTCGTCGCACGTTTCGGAGCTCGCCGAATGCCGCTCGGACCGGAACCCGACGGGTATCTACCTGCGGGAAGTGCGTTGGTCATGTCAGCTCTCGGAGTGAAATCGGGGGTGCCGCTGGGGGCATGTCGGCGTCAGGTGGAACTATAGGGCAGGCAAGAACAAGGCGAATCCGAGGTGAGGAAGAACGTGTCCGGACTGCGGCTCATGGCAGTGCATGCCCATCCCGACGACGAGTCCAGCAAAGGTGCTGCGACCACGGCCCGCTATGCGGCCGAAGGGCACGACGTTCTGGTCGTCACGCTCACCGGCGGCGAGCGAGGGGACATCCTCAATCCGGCGATGGACATTCCGGGCGTCCACCAACGCATCCGGGAGGTTCGACGCGAGGAGATGGCCGAGGCGGCGCGCATCCTCGGGGTACAGCAGACGTGGCTCGGATTCGAGGACTCGGGACTTCCCGAGGGCGATCCGCTGCCGCCGCTGCCCGAGGGCTGCTTCGCGCTGGTGCCGTTGGAGGTGTCCACCGAGGCGCTCGTGAAGGTGGTTCGGGACTTCAAGCCCCACGTCATCACCACCTACGACGAACGCGGTGGTTACCCGCATCCCGATCACATCCGCTGCCACGAGGTCTCGATGGCCGCGTGGGACGCCGCGGGCGATCCCGAGCAGTTCCCCGATGCCGGTGAGCCGTGGACGCCACTCAAGCTCTACTACTCGCACGGTTTCCTGCGCAAGCGCATGCAGCTCTTCCACGACTGGTTCATCGACCGCGGCGAGGAGAGCCCGTTCGTCGACTGGCTGAAGCGGTGGGACGGTCAGCGCGACGAGATCATGGGTCGCATCACCACGCAGGTCGACGTTGGCAACTGGTTCGAGCAGCGCGACGACGCACTTCGAGCCCACGCGACACAGATCGATCCCAACGGAGCGTTCTTCGCGGTGCCGGTGGACGTTCAACGCAAGCTGTGGCCCACCGAGGAGTTCGAGCTCGCCCGCACCCGCGTCACCACGTCACTGCCCGAGACCGACCTGTTCGCGGGAATAGAAGAGACCGAACGATGATCGTGTCGATCCTCGCCCAGCAGCCCACGGGGCCCGAGTTCGGCAAGTCGTCGCCGATCGGTCTGGTGATCCTCGTGGCGTTGCTGGTCGGAACGGCACTGCTGATCTGGTCCATGAACAAGAAGATCAAGCGTCTGCCCGCGACATTCGCGAAAGAAGATCCCACGCTGGATCAGGCGCTCGACGAGGGCACCGATCGTGGGGGCATCACGCCGAGCCCACAACCGGACACCAGCCGTCCGAAACCCGCTGTTCCCGACGAACCCTGATGCTCGACGCGAACACGCTGGGCGAATCCACCAGTCCGTATCTGCGTCAGCACGCCGACAATCCGGTGCACTGGCAGCAGTGGGGACCGCAGGCACTGCAGTCCGCGCGTGATCGCGACGTCCCGATCCTGTTGTCCATCGGGTACTCGGCGTGCCACTGGTGTCATGTCATGGCACACGAATCGTTCGAGGACGAGGCCACCGCGGCCCTGATGAACGAGCGCTTCGTGTGTATCAAGGTCGATCGGGAAGAGCGCCCCGACCTCGATGCGGTGTACATGAACGCCACTGTCGCGATGACCGGTCAGGGCGGTTGGCCCATGACCTGCTTTCTCACACCCGAGACCGAACCGTTCTACTGCGGGACGTACTACCCACCGGCCCCGCGCCAGGGGATGCCCTCCTTCGAGCAACTGCTGACCGCAATCGCCGACACCTGGTCCACCCGGCGACAGGACGTGTTCGACGCGTCCGCGGCCATCGTCACCGAACTGCGCAAACAGAGTGCCGGAATTCCGGCCGGCGGACGACCGATGGACGCGGATTTTCTCGCCGCGTCCGTCGCGGCGGTCTGCGCCGACGAGGACACCACCTACGGCGGCTTCGGCCGGGCACCGAAGTTTCCACCGGGTGCACTGCTGGAGGGTCTGCTCCGGCACTACGAGCGCACCGGCAACGGTGAGGTTCGCGACGTCGTTCTGAGGACCGCGTCGGCGATGGCGCGCGGGGGAATATACGACCAACTCGGCGGCGGTTTCGCGCGTTACTCCGTCGATGCCGAGTGGATCGTCCCGCACTTCGAGAAGATGCTCTACGACAATGCGCTGCTGCTGCGGTTCTACGCGCACGCCGCCCGGGTCGACGACGATCCTCTGATTCGTCGGGTGGCGTCGGATACCGCAGAATTCCTGCTCGGTGAATTGCGCACGGACAACGGCTGTTTCGCGTCGGCGCTCGATGCCGACACCGAAGGAGTCGAGGGTCTGACCTACGTGTGGACGCCCGAGCAGCTCGTCGACACCCTCGGCTTCGAGGACGGAGTGTGGGCTGCAGGCCTGTTCGCAGTGAACTCCGCCGGCACGTTCGAGGCCGGTATGTCGGTGCTGCAGCTCCCCGCCGAGCCGGAGGACTACGACCGGTTCGCCCGCATACGGGACGCGTTGTCGGCGGCTCGTGCGTCGCGGCCGCAACCCGGTCGAGACGACAAGGTGGTCACCGCATGGAACGCACTGGCCATCACCGCGTTGGCCGAGGCCGGAAGCGGAGCGAACGAACCGACCTGGGTCGACGCGGCCGTCGAATGCGGCGAGCAACTGTTCGCCACGCATGTCGAATCGGGACGCGTCCGGCGTGCGTCCCTCGGTAGCGCGGTGGGTGAGGCCACCGGAGTGCTCGAGGACTACGCCTGCCTCGCCGTCGCCGCTGCCACCCTGTTCCAGGCCACCGGCGACGCGGTCTGGACCCAACGGATGACGACGATCCTCGACGCTGCGATCGAGCACTTCACCGATCCCGACGACGCCGGCAGCTGGTTCGACACCGCCGACGATGCCGAGGCCCTGGTGACCCGGCCGCGGGATCCGATCGACGGCGCGACTCCGTCGGGAGCGTCGACGATGGCGGAGGCGCTGCTCACCGCCGCCACACTCGTCGATCACGAGTCGTCCGCACGGTACGCCGAACTGGCCGCCGCGTCGCTCGCTCGGGCGGCCGTCATCCTCGAACGCGCCCCGAGATCGGGTGGGCACTGGCTGGCCGTGGCCGAGGCGGCAGTGCGCGGCCCGATTCAGGTCGCCGTGTCGCTCGCGCCAGGTGGTGAGTTGCTCGCCGCCGCGCGGTCGCTCGCACCCGGGGGTTCCGTGGTGGTCGCAGGCTCAGCCGATTCGTCTGCACTGCTGACGGGCCGACCGCCCGTCGATGGGCTGGAAACGGCGTACGTGTGTCGCGGATTCGTCTGCGACCGCCCTGTGACGTCGGTCGAGGATCTGGCGGTCGCTCTGCGGAAGTGACGTCGCCGACGTGGTGTTCCGAGTCCTTCCGACGCGCCGTCAGAACAGGACGAGCCACACTGCCACGAGGTGGCAGATAGCCGCCAACACCGTTGCTGCGTGGAAGAATTCGTGATGGCCGAATGTCGTGGGCCATGGATTCGGCCACTTGGTCGCGTAGAGGATCGCCCCGACGCTGTAGAAGATGCCGCCGACCAGTAACAACAGGAACGGTGCAAAGCCGACGTGCTCGATCAGCGTGGGAGCAACCGGCACGATGGCCCAGCCGAGAACGAGGTACAGCGGTACCCCGACCCAGCGGGGAGCGGTGGGCCACAGCATCTTCAGAGCCACCCCGCAGATCGCTCCGATCCACACGACGATCAACAGAGTTCGTCCGGTCGCGGCAGGTAGGCCCAGTACGGCGAACGGGGTGTAGCTACCGGCGATGAACAGAAAGATCATGGAGTGGTCGGCGCGTTTCATCCAGATCTGCGACGCGGTGGTCTTCCAGTGCACGCGGTGATAGGTGGCGCTGACGCCGAACACACCGCACACGGTGATCGAATAGATTCCCGTCGCGAGGCCTGCGCTGACCGACACCAGGCTGAACGCCATGGTGACGAGGGTGATCGCGCACACCACTGCGACGCCGAAGGCGTACAGGTGAATCCAGCCACGCATGCGTGGTTTGACGGGTATCTCGTCCAGTCCGAACATCGTCATGAAAGATGACCTCCCGTTCCGCCCTAGTGAACCTACGCAACCGTAGGTTCGGACGCTACTGTACCGGCCGCCCGCTCGAAGACGTCGGCGTAAGGTGATCCTCCGTGGTGATGAGAGCAGCGGTGACGAAGTAGTGGTGATCATTCCGCAGAAGGTGCGCGGCGTTCTCTACAACGTGTACGAGCGGCGTCTGTTGAGTCAGCTCGAGGGTGTGCAGCACCCGCGGCACGTCGCGGTGATGTGCGACGGCAACCGGCGGTGGGCACGGGAGAACGGGTTCACCGATGTCGCGCACGGCCACCGCATGGGGGCGCTCAAGATCGCCGAGATGCTCGGCTGGTGCGACGCTGCCGGAATCGAGATGGCCACCATCTATCTGCTCTCGACCGAGAACCTCCGACGGGACGCCGACGAACTCGATTCGCTGCTCGACATCATCACCGACGTCGTCGAGGAGATCTGCGGACCCGAGATGAACTGGGGCGTCAAACTCGTCGGCACTCTCGATCTGCTGCCTGCATCTACCTCACGCCGGCTCAAAGAGGCGGCTGCGCGCACCGAGGGCCGAACCGGAACGCACGTCAATGTCGCCGTCGGATACGGCGGGCGTCAGGAAATCGCCGACGCCGTGCAGTCGCTGGTCACCGAGAAAATCGCCGAGGGCATCACCGGGGACGAGTTGGTGGCCTCCATCAACGTCGACGGTATCGACAGTCACCTGTACACCTCGGGCCAGCCCGATCCCGATCTGGTCATCCGCACCTCGGGAGAGCAACGCCTGTCCGGTTTCCTGCTGTGGCAGAGCGCGTACTCGGAGATCTGGTTCACCGAGGCCTATTGGCCCGAATTCCGTCGCGTCGACTTCCTGCGCGCCCTGCGAGACTTCGCCGCACGGCACCGCCGGTTCGGTATCTGACCTGCTGTCTACAACTTTCGCAGGCGCAGCCGGTTGATCGCATGGTCGTTGTCCTTGCGCAGCACCATGGTTGCGCGGGGTCGCGTGGGCAGGATGTTCTCCACGAGGTTCGGCAGGTTGATCGAATGCCACAGGTCCTCGGCCGCGATCTGCGCGTGATCGTCGGACAGTCCTGCGTAGTGATGGAAATGCGAGGACGGATCGGTGAACGAGGTCTTGCGTAGCGCCAGGAATCGTTTGACGTACCAACTCTCGATGTCCTCGATCCGAGCGTCGACGTAGATCGAGAAATCGAACAGATCCGAGACCATCAGCCGCGGTCCGGTCTGTAATACGTTGAGTCCCTCCACGATCAGGATGTCGGGCTGGCGGACCATGTGGTACTGGCCCTTGACGATGTCGTACGAGACATGCGAATAGACCGGGGCGCCCACTTCTTCGGTTCCGGACTTGACCTCGGTGACGAACCTGAGCAGCTTGCGCCGGTCGTAGCTCTCGGGAAAGCCTTTGCGGTGCAATATCCCTCGGCGCATGAGCTCGGCCGTCGGATACAGGAAGCCGTCCGTGGTGACGAGGTCCACTCGCGGATGGTGATCCCACCGGGCCAGGAGTGCTTGCAGCACACGGGCAGTGGTGGATTTGCCGACCGCGACGCTTCCCGCGACGCCGATGACGAACGGTACCTGTCGATCGGGATGTTTCTCACCGAGGAACGTTGCCGTCGCCGCGAACAACCGCTGACGCGCGGCCACCTGGAGATGAATCAGTCGGGCGAGCGGCAGATAGACCTCGGCCACCTCGTCCAGATCGATCTGCTCACCGAGACCGCGCAGACCGACCAGTTCTTCCTCGGTGAGTACCAACGGTGTGGATTGACGCAGCGTGCGCCACTGCACACGGTCGAACTCGACGTACGGACTGGACTCGCTCACGCACGCCACCTGAGCATCGGAGCTGCTGAGGATTCGGCGGTGCTCCTGTCGGGCGCGAGTCGCATGGTTCCAGATTGTGCTCGGTGCCTGTCCACCGCGCACGGGCGGGGTCGTTCGCCGTACTAGGGTTCGGATATGGATGCTGCTTCCCTGGTTCGCGAATACCTGTTGCTGGGCCTGAGTTTCGACCGACTCGAAGACGGTTTCGTCGACGCGTACACCGGTGATCCCGAGTTGCGTCGAATCACCGAGAACGCCCCCGCGCCGGAGCCTCGTGAGCTGATCCGCCGAGCGCAGACACTGCGCGCCGAGCTCGGCAACGTCGAACTGACAGCGGAACGCCGGACGTTTCTCGACGTCCACCTGCGGGCGTTGGAATGCTCCGCGCGCAAGTTCGCAGGCGAGAACATCGGCTTCGTCGACGAGGTCCACGCCTACTTCGACGTTCGAATCGCACCGGGGGATCAGGACCAGTACCTGCAGGCGCATCGCAAGATGGACGAGGTGCTCCCCGGACCCGGCTCGCTGAGCGAACGGTTGATCGCCCACCGCCGCTCCGACATCATTCCAGCGGATCGACTGCAGGACTGCGTCGAGGCCTTTTCGTCCGCGCTACGCGACCGGGTGCGCGCCGAATACTCGTTGCCCGAGAACGAGAAGGTGACGTACGAGGTAGTCGGCGACAAGCCGTGGTCGGGATTCAACTACTACCTGGGCAACTTTCAGTCCACCGTCGCGATCAACTCCGACATCGAACAGCAGATGGCCAATCTGCCGCACCTGATTGCGCACGAGTCGTATCCAGGCCACCACACCGAGCACTGTCGCAAGGAGACGGGGCTCGTCGGCGCAGGGCAGCTCGAGCAGACGTTGTTCGTCGTCAACACTCCGCAGTGCCTGATGGCAGAGGGGCTGGCCGATCACGCTCTCGGGGCGATCGTCGGCGAAGGCTGGGGTGCGTGGGCGCAGGAAATCTACGCCGACCTCGGACTGCGATTCGACGGCGACAAGGCCGAGCGACTCTCGGCTGCGTCGAGCCAGCTGCTGGGAGTCCGCCAGGACGCCGCGCTGTTGCTGCACGATCAGCACAAGAGCGAGGACGATGTGGCCGCCTACCTGGAACGATGGTCGCTGGCCTCGCCGCAGCGCGCACGGCACAGTCTGCGCTTTCTGTCCTCGCCGCTGTGGCGGGCGTACATCAGTACCTACGTCGAGGGCTACAAGCTTCTCGCCGGCTGGTTGGACCAGGGTGAGACCGCCAGTGAGCGGGCACAGCTGTTCGGCAGACTGCTCGACGAGCCACTGACACCGGGCGCAGTACGCGTCTCGTAAACTGGCCTGGCCCCCTTACTCTGCTGTCCCTTGGAGACTCCTGTTATGACTGACGTCAACAACCTGTCACTGGCCGAGCTCGATCCCGAGGTCGCCGCGGCGATGGCAGGTGAACTGGGACGTCAGCGCGACACCCTCGAGATGATCGCGTCGGAGAACTTCGTCCCCCGCGCGGTCCTGCAGGCCCAGGGCAGCGTCCTGACCAACAAGTACGCCGAGGGCTACCCCGGACGCCGCTACTACGGCGGCTGCGAGCACGTCGACGTCGTCGAGGACCTCGCGCGCAATCGCGCCAAGGAACTGTTCGGTGCCGAGTTCGCGAACGTGCAGCCGCACGCCGGTGCGCAGGCCAACGCCGCGGTACTGATGGCACTGATCAACCCGGGCGACAAGATCATGGGCCTCGACCTCGCGCACGGCGGCCACCTCACCCACGGCATGAAGCTCAACTTCTCGGGCAAGCTCTACGAGGTCGAGTCCTACGGTGTGTCGAAGGAAGACCACCGGATCGACATGGACGAGGTACGCAAGCAGGCCATCGCCGCCAAGCCCCAGGTGCTGATCGCCGGCTGGTCCGCCTACCCGCGGCACCAGGACTTCGCTGCGTTCCGCTCCATCGCCGACGAAGTGGGCGCGCTGCTCTGGGTCGACATGGCGCACTTCGCCGGACTCGTCGCCGCTGGCGTGCACCCCTCACCCGTGCCCTACGCAGACGTCGTCTCCTCCACCGTGCACAAGACCCTCGGTGGACCGCGTTCCGGCATCATCCTCGCCAAGAAGGAATGGGCGAAGAAGCTCAACTCCGCCGTGTTCCCCGGCCAGCAGGGCGGGCCGCTGATGCACGCCATCGCCGCGAAGGCCGTCGCCTTCAAGATCGCCGCGACGCCCGAGTTCAAGGAACGCCAGGAGCGCACCCTCCTCGGTGCGTCGCTGCTCGCCGAGCGGCTCACCGGTGCAGACGTCGCCGACAAGGGCGTCTCCGTCCTCACCGGCGGCACCGACGTGCACCTCGTCCTCGTCGACCTGCGCAACTCCGAGCTCGACGGCCAGCAAGCCGAAGACCTGCTGCACGAGGTCGGCATCACCGTCAACCGCAACGCCGTCCCCTTCGACCCACGCCCGCCCATGGTCACCTCCGGCCTGCGCATCGGCACCGGCGCACTCGCCACCCGCGGATTCGGCGAGGCCGAGTTCACCGAGGTCGCAGACATCATCGCGACCGCCCTGGCCACCGGTCAGGCCACCGACGCCCTGAAAGAACGCGTCGTGAAACTGGCACAGAGCAAGCCGTTGTACGAGGGCCTCGAAGACTGGGGATTGCTCGGCTGACCCTGGCCCCGTTGTTGCGGCTCCGCCCCACCCCGGTCGCGTCAATGGACCATTGCACCGCTCGGACGTATGCAGTGGTTCATTCACGCTGGCCCCCGGTCGGATCAATGTGGCTTCCAGTCGATCTGACTGCAACAAAGCCACATCGATCCGACGGGGGAGGGCCGTTTCGGCACACGATCTTCCGCTGACCTGGGCCGAATCGGCCGTAACGCGTTGTTCACCGACACGCCAGACTCTTAGCAAGCCGAACCCGGGTTTCGGCGGTACCGTCGGCAGTAACAGGCAGCGGGGAAGTTGTCTGTGCGGGAGGTTCTGATACGTGACTGAGCTAGTGAGCGCGAGAGGGCCGGTACCCGGTCCTCGTGTCACCTGACACATCGGACCCGACCGGCCGAGCGACAGAGTTTGCGCGGTGCCGCGCAGACGTAGGAGCCCCACGTGACCACTTCACGCTCCGTTTCCGCCCCTCTTCGGACATTCGTGCTCGATACTTCGGTCCTGCTGTCGGATCCCTGGGCAGTCATCCGGTTCGCCGAGCACAATGTGGTACTTCCGTTGATCGTGATCAGCGAGTTGGAGGGCAAACGCCACCATCACGAACTGGGATGGTTCGCGCGGGAATCCTTGCGCATGCTCGACGACCTTCGCGTCGAATTCGGCCGGCTCGATCAGCCGGTTCCCATCGGAACGTCCGGTGGCACACTGCAAGTCGAGCTCAATCACACCGATCCTTCGGTGCTTCCCGTCGGTTTTCGTACCGACTCCAACGACTCCAGAATCCTCGCGTGCGCCCTGAATCTGGCGGCCGAGGGCAAGGACGTGGTGTTGGTCAGCAAAGACATCCCGCTGCGCGTCAAGGCCGGAGCCGTCGGACTCCCCGCCGACGAGTACCACGCTCACGACGTCGTTCCGTCCGGATGGACCGGTATGACCGAGCTCGAGGTGCCCTCCGATGCCGTGGACACCCTGTTCAACGACGGTGTCATCGATCTCGTCGAGGCCCGAGACCTCCCGTGCCACACCGGAGTTCGACTGCTTGCCGGACGGCAGAGTGCGCTGGGTCGCGTCACCCCTGACAAGCAGCTCCAGCTCGTGCGCGGCGAGCGTGAGGCGTTCGGCCTGCACGGCCGTTCGGCGGAACAGCGCGTGGCGCTCGATCTTCTGCTCGACGAGAGCATCGGCATCGTCTCGCTCGGCGGCAAGGCCGGCACTGGTAAGTCCGCTCTGGCTCTCACTGCCGGACTCGAGGCCGTCCTCGAACGTCGCTCACATCGCAAAGTTGTTGTCTTCCGGCCTCTTTACGCCGTCGGTGGTCAGGAACTCGGCTACCTCCCCGGTAGTGAGAGCGAGAAGATGGGCCCGTGGGGCCAGGCCGTCTTCGACACCCTCGAAGGACTGGCCAGCCCGGAGGTCATGGAGGAGGTCATCGCCCGCGGCATGCTGGAAGTGTTGCCGCTGACGCACATTCGCGGTCGCTCGCTCCACGATTCGTTCGTGATCGTCGACGAGGCGCAGTCGCTCGAGCGCAACGTGCTGCTGACGGTGCTCTCCAGGCTCGGCAGCGGTTCACGTGTCGTACTCACTCACGACGTCGCGCAGCGAGACAACCTGCGGGTCGGCCGACACGACGGCGTTGCTGCCGTCATCGAAAAGCTCAAGGGGCACCCACTTTTCGCGCACATCACCCTCACCCGCAGTGAGCGTTCACCGATCGCCGCACTGGTGACCGAAATGCTCGAAGAATTCGGTCCGTCAGGGGCCTGACGCCCCTCGTGAGTGGAACTTCGTAGCCCACTACGAAGTTCCACTCACATGGGGTCACCGGCCCAGCGCAGCCCCGAGTGCCCCTCGCACAACGGCTTTCAGGAAGTCGACGTTGTCGAAGTAGTCGCGCCACACAGCTACTTTGCCGTCGCGCAGCTCGAAGGATCCGCACACCCAGAACTCGACGCGGAGCCGACGCCAGATCAGGACGTCGGTGCGTTCGGTGAGAACGACATCTCCGTCGGCCGCGATGTTGTGCACGACAACGTCGAACCCGAACGCAGGCTTGGCGAGCAGCGCCAGGAACCGTCCGACGTTCGAGGTGCCGCGCACCTTCGGAAGTCCCACGTTGTGCCAGACGACGCGGTCGTCGAGAAGAGTCATCGCACGATCGGTGTCGCGAGATCTCAGCGCGTCGAACAGCTCTTCCACGATCTCGGTTGCCTGCTGTGTATCGGTCATGTGGTGATTCGCTCCATCCATCCCCGTCGAAGAACCCGAGTGTGACCGAATTGCACGTCGGATGCACTCTCGCGGGACGGTTCGATCGCGAACATGACACCGTCCCCGGGGTGAAAACGCCTGGATGGCCGGTTGGCCTCGGCCAAAATGTCGAACCGTTGGGAGAATTCACAGAGGTCAGGGGCACGGCGTCGGTCGCTCGGCGGCAGGCGCTACGGTTACCACATGTCTACGAACCTGTCCGACGGTGATCTGCTGGTCCGTTTGGAGCCCGCGGTCGAAGAGAATCTACGACGCCATATCGAGGCAGCGAGTGATTGGCACCCCCATGAGCTCGCGCCGTTCGACGACGGCAAGAACTTCGCGTTCCTCGGCGGCGAGGACTGGTCGCCCGAGCAGTCGCACCTGAGCGACGTCGAAATTCTGTCCGCCACGGTGGGCGTTTTGGTAGCCGACAACCTCCCCGCCTACCACCGGGAACTGGCCCACGCCCTCACCGGCCTCGGTGCCTGGTGGAAGTGGACGGGCCGCTGGACGTCGGAGGAGAACCGACAGTCGATCGTGCTGCGCAACTTCCTCGTGCTCACCCGCGCTGTCGATCCGGTCGCCCTCGAGCGAGTTCGGATGGAGCACATGACCCTCGGATTCGACGCCCCCAGCCAGCGGCTGCTCGACATCCTGGCGCACTTCGCCATCGAGGAAGCTGCCGCCGCCCTTCGTAATCGCAACACCATCGCCCTCGGCAAGGATCCGGTACTGGCAACCATCCTCGGCAAAATTGCCGACGACGACGAGCTGCAGTCGACGTTCTACGCCAACATCATCGACGAGGCATTCGCTGTCGTACCCGATCAGGCTGCGCGCGCAGTGGCCGACCGCATCAACGGATTCAAGATCCCCGAGATCGAGCTACCCGACCGCGGCAGCAGCGTCGCCGCTCTCGCCGAAGCCGGCATCTACGACGCCGACCAGGAACGCGACAAGGTGTTCAAGCCGTTGCTCGCAGGCTGGAAGATCTTCGACCGCACCGATCTGGGTGAGGACGGCCTGAAGGCACGCGAAGAACTCGCGCACCTGGCCTGAGGTTTCGGCCCCTTTCGAAAGCGTGAGTGGTCCATTGCACACGTCTCGGCGGTGCAATGGACCATTCACGCGTTTCGGGGCGAACGGGAAAGCTAGTCCTTGACCTTCGCCATGGCGAGGACGTCGAGGCGCTTGTCCAGTTCTGCTTCGCTGAGCTTGTCGCCGATCAGTCCGCGGTCGATGACGGTCTGACGGATTGTCTTCTTTTCCTTCAGGGCCTGCTTGGCGACTGCGGCCGCTTCCTCGTAGCCGATTGCGGAGTTCAGCGGCGTCACGATGGACGGCGAGGACTCGGCGAGGGTCTTGAGGTGCTCGACGTTGGCTTCGAGGCCCACGACGCACTTGTCGGCGAACAGCACCGAGACGTTGGCGAGCAGCTTGAAGGATTCGAGCACGTTGCGCGCCATCATCGGGATGTAGACGTTGAGCTCGAATGCGCCCGATGCGCCGCCGAATGCCACTGCCGCGTCGTTGCCGATGACCTGTGCGGCAACCTGTGTGACTGCTTCGGGGAGAACGGGATTGACCTTGCCGGGCATGATCGAGCTGCCGGGCTGCAGGTCGGGGAGTGCGATCTCGCCGAGTCCGGTGAGCGGTCCCGATCCCATCCAGCGAATGTCGTTGGCGATCTTGGTCAGTGACACTGCGATGGTGCGCAGCGCGCCGGATGCCTCGACCAGTCCGTCGCGAGCGGCCTGCGCCTCGAACGAATCCTTGGCAGCGGTGAGGGCGTCGATGCCCGTCGACTTCACCAGAGCAGCAACAACTTTCGGGCCGAAGCCGTCGGGTGCGTTGAGGCCGGTGCCGACGGCGGTGCCGCCGATGGGCAGTTCACCCAGACGCGGCAGGGTGGCTTCGACGCGCTCGATACCGGCCTCGATCTGCCGGGCGTAGCCGCCGAATTCCTGACCGAGAGTGACGGGGACGGCATCCATCAGGTGGGTGCGTCCGGACTTGACGACGTGCTTCCACTCGGTGGCCTTGGTCACCAGAGCTTCGTGCAGGTGCCGAAGCGCAGGCACCAGGGAGGTGACGGCTGCTTCGGTGGCGGCGACGTGCGTTGCCGTCGGGAACGTGTCGTTGGACGACTGCGACATGTTCACGTGGTCGTTGGGGTGCACCTCGACGCCGTTGGCCTTGGCGATCGACGCGATGACCTCGTTGGCATTCATGTTGGAGCTGGTGCCCGAGCCGGTCTGGAAGACGTCGATCGGGAACTGATCGTCGTGCTTGCCCTCGGCGATTTCGTTGGCTGCGGCGATGATCGCATCGGCCAATGCGCCGTCGAGCAGACCGAGATCCTTGTTGACCTGCGCGCAGGCTGCCTTGAGCAGGCCCATCGCGCGGATCTGGGTGCGCTCGAGCGGGCGGCCCGAGATGGGGAAGTTCTCCACCGCACGTTGCGTTTGGGCACGCCAGAGTGCGTCGATGGGGACGCGAACCTCTCCCATGGTGTCGTGTTCGATCCGGAACTGCTGTTCGTCTGTCTGCGTCATGAGCCTTACTTTGCCAGTCGTGGTTTCGGGGATCAGAAGGACGGTGCCTGGCCGGATTCGTCGGCGTCGAAGTCCACCGAGGAGTACTCGCGCAGCTTCTCGAGGCGGTGGTAGGCGTCGATCATGCGCACGGTGCCGGACTTGGAGCGCATGACGATGGACTGGGTGTGGGCTCCGCCGCCCGCGTAGCGAACGCCGCGCAGCAGGTCGCCGTCGGTGACGCCGGTGGCGGTGAAGAAGACGTTCTCGCCCGAGACGAGGTCCTTGGTGTCGAGGACGCGATCGAGGTCGTGGCCGGCGTCGATGGCCTTCTGCTTCTCGGTGTCGTCCGTGGGTGCCAGACGGCCCAGGATGGCACCGTCCATGCAGCGCATCGCGGCGGCCGCAATGATGCCCTCGGGTGTTCCGCCGGTGCCGATGAGCATGTCGGTACCGGAGTCGGGACGGGCGGCGGCGATGGCACCGGCGACGTCACCGTCGGAGATCAACCGGATGCGTGACCCGGCGTCGCGTACCTGCTGGATCAGTTCGGCATGCCGGGGGCGATCGAGGATGCACACCGTCACGTCGGAGGCGGAACCCTTCTTGATCTTGGCGATGCGGGCGATGTTCTCGGCGACGGGGGCGGTGATGTCGATGACGTCGGCGTAATCGGGTCCGACGGCGATCTTCTCCATGTAGAACACGGCCGAGGGATCGAACATCGCGCCACGTTCGGCGACGGCGAGTACCGAGATGGCGTTGGGCATGCCCTTGGCCATCAGGGTGGTTCCGTCGACGGGGTCGACGGCGAAGTCCACCTCGGGTCCGTTTCCGTTGCCGACCTGCTCGCCGTTGTAGAGCATCGGCGCTTCGTCCTTCTCGCCTTCGCCGATGACGACGACGCCGCGCATGGAGACCGAGCTGACCAACTGACGCATCGCGTCGACTGCTGCTCCGTCGCCACCTTCCTTGTCGCCGCGACCGACCCAGCGACCCGAGGCGAGCGCACCGGCCTCGGTGACGCGGACGAGTTCGAGTGCGAGGTTGCGATCTGGCGCCATGGCGCGAGTGGACTCGGTGCTGGCCGTCATCGGTTTGTAGCCTCCTGGTTGGTGGGGTGTTACCCAGGCAGGATTATCTCATTTCTGTGATGCCCGCGGTGGGGTCGGGTCGACTGTGAGGTACGCGCCGACCGAGCACTGCGCCGCAGAGGGGATACTGGAGATGTGGCAAACAGCAAACCTCGGATTCTCAACAACAACCGCGACATGGTCTGGTCGCTGATTCCGCTGGTCATTGCGTGTTTGTTGATCGCAGGCGTAGCCAGTCAGTGCTCGTTGAGCCCCGGCGGACCCAAGCAGGGACCCATTCCCAACTTCGACGTGAACTCCGCTCTGCAGTACGACGCGGCGGAAATCGGTTTCCCGGTGCGCAATCCGGTCGTTCCCGAGGAATGGACGCCCAATTCGGGGAGTCGCGCGACCATTTCCGGCGATAGCGGTGGAGCGGCGTCGACTGTCGGATACATCACCGGATCGGGTGCGTACCTGCAGCTGACTCAGACGGCTGCGTCCGAGGAACTGGTGGTGCCGTTCGTGGCCGGGGAGACGGTGTACGCGTCGGGCGCGCAGAACGTCTCGGGTCGAGACTGGGTCGTGTACGGCGAGGAAGGCTCGCGCATCTACTGGGTCTCGGACTTCGGTGACGTACGAATTCTGTTGGGCGGCACGGCGAACACCGAGGAATTCACCACTCTCGCGGCTGCGGTCGAGGCCACCGAACCGCTCGCGCCCTAGCTGTCGTTCTCGGTGCTCGCCAGCGCGGTCTCGATGCGCTTACGTGCACCTGCCAGTTGTTCCTCGCAGCGCGTCGCCAGCAGTTCGCCGCGCTCCCACAGAGCGAGGGATGCGTCGAGATCGAGCCCGCCCTGCTCGAGGATCTTCACCACTCCGACCAGCTCGTCGCGGGCTTCCTCGTAGCCCAGTTCGGATACCGGCTTGTCTTCGTTCTCGCTCATCGAATCTCCCTCTGTCTTTTCACTCGGCGTCATTTCACTCGGCCCATGACTGCGGCGGTGACGGCACCGTCGGCCACCCGCACCCTGATCTGTGTACCCGGCGGCGCGTCCTCGACCGAACGCAATACCTCGGGATCGGCGCCCGGCACCACCCGCTGTACGACGGCATAGCCCCGAGCAAGTGTGGCAGCAGGCCCCAGCGTCGACAGCCTCGCCCGCAGATGTTCGACGAGCGTGTCCTGGGTGGTCAGCTCGCGCTGCACGTCGCGTCGAGCTGCGTCGGCGAGTCGCCGAACTTCCTCGCGACGCTGTTCGAGGGCCGCCAACGGATCGGCCAACACGGGTCGATGCCGCAGCATCTCCAGCCCGCGCGCCTCCCGTTCCACCCAATTGCGGAGCGCTGCAGCGCTTCTGGCTTTCAGTTCCGCGACCAACGCTTGTTCGGCGACGGCGTCGGGCACCACGAGCTTGGCGGCATCGGTGGGGGTGGCAGCACGTAGGTCGGCGACGTGATCGCTGAGGGGACTGTCGGGCTCGTGTCCGATGGCGCTGACGATCGGCGTCGTCGCACGTGAGATGGCTCGGCACAGTGCCTCGTCGGAGAACGGCAACAGATCCTCGACGCTACCGCCGCCGCGGGCGAGGACGATGACGTCGACGCGCGGGTCGTCGTTCAGATCCTTCAGTGCGTCCAGGATTGCCGGCACCGCTTGTGGACCCTGAACCGGAGTGTTCCGTACCTCGAATCGCACTGCGGGCCAACGCCTCTGCGCGACGGTGAGGACGTCCTTCTCGGCTGCGCTGGCGCGGGCGGTGATGAGCCCGATGGTGCCGGGCAGGAACGGCAGCGGACGCTTGAGTCGCGGGTCGAACAGTCCTTCGGCCGCCAGCAGAGCCCGGAGCCGTTCGATGCGGGCCAGTAGTTCGCCGACACCCACAGCGCGAATGTCGGTGGCGCGCAGCGAAATGGTGCCGCGGCCGGTGAAGAACGACAGCTTGCCGTAGAGGATGACGCGCGCGCCCTCGGTCAGCGGGACGGGCGAGCGATCCAGCAGCTGCGGCGAGCACGTCACCGACAACGACATGTCTGCCGACGGATCACGCAGAGTCAGAAATGCCGTGCGTGTGCCGGGGCGGGCGTTGATCTGCGTCAGCTGCCCCTCGACCCAGATGCTGCCGAGTTTGTCGATCCAACCGGCCACCTTCATCGCGACGGTGCGCACCGGCCATGGTTGTTCGGCGGTACTCGCACCGGATGGAGCGGGGCCGGACTGAGTGGGGGGAGTGCTCACTTCGCCTTGGCGGTGGTGATTCGGTTGGCGAGCATGGTCTGGAACGGTGCACGAGCCGACGTCGCTTTCTCGTACTCGAGCAGGGTTTCCAAGTCCTCGATGGACAGCGTGCGCAGCCGTGCGCGCAACTGAGCCAGGGCAAGAGTGTCGAAGTCGATCATCTCGACGATCTCGGGCTTCGTCGCAGCTGCTGCGGGCTTCGCCGACGTGTCCTGCACCGGTTCGTCCAGCGGAGGCGTCGAGTACAGGGCGAATCGTCCATTCGCTGCGATGGGCTCGGCCACAGGTGCGTCGGGAACATCTACGTCATCGGTGACTGCTGCGGAGTCGAACCTCGATGCGGCGGGGTACGCGTCGTCCTCGTCCTCGTCGAAACTCGCCCACGACGGCTGCTCCTCGCGCGGAGTTCCGATCACCGGCAGAGCCGAAATGACCAGATCGCCCTTGATGGCGAGGGCTGTCACCTGCTGCTGAAGCCGCATGCCGCGTGCCAACGCCTCGCTGACGACGGTCATGGGCAACATCAACGCGGAACCGGGAAGCTTGCGGGCCTCTTCCACGACGGTCACGGCGACGCCTGCAGCCACCCGCGCCGCAAAGGGGAGTCGAGTCATGCACACCAGACTGCCCGAAGTCGTCGCCTTTGGGTAGCCGACAGGCCAGGGCCTGCGGAATGACCCGGTTGCTGCGGTACACGTATCCTAGGAGGTATGTCTTCGGCCGTTCCTCTGAATCTTGGTATCGCACACTCCGCCGGCTCGCACACGACCGCGCATACCGGGGGTAAGCGGGTGCTTCTCGCCGAGCCGCGCGGCTACTGCGCGGGCGTGGATCGCGCCGTCGAGACCGTCGAGAAGGCACTCGAACAGCACGGTGCGCCGGTGTACGTACGCAAAGAGATCGTGCACAACAAGCACGTGGTCGAGACGCTGTCCGATCGCGGCGCGGTGTTCGTCGAGGAGACCGACGAGGTGCCCGAGGGTTCTCTGCTGGTGTTCTCGGCGCACGGTGTTTCGCCTGCGGTGCACACTTCTGCCGCCGAGCGGAACCTGCGCACGATCGACGCCACGTGCCCGTTGGTGACCAAGGTGCACCAGGAAGCCAAGCGGTTCGCCCGGGACGACTACGATATTCTGCTGATCGGACACGAGGGCCACGAAGAGGTCGAGGGCACCGCAGGTGAGGCACCCGAGCACATCCAGCTCGTGGACGGCCCGGAGTCGGTGGACAGCGTCACGGTGCGCGACGAGAACAAGGTCATCTGGCTTTCGCAGACGACGCTGAGCGTCGACGAGACCATGTTGACGGTCGCGAAGCTGCGTGAGCGGTTCCCGACCTTGCAGGATCCGCCGAGCGACGACATCTGCTACGCCACGCAGAACCGTCAGGTCGCGGTGAAAGCAATGGCACCCGAGTGCGATCTGGTGATCGTCGTCGGCTCGAAGAACTCGTCGAACTCGGTGCGTCTGGTCGAGGTCGCCCTCGGTGCCGGCGCACGGGCCAGCTACCTGGTGGACTACGCGAAAGAGATCGATCTGGCGTGGCTCGACGGCGTCGAGACCATCGGCATCACGTCGGGAGCGTCCGTGCCGGAGATCCTGGTTCAGGGCGTCATCGACCTGTTCGCCGAGCATGGATACGCGGACGTGCAGCCCGTCACCACCGCGAACGAGACCCTGGTCTTCTCCCTGCCCCGCGAGTTGCGCCCCGCACGCTTTTTGACCGGTCCATGACCGGCCGGTGTCGGTAGGGTCAGTCTGCGTGGCGGTCGCGGTATCGAACCTGCGGCACCGGATGCGGAGGAATGTCGTCACGGCGCACGTTCCGAGGCGCATCGTCGACGACCGGTTCGGTTGTCGGCCGACCGCCGGTGGAGTACGGGTCGACGGCGTCGCGTGGCGGCTGAACCCGAGGTGAACGCTCCCGGCGAGGTTCCGTCGAATACGGTGCCTCGGACGGCTGCGGCCGCGATGGGCGCGCTACGCCGGGCGGGGGCGTGCGATCCTGCGGGTACTGGGCGTGGGAGCGGGAGGGCCGCTGGTACTCGGGCTGCGGACTCGCCGGCCGTGCGTACCCGGGCGTCGCTCCGGGTGCTGTGGCCGGCCGACGTGGCGCGACACCGGAGTCGGTTCCGGCGCGAGAGGCTCCTCGTCGGCCCACGTACGGCTCGGGCACGATATCGGTGGCCTCGACCGCGGACACGTCGTCACGGTCCGCCGCAGCTCGACGGCTACGTGCGCGTGAAGGACGTTCTTCTTGCGCTCGCCGTTGTGCCCGGGTGAGTGTGTCGTCCTCGGAGGTGGGGCTTCGGCGAGCGGATTCGCCGACTCTGGTGCTTCGACGCGGGGTGTCTTCCGATTTCGTGCGACGCCGAGCAGTGTCGGCGGTCTTCGTGCTGCGTCGAACTGCGGGCGCGTGGGTGTTCTGCCGCTTCAGCACGATGCGCACCGCGCCGAGGCCGACGGCCACGAGGGTGCCGAGCAGCATCAGCGGAAATCGGTTGACCAGCGGAATCGCCACGTTCAGGATGATGTCCTTGAGGCTGGTGCCCGCGTTGTCGGTGAAGTACTGGTACGACAGCGGCACCGCCACGAACAGAATCAACGGGGCTTGGACCATCGCGGTGAACAGTCCGCGGTAGCGGACCAGCAATACCGCCGCGATGCAGCCGAGGATGTAGAGGAACGCGAACGCACCGGTCAGCTCGGTTCCACGCGCGGCGTCGATGAGGAATCCGAGAAAGGTCAGCCCTGCGGCGATCGCAACGGCACCCCACGCTGGTACGCCGGGCAGGGTCGCGAGGATGGATCGGTGATCCAGCGGTACCCCGGATCGGGCACGTTGGGAGGTAGACACCCCTCGAGGTTAGCCGTAGTTCAGCCCACTGCATCGCTGACATGACCGAAGTCGTGCCGGTAGCGGGACGAATCGGACAGCTTGGGGCGCTCGTCCACGCGTGCGATCTCCACCGGTTCGGCGTCGAACAGCTCGAGCTCGTGCAGCCTGCGTGCGGTGACACCCACCCTGCTGTCGACCGACCCGACTGTGGAGTTGAAGGACTCCACGGCCTTGCCGAGGTGGGCTCCGAGCTTGTCGAGATGTGTCGAGACGATTCCGATGCGGCCGTACAGTTCGCGGCCCAGCTGGTGGATCCGCGCCGCGTCCTCGGCGATCGACTCCTGCTTCCAGGTGTACGCGACGGTACGCAGCAGAGCGACCAGAGTGGTCGGGGTGGCAAGAATCACGTTCCGGCCGAAGGCGTACTCCAGCAGGCTCGTATCCGACGTCAGCGCGGCGTCGAGAAAAGGATCTCCGGGAACGAACAGGACGACGAACTCCGGAGTCGGCTCGAATGCCTCCCAGTAGGCCTTGTCGGCCAGTTGATCGATGTGGGTGCGCAACTGCTTGGCGTGGCGGCGCAGATGCTTGTCGCGAGCACCGGGATCTTCGTCCTGCGCGGCGTCGAGGTAGGCCGCGAACGGCACCTTGGCGTCGACGACGATCTGCCGATCGCCGGCGAGGCGAACGATCATGTCGGGTCGAAAGCCGTCCTTGCTCACCTGAGTGTCGAAGTCGCAGTGCTTGACCATTCCGGCGAGTTCGACGACCCGTTCGAGCTGGATCTCGCCCCACCGACCTCGGATCTGCGGTGCGCGCAGTGCGGTGACCAGTTGTCCGGTCTGCATGGAGAGCTGCATCGATGCGCGATGCATTCCGGTGACCTGTTCCGACAGCCCCGCGTACGCCCTGATGCGGTGGTGCTCGACTTCTCGCACGTGCTCGGCCAGGGCGTCGACGGCGTCGTGCAGTGGCTCCACCAGATGGGACACCTGTTGGCCGATGACCGTCGAATTGCGCCGCGCGGAATCCTCGTTCACCGCGCTCAGCGACTGGCGCAGCAGCGCCTCGTTCTGGCGTAGAGCCGCCAGCTGTGCCTCCGCTCGTACGGCCCGATCACCCACCCGAGAGGCATGCAACAGCCACCCCACCACGCCGCCGATGGCGAGGGCGACGAGCAGGCCGAGCGCGGTGAGAATGTTCATGGTGCCGATGATGCAGTACGCCACCGACAAGTTCGGGCGAGGCGAGCTGTGGGTCGATGCTCACGCCCGACAGGCCGACGAGCCTCGAATAGTTTGTCGGTGGTTGCCGATAGCGTCGTCGACATGAGAATCCTGCACACCTCGGACTGGCACATAGGTCGCACCTTTCACGGTGTCGACCTGTTGGCCGATCAGGGCGCAGTGCTCGAGTCCATCGCGGAACTGGTTGCCGCACAGTCGATCGACGTGGTCGTCGTCCCGGGCGATATCTACGATCGCGCTGTGCCGAGCGCGGATGCCGTAGTGGTCTGCAATCGCGGACTCGAAGCGATCCGAGCCGCCGGAGCCGTCATCGTCGCGACGTCGGGGAACCACGATTCGCCTGCTCGGTTGGGTGCCGGAGCTGCGTTCGCCTCGGCCGGTGGACTTCATCTGATGACCAAGGTCGGCAGCGTCGCGACCCCGGTGGTCGTCGAGGACGAGCACGGATCGGTTGCGTTCTACGGCATTCCGTACCTCGAGCCCGAGACCACCCGAGTCGAACTCGACGTTCCGGCGGCACGGACGCACGCCGAGGTGCTCGATGCTGCCATGGACCTGGTGCGCGCCGACCTCGCAGCGAGAGACGAAGCAGGGCAGCCTGTTCGGTCCGTCGTCCTCGCGCATGCGTTCATCGTCGGCGGCGAAGCGACAGGTTCGGAGCGATCGATTTCGTCCGGGGGAATCGAAACCGCACCGGCATCGGCATTCGACGGTGTCGACTACGTGGCACTGGGGCACCTGCATTCTCCGCAGACACTCACCGAGCGGGTCCGGTACTCCGGCTCCCCGTTGCCGTACTCGTTCGGCGAACGCTCGCACCGTAAGGCCGTGTGGATTCTCGAACTCGACGCCGACGGGCTCGGCAGCGTCGATCGAGTGGACTTGCCGGTGGTTCGCGGTCTCGCCCGCATCGAGGGCACGGTCGAGGAATTGACCACTCACGCAGCCTTTTCCGACTACGAGGATCACTACGTCTCGGCGGTGCTGACCGACGAGGTACGTCCTGTCGATGCAATGCGGTTGCTGCAACAGCGTTTTCGGCACGCGATCCATCTCGAGTGGCGTCGACCCGAAGACGGCGGGGGGCTTCGGTATCGCGATCGTGTCCGCGGCCGCAGCGACCTCGAGATCGCGACGTCGTTCCTGACGGACATGCGTAGCGCGCCCACCGCAGCCGAGTCCGCGCTCTTCGAGCGCGCTCTTGCTTCCGTGCAGCGCGAGGCCGAATCCACGCGCACACCGGCGAGCACCGCTGACCGCGGCGCTGCATGAGGCTGCATTCACTCGAGATCACCGCCTTCGGCCCCTTCGCGGGAACGGAGACGGTCGATTTCGACGCGCTGGGAGCCGACGGGCTGTTTCTGTTGCACGGCCAGACCGGAGCCGGGAAGACGACGGTGCTCGACGCCGTTGCCTTTGCGCTCTACGGCACCGTTCCCGGAGCACGGCGGGAGGGCAAGAGGCTGCTGTCCGACCACGCGGCGACAGGTGCCGTCCCCCAGGTGACCCTCGAAGCAACGCTCGGCGGACGACGAATCCGCATCGTGCGCAGTCCGGAGTTTCTGCGCCCCAAGCTCAGGACTGCCGGCACCACCAAACAGAATGCCAAGGCGAGTCTCACCTGGCTCGACGGGCGTGGGCAGAATCTGACGCGGCTGAACGAGATCGGCGACGCGGTCAACGGGTTGCTCGGAATGAGTGCCGACCAGTTCTTTCAAGTGGTGTTGTTGCCGCAGGGCGAGTTCGCGAAGTTTCTGCGAGCAGACAGCGACGAGCGAGGAAACCTACTCGAAAGACTTTTCGACACAGGCAGATTCGGCGACGTGGAGGAATGGTTTGCCGAGCGCCGTCGAGAATTGGCAGCCGGTCTTGCCGACGCCGACCAGGCCATCGACATCATGCTGGGCAGAGTGTCCCAGGCCGCTGGCGTACCCGAGCCGTCCACCGACGCCGCGCCCGGTGAGCAGGCCCCGGATCCCCTCGAATGGGCGGCACGAGTTCTGGACGGTGCACGGCAGAACAGAACTCTCGCCCAGGGTCGTGCGGTGCTGGTCGACGCGGCGGCCGGGCGTGCGTCCGCCGCGCTGGCCGAGGCCACCAGCGCCCTGGACCTGCAGCGCCGACGCGCCATCGCGGAAGAGCAACTCGCGCAGTACCGGGACGGCGAGGCCACCCGAGCAGCGCGACGCGCCGAACTTGCCGACTCTGCTGCTGCGGGTCCCATCGCCGACGCCGTTGCCGATCTGCGCCTTGCAGCCACCACCGCAGATGCGGCCACCGCAGCGCTGACCGCCGCGGAACAGGCACTGCCGACATCCGCGGCGGGCAAGCGCTTCCACGACGCCTTGCATTGGCCGCCGGCACAGACCGATCCGGTCGACGAGCGAGCTGTGGTTGCCGAGTTCGTGCGAGCGTGGACCACCGATGTCGCACGGCTGCAGTCGCTGCTCGGAATCGCCCGTGAGGCCGACCGGCTGGACGACGAGCTCGAAGAACAGCGCGCACAGCGCGCCGAGACCGTTGCTGCCATCGAGCGCACGGCGTCGAAACGGGCGACACTTCCCGAGACCCTCGCCGCCGTCGAAGCGCGGGTGGCGCGCGCAGCTGCGGCCGCTGCCGAGCTGCCCGGACTGGACGAGCGGTGCGCCCGCGCTCAGGCGGTCGCCGAGTCGGCCCTCGAATTGGTGCGGACCCGAGCCGTTCTCGTCGAGGCAGAACGCGTCAGGGACCGTGCCGCAACCGCGCGCAACAGCGCCTGGGAACATTTGCTCGAGCTGCGCGAACGCCGCATCGACGGTATGGCCGCAGAGCTGGCTGCCCGCCTCGAGCCGGGTGCGCCCTGTGTCGTGTGCGGGTCCGCCGAGCATCCGAATCCGGCGGCTGCCGCCACGTCGACGGTCACGAAAGCGCAGGAGGACAAGGCTGCCGCTGCGGAGCGAAAGTGCGCTGCCGAGTTGGAACGGTCGATCGCGGCCGTTGCCGACGCCAGTCGTGCGGTGGATCTGCTGCACGACCGGACGGGCGGTGCTTCCGCCGCGGAGCTTGCTCACACCCTCGATGCGGCGACGAGTGCCGTCCGAGACGCTCGAGCGAGGGTCGCCGACTTCGACCCGGCGACGGCCGAGCTGCGCCGGTTGCGCGCCGAGTCGGATGCGTTGGCGGTCACGCTGCAGGATCTCGTCGCCAGGCGCAGCGCGCTCGACGAACGCATCGCAGCCACCGAGCGATCGGTGGCGCAGATGCGAGCGTCGGTAGCCGAGGAAATTGCCGAAGGCACGTCGTTGACCGAGCGAATTGCCGAGTGCGAGAAGCTGATCGACGGTGCCCGCCGACTGCAGGAAGCGCGAATCGCCTGGCTCGACGCCAGCGAGCAGCATGCCGCGCTGCGCGGCGAACTGGATCGACGGGTATCGGCATCGAACTTCGATTCCGCCGATGCAGCAGCAGATGCCGTTCTCACAAAGGACCGCGTCGAGCAGATCGAGACCGAGCTTCGTCTGGCAGAGGAGCGTCGGGCACACGCCGAACACGTGCTGCTCGAACCCGGCATCGTCGCCCAGAGCGGGCAACCGCCGATCGACCTGGATCCGCTGCGTGCCCGGTTCGCCGAACTGGACGGCGCGGCGAAGGTTGCCGCGGGGGAGGTGGCCGAGTGTCGCCGACGCGCGGACGATCTCGAGCGGTTGGTCGCCGAACTGTTCGTCGCGGCTGCGGCCATCGCGCCGCAACGCGCCGAGTTCGACGAGCTCGCCAACCTGGCGGATGTGGTCGCCGGGCGTGGGCAGAATGCACGCAAGATGTCGCTGCGGTCCTACGTGCTTGCGTCCCGTCTCGAGGACGTCGCCGAGTCGGCATCGGCACGCTTGCGTCGGATGTCCTCCGGTCGTTACGAATTCGTGCACTCCGACGAGGCCGGCGTTCGCGGAAAGCGGGGTGGACTCGGTCTCGACATCCGCGACGACTACACCGGTGTGGTGCGGTCGGCCAAGACGTTGTCGGGCGGCGAGGCGTTTCTGGCGTCGCTCTCGCTCGCGCTGGGTCTCGCCGATGTCGTGGCCGCCGAATCCGGCGGGGTCGTGCTCGACACCATGTTCATCGATGAGGGGTTCGGCACGCTGGATGCAGACACGCTGGAATCGGTGATGGCCGTGCTCGACGAATTACGTGCGGGCGGCCGCGTCGTCGGAGTCGTCAGTCACGTCGACGAAATGCGTCAGCGCATTCCGAGCCGCCTCTACGTCAAGCGTGGACGCGCGGGCTCGACATTGCAGGTCGTCGCGTCCTGATCGGGGCTACTTCTTCTCCGTCGTAGCCTTCTCGTCCTGCTTGTCGTCCTCGTCCTCGTCCTCATCTTCGAGGCCGGCCTGTTCGTCGGTCAGTCCCTCGGGTGCGGGGATCTGATCCTCTAGCTCGTCCTGATCGGGCTCGTTCGATCGCTCGTCGATCTGTTCGGAGACGTAGCGAATCAGCACAGCAGCCACCGCGGCAGCGGGCACTGCGAGGAACGCGCCGATGATCCCGAACAGCGAGCTGCCTCCGGTGACGGCCAGCAGCACGATCGCTGGATGCAGATTCATGCTGCGGCTCTGCAGGATCGGCTGCAGCACGTTGCCTTCGAGCTGCTGCACCGCGAGGATGATCGCGAGCACGATCAACGCGGTCGTCAGACCGTTGGCCACCAATGCGACGAGCACAGCGAGAGCGCCCGCGACGAACGCACCGACGATGGGGATGAAGCCACCGAGGAACGTCAGGGTGGCGAGCACCAATGCCAGCGGGACACCGAGGATCACCAATCCGAGCCCGATGAAGAACGCGTCGATGAAGCTGACGATGGCCTGGGTCCGGATGAAACCGCCCAGCGTCACCCACATGCGGGAGAGGACTTCGCCGAGATGGCGTCCCGCGCGGCCGCCGGAGAATCCGTGCAGCCACGGCAGGAACTTCGGGCCGTCCTTGACGAAGAAGAACGACAGCACGAGCACCAGGGCAAGGGTCACGAGGATGGAACCGGCTGCCGAGACGCCGCTGAACACGCCGGTCGCGATGACGTCGCCGCTGTCTTGCAGCCGCGAGACGATGGCCGATACCGCATTGTCGATCTGGTCGTCGCCGATGTTGAGCGGCGGTCCCTTGAGCCAGTCCTGCACCTGACCGATGCCGCCCGACGCCTGATCGACCAACTCGGGAGCCTGCTCGGCCACCGACGGAATGATCAGCGTGATGACCCCGCCGATCACGACGAAGAACACCACGAGCGACACGGACGATGCCAGCGCAGGCGGAAAGCCAAGGCGCATCATCAATTTCGCCGGTGGCCACAGAACCGTGGCCACGATCACCGCGAGTAGAACCGGTAGCAGAATCACCCAGAGATGACCGATCAGCCAACCGAACACCCACGCGCCGGCCGCGATGGAGATCAGGATGAGCGACCATTTCGCCAGCCAGAGGCCACCGATTCCGATGAGGTCCCCGCGATCTCGTCCGGACTTCGCGGGCTTCGCAGTACTGCCGGGAACTGCCGATTCGGTCACGGTGGGTCCTCACATTCGGCGGGTGGCGGTTCGTGAAGAACCTTAACGTCCCACTCCGACGCGGTGTCGGTCAGAGCGCCTCGTGGGCCAACAGCCACTTCTTCGTCGGCAGTCCCCAACGGAATCCACCGAGCGCACCGCCGATCCGAACCACTCGGTGGCACGGTACGAACAGGGCGGCGGCATTGCGCGCGCACGCCGACGCGGCACCGCGAATCGCCGTCGGCCGTCCGGACAATTCCGCGAACGCGGAGTACGTCACCGGCGCTCCGGGTTCGACAGTGCGCAGCACGTCCCAGGCGTGCATCAGGAATTCGCCCGATCGTTGTGCGACGTCGATGTCGTCGATGCGGTCGACGTCGCCGCGGTGGTAGGAGTCGACAGCTGCGGTGACGGCACCGAGGTCGGCCGCCGAGCGGACATCGGTAGGTCGCAACGTCGGATGGATCAACACTCGGAGTTCCTCGACATTGGCGGTCCAGCCCGACGCCAGCACGCGCTGATCGGCGTCGACGATGGTGGTGAACGGACCGATAGGGGTGTCCTGCGTTGCGGAGGTGGCCATCATGCCTGCCTTCTTTCCAGTGCGGTGATCCACAGGTGCATCGAGACGTAGGAACGCCACGGTGCCCAGCGTTGGGAGTTCTTCAAAGAAATGTCCAGCGCCTGCGCGCCTTGGCGGACAACGAGATCGGTGTCGAGCAGAACGTCGGGGTCACCCAACAGTCGCATGACGACATAGCGGGCCGTCCACGGCCCGATTCCCTTGAGCGCGAGCAGTTCTCGTTCCAGATCCGGGCCCTCCCGCGCGGGGTGCAATGTCACCGTTCCCGACGCGATGGCGTCGGCGACGCGGATGACGGTCTGGACCCGAGCCGCCGGGCCGGTGAGGACCTCGTGGCCGCGTTCGGCGATGACGGCAGCGTCGGGGAACAGCCGTCCGACGCGTCCGTCGCCGAAATCCAGTGGTGCCCCGAGCGCGTCGACGAGCCTGGCGGTGTGGGTGGCCGCTGCCTTCAGCGAGATCTGTTGCCCGATGACGGTGCGCAGCAACATTTCCGCCCCGTCGACGACCCCGAGGGCCCTGATACCCGGATGGGCGCCGACGCTCGGTGCGAGCTGCGGGTCGGCGCGCAGGGCCTCGTCGACGGCAAGTGGGTCGGCGTCGAGATCGAGCAGATGTCGGATCCTGGCCACGGCGGGAGCGAGATCGCGCATGTCCTGCAAAGTCAGTGCGGCGCTGACGAATCCATCCAGGATGCGCAGTGCCACCAGTCCGGCAGCGTGCGGGAGCTGCAGGGAACGCACGTATTCGCCGTCGTCGGAAAACGATTCGATGCCCTCGACCACATGGCCTCGCAGGAACCACTCGACCCAGCCGCGGTCCAGCGGCGCGCGGTACGGCAGTCGCAGCGTGACGGTTCCACCCGCAGTCGCTACGGCCGAGCGGTGCGCTTCTCGCCGCAGGGTCGTCGGATCGACGGAAAAGACCTCTTTGATGGTGTCGTTGAATTGGCGGACGCTCGAGAAGCCCGCGGCGAAGGCGATGTCGGCCATCGACATATCGGTGGTCTGGATCAACGTGCGGGCGGTGTGCGCGCGATGGGCACGAGCCAGCGCAAGCGGTCCGGCACCCACTTCTGCCGTCAGAACGCGGGTCAGTTGGCGGCTCGAGTAGCCGAGGGTGCTCGCGAGGCCGTCGACGCCCCCGCGCTCGACGGCTCCGTCGGAGATCAGCCGCATCGCGCGAGAACTGAGATCCGAGTGGATGTTCCATCGTGGGGAACCGGGAGTGGCGTCGGGCTGGCAACGTCGGCAGGCGCGGTAGCCGGATTGCTGGGCCGCTGCTGCCGTGGCCATGAACGAGACGTTGCCGGGCTTGGGGGTGCGCGCCGGGCAGGAGGGTCGGCAGTAGATGCCGGTGGTGGAGACGGCGGTGAAGAACTGGCCGTCGAACCGTGCATCACGCGAGGAGACCGCGCGATAACACCGATCGAAGTCCAGTTCTTGCACCTGCCGTTCGCTGCTCATGCTCCTACTGTGTCAGCGCGATCCCGCCAGTGCTAGCGGAAATCGGACGGGGCTGCGCCCCTCGTGCGCGTTTTGCGTACCTCCAGCTACGCAAAACGCGCACGAGGGCGAAGCCCTAACAGCATCGAGCCCCTGGGTTTCGGTCCGCTTCCGCGTGCCGGTCTTTCCAGTACTGCCGCACGGTCGGTGGCTCCTGGCCCGGGTGGTGCCGGGCCAGGTGCGCGACGTAGCGGTCGTAATCGTGATCACCCATCACCGAGGTGATCCACCACCACAGCCCGCGCATCTAGTGCGCCGACCCGGGGCGTCGAACGGTGCCCGCATCGATCAGTTCGTCCCACTCGGCCTGGATCTGCTTCTCGGCGGGGGTGAGGACGAATCCGGCGGGACCGAAGATCTTCGACGGCACCTCCGGTTCCTCGTTGTCCGGGAGGTCTGCTCCGCGAACGGCCCTGACACACACGATGACTCCGGCGATGACGACGACCAGGACGAGTACCGCGAAGATGATCGACAGCGTGCCCTGGATGAACGTGTTGCGAATGACAGCATCGATGGCTTCGGGGGTCTTCGCGCTGCCGAAGCTGCTCAGGCCCTGCTCCTTCGCGTCACGGAACTGAGAATGCTGCGTCCAGTAACCGATGGCCGGGGTGGAGGAGAAGATCTTCTGGTACGAGGCCGTCATCGTGACGATGAGGTCCCAAGCAAGCGGAATGCCGGGGATCCATGCCCACTTGTAGAGGCCTCGTTTGACGACGATCACCATGACCACCGTCAGGGCGATGGCGGCGAGCAACTGATTGGCGATACCGAACAGCGGGAACAGGGTGTTGATGCCGCCGAGCGGGTCGGTGACTCCCATGAGAAGGATTGCGCCCCAGGCTGCGACGACGATGAGCGAGCAGATCCATGCACCGGGACGCCACGACGGGTCCTTGAACTTCTTGGCCGAGGCTCCGGGCAGGTTGCCGATGCTGTCGGAGAGCATGAAGCGTGCGACGCGGGTGCCGGCATCGACCGTGGTGAGGATGAACAGTGCCTCGAACATGATCGCGAAGTGGTACCAGAACGACTTGAGCGATTCGCCGCCGAACACCTGATGCAGTACCTCGGACATGCCGAACGCCAGCGTCGGAGCGCCACCGGTGCGGGAGATGATCGATTCCTCGCCCACATCGGCTGCGGCCTGGCTCAATTCGCCGGCCGAGATGTCGCCGCCGCTGAGTCCCAGACCGTTGACGTACTCCGCAGCAGTCTCGGGCGTGCCGCCCGTCAGCGTCGCCGGTGCGTTGAGTGCGAAGTAGATGTGCTGATCGAGAACACAGGCGGTGATGAGCGCCATGATGGCGACGAACGACTCGGTGAGCATGCCGCCGTAGCCGATCATGCGCATCTGCTTTTCCTTCTCGAGCAACTTCGGCGTGGTGCCGGAGGAGATCAGAGCGTGGAAACCCGAGAGCGCACCGCAGGCGATGGTGATGAACAGGAACGGGAACAGTGAGCCTGCGAATGCCGGTCCGTTGCCTTCGGTGGCGAAGGTGGTCATGGCGGGCATCTGAATCTCGGGGCGGGCGATGAGAATTCCGACGGCCAACAGGGCGATGGTGCCGACCTTCATGAACGTCGAAAGATAGTCACGCGGGGCCAGAAGCAACCACACCGGCAGGATGCAGGCGAGCAGGCCGTAGCCGATGAGCAGCCAGGCGACCGTCACCTTGGACAGGGTGAACCAGTCTGTGCCCCATTCGGTTTCGGCGACCCAGCCGCCGGCGACGATAGCGAGCAGCAGCAGCACGACGCCGATGAGCGAGACCTCGGTGACGTTTCCCGGCCGCAGGTAGCGCAGATACACACCCATGAACAGGGCGATGGGGATGGTCAGCGCGATGGAGAAGACGCCCCACGGACTTTCGGCGAGCGCGTTGACGACGACGAGAGCAAGAACGGCGATCAGGATGATCATGATGACGAACACCGCGATCAGCGCGGCGGTTCCGCCGACTGCTCCGAGTTCGTCACGGGCCATCTGGCCGAGGCTGCGGCCGTTGCGGCGCGTCGAGATCCACAGCACCAGGAAATCCTGGACGGCCCCGGCGAACACGACGCCGATGATGATCCACATCGTGCCGGGCAGGTAGCCCATCTGGGCAGCCAGAACCGGTCCGACGAGGGGGCCCGCTCCGGCGATCGCGGCGAAGTGATGGCCGAACAGCACCCGACGGTCCGTCGGCATGTAGTCCTTGCCGTTCTCCAAGATCTCGGCGGGCGTGGCTCGGTCGTCGCGAGGAAAGACGATCTTGCGTTCGATCAGCCTGGCGTAGAAGCGAAACGCGAATATATAGGTGCAGACGGCGGCGATCACGAACCAGACGGCGTTGGGGTTCTCCCCGCGCACGATGGCGATGATCGTCCAGGCGACGCCGCCGAGCAGGCCGATCACGACGAGCATCAGACGCTTGATCGGCGTCATGGGATGGGAATCGACGACTCCGACAGGTGGTAGGTCGGGATCCGTCTTCAGCAATTCGACGTGTGGATCGTCGGCCGCTTTCAGTGACATGTGTGGGGTCTCCATGGTCGCAGGTGTGACTGCGATCACCCTATGCGTGACGCACTTGCACGTCCTCGAATCGACACTGCGTGATGCGCCCGGCGGTCATTCGTGTGCGCCGAGTGGTGGCGGCCTGGAACCGGATGGTCCCGGGGTGCGTCGTACCGGGTGTCATCACTTCATTCATTCGGGGGGAACACCACATGTCGGGACCGTACGAGCAAACTCATCAGCAGACCTTTCCCGCAGCGCAGCCCTTCGCGCAGGCACCCGTGCTGCCGGCGTCGAACGCAGGGTGGGCAGTGGTTGCAGTCATCTTCTTCTGGCCACTGGCCATCCCCGCGTTCAATCACGCGCTGAAGGTTCATCCTCTGTGGTCGATGGGTGATCTCCAGGGCGCGCAGTACTCGTCCCAGCGTGCGGCCTTCTTCGGCAAGCTGTCCCTCATCATCTTCGGCGTTTTCATCGTTCTCTACCTGGCGTTCATCGGCTTGGTCGTCTCGAACATGTGACGGGTCGACGGAGGTGTGCTCACCCGCGGGTGACCGAAATACCGCCGTCGACGTAGAGCGTGGTTCCGTGCACCATCGCGGCATCGTCCGAGACCAGGAACAGCACACCGTCGGCGATGTTCTGCGGCGACAGCACCGTGCCTGCCGGGGTTCCGGCCGTCATGGCGTCGAGGACCTGGCGTGCATCCTCGTTGCCCGGAGTCAGAGTGGCTCCGGGCGCGAGGGCGTTCACTCGCACACCGCGTGGGCCGAATTCGGCGGCCCAGCTGCGGGTGAGCTGCTCGTCGGCGGCTTTGGTGGCGGAGTACATCGCAGCGAACGGACTGCCCATCTTGGCCATCCACGACCCGATGTTCACGATGACTCCGCTGCCGCGCTCGGCCATGGCCGGTGCGAGCTCACCGACCAGCACGTGCGGCGCTCGGACGTTGACGGCGAGCATGGCGTCGAGCTGATCGTCGGGAAGATCGGCTGTCGCGGTGGCCGGATAGATACCGGCGTTGTTGACGAGAATGTCGACGCGGCCGCCGAGGGCGTCGGTAGTGCGGGCGGCGAACTCACGGAGCTCGTCGTAGCTGCCGGAGAGATCGACGTCGACGAATGCCGCTGTGCCGCCGGCTTCCGAGATGCGGTCGGCCAGGGCTTTGCCGCGCTCGGCGTCGCGGCCGCTGACGACCACCGATGCCCCGTGGGTGGCGAGGGTCGAGGCAATGGCCGCACCGATCCCACTGGTCGATCCGGTGACGACGGCGGTGCGTCCATGGAGATGTGTGGAACTGGAAGATGTCATGACGCCATGTCTACGGTCGCCGAATCGAGCGGACCAGGCGTCGTTCGACCTAGGTCTGTCATGACCAGGTTCGCGATCGCTCGCGTGGCTACTGTGGATTTCGTGAACAAAGACAGGTCGGCGCTGAGTGCGTTTCTGCGTGATCGACGCGACCGCATCACTCCCGCCGAGGCTGGAGTACCGACCTATCCCGGTGCGCGACGGGTACCGGGCCTGCGGCGCGAAGAGCTCGCAGCGCTGGCCGGAGTGAGCCCGGATTACTACAGCAAGCTCGAACAGGGTCGCCAGGCCAACGTCTCACCCGAGGTGCTGCGAGCGATCGCCCGGGCGTTGAAGCTCGACCAGGTGGAGTCCGCGCATCTACTCGATCTCGCATCTCCGGCTGTGCCGGTCGGCAGCGCCCCGGAGCGACCGGATCCGGGATTGCTGCAGGTGATGCGGGCGCTCGATCACGTGCCGGTGCTACTGCTCGGGCGCTCGGGAACCATCTTGGCCAGCAATGCGCTGGTTCGTGCGGTGTTGAGTCTGCAGTCGTCCGCTGGGGATTCGCTGTTCCACTATCTGTTTCGCAATCCCATCGCGCGCGAGCGAATCGTCAATTGGTCGCAGTTCGCGGCGGCCTCGGTTGCCGCGCTGCGCCGCGAGCTTGCCCGAAGGCCAGGGGATTCGGATTTGACGGCGCTGATCGACGAATTGCGTTCGACCGAGCCCTGTTTCGAGCAATGGTGGAGAGATCACGAGGTCGCCGAATTCGCAGGTGCAACGAAAATCATTCAGCACCCGGCGGCGGGGACCCTGCAATTCGGAATCGAGTTCCTGACCTCGCCGAGCGCGCCGAATCAAAGTCTGATCGTCTACACAGTCGAGGAGAATTCCAGTACCGCGCACGTCCTGCAGATCCTGGCCAGCTGGGACCCGAATTCGGCGATCACCACATGACCGGCACGGCCGATCACGCCGTCGAGCAGACGCTGGCCGGGCACTGTCCGAGCTGGCCGTGTTGTCAAAGTAGACTCCATAGACCGTGAGCCTCACCCTCGGAATCGTCGGACTGCCCAACGTCGGCAAGTCCACCCTCTTCAACGCACTGACCAACAACGATGTGCTGGCTGCGAACTATCCGTTCGCGACCATCGAGCCCAACGTCGGCGTGGTCGCGCTGCCGGATCCCCGGCTCGAGAAGCTGGCCGAGGTGTTCGGTTCGGAGAAGCTCGTGCCTGCGCTGGTGTCGTTCGTCGACATCGCCGGCATCGTCAAGGGCGCGTCGGAGGGCGCAGGCCTGGGCAACAAGTTCCTCGCCAACATCCGTGAGGCCGACGCCATCTGCCAGGTCGTGCGCGTGTTCGCCGACGACGACGTGGTCCACGTCGACGGTCGCGTCGACCCGACCGCAGACATCGAGGTCATCGAGACCGAACTCGCGATCGCCGATCTGCAGACCCTCGAGAAGGCGATCCCGCGCCTCGAGAAAGAGGTGCGGATCAAGAAGGACCGCAAGCCGGCGCTCGACGCGGCTCTGGCTGCGCAGGCCGTTCTGAACGACGGCAAGACGCTGTTCTCGGCGAAGGCCAAGCTCGACTTCGAGCTGCTCGGTGAATTCCAGCTGCTCACCACCAAGCCGTTTCTGTACGTGTTCAACGCCGACGAGTCGGTGCTGACCGACGACGCGAAGATCGGCGAACTGGCTCGCCTGGTCGCTCCAGCAGATGCGGTGTTCCTGGATGCGAAGATCGAGTCGGAACTGCTCGAACTCGACAAGGAATCAGCAGCAGAACTGCTCGAATCCGTCGGTCAGACCGAGCCCGGCCTCGACGCGTTGGCGCGCGCCGGCTTCCACACCCTGGGCTTGCAGACCTACCTCACCGCAGGCCCGAAAGAGGCTCGCGCGTGGACAATTCATCAGGGTGACACCGCACCCCAGGCCGCAGGCGTCATTCACACCGACTTCGAGCGCGGCTTCATCAAGGCCGAAATCGTGTCCTTCGACGACCTCGTCGCCGCGGGTTCGATGGCATCGGCCAAGGCTGCCGGCAAGGTGCGCATCGAGGGTAAGGACTACGTGATGACCGACGGCGACGTGGTGGAGTTCCGCTTCAACGTGTAGCTCTGCTCGAGTGGTGGCTCGATTCTAATCGGGACAAACCCGGCTTGTGGCACACTCTCGGCGGTGAACAGGTCGCTGACACTCCACGCCGAAGCCGCAGGTCCCAACTGCATCTCAGCGCGGATGAAGACACCATCCGGCGCTGAGATTTGCGTGACTACCGAGTCGAACTACAGCCTGGACCATTCCGTGACTCCCTGGCTTCCTCCGCTGTTGGCAGCAGGTATGCGGCACAAGTGGGGCGTCGACTTCGACGCTCCCGTGGACTCGGTGGCACTTCGCAATGCGTCGAAGGCTCAGAGTGTTCTTCGCAGCTGGTACCCGAGGCGGTTTCACAAGATATCGATTGCGGCAGAACCCGTACACAGCGTCTCCGAGGCTAAGGGCGTCGGTTGCTTCTTCAGCGGAGGCGTCGACAGCTTCTATTCGGCGATCACCCAGTCCGAACGCATCACCCACCTGATCTTCGTGCATGGATTCGACATCCACATCGACGACGAGGAGCTGGCGTCGAAAGCCTTGGCAGGGGCCCGAGAAGCGGCTGCGGATCTGGGCAAACCGTTGATCGAAATAAAGACCACGGTGAGGTCGGCGCTGGGCGATCCCCTGCAGCTCGAATGGGGCGGGGTCTTTCACGGCCCCGCGCTGGCGCATGTCGGTCTGGCATTGTCGGAGCACCTGAGCACGGTCATCATCCCGTCGTCCTACAGCTACCGGCAGTTACATCCATGGGGGTCCCATCCGGATCTCGACCCCCTGTGGTCCAGTGGTGCCGTTGCATTCGAGCATCATGAGCTCGAGCAAGACCGCTACGGAAAGATCCGTCGCATCGGCGGGAACGAGACCGCGATGAACCACTTGCGGGTCTGCTGGGAGAACCCCGACGGGAGCTTCAATTGCGGGCGTTGTGGCAAATGCACTCGCACGAAAGTCGGGTTGGCACTTGCAGGTGCCGAGAGCGTGACGCTCCCGGGCACAATCGACGAGGACGCTGCGCGTCGGATGAAACTGATGGTCTGGGACCGACGCCAACTGCGGGACGGTCTTGCGGCGATGCAGAACTCGGGCAATCTCGACGCCGGCGTGCGCAAGGCTTTGCGGAAGGCCATTCGCCGCAGCTACTTCCATTCGGCCGCGTCGTCTGTGCGTAGCCGCTTCTGACCGTCTGGTCCTCGATCGATGAGACTCCGGTTCGCGGGACGACGCGAACCGATCAACCGCCTACGGTCCGGGTGACCAATAGCCGCCACCGTTCGCGCCGTCGGAGACGCAGAACATGTCGAATCCGTCCGGCGACAACGCAATTCCTCTCGCTGCGGGGTCGCATTCCGACCCCGCCTCCGCATTGCCGTCGATGATCGGTGCCGACTGCACCCAATGCGCGCGAGTCGACCCTGCATAGGTGCACTTCAGGAACGTGCCATCGGCGGAGGTTCCGTGATTGTCGACGCCCGGATCGCATGGTCCGTCCACCTCGGGCAGTGCGGCCGAGGGGGCCTCGGTCGCGTCGACAGTGGTCTCGACCGGAGTCGGTGGCTCCGTAGTGGGAGGAACCGTGAGGAGTGCGGTAGCCGGTAAGGAGTACGGAACAAGTGTCTCGACGGATGCCGACCTGCTCGGCGTGAGAGAACCGAAACCGTAGACGACAGTTGCGACCACGAGCAGTTCGATCACTCCGATTACCAAGCCCGCGATGGCAATTCCACGACCGGCAGGTCGCCAGAAAGCCAGGATTCCGAACACTATCGCGACGGGAAACAAGCCCAGCAGCGCCGCGATCAGTGAGATCACAGCGTACGGGTTGACCGGTTCGGTTGCGCGGTTGTCACCTTTGGTGAGATCTACGGTCATCGACTCGTTCCCCGTTCACGGTATGAAAAACAAGGTGCGGAAAGTCATTCGGTGCGAACGCTACAGGTATCGGTGTCGGCCAGGTGGCAGTTGTCGTCTGCGCGCACGATCGGCTGTCGACTACGCTCCGAAGCAGTCGAACAGGAGGATATGGATGGGCCTGGAATACCTCGAGTCGTTGGTGCATCGAACCGCCACAGCGGGGGAGCCTTTCGAGCGTGGAGCCGACGAGTCGGAACTCGGATACCTGTCCGCACTGGCCGCGAGGACCGGCACGAAGTCGATCTGCGAGGTCGGTTTCAATGCCGGCTTCTCGAGCTGGGCGTTCCTCGAAGCCTCTCCCGACGTGACCGTCGTATCCTTCGATCTGGCCGCATATGCCTACAGCGATGCCGCGAAAGCCCATGTCGACGAACACTTCCCGGGCCGACACACCCTGATCCAGGGAGACTCGCACACCACCGTCAAGGCTTACGCCGAGCAACACCCGGACGCGCGCTTCGATGTCATCTTCATCGACGGTGACCATTCTGTGGAAGGTGCCCGCGCAGACCTCGACGATCTCCGTGCGCTCGCCACCCCGGAATCGGTCGTCATCATGGACGACATCACGCCGTGGCTCTGGTTCGGCGAAGGCCCGACGCAGGCCTGGCAAGAGGCAGTCGACGCGGGTCGGATCCTGCACACCAACTACTTTCGCGACGGCGAACCCGTCGACGCGGTGACTCCTCCCGCCGCGCGTGCCTGGGCCGAGGGCCGTTACCCCTTCTGAAAACGGACGGGGTGTCGACCAGCGTTCATCGTCGACTGTCGGACACGGCCTGCCGAACCATGTCGGCGGCCGCATCGGGTGTCGCTGCGAACTGAACGTTGTCGAACCGGTGCAGGTAGGCGTCGTAGATGCCGGATACTTTTCTGTTCGCGTTGTCCATCGCCACGACGCGCTTACCCATCATCGCGGCCAATACGGCCGCATGCAGCCGATCGGTGAGCACGACGGGCGCGAGATTCAGAATGCGCTGCGCCACAAGGAGGTTGAGCTTCGCTGTCTGCTCGTACGAGCGAACGAGAGCGGAGTACAGCAGACGATTCGCTTTGGGGAAGTTGTATGCGATTCGGGTCGGCAGCGTCACCACCTTCGAGATCGCCAGATCCCTTCCGTGCAACCCCCAGTCGTACTGGACGGACGACGCGTCGACGTTCACCGAAGCATGACCGAGGCTTTCGGAATCCTCGCGCACGAGTTTCACGACGTCCACTGCAGAGCCTTCGGCGCTGTGTGCGATCTCGGCACCGAAAGCCATGTCCGGACAGTATTCGACGCGGTTGTTCGGGAAATGGGCGAGCGCCAGCTCGTACGAACGCTTTTCACGCAGCATGAGGGTGAGGTCCGGGTGCTGTGCGTAGAGGGCCGCGGTCCTGTGCATGGCGTCGGAGTCGGAGTAGTCGATGCTTTGGGGAAGGCACACGATCTTGTTGCGAGGAAACCGCACAACAATTGCTTCACGAAACTTCTGGTCCATCGGCCAGCGGTCGCCGAAGTTCCCTCCGCCCTGCAGAAACAGGGTCCCATCACCGACTCGTCGTTCGAGCAGATCGTCGTTGTGGGTGAACGGATCGGACACGTAGTCGACCTGCATGTTCAACTGTTTCAGGTACTCGACCTCACCGGCGTAGATGAGCGAGTCGCCGGCATTGAAGTGATTCGGAAAGTCCAAGTGTGCCACCCGATCTCCGGGTGACGCATGTTGCCGCAGGACGGCCATGGTTTCTTCGCGTATCGCGTCGACTACCTCGCGTGTCATCGGGGGCTCCGTCGCAGTGGTCGGCCGAGCGCGGCCACTCGAATTCGCAGTGCACCGTAGTGGATTCCGATGTAGTGGGCCCACAATCCGCTGGGCATCGGTCGTAGTATCTTCGGCAGCCACGGATTACGAACTGTCGCAAGATACAAGATGGCCCCCGTGTGCGCGGGAATCCGGGCGAGAGACGACGGATGAGGGCAGCCCGCTGCACGGTGCTTGGTCGACAGTTGGTACGACGTGCGTCCGTAAGCGCGGCCTTGCAAGAACGATCGACGAACCGTAGTTCTGATGCGGTACGCGACCGACGCATCCGGGGCATGACCGAGGGTGAATCCCGCCTGCTGGAGCCGCCACGAGTAGTCGACGTCTTCGGCACCGCCGACGAGATCTTCGTCGAAGCCCCCGACCTTGTCGAAGACATGCCGCCACAGCGCGAAGTTGCTTCCCGGGGCATATGGCAGGTAGCCAGTGGGAAACAGAGTCCCGCGCGGCGGGCTGTCTCGCCACGCCGTCACCTCCGGCGGATTGAGGGAATCGTGTTCGATCGCGCCGCCCACGGCGTCGTAGCTGTCGAGCGCGCGCACCATCGCAGACAACCAGGTCGAAGCAGCGACGTCGTCGTGGTCGACGAAGGCGATGATGTCGCCCCGCGCGGCTTCCACGCCGACGTTGCGGGCGTAGGAGACGCCACGCTTGGCGGAGGCGTCGATAGTACGCATCGTCAGAGGTAGAGACAGTTCTTCGAGATGTGCGCGGAGGCCGTCGGTCGAGCCGTTGTCGCTGACGATGAGCTCGACATCGCCTGTGTAGTCCTGCGCAGCGAGCGCGTGGAGCTGCTCGTTCAGTTCGGGCAAACCGTTGTACACGGGGAGGACGATGGAAACCATACTGATAGGCACGTTGTGACCCTACAACGAAATGCGAGTGCTGTTTGGTCAGGCATCCCAACCGTAGGAGCGGGGGTTACGTATCTCGAAGGGTTGTGTGGCACCGCCGTTTACACACACAGTTCGACTGTCGGCCCGCGACCGATGTGACTACGACTTTCCGCGCAGTCTCTTCTCCAACGGCGTCGGAAACGACGGGACCACCGAGGTACCGTCGAGCAGGGCGGTGATTCGACCGGCCTCTGCTGCAACCTCATTCGATACCGCAGATCCGACATCCTCGAGTAATTCGGTGACCACCGAACCAGAGGAATCGACGGCCCATCCGCCGACGATGCGCCCCTCCCACCAGATGGTCGGACCGATGTTTCCGAACGTATCGAACAGTGGGGCCTTGTGTTCGCCGAGATACCAGTGTCGGTGCTTCCAGCCCATCGGCGTGGGGTCCAGGGCGGGAAGCAGCATCACCCGAGATGGGGAGTCGTGGAACACTGTGTCGGTCAACATGATTCCGTCACCCTCAGCCAGTTCGACGGCCACGGTGTCGAGCCCGGAGACCGCCCCGCGGGTCTGCGTCTTGTTCCATCCCGTCCACCATTGCAGGTCGTCCAAGGTCGCCGGTCCGAACACGTCGAGCCAGCGCCGGGCCACATCGGCTCGGGCGGAGGGCTCGTCCAACTCGGGAATCCCGTTGGGCCACCACTGTTCGATCGGTGCCCAGGCGTGTCGGCGCGACGTCCATGCACCGCGCGGCTCGACCCGCACCAGTTTTCCCTCCGCGGCCATCATCACCAAGACTTCCGAGGTCACGTAGCGCTTGACGTCGTACACCTTGTCGGTGGTCGGCAGCAGAGCGGTTTTGAGTCCGGGAACTGCTGCGGACAGCTCCGCCCCGGTCGCCGTGCCCATCGAGCGCAACACGGCATCGGTCTCGGTTTCGGTTGCTGTGAGCCAGGATTCGACGTCGTCGATCACCGGTTCCGTCGGCAGCGTCGACACCTGTTTGATCAACCGGGTTCGCATCGTACGGGCAACTCCGAGGCTGGCGGCAGCGTGGATCATCGGAACGTCGTCGTGCGCGACGACGAACATCGTGCGACGCATCGCCATCAGGCGAACCAAGGAACGGCGTTCGTACATCGCGTCACGAACGTCCGACAGTCCCAGCGATCGAGCGCGTGCCAGCACCGAGAGATACACCGTGGCCGGATCGGTGGCATGCAACGCGAGCAACGACGACACCACGCCTTCGGCACTCGAGGCGTCGGACAAGTGCTGCGCGACGAGCCGTTGTCGCCGCTGGGCGTCGGTGATCTTCACGGGCTCAGTGTGACTGCTCGCGGGGAGCGGGGCCGACGAAACCGGTGAGAAGGGCGTCGGCGATATCGGTCATTCCGTGTGCGCGGGCATCGTCGGAGGCGCCGACGTGGTCGTACTCGACGCGCTCGAAGGAGACCGTCCAGCTGTTTGTGCCGTGATCGTCGAGCACCGCGTACCGGGCGTGTGGAGACCCCGCTTCCATGACATGGGGGTAGGGCTGATCGTCGTCGTACGCGGGCGCGCCGACGCTACCCGGATTCACGACGAGCGTGCCGCTGGGGAGAGTCCACTGGCGCTGCAGATGGGTGTGGCCGCAGGCGATGACAGATCGGTCCGTGAAACCTGCTGCCCTTTCGATGATTTCGACCTCGGTTGCCTCGCGAGAGCCGTGGGGGTCCACCGAGTGCAGGAAGTACTGCTGATCATCGGTGGGTGTTCCGTGTACTGCGAGGATTCCGTTACCCAGCTCGAGCGAGAAAGGAAGCGAACCCAGCCAACGTCGATGCTCGTCGTCGAGTCGATCGTGGGCGTGCCGATCCCAACTGCCCATGGAATCGGGCTCCTGCTCGAGGAGGTAGCGATCGTGATTGCCGGCGATGGTGGGGAAACCCAGTGCCATCAATCGATCCGCTGTTCGACGCGGATGCAGTCCGCCGGAGAGCAGATCGCCGAGGTTCACCACGGAATCGGCGCGTTGCCGTTCGATGTCTTCGAGGACGGCGTCGAGCGCCGCGATGTTGCCGTGAATATCGGCCATGAGAGCTACTCGCACAAGCACAGGATCGCAGCGTGGGCATTCGACTGCAACACGGCAACCCTTCGCGAGCATTGGAGACTTGGCCCTCGAATATCCGCGCTCGATGGGTGATTTCTCCATAGACCGTTGCCCGATGGGTCCATAGTGTGAAACAGGTCACCGTCGTTCGAGGGAAAGCCGAGCCCATGCCTGCAGTCACGACGAAGCCCGAGATCGAAACGAGGGTGGTCAAGAAGGTCGCCCGACGCATCATTCCGTTCCTCGGAGTGGCCTACTTCGTCAACTATCTCGATCGCACCAACATCGGTCTGGCCAAGCTCACGATGAGCGACGAGCTGGGGCTCACCGAGACGATGTTCGGATTGGCGTCCGGGCTGTTCTTCATCGGCTATTTGCTGTTCGAGGTGCCGAGCAACCTGGCCCTGCACAAGTTCGGTGCGCGCCGCTGGATTGCACGCATCATGGTCTCGTGGGGAATCGTGGCCGCCGCCATGGCATTCGTACCCACAGCGGGCTGGCTGTACGGACTCCGCATCGTTCTCGGCATCGCCGAAGCGGGCTTCTTCCCCGGTGTGTTGCTGTACATGACCATGTGGTTCCCGCGGGCTTACCGAGTTCGGCTGATGGGCTTGTTCATGCTGGCTCTGCCGGTCTCCTCGGCGCTGGGTGCGCCTTTGTCGAGCGCGATCATCCAGTACTGGGACGGACTGTTCGGACTCTCCGGCTGGCGCGTGATGTTCTTGTTCGAGGGCCTGCCGGCAATCGTTCTCGGTGTGATCACCTGGTTCTACCTGACCGATCGGCCGTCGCAGGCCGCATGGCTGGACGACGACGAGAAGAATTGGCTGACAGCGGAACTGGAGTCCGAGGGGTCGTCGAAGAGCGCGCACGTCACCGGCTCGGTCAAGCGGGCTCTCACCGACGCACGAGTGTGGATGCTCGGGCTGGTGTACTTCGGGATCACCTACGGCCTGTACTCGCTGAGCTTCTTTCTGCCCAGCATCGTCGCCGGTTTCAAGAAGACGTTCGATACCGACTTCTCTCTCGTGACAACCGGGTTGATCGTCGCGGTTCCGTTCGCCGTGGGTGCCCTTGCCATGGTGTTGTGGAGCAGACATTCGGATCGGACCGGTGAGCGCACCTGGCATGTCGCGATCCCCACGTTGATCGGCGCGGTCTCCATCCCCGTTGCGCTGTATATGGATTCACCGTTCACCACGATGATCGCCGTGACGGTCAATGCAGTCGGAGTGTTCTGCGCGCTGCCGGTGTTCTGGTATCTGCCCAGTGCATTCCTCACCGGGGCAGGTGCGGCCGCGGGCATTGCGATCATCAATTCGGTGGGCAACCTGTCCGGCTTCGGCGCGCCGTACGTGACGGGCTGGCTACTCGACGCAACCGGAAACGCCCGCGCCGGACTGTGGGTCGTCGGCGGCGTCATGATGGTGGCCGTCGGGCTGGTGCTGGCGCTGCACCGTCGCACGGTGGACGACAGCACGAGCAGTGATGTGACAGCACCGGTCTCGCACTGACGACCGAGTGGATCCGGGGCGGCAACTCGTCTCGACGCCGAGCGAATCGTGCTATCGATCCGCGACCCGTCGCCCGTCGACCCGGATCGTGGGGAGCCACGTCGCCAAGGTGCGCCCGAGGGTGGCGACCATGCGGGTTCCGAAGACACACAAGGTGCGTTCCCACGGGTGGCCGAAGGTCCCCTCGGTCAATTCGTCGCGGGCGAAGATGTAGTAGTCGCCGTCCGGGTAGACGGGTACTCGCCACTCGGCGTTCTCGGCCGCGGCGGCGTGCGCTTGGGCATCGAAGCTGTAACAAGGGTGTTGCCAGTCCAGCACCACAAATGTGGGGTCGTCCGCAAATTCGGTGACGAAGCAGCGCAGGGCTTCCGCATTGACTGCGTCGACTCTCGCGGACCATGAGGCCATCGTGCGAACGGAGTGTGCGTCGAGGTCGAATGTCATCGAAGGGGCAGGCTCGGCAATGGCCGGCCACGCATCAGGTTCGGTCCCGGGCCGAAACCCGAACTTGCGGTCGAACAGCGACCAATGCTCCGATGTCACGCTTCGGTCGAGTTCGGTCCACCCGATGGGCAACTTCGAGCCGAAGTTCATGGTCATCTTGGTAGTCATAGGTCTATCGTCCCAGGGGCTGGGAACCAGCGATGTCAGGACGCGAATACTTTGCCCGGGTTCAGGATTCCGTGTGGATCGAGTGCCTTTTTCACAGAGCGGTGCATGTCCAGGACAACGGGGTCCAGCTCTTGCGCCAGTCCGTCCATCTTGAGCAGTCCCACGCCGTGTTCGCCGGTGACGGTTCCTCCGAGTTCCAGTGCAGCGTCGATGATCTCGGCAAAGGCGGCCTGAGCACGCTCGCGGGCCGGGATGTCGTCGTGCGGCGTGATGAGCAGCGGATGCAGGTTTCCGTCGCCCGCATGGGCGATGTTGGCGATGGTCGTTTCGTATCGCAGGCCGATCTGTTCGATACGCGCAAGCATTTCGGGCACATGCTTCTTCGGCACACAGACGTCCTCGGTCAACACCGGTCCCAGTCGTTCCATCGCGGGGTAGGCCAACCTCCGAGCCGAGAACAGGGCGTCGGCCTCCTCCTGATCGGTCGATACCGCAGACCACGTGGCTCCGGCCTCGTCGAAGCACGTCAGCATCTTCTCGGCCTGCTGGTCTCCGATCAGGCCCGGATCGTCGATCCGCCCGAGCAACACCACATTTGCCTCGACGGACAACCCCATGTTCTTCCAGGCGTCGACGGCGATGAGGCACTGCTTGTCGATCAGCTCGAGCGCGGACGGCGTCAATCCGGCGGCGGCCACTGCGGCCACGGCACGTCCGGCGTCAACGATCGAATCGAAGTACCCGGCAACGGTCCGTTGCGGATCCTGCAGCGGACGCAGTTTCAGGGTCACCTCGGTGATGATGCCGAGCGTGCCTTCGGATCCGACCATCAGACCCGCAAGGTCGTAGCCGGCAACGCCTTTCGCGGTCTTACGCCCGAGTCGTACCAATTCTCCGGTACCGGTGACGATCTGCATTCCCATGACGTAGTCGCGGGTGACGCCGTATTTGACGCAGCACAGCCCACCGGCGTTGGTGGCGACGTTTCCGCCGATCGTCGACCACGGTGCACTGGCCGGATCCGGCGGATACCACAGGCCCTGCTCTGCGACGGCTGCTCTGAGGTGATCGTTGACGACTCCGGGTTCGACGACGGCATAGCGCTCGAGTGGGTCGATCTCCTTGATGGTGTCCATCCCGTCGAGCGCGAGCACGACGCAGCCTTCGGTGGCGTTGGCTCCGCCGGACAAACCGGTACCCGCCCCGCGAGTGACGATGGGCGCTCCGTGGGCGAGACAGGCTCGAACGACGGTCTGAACCTCCTCGGCGGTCCGGGGACGCACCACGGCAACGGGCAGAGAATACGGGGCCCACTCCGCCTCGTCGTGCTGGTAGGAGGCGATGACGTCCGGGTCGACCACGATGCGATCGGTGGGCAAGGCCGCGGACAGTTGTTCGACGAGCGTCATGTTCTCGACTCTAGCTGTGAGCTGGGTCTCGGCCAATGTAGGTTCTCTCTATGTCTGCGGAGAAGTCATGGATGGAACTTCTGCTCGACGACGCGTCGATCGATCGTCTCGACGAGCACCGGAAGGCATTTCCGGGTGCCGAGGCGCACGCAGCTCTGCGGCTCCGCGCCCTGCTGGATCAGCGACGTCAACGCAGCACGGAGTTGGCGGCACTCAACGACATCGCCGTGCGACTGACGACGGTGCGCGACAACCGTGCTCTTCTCCAAGAGGTCGTCGATCAGGCACGCAGGCTTCTCGGTGTCGACCTCGCCTACATGGGATCTGTGCAGGGAGACGAGTTCGTCATCGACGTCACCAGCGGAGCCATGACTCCCCGACTCGTCGGCCTCCGGCTCGAACAGGACGCGGGGCTCGTCGGACTCATCGTGCGAAGTGCGTCGCCGTCGTGGACTCCCGATTACCAGAGCGAACCGGCGTTCCAGCACATCACCGGTGCGGACAGCGCGGCCCGCTCGGAGAACATGCGCGGTCTGCTGGGCGTGCCGCTGCGAGTGGGCGATCGAGTGATCGGCGCACTGTTTGCATGCAAGCGCCAGGAACGCGACTTCGCAGACAGTGAGATCGCCCTGCTCTCGGCGCTGGCAGCGCACGCGGCCATCGCCATCGAGAACGTACGGACCATCGACCGGCTCGAGACGCTGAATGCCGAATTATCCGAACGCACAGCCGAACTCGAACAGACACTGCAGTGGGACCGAACGTTGACCCAGGTGGTCCTTCGCGGCGGCGGCGTGCGAACACTGGTTCGCGAGATTGCTGTATTGACCGAGCGTCCGGCGTACTTCGTTCCGGATGCCGCTGCGGTTCCCGCGGCACTGGCCGTCCACTCGGCGGAAGTCGACGAACTGCTACGCATGTGTGGCGACGGCAAGGACACCGTGTCGTTGACGTCGATGACGGCTCATCGGGTGGCAGCAGCCGGTCAATTCCTCGGCGCGCTGATCTCGATCGGACCGGACGATGCCAGGACGCGTCTGCTGCTCGATCGAGCCGCGCCTGCAGTGGCCCTGTCACTCGCCGAGGAGCGGGCCGCCGCCGATTCCGCGCGGCGCGCCCAGGATGCGTTTCTGGTGGACCTGCTCTCGCACCCGGCGTCCACTCCGGACGCCGAACGGCGACAACTCCATTTGGCCGGACTTGCCCCCGACACGTCCTACTGTGTCGCCGTCGCACAGGGTGCGTCGAGAGCGAAACTCGGTCGATTTCCGGCAGGATCTGTTGTCGCGGAGCAAGGTTCGAGCCTGATCGTGGTGGTGCCTGCGCAGGATTCTGCGACGGTCACGCCGATGTTCCTCGGCGGTGCCACCGTCGGAATCTCCGAGCCGGGCATCGGGCCCGAGGCGCTGGCAAAGGGCTACCGGGAAGCGCGGCAGACCGTCGACGTGTTGGTCACCCTCGGCCGCGAGGGGGAAGCCTGCTCGGCGCGTGGGCTGGGAATCTATCGAATTCTGCTCAGCCACTTGGCGCGTGAACATCTCGACGAACTCACGCAGGAAAAGTTGGGTCCGCTGTTGGCCGAGCAGAACAAGCGCGGGGTTCCGCTGATGGAGACACTCTCGACGTATCTGGCGCGTGGACGCCATCATTCGGCAACCGCGTCGGCTCTCGGGGTGCATGTCAACACGCTCTATCAACGACTCGACGCGATCGACCGTCTGATCGGAACGCACTGGCGCGACCCCGACAATGCTCTCGATCTTCAGGTTCTGATGCGACTGCGCAGATCGGCCGACCTGTTGGGTCTGTGATGTCGATCGGCATCCTCGCATCGGCCAGGCGCGCGCCGAGTCGGATAGCGTCGGGTCATGGCAGTCGACTTTTCCTGGTCTCAGTTTCTGTGGATAGTCTTCGTTTTCGTGGGCGTGCCGTCGACCTTCTGGGCGCTCCTTCTGTGGGCTCTGTTCTCGAGACTGCGAGAGGGGCCGGGGAAGGGATCGATGGGGTTATGGGCCACCGGATCGATTGCTGTCGCAGCGGGTTTCGTCGCGTGTGCAGGGTGGCTGAGTTGGTCTGCCGACTACCGGGGCGAGTTCCGTGGGCCGGGTCTCCCGGCCCCGAATGCGTTCCCGTCCTGGCAAGTGGCGGCGTGCGGGGCGACGGTGGTGTTGCTGTGCCTGCTGGCCGCGCATCTGTCGCGATGGGCGAATACCGGCGGACACGTCGCTGCGCTGGGTACGACCGCTGGGTTCTCGACGGCGTTCTGCGTCGACGCGAGCACCGACGTCACGGGGCAGTCAGGTGTGGGCGTCATTCTGTGCATGCTGGGCTGGGGTACCAGCTTGACTCTGCTGATGCTCGTTCGGAACGTGGTCGGTGGGCGAAAGCGGTCGGCAGTCGAGCCGTAAACGACGTCAGATCTCGATTTCGGTCGACTCGCACGACGGCTCTGTCGAGAATCGTGTCCACCGGGCGGCTCGGCAATGACATGCTGCGCCGGCACCCCAGGCAGTCCGGATGTATGCGCGTCGGCCGAGACTGCTCGATGCCATGATGAGTCCATGGCGCACACCACGGTCTCAGACGTCACCCGCGACATCCTCGCCGAACTGCCCGCCCATCGACGCGAGACGTTCGAGCTTCGCCTCGAACAGTGGTTTCCCGATCTGCACGACGCCGTCACGGCGGTCTACCCCGAGCCTGATGCAGTGGCTGCCACGCTCGTGGAGATCGCCGCCCGGGCGTACGCGGAGCGGTCCGAGGATCTGCACAGACTCGATCAGCGTCGACTGCTCGAACCCGATTGGTTTCAGCAGCCGGACATGTTCGGCTACGCCTGCTATGTGGACCGTTACGGCGAGACGCTGCGCGGAGTCGGTGAACGACTGGACCACCTGACCGATCTGGGTGTCACCTACCTGCATCTGATGCCGCTGCTTCGACCGCGGCCGGGCGACAACGACGGCGGCTACGCGGTGATGGACTATCGCGCGGTGCGCGAAGATCTGGGCACCAACGAGGATCTGCGTACACTCGCCGAAACCCTGCGCGGACGTGGTATCAGCATGGTGGTCGACCTGGTCCTCAATCATGTTGCTCGCGAACATGAATGGGCTGTCGAGGCGCGAGCCGGTGATCCCGTGTGCCGCGACTACTTCTTGATCTACCCCGATCGGACGACCCCGGATTCCTACGAGCGCACCCTCCCCGAGGTGTTTCCGGACTTCGCGCCGGGCAGCTTCACGTTCGACGACGAACTCGGCGAATGGGTGTGGACGACGTTCAACGAGTGGCAGTGGGATCTGAACTGGGCCAATCCGGCTGTGTTGCAGGAGTTCGCGAGCATCGTGCTGCACCTGGCCAATCTCGGGGTGGAAGTGCTTCGCCTCGATGCGATCGCATTCCTGTGGAAGCGGCTCGGCACCAATTGCCAGAACCAGCCCGAAGTGCATGCGATCACCCAGGCTCTCCGAGCGACCGCTCGCCTTGCCGCTCCGGCAACGCTCTTCAAGGCCGAGGCAATCGTCGGACCACGCGATCTGTTGCCGTATCTGGGGCAGGGCAGACACACCGGGCGAGTATCGGACATCGCCTATCACAACTCGCTGATGGTGCAGGTCTGGTCGATGTTGGCCACGGGCAGTACGGCTTTGGCGCGTCATGCCCTGGCGTCGTTACCGCCGACGCCACCGAGTGGCACCTGGGTGACCTACGTGCGATGCCACGACGACATCGGCTGGGCCATCGACGACGGCGACGCGGCGTCACTCGGACTGTCGGGTGCAGGCCATCGGCATTTTCTGGCCGACTGGTACTCCGGCGAGTTCGACGGTTCCTGGGCCGAAGGGCTTGTGTTCCAGTACAACCCGGACACCGGGGATCGCCGGATCAGTGGAACCGCAGCCGCGCTCACCGGTCTGGGCCCGGCCCGCCTGGATCCCGACGGCGCGTTCGGACGAATCTTTCTGTCGCACGCCATCATTGCCGGATGGGGCGGCATTCCCGTCGTGTGGAGCGGTGACGAGCTCGGCTCCCCGGGAGACCCGAACTGGGCCGACGAACCGGCTCATGCCGAGGACAACAGGTGGGTGCATCGACCCCGCGTCACCGACGCCGACCGCGCCGGCCGATTTCAGCAGGGGAGCGACGCCCAGCGAGTGTTCGACGGCATCGCTCGTATCGCGAAGGTGCGCTCCGGTCTACCGATGTTGCACGCCGAGGCGCCGGTCGACGTCCAGACCGATTCCGACGACGGTCTGCTCGTGGTGCGCAGACGCCATCCCAGCGGCACCCTGGTGGGGCTTTACAACGTCACTTCTCAGCCCCGCCCGTTCCCCCATACGCAGTTGATCGAGCTCGGCATCCCGGCCCCTGCGGAGGTGCTCTCGCAGCACGACCTGGCCGTCGACGAGAACGGATCGGTATGGCTGCCGCCGTACGCGGCCTGGTGGATCGTCGACAGCCCGTCGCGCTAGAGGACGCATTACCGTGACCGAGCTGTTACCCTCCCCGGGACGGTGGGGCTGGATACGAACAAGGGGACAATCTCGATGCGCGGTCGGTTACGAAGTGCGGTGCTCGCTCTGGTAGCGGTCATGGTCGCCACGATGGCAACGGTGCTGATGGGGACCGGTGTGGCGAAAGCCGACTCCGAGCTGGTCTACGTCTACTCGCCGTCGATGGACAAGAACATCCCGATCAAGGTGCTCCGAGCTGCCGGCGGCGGCCCCGCACCCACGCTGTACCTGCTCGACGGGCTGCGTGCGCCCGAGGACAACAGCGGTTGGCTCATCGAAACAGACGTCGAGAGCTTCTTCGCCGACAAGCACGTCAATGTGGTCATTCCGTTCGGCGGCGGCGGAACCTTCTACTCCGACTGGCAGCGCGACGACCCCAAGCTCGGACGGGTGAAGTGGGAAACGTTCCTGACCCAGGAATTGCCGCCCTTCATGGCCGATCGTTTCGGTAGCGACAACGTCAACAACGCCGTGGCCGGCTTGTCGATGAGCGGCACCTCGGCACTGAACCTGGCCGCGCACCGGCCGGACTTCTACAAGGCGGTGGCGTCGTTCAGTGGCTACCCGACGGCCAGCAGCCCCGGATTCGCTCAGGGCATCTCGGTCGCCGTCGGCGAGATGGGCGGCAACGCGCGCAACATGTGGGGAACCTGGCCCTCCGCGGATTGGATCCGCAACGACCCGTCCCTCAACGTCGGCGCGTTGCGCAACACGGCAGTCTTCGTCTCCTCGGGTAGCGGCTCACCGGCTACGGACCCGGTGTTCAACCCGGCCAGCAGCCGCTTCGACCCCGTCAAGTTCGCGCAGATGGTGCCGCTCGAAACTGCCGCAGGCATGAGCAGCCGAGCATTCGTTCCGTTGTTGCAGGCCGCAGGCGGTCGACCCAACGTCAAGATCACCGGCACCGGCGTGCACTGGTGGAACCACTGGCAGCAGCATCTGCACGAGGCGTGGTTCGAGACCATTGCCCCGGCAGTCGGCGGTTGATCGGCAGCGAGTAATCGATGGTCCGACCCGGGTGAACCTCGTTACGATTCCGACATGAATGCACCCGTCATCGCCGTGGACTACACGGTTCTCGACTGTCCTGATCCGGCAGCGCTCGCCCGGTTCTACAGCACGATCCTCGGCTGGGAACCGGTGCGCGACGACGGAGATTGGGTGGTCGTCCATGGTCCGGGCGAACTGCGGTTGGCCTTCCAGAAGGCTCCCGACTTCACCCCGGTGGACTGGCCGAACGACGGCATCAAGATTCACCTCGATTTCGTCGTCGATGAGATGGAACAGGCCCGCGACTTCGTCGTCGATGCCGGAGCGACGTTGATCGACGATGCGCACAGGTCGTTCTGGGTGTACCGAGACCCGGTCGGTCACATCTTCTGTCTCTGCAAGCGAGACTGATCTGCGTTACGCGACCTGCGCAGCCGGCAGAGCTCGGCCGAGCCGCTGATCCTCTTGCTCACCGAGCCAGCGGGCGAGAACCTGGCATCCGGTGAGGTCGCCTCTATACGGCTCCGACGCGTAGGCGATGTGGCGACCGCCACCCGAGTTGGTCCACACCCATCGTCTCCAGCCGAGCGACGTGGGCAGGTACCCGGCCACCTCGGTGGCTGCGGTGCGGAGGCGTCGAACATCCTTCGCCCACTGGGCCGGTCGTAGGCGAGTTCGAGTCGCGTTCTGAAAGTTGTTGCTGCGCACAAGCAGCCAGAGTTCGCGTAACCAGGTCTTGGGTGTGCGAAAGGACATCCAGCGCGTCAGGTCGGCGATGTCGCGAACGAAGCTGTCGTCGCTGGCATTGCAGATCATGTCCGACGCGAAAGCTATCCAGTGGGTCGGAATCGACTCCGGCAGAGCCGGCCCGGTGCCGGCGACCCCGCGGCCGGTGCAACCGGGCACCGCACCGGCCGGCTGCTGTGGATCCGAAACCAGACCGGCCGCGACGATGCGGCTGCCGTCGACGATTCCGTCGTGAACTAGGCCCAGTACCTCGCGGACGACCGTAGCTCCCTGCGAATATCCGATCAGAGCGAGAGGCCCAGTGGTGTTCTCGATCGCGCGACGCAGGCGACGAACTCCGAGTTCGGTACTGTGCCGGTAGCTCAGTCCGCCGAACGCCACGGGCCCGTACGACGCCGGATAGCCCACCCAGCGGCCGACGAAGCGATCGTCGAGTGCGCCGACGACATCCGACAGGAGACCGGTGACGCGGGTCCGATGGTCGGCCGGTCGCGATTCGCCGGTGCCGCCGACCGCGAGTACGGTTACCTGCTCCTGGTTCATGGTTACCGAGTGTGGTCGACGAACCTGAGCCGAACGCCCGACAAATGCTGAGAACTGTCTGGCAGTGACGCGTTCAGCTCAGCGCGGCACGTACGTCGTCGAGGCCATCGCGCAGAAGTTTCTCGTAGCGATCAGGATCCGGTAGGGCCGCTCGGTTGGACGTCACGCTGATCGTGACGGTGTCTCCGATTCCGTGCACGCCGTGCGTGAGGCTCATGGCAGGGGAGAGGGCGGGGAACCCTGCCGTGAACCGAACGGGCCCGCCGCCGAGCGTGAGGTCTGCTGCACCGCGCGAGACACTGGATACGACCGTGTTGCCCGTGACGGTCGGCGGCACCGCAGTCGGATCGAACTGTGCGACGCCCCACGAAGCCAGGAATGCCGGGACGTGGCGTTCTGTCTCCTCCTGAGATGCGCGGGCTGTCAACGACATCGGGTGACCTGCTCGCGCTCTGCGCTCGGCCAGGTCTGCGGCCACGAGTCGGCTGCGAGTCCGTAGGTCCGGTTCGGCGGGAAACAGGCCGACGCCGACGTTGCCGAAGTTGTTGCGTGCGCCCACTGCAGCCCTCCGTGCGACGGTGACCTCGGCGGCGAAATCGGCCGAAGCATCGTCCGAATCGCCGAGAAACCGTTGGAGTGCAACGGAAATGGCGGTCAGCGCAGTGACGGTGATCGAGGTGTCGGCGAACTGGAGAGCCGACTTGGGTAGCACGATCGTTCGCAGATCCGTCCGGTCCGTAGGCGCAACGTCGAGAGTCGTCAATGTGCGAGAACGGGCAGGAGGAGGGACGGACCCGGATGCGGTGTGTTCCTCCAATCGCAGTGCGTCGCGTCGCGCTCGGATGCCGGCGCGAGCCATGCGCACTACCCGGACAGGCAGAGTCAGAGCGGCGAGGGCGGCGGTCAGGGGTGCCGGTGGCGCAGTCGGTGTAACCGGCCGGGAGGGCACGGGTTGTGCACCGAACAGCTCGCGAGCAGTTCGTGCGGCCAGTGTTCCGTCCGCCGCTGCGTGCGACAGTTGCAGAACGGCAACAAGACTCGCCCCGTCACACGCAGGAGCTCCCGACACGTTCGGATACAGTTGCAGATGCCAGACCGTGTGTCGCGGGTCGACCTGACGCTCGAACGACGACGCGACGGCGTCGAGGCATTCCTGCCACGTGCGGGGTTTGGGGTGAACGGTGATCGTGTCCGTGTCGGGGTCCGTCGCAGTCCAGTGCGGACGCTCGAGACCGAACGGTACCTCTGTGATTCGTGAATTCAGCACCTCGATACCCGCACTGCGAACGCGCAGCCGCCGCACCGTGGACTCCAGAGGTTCGCGCGCTCCCTCGAAGCAGTACAGCAGAAACTGGTCACTGGGAACCTTCGACGCCATCCAGTACGCGTGCGCATCGACCGGGTGCAGACGTGCAGAGCCCGACAACAGGGATTCGGCGAACGCGCAGTGCACACCAGAAGCTTAAGGCGTGCATCTCCGATCCACTGTCTCGAAACAGACCGGTTTCGTTCTGTGAGCTGTCACGACGTTCGGCCCAGGACTTTTGCATCGGCCTCGGCGTTTTCTGCGTGAATCGACGCTAGCCTGATCCAATGCACAACCGCGCCCCGATATCACGACGCCCGCGCCGCGGGCGGGTGTCGTGACACCGCGGGTCGCGTCGGGATACCGAGCAGGGCTTCGCTTTTCGACCAACGCGGCAGCTTCGGCCGACTACGCCACCGACATCTCCTACACCGAATACGGGTCGTCGGCCTGCACCCTCGGAACAGCCGCGGACAACACCGTATTTCTCGCCCCGGCATACACCGTCGACGGCGTCGGAGTTCTGCAGTCCTCCGATTTCGGGCAATCCTGGCGAGCATCGGTGCCGGACGACACCGTGAACAATGGCCGTCGAGCGCACATGTACTTCGACGATGCCGACGACCGGCTGTTTCTCACCGCCGGTCGCGTCGACTCGACACCGACGCGCATGTTTCGATCGGGCTTCGACCTCGGAATCAGCGACGACCGAGGCCGAACGTGGCGCTTCCGGAGAGTGGCATCCAAGGCCAGGACAGGTGCCAAGGTATTCGCCGGACCGCGGGTGTCCGAACCGGACGCGTCGTCTCCGTCATCTGCTCGCGTGACGTACCTGTCCGCTCCCACGCCGTTCGCCCTCCGCGTGCGACCTCTGATCAACGCCACTCGCCAGGTGATCTGGCGTTCGTACGACGGCGGGACCAAATGGGAAGTAGCCGGCGGGTTCGACATCGACCCGAAAAACATTCCGGGACTGCCCAGTACGGACTACGTCGCCTTCGGCACCGGCGTCGTCGGCCCGGACGGCACGGTCTACATCGGCGGCCGATACGGCCGTCGTTTCGCGGTGGCGGTCAGCCGCGACGAGGGTCTGACCTGGGATGTGCGCATAGTCCCCGGATCGGCGCTCGCCAAATATCACAACCCGTTGCACCTTCTCCTGCTCGCTTCCCGATACCTACTGCCGGAGTCGGTCGCCGTCGACTGCGACGGCACCCTGTACGCCCTGTGGCCGGACCGGGACGGATTGCTGCACGCCTCGTGGTCTTCCGACGGCGCGAACAGCTGGTCGAGACCCGTCGTGGTGTCCGCTCCGGGAGTGCGAGGTGCGCGATTCGGTGCGATTACCGCCACTGGATCGGGGCGAGTCGGAATTTCGTACTACGGCCGTGAAGCCGGCCGCGCGTTCCACGGCTTCATCGCGCAGAGTCGTGATTTCCGCACGGCCGGTCCGGTTTTCGTCGGAGGGAAGTACAACGAACCCGATGCCCCATTGTTTCCGTACGGGTTCCGTCGAGGCTTCCCCGGCTCCGTTTTCGGGCGATCTCTCGACGAGATGGTGCGGGTCCAGTTCGCTCCCAACGGAGATCTCGTGACCGGAGCGGTCATGCACATGCGAGGGCGGAACCGCTTGCGTCCCTGGGCCGCACGCGCGCAGCGCACCGAGATGCAGGCGGTTCTGGGTCGGCTCGGCCGCATCGATCGCTCCTGAGGCAGCGAAAAGCCGTGCAGCGCAAAGCTGCACGGCTTTTCGATCGTTCGATTCGTCCTGCGTCAGGCGACGTTGACCAGGCCAACCGTCGGGAAGAAGAAGCAACTCTTGTCCGAGCCGTCGATTGCCTTGTGGTTCACGGTGCCGAACACCGCTGCCAGAACGGTTCCCGATCCGGTCTGCACGGGGACAGCGCGCGCACCGGCAGCGGGCAACGCATTGAGTGCGTTGACCACGAGGGGCCGGGCCATGTCCTTGAACTCCGCTGGAATTCCGGAGTTGTCGAGGATCGACTGGGCCATGGTGGTGACCAGGCCGCCGAAGTCGGCGAAGCCGCCCTGCAAGGTGTTGACGTTGAACCAGGCCACCTGCATGCCGGACTTGTCGGCCGAGTCGTTGACGATGCCGGCCGGAACGAACGCGAACATCGTCTCGCCCTTGTTCACCGCGTTGAGTTCCGGAACAGGGATCGAGGGCAGGCCGGGCAGAGTGGCGATCGGCGGCACGGTCAGCCTGGGCCACGGTCCGCCGGCACCACCGGCGACGCCCGGCACGATTCCGAGCGGCGCGCCCGGTGTGGCGGCGCAGTTGATCGCAGCGGTCGGGTAGAAGAACGGCGTGATGCCGAAGTCGGTGAGAGCCTTGTTGGCCGCGTCGAGGGCAGCGAAGGGGTCTGCGGAGGTGTTCTCGGCGACCGGGGTGCGCGAGTCGGCGATGGCATTCGCTGCGGCGAGCGAGGCACCGTCTTGCCCCTGCAATGCGGCGATCGCCCGGGCGAGCGGATCGGCGGGAGCCGGATCTGCTGCCGCAGTGGCGGGAACGGCGAGCAATGCCGCGCAGGAGAGCGCGAGCGCGCCCGCCAGACGGCTGAGGCGACGAGACATGTGTGACTCCTGTGACTTATGTGGCTGATGTTGCGGGTGCGCTGATATCACCACACATCATCTTGACGTCACAAGCTCAGCTGTAGACCGTTGTGCAATCGAGACGGACTCGCGCACCCTGGATCAGCCGACGTCGATGCCGAAATCGCGCACGATGCCCTCCAGGCCGGACGCGTAGCCCTGACCGATTGCGCGAAACTTCCACTCGGCACCGCGGCGGTACAACTCGCCGAAGACCATCGCAGTCTCGGTCGACGCGTCCTCGCTCAGATCGAAGCGCGCGAGTTCGCGGCCGTCGGACTTGTCGACCACGCGGATGAAGGCGTTGACGACCTGGCCGAAGTTCTGTCCCAGCGCGTCCGCGTTGTGAATCGACACCGGGAATGCAACGGAGTCCACCTCGGGTGTCAGCGCTGCAAGGTCCACGTCGATGCTCTCGTCGTCGCCTTCGCCCTCGCCGGTGCGGTTGTCTCCGGTGTGCTCGATCGCGCCGTCGGGGGAGCGCAGGTTGTTGTAGAAGACGAAATAGTTGTCGCTCAGCGCCTTCTTGTCGGTACCGAGGCCGATCGCGCTCGCGTCGAGGTCGAAGTCTCCGCCGGTGGTGGAGCGAACGTCCCAGCCCAGTCCGACGGTGACCGCGGTCAAGTTCGGTGCTTCCTTCGTCAGCGAGACATTTCCGCCCTTGGCGAGTGTTACGCCCATGTCCAACCACTCCTTCGCGCTGTCGTTCGTGCTTCGTCCTCCCCACCCTATTCATGACTGCGGGCGCGGTGCTCGAGTTGCATGTGTGAACGACGAGCCGCGCGGGTGGGGTGTGAGCAGTGGGGCTGGCGGTGCACATGTGTTTGTGATGGGATACGACAAAACATCGGAAAGTAGCAGTGACGGCGCGTTTCGTTACGTAGGCGCGCCGTGGCAATCGAACGTCATGGGAGATTTTGTGCAGGTTTCGCGACGTGAACTGTTCAAGTACGCCGCGGCCGGCTCCGCAGCCGCCGTCGGCCTGGCCGCGTTGGGTTCGGCCACCGCTCATGCCGACGCGGGGCTGGGAACGCTCGTCGATTACGCAGGAGGGGTGCCGTCGGCGTCGGCCATCAAGAGCGCAGGCCATCTCGGAGCTGTCCGCTACGTGTCGGATCGGCGTCCCGACGCGACCTGGATGGTCGGCAAGCCGATGACCGCGTCGGAGGCGCAGTCCCTCACCGAGGCCGGCCTGGAGGTGGTTTCCAACTACCAGTTCGGTAAGGGTGCCACCGCGGATTGGCGAGGCGGGTACGTTGCGGGCGTCAAGCATGCGAAACGTGGACTCGAGCTCCATCTGGCGGCCGGTGGCCCATCCGATCGGCCGATCTACGCATCGATCGACGACAACCCGACAGCCGTCGAGTTCGCCACCCTCATCGCGCCGTACATCCTGGGGTGGCAGTCGGTGATCGGAGCGGAGAACACCGGTATCTACGCGAATTCTCCGACCATCGAATTGGCATCCGTCGCAGGGCTGGGCCAGTGGTATTGGCAGCACAATTGGGGGACCCCCAAGGGGTTCGTGCATCCCGAGGCGCACATTCACCAGATTCGTATCGACAAGGACACGGTGGGTGGAGTGAAAGTGGATATCAACAATGTCTTGAAGTCCGATTACGGCCAGTGGTCGAAATCCGGTGCCGACATCGTCTGAATAACATCCGTGTAATTCGGCGTCTTTTCTCCGGCCGATAAGCACGAAAACAATTCGCCCCCGGCTTCGATGAAGCCGGGGGCGAATTGCTGTGGTCTGGTGAGCTACGGAACGTAGACCGTGCCGATCGTCGGCAGGAAGTTGCAGCTGCGCGGCGGCGCGGCGGCGTCTTCCTTGGACTGAGTGGTGATCGAGCCGGACACCACGGACAGCACGCGACCGGGGCCGGTGTCGGCGATGGCCGACAACGTCGCGGGGCCGTCGGCGTTGATCTTGGCTGCGCCGGTCAGGTCCTGCGTTCCCGATCGACGGTTGTCGATGTTGAGCCACGTCACGGTGAGCGGAGCAGACTGCTGCGCGGCGAGAGGCGCGGTACCGAGGGCGGTGAACACGAAACCGGCCTGACCTGCGGCCGGTCCGGGAGGCGGCAACGTGGCCGGTCCGGGAACGGCCAAGGCGGTTCCGACGGAATCTGCGGTGTCGGAGATGCAGCCTTTGCCCAGGGTCGGGTACAGGAACTGTGCAATGACGGGGCCGTCGGCGGGCAGCTCGGGCCCGCCGCCGCCGGATCCGTCCAGGAAGGTGATGACCGATTCCAGCAGCGACTTGACCTGGTCCGGAAGCTGCGCGGTTTCGAGGAGGGCCCGGGCCTGGCCGAGGAGATCTGCTGCGGGTGCGGTCCCGACATCGGCCGGACCTGCAGCTGCTCCGACGATGGCAGGCGCGAAGGACGCCAGTGCCTCGATGTCGGAGAGGTTGGGCAGGGGTTCACCGGGAGCAGGCAGGAACTGGGCGATCAGCGCTGCGGGATCGGCCGGAGCGGCCGGCAGATCTGCCGGAGCCATGGGCACCAGAGGCTGAGCGGATGCGCTGGTCGGCACAACGAGTGCGGCGGCTGCGGCCACAGCCAGAGCTGTGAAGACGCGACGCGTTCCGCGAGTACGAAGCACGGTGATATTCCCCATTCTGATCATGACGCAGGTCCACGGCGACAGCCGGTGCCCGAGGGGTCACTCTATGTAGAGCGATCCCGGATGTACAGCCGTAGTAGGTCCAGTCCTCCCCGGCTGAACTCCATCGAGGATTCTATGGGCCACGCTCTGCGAATTCTCCGCAGAATCGAACAATAGCGTGTTACTCGAGTGACCAGTGTGAAAGGTGATGTAAATGTTACGAGCGGATCGGCACGGTTAGGGTAGGTATCGACCGCCCTATAAGCTCGGCTGTCGATAAACGGCATCGATACCGAACGGAACCACACGCACCGTGAACCGACTTGTTCGGCTGGCCCCCGTTCTGCTGGCAGTTTCGGTGATCAGCCGATGGGTCTGGGCCTTCGCGACGCCCAACGGAATGAACCTCGTCGATCTGCACGTCTACGTCGACGGATCCGCGGCCCTCCTCGGGGGCAATCTGTACGACTACACGTATTCGATACAGACCCCGGACTTCCCGCTCCCCTTCACCTACCCGCCGTTCGCTGCGCTGGTGTTCTTCCCGCTGCACTACCTGCCCTTCACGGTGGTCGGCGTCGCGTGGCAGGCCGCCACCATGGCCGCATTGTTCGCGGTGGTGCGGCTGGCACTGTCGATGGTTCTGGGCGACGAGCGCGCGGCCGAACCTCGGTGGGTACGCATCGCGATGCTATGGACCGCGCTGGGGCTGTGGTCCGAACCCGTACGGACAACTCTCGATTACGGCCAGGTGAACGTTTTCCTGGTGCTGCTGGCGCTACTCGCTGTACGAAGCTCGCGGTGGTGGGTCGCCGGCGGCCTCGTCGGCTTCGCGGCGGGCATCAAGCTGACCCCGGCCATCACGGGTCTGTACTTCCTGGCTACGCGCAGGTGGAAGGCCGCAGCATTCTCGGCGGTGGCATTCGCGCTCACGGTCGCTGTCAGCTTCGCGGCGCTGGGGCATCAGGCGGCGACGTACTTCACTACTCTGCTCGGCGATGCGAAGCGCATCGGCCCCGTCGGCTCGGTCTGGAATCAGTCTCTGCGCGGAGCCCTGAGCCGGATCGTGGGCGAGGACGTCGGCCAGGGACCGCTGTGGATCGCCGCCGCGGTGATCGCCGCGGTTCTCGCTGTGCTGGCATGGCGAGCACTCGATCGCCGCGACTACCTGGGAACCCTGGTCATCGTCCAACTCCTGGGTCTGTTGGTGTCGCCCATCTCGTGGTCGCACCACTGGATCTGGGTGATTCCGATGGTGATCTGGCTGCTGCACGGGCCGTTGCGCGATATCGCCGGAGCCAAGCTCGTCGCCGGCTACTGGCTGGTGACGGTCACGGTAGGGGTGCCCTGGTTGCTGAGCTTCTTCCAGGAAACGATCTGGACCATTCCTCGCCCCGGCCTCGAGGCCTGGGCCGGTGCCGTCGACGTGATCGGTTCTGCTCTGTTCCTCGGCTGGGTTATTTACGCCGGACGCGTCATCCGGCAACGATCGCATCGATCCGACGCGCCAGATTCACATCCTTCTGTGTGAGACCGCCGGCAGAGTGTGTGGACAGCGTGAACGTCAGCGTCCGCCACCTGATGTCGATGTCGGGGTGATGGTCCGCCTCCTCCGCGGCGTCGGCCACGCGGTTCACCACCTCGATCGCGGCGGGAAACGACGTCAGTTCGACGGTGCGAGTCATAGATTTCTCCGCGACCGTCCAGTGGGTGAGCTCTGCGTCCTCGATGTCGCGGTCGGTCAGCAATTCGGTCATAGAAAGATGGTGGCATGTCCGGTACCCCCACCGCTGTCGTTGTCGCAGCCGCGTTGATCGAGAACGGTCGCCTGTTGCTCGCGCAACGAACTCGTCCACCGGAGCTGGCCGGCCGCTGGGAACTGCCCGGCGGCAAGGTCGAGCCGGGGGAGTCCGAGGATGCCGCGCTGGCGCGTGAGCTGCGCGAGGAACTGGGGGTCGAGTGTTCGATCGGTGCCGCACTCAGCGGAGACGTCGACCTGGCCGGCGGACTCGTCTTGCGGGCCTACCGAGCGTCGATAGTCTCGGGAACCGCTGCGCCGCTGGAGCATTCGGCTCTTCGGTGGGTCGATGCCGCGACGCTGCCGACGGTGGATCTGGTCGATGCGGACCGACTCTGGCTGCCGGACCTGCAGGAAATTCTGCTCACTTCGCCCGAGCGGTCTTCAGACCTTTCTTGAGGTCTTTCTTGGTCGCGCCCGCGGACTCCAGCTTCTTCATTCGCATGATCACGACGGGGCATTTGATGCAACGAACCTTCTTGCGGCAGCATTTTTTCTTGGGCTTCATCCCCGAGACATCTGCGGCCTTTATCTTGCCCATGAGCACCAAGACTAATGGGTGGCGCAGGTCACAGACCTGAGGGTGGCGCGGGGCACGGTAGAACTACGGGTAAACTCGATCAGTCGCGAGAACCTCGCGGTGCAGCGCGCTTCTCTAGCGACATAAGCCCGCTAGCGAACAAGAGCCCGCATTCGACTCCAGGAGAATTTTTCGCGTGAGCGCCCCAAGCAGTGCAGACAACATCGACAGCACCACTACCTTTCGCAACGTCGCCATCGTTGCACACGTCGACCATGGCAAGACCACCCTGGTCGACGCCATGCTTCGGCAGTCCGGCGCGTTCGAGGAACGTGCCGAAGCGATCGACCGCGTCATGGACTCGGGTGACCTCGAAAAAGAAAAAGGCATCACGATCCTGGCCAAGAACACGGCCGTTCACAAGCGCAATGCCGACGGCACCATCACCGTCATCAACGTGATCGACACCCCCGGCCACGCCGACTTCGGCGGAGAGGTCGAGCGCGGCCTGTCCATGGTCGACGGCGTCGTCCTTCTCGTCGACGCATCCGAGGGCCCGCTTCCGCAGACCCGCTTCGTGCTCCGCAAGGCGCTCGCCGCCTCGCTGCCGGTGATCCTGGTCGTGAACAAGACCGACCGTCCCGACGCGCGCATCGAAGAGGTCGTCTCGGAGAGCCACGATCTGCTGCTCGACCTCGCGTCCGATCTCGACGACGAAGCGTCCGAGGCAGCCGAGCTCGCCCTCGACCTCCCCGTTCTCTACGCCTCCGGCCGTGAAGGCAAGGCCTCGAAGGTCCAGCCCCAGAACGGACACGCCCCCGACGCCGAGAACCTCGACGAGCTGTTCGAGGTTCTGCTCAGCTACGTCCCCGCGCCCAAGGGCAACGTCGACGCGCCGCTGCAGGCACACGTCACCAACCTCGACGCGTCGGCCTTCCTCGGCCGCCTCGCCCTGGTTCGTATCCACAACGGCCAGCTCTCCAAGGGCCAGACCGTCAGCTGGATGCGTGAGGTCGACGGCGAACCCGTCGTCCAGAAGGCCAAGATCACCGAGTTGCTCAACACCATCGGCGTCGAGCGCGTTCCCGGCGAGAAGGGTGTCGCAGGAGACATCGTCGCCGTCGCAGGCTTCCCGGACATCATGATCGGCGACACCCTCGCCGACCTGGAGAACCCGGTCGCACTGCCCCGCATCACCGTCGACCAGCCGGCCATCTCGGTCACCATCGGTACCAATACGAGCCCGCTCGTCGGACGCGTCAGCGGCCACAAGCTCACCTCGCGCATGGTCAAGAGCCGCCTCGACCAGGAGCTCATCGGTAACGTCTCGCTGAAGGTCCTCGACATCGGTCGCCCCGATGCCTGGGAGGTACAGGGCCGTGGAGAGCTCGCGCTCGCCATCCTCGTCGAGCAGATGCGTCGTGAAGGCTTCGAGCTCACCGTCGGCAAGCCTCAGGTGGTCACCCAGCAGGTCGACGGCAAGCTGCACGAGCCCTTCGAAGAGCTCATGGTCGACACACCGGAGGAGTACCTCGGTGCCGTCACTCAGCTGCTCGCTGCACGCAAGGGCAAGATGGTCCAGATGACGAACCACGGCGCAGGCTGGGTTCGCATGGAATTCATCGTTCCCTCGCGTGGCCTGATCGGCTTCCGTACCGAGTTCCTCACGGACACTCGCGGCACCGGCATCGCCAACGCCGTCTTCCACGGTTATGCGCCGTGGGCCGGCGAGATTCGCGCCCGCCACACCGGCTCGCTCGTCTCGGACCGTCACGGCACCGTGACCCCGTTCGCGATGATCCAGCTGGCCGACCGCGGCACGTTCTTCGTCGAGCCGGGCGCAGACACGTACGAGGGCATGGTCGTGGGCATCAACCCGCGTCAGGAAGACCTCGACATCAACGTCACCCGCGAGAAGAAGCTGACCAACATGCGTCAGTCCTCCGCCGACGTCATGGAGACCCTGGCCAAGCCGAAGAAGCTGGACCTGGAAATGGCCATGGAGTTCTGTGCAGGCGACGAGTGCGTCGAGGTGACCCCCGAGGTCGTCCGCGTCCGCAAGGTGCACCTCGATTCAAACGAGCGCGCCCGTGAGCGTTCACGCAGCAAGACGCGCGACAAGGCTGCTCTGTAAGACAGATCCTGTACGGCAGAAGCGACGTGTCACCATCGTGGGACGTCGCTTCTGCCGTACCTGTAGCCGATCACGAAGGAGATCCTCGTTGCGTAACGTACTGATGCCGGTGGTTCTGGCCTCCGCCACTGCTCTGGTACTCACCGCATGCACCGCGGATCCACCGCCACCGATCGAGAGCGTCGAAACTCCGGTCACCACGACGACCGTGCCGTCGAAGACCGGCGACCCCGTTGTCGTGGCGATCGACGACGTGGGCATCGGGTTCAACCCACACCTGCTGGCCGACCAGTCGCCCGCCACCGCCGCGGTCAGTTCGCTCGTGCTGCCCAGCCCGTTCCGTCCCACCCTGAACCCCGACACCGGTGTGACCACGTGGGAGCCGGACCTGTCGCTGTTGATCTCCGCCGAAGTGACGTCGCAGTCTCCGTTCACCATCCGGTACCAACTCCGCAACGAGGCCCAGTGGTCCGACAGCGCACCGATCGCGGCCGAGGACTTCCGGTACCTCTGGCAGCAGATGATCACGCAGCCGGGCGTCGTCGATCCGGCCGGCTACGCACTGATCAGCGATGTTGCCTCTTCGGGCGGCGGCAAGACCGTCGACGTCACCCTCGAGTCGCCGTATCCGGCGTGGCAGCGATTGTTCACCGACCTCGTACCTTCGCACCTGCTCAAGGACTCGCCCGGCGGCTTCGAGGGCGGCCTCACCGACAATGTGCCGGTCTCCGGTTCGCGGTTCAACATCAAGACCGTCGATCAGGGCCGGGACGAGATTCTGCTGGAACGCAACGATCGCTTCTGGGACGAACCCGCCTCGCCCGATCAGATCCTGATTCGGCGCGGAGGCACCCCAGCACAGTTGGCCGACTCGTTGCGGTCGAGTGATGCGCAGATCGCACAGGTTCGCGGTGGGTCTGCGACGCGCGCGCAACTCTCGGCAATACCCGGGGTCCGCACCGACACCATCCACCAATCGCGAGTGTTGTCGATGACCGTGAACGGCCGGGCACCGAATATGTCGGAGTCGCTTGTGCGGCAGGGGATCATGGGTCTGCTGGACCCCAACCTGCTGGCCACGGTCGGGGCCGGCGGAGGGGCGACGGATCGCCGAGCAGCAGCGCAGTTGTCGTCGCCGTCGGACCCCGGTTACACCGCGACCGCACCCGCCCCGATCGGCAGAACCGCGGCCCTGGACCTGCTTCGCCGTGCCGGCTTCGTTCCGACACCCGACGCGATCGTGACCTCGACGCCGAGGGCCAGCGCCCCCACGACCCCTGCTGCTGCGCCGACCACCACCCTGCCGACCACGAGTGCGCCGGCTCCCGGAGCTGCCCGACTCGCAGACGCACGCGGTACCGCGCTGCGATTCGTCATCGGTGCCGTCGAGAACGACGACATTGCACTGGCCGTGGCCGGCACCGCCGCCGACGAGCTCGTCAGTGCGGGTATCGACGCAACCGTCACTCCACTGCCCGCGGACGAGTTGTACTCGACGGCGCTGACCGACGGCAGCGTCGACGCCGTGGTCGGGTGGACCAGCGCGGGCGTGGACCCGGCGACGGCCCTGGCCTCGCGCTTCGGGTGTGTTGTCGAGCCGGCTCCGGGGAGCAGCGACAGAGCGGAGGCCCCGCGCAATCTTTCCGGTCTGTGTGTTCCGGAATTGCAGCCTACGATCGACCGCGCCCTGATAACCGGCGTCGACGCGACGGTCGTGGCCGAGGAGATCGAGCCCAAGCTGTGGTCTCTGGCGTCGACGCTGCCGATCATGCAGGACCAGTCCGTCGTGGCTGCGGTTCCGGGTATCACCGGCGTCTCGTTGACCGGACCGGTGGAGGTCGGCATCTTCGCCGATGCCGCGAAGTGGATCCGGACGGTCCGATGAATACCATCCGCGCACCTCGGGTGATCGTCTTCGACGTGAACTGCCCGACCGAGGGACCGAAGCAAAAGACGACAGAGCGAGTAGCGAGCGACGAGGCATGACGGAACAGGCCATGACGGCGAGCGCGACGACGGAACAAGCTGCGACAGAACAAGCAATGACGCAGCCGCAAAGGTTGCTGCTGGTCCATGCGCACCCGGACGATGAGAGCATCACCACCGGCGGGACCATCGCCCATTACGTGCGCGCGGGCGTCGACGTCACCGTGCTCACGTGCTCGCTCGGTGAAGAGGGTGAAGTGATCGGCGATACGTGGGCCGATCTCGTGGTCGACCGAGCCGACCAACTCGGTGGTTACCGGATTCTGGAACTGCATCGCGCGCTCGCGGCGTTGGGCTGTAACCCGCCCCGCTTTCTGGGTGGTGCCGGCCGCTGGCGAGATTCCGGAATGGCCGGAACCCCGGCTGCTCTCAAACCGCGTGCATTCGTCAACGCCGACCGGCAGGAGGCGCTCGGGGCGCTCGTGTCGGTGATCCGCGAACTCCGGCCTCAGGTCGTCGTCGGTTACGACCCCGAGGGCGGCTACGGCCACCCCGATCATCAGCAGGTCCACTCTCTGGTGACCGAGGCGGTCGAGGTCTGCGGAACGGACGCCCATCCCACGGCCGGAGTTCCGTGGGAGGTAGCGAAGTTCTACTGGACCGTCACCGGCCACGATCAACTGCACGCGGGACTACGGGCGATCGCGGATATCCCCGAGGGGTGGCGCATGCCCCTGGACGGCGAGTTGCCGAGTGTGGCAGAGGACATGATCACCACCAGCATCGACGTCCGCGGTGTGCTCGACGCGAAGACCGACGCGTTGCGTGCACACGCCACTCAGGTGACGGTTGCGCCCTCGGGTGCCGAGTACGCACTCTCCAACGACATCGTTCAGCCGATCCTGCTCGACGAGCAGTACGTGCTTGTGCGTGGCGTGCTGGGCTCCGACGGGGCGGGCAGGGAGAACGATCTTTTTGCGGGCGTACTAGGCTGTGTTCCGAATCACTGATCTCACCACAGCAGGGGCGGAACACACATGTACAACTGGGTAGTGCAGGACGCAATCGTCGCGTTCGTCGATTCTCTCAAGCCGCAGTTCGGCGCACAGGCAGATCTGTACCAGTACGTACTGGGTCAGATCGCCATGGGTGCAAGCAACTTGCTCACCTCGCTGGGCTATCCGCCGGTTTCCTGAGTGCCGGTGCCCGGTTTTTCGAATGCGATGTACTGAAACGACCCGGGCCAAGGCAGTATTGGGCGCATGATCTCGAAGGCCGCATCCAATACTGTCGCCCTGGTGTCCTGGGCGACGGTCGCAGTACTGGTGTTCGACGGCTTCCTGTCCGGAATCCTGTCGGTCTTCTTTCTTCCGACCTATGTGGGGTCGGTGCAATTTCCCATCAGCGCGTTGCTCGGGGGCATCGCGAACGTGGCTCTGGTTCTGGCCGCGCGTAAAGTCGCCGAACGGCCGATCTGGGTGGCGTCGCCGCTGATCGGATGGTTCGCCGCAGTAGTGCTGTGCATGTTCGGCGGCCCCGGCAACGATGTTCTGCTGCTGGCCGACTGGCGCACGATGCTGCTCATCGTGGCTGGTGCCGGGCCGGCCGGTGTGCTGCTGTTCATGTTCCGAATGAAGGCCATCACAGCAAGCGTGCGTGCCGACCCGCATTCCGGAGCACGTCCTCGATCATCGTCGGAGTCAGCAGTCCGGTGAAGGTGTTTCGCTGACTGACGTGGTAGCTGGCGAACACGGTGATCGAGCCCAGATCGAGCTGCACGCCGTGCCCGAATTTCGGTGCAGGCCTTGGTATTTCCCACCCGTTCGCGGCAAGAATCGGTAGCAGCGACTGCCACCCGAACGCCCCGAGTACGAGGATCGACTTCAGTCGCGGACGCAGGAGCCGCAATTCGTCGTCGAGCCAGGGGCGGCATCGATCACGCTCGGCGGGAGTCGGCTTGTTCTGCGGCGGAGCGCAGTGCACCGGGGCCGCGATACGAACTCCGTTGAGCGTCAGTCCGTCGCCGATGTGCGTCGCGGTCGGTTGGCTGGCGAGCCCGACGGCATGCATGGCTCGGTACAGCACGTCTCCGCTACGGTCCCCGGTGAACATACGACCGGTGCGGTTGCCGCCGTGCGCGGCCGGAGCGAGCCCGACTATCAACATCGACGCGTCGGCCGGTCCGAAACTGGGAACGGCCCGCCCCCAATACGTTTCGTTCGCGAACGCGGCGCGCTTCTCGGCAGCGACCTGTTCGCGCCACTGCACCAGCCGTGGACAGGCGCGACACTGGGACACCGCCAGGTCGAGTTGCGCAATGGTCTGCGGGCGCTCCTTCGTCATCGGCTCCTTCTTTACCGGCTACGTCTTCACGTGCTGCGTCGAAGCCAGATGTCGCCGGCACCCGGTGTGACGGCGTCGATCATGGCCCACGCGTTCTCGATGGGGATGTCGACCACCTCGTAGTGCCCGACGCCCGCCGGTGTCGCTGCCACGACGGTGGCAACTCCGGCGCGACGTTGGAAGAACGTCTGCCGCACTGTCCAGCCGATGATGCCGCCGGCTTCGAGGCTGTGCCGTGTTCTGTCCAGTGAACCGTGCTGGGTGATCAGCCAGCCGGGTAGGACGGCGTGTCCGAGACCTCGGTATCGGTCGTAGGCGAGGCCGAAGGCAGCGACGACCAGCACGGCCACGGCGATCCACGCGAGGATCGGGATCGGTGCGCCGAGAGATTGCGCAATTCCCAGTCCGGCCGCGACGACGAGCAGCGGTAGAACGGCCCGGGTGTAGCGGCGTCGCCGCGCGGCAGGTCCGTGCTGCAGGAGCGGTCGGTCGGCCCCGCCGTGCAGACCGGCGTCGCCGAGCACCGTGGTCATCATGCGTAGAGCCTCGGCCTGCGGTGCCTGGGGGAGCAGCAGGGACGATTCTTTCTTTTCGGCGCTGACGCCCGTCATGATGGCGTCGAGCCTGGCCCCGCCGACCGACCTCAGCAGCAGTGGTTGCGACAGAGAGGTGCCGCGCAGTCGCTTGCGGTCGAGGGTCGATTGACGGGTGCGGAGCAGCCCGTGGCTGACGTGCAGGGTGCGACCTTGATCGGTGACGGTCAGGTTGCCGTAGGTGATCAGGTAGCGGAAGCACGCGAAGATGCTGGACACCACGAGGAGCACGACCAGTGCGAAGACGACGAACAGGGCGATGCCGAACCGTTGCGCCGATTCGACACTGTTCGATACCACCGACGTGTCCGCCAACGTCTGTCCGATGCCGTACTGGAACAGCACGCCGACGGCCGCGGCGATGGTGACGATGCCGGTGATGGAGAACGGCGCGAACCGAACCCACGAGAATTGCCAGTGTGCAATCTCGACCCCGGGATCGGCTGCGGCAACGGGCATTCCGTCGCTCGGCGTTGTTCGGCCCGACACGCGCTGCAGCAGTTCGCCGCGAAGCTCCGGCACCAATGACGTGTCGAGGGCGTTGAGCTCGAAGGCCTCGCCTTTGCCTGCCTGCTGGCCGGTCCCGATGCGGAGAATGGACAGCCCGAGCACCCGGTGCAGTACGTTCGCTTCGACGTCGACCGATCGAATCCTGTTGCGCGGGATGGACAGTACTTTCTTCTGCAGTACGCCGGTGCGCAGTTGTACGTGCACCGGCCCGATCCGGTAGCTGGTGGTGAACCAGCGCGCAATCGCGAACACGACGACGACCGCGAGGATGCCCAGACTCCAGTAGTGATTACCGCTCTGACTGCCGACGAAGAACGAGATCAGCAGTACCGGCAGGATCTTGATGCCCTCGTTCACCGGATGCACCAACAACATTCGCTTGTCCAGGCGCAACCACGGTTGCTCTTCTTCGACTGCGAGCAACTCCGCCTGATCGGTCATGTGGCATCTCCGACGGTTCGTCCTGCGATGTCGGTCAGTCGCGCGACGGTCTCGTCCGCAACGTTCTGATCGAGTGCGGTGATCTTCACCGCGCCCGCCGACGATGCCGTCGTCACAGTGACCGTCGCCAACCCGAGCAGGCGATCGAGCGGTCCGCGTTCGGTGTCGACGGTCTGCACCCGCGAGATGGGGGCGATGCGTCGTTCCTGGCTGAGCCAACCTGTGCGGGTGTACACGGCGGTGTCGCTGATCTCCCAGCGGTGCACGCGGTAACGCCACTGCGGGACGATTGCGAGGTGCAGTGCGGTCAGCACGACCGATACCACGAGGACGGTGACGTGGAGCCACGACGTCCGATTCGAGTCGACGAAAAACCAGACGATCTGAGCGATGAACACCGGTAGCCACAGCAGTCCGGCGCTCAGGGTCCAGAGCAGACGCGCGCGGGGAGACGGCTGCCACTGTGGGTCTGTCATCGTTGTCACGGCTACAAACCTAGAGGTGTCTTTTGGTATCCACCACCCCGGAGTCGACGGGTGGGTGGCAACCCGGAGGCCCTGCAGTGGCACGGGCGTACCGGGAAGGCGCATGATCGACGAGTGACTTCTCTACCTGACTCCGCGCCTGCCCCCTCTGCGATGCGACGAGTGTTGCGTCGTGCCCGCGATGGAGTGTCTCTCAACGTCGACGAAGCCACTGTGTTGCTGCACGCTCGCGGTGACGATCTGACCGATCTGATGACGTCGGCGTCCCGGGTACGTGACGCCGGACTCGAATCCGCCGGCCGTCCGAAGACCGTGTCGTATTCACGCAAGGTGTTCGTGCCCATCACGCGGTTGTGCCGCGACAAGTGCCACTACTGCACGTTCGTCACGGTGCCGGGCAAGCTCAATGCGGCCGGGCACGGGATGTTCATGGATCCCGACGAGATCATCGACGTCGCCCGCAAGGGGGCCGAGTTGGGCTGCAAGGAGGCGTTGTTCACGCTCGGCGACCGGCCCGAGGAACGCTGGCCCGAGGCCAAGGCGTGGCTGGACTCGCGTGGCTACGACTCGACCCTGGATTACGTGCGCGCCATGTCGATCCGGGTACTCGAAGAGACCGGCCTGCTTCCGCATCTCAATCCCGGAGTGATGTCGTGGCAGGAACTCTCGCGCCTCAAGCCGGTGGCCCCGTCGATGGGGATGATGCTCGAGACGACGTCGCGTCGGCTGTTCGAGGAGAAGGGGCAGGCCCATTACGGCAGTCCCGACAAGGATCCCGAGGTTCGGCTGCGCACACTGACCGACGCGGGCCGGCTCAACGTTCCCTTCACGACCGGCATTCTGGTGGGCATCGGTGAGACGTTGCGGGACCGGGCCGAGTCCATCATGGCAATTCGTAAGGTGCACAAGTCTTTCGGGCACGTGCAGGAAATCATCGTGCAGAACTTCTTGGCCAAGTCCGATACCGCGATGCGGTCGGTGCCCGACGCGGGAATGGAAGAATTCCTGGCCACCATCGCGGTGACGCGCATGGTGGTCGGTCCGTCGATGCGGATTCAGGCTCCGCCGAATCTGGTCGCGCCGGAAGAGACCGCTGCGTTGTTGGGCGCAGGCGTCGACGATTGGGGCGGGGTCTCGCCGCTGACTCCCGACCACGTCAATCCCGAGCGGCCGTGGCCGAACCTCGACACCTTGGCCGAGCTGTCGGCGGCGGCCGGCTACCGGCTGGTCGAGCGCACCGCCGCGCAGCCGCAGTACGTTCTCGCCGGTGCGCCCTGGATCGATCCGCGAATCTCGGCACACGTGCGGGCGGTGGCCGACCCGGAGACCGGGATGGCGCGCGAGGGCGTGAACCCGACGGGTCTGCCGTGGCAGGAGCCCGACGAGGAATGGGAGTCCTCGGGACGGGTGGATCTGAACACCGAGATCGACACCGAGGGCCGTAACACCGAGACGCGCTCGGATCTGGCGAATGCGTTCGGCGACTGGGAATCGATCCGCGAACAGGTGCGTGATCTCGCCGGGCTCGAGCGAGTGGACCGCGACCTGGTGTCGGCGTTGACGGCAGCGGAGAAGGACCCGGCCGGTCTGTCCGACGAGCAGTACCTGGCACTGGCGACGGCCGAGGGCCCCGGCATGGACGCCGTCGCGGCGCTGGCGGACGATCTGCGCAAGCAGGTCAACGGAGACACCGTCACCTACGTGGTGAACCGGAACATCAACTTCACCAACATCTGCTACACCGGATGCCGTTTCTGCGCGTTCGCCCAGCGCAAGGGCGACGCCGATGCGTTCACCCTGTCCACCGCCGAGGTCGCCGACCGTGCGTGGGAAGCGCACGTCGTCGGGGCCACCGAGGTGTGCATGCAGGGTGGTATCGACCCCGAACTGCCGGTGACGGGATACGCCGATCTGGTCCGTGCGGTCAAGGCGAAAGTGCCGTCGATGCACGTGCACGCGTTCTCGCCGATGGAGATCGTCAACGGGGCCTCACGCGGCGGCCAGTCGATCCGCGAGTGGCTCACCGAGCTACGGGCCGCCGGCCTGGACTCGATTCCGGGTACCGCCGCAGAAATCCTCGACGACGAGGTGCGGTGGGTGCTCACCAAGGGCAAGCTCCCCGCAGCAGAGTGGATCGAAGTGATCACCACCGCGCACGAGGTGGGGCTGCGGTCGAGCTCGACGATGATGTACGGACACGTAGACAACCCGTCGCACTGGGTCGGGCACCTGAACGTGCTCAAGAAGATCCAGGACAAGACGGGTGGGTTCACCGAATTCGTGCCGCTGCCGTTCGTGCATCAGTCCTCGCCGCTGTATCTGGCCGGGGCCTCACGACCTGGCCCGACCAACCGCGACAACCGCGCGGTGCATGCCCTGGCCAGGATCATGCTGCACGGCCGGATCGACAACATCCAGACGTCATGGGTGAAATTGGGAATCACGGGTACACAGGCGATGCTGAACGGGGGCGCGAACGATCTGGGCGGGACCCTGATGGAAGAGACGATCTCGCGTATGGCTGGTTCGCAGAACGGTTCGGAGAAGACCGTTGCGGAACTGCACGAGATCGCCGACGGCATCGGACGACCGGTTCGTCAGCGCACCACCACGTACGGCCCGGCACCGGCGGTGTCGGTCGCCGGCCTGATCTGACCTACAGGTCTTTACCCGAAACGGAGTTTGCCCGACATGGACGACCGTCGAGTCGCCGCGGTGCTGAGCAGTGCCGTCGCCATCATTCATCCCGTGCTCGACATCCTGGCCACTCGTGACCCGATCGGATTGAAAGGACGGACGTTCCGCGAGTCCTCCGCGGACGATTCGACCCTCGACAACGTCATCGACTTCCTGGCCAAGGCGTTCGACACCACAGACTTCCCGGGTACCGCCGGCTGGGACAAGCTCGACAGTGACGCTCGTTCGCAGTGGTGGGTCAACCGCATCGGAGCTCTCAACACTGTCGCCGTCGCCTTCCCCGGTGTGTTCGGCATCCTGGTCAACCGTCTGCCGATCCAGGATCTGCTCGGGTTTGCCAACCAGGCGATGGTGCTCGTCGCCGTGGCTCGCGAATCCGGAGTGACCGACCGCGAGACGCATGTGGCGCTGCTCGGGTCGGTGCTGTGCAAGCGTGACCTGACGTCCTTGGCCGACAGTGCTCCCGCGAAGAAGGAAGAATCGCCGAAATCCGGCCCGTTCGCACTGCTGCGCGGAATGTGGCAGATCGCCAACGTGCTGCGCGACGTCACAGGCGAGTTGGAGAAGCGCCCGCATCCACGCGGGTTCTACCGGGTACTCGGAGCCATCCCGCTCGTCGGTGGCGTCGCCGGATATCTCGGTGAGCGGGGCGCGCTCTCGCGCGCCGCCAAGCAGGGACGCAAGTGGCTCGCCGCCCACAAGACGGCGTCGGCCTCGTCGGTGACCCCGCCCGCGAAGCAGTTGCGGGGATAGCCGTCCGGGGCAGGTGAGGCCACCCTGGTCGGATTGCCCCAGGTTCGGACGGCGATACTAGGATGCTGAGGGCGCGTGAGCGCCCACGATCTATACAAGGAGGGGAGAGCAGCAGTGACCTACTCGATTGCAGAACCGTGCGTAGATGTACTGGACAAAGCGTGCATCGAAGAGTGCCCGGTGGATTGCATCTACGAGGGTAACCGAATGCTGTACATCCACCCCGACGAATGCGTCGACTGCGGAGCCTGCGAACCCGTGTGCCCCGTCGAGGCCATCTTCTACGAAGACGACGTGCCCGAGCAGTGGAGTGCATACGTCAGCGCCAACGTCGATTTCTTCGACGATCTCGGATCTCCGGGTGGCGCAGCGAAACTCGGCAAGACCGACTACGACCCGCCGTTCATCAAGGCTCTGCCTCCCATGGGCGAGAACTGACGCCTTGGCACGCAGAGCGGTGGCAGCGACGCTGCCCGACTTTCCGTGGGACTCGCTGACCGCTGCCAAGGAGAAGGCGTCGGCGCACCCGGACGGCATCGTGAATCTGTCCGTCGGCACGCCCGTCGACCCGGTCGCCGAAGTGATTCGGGTCGCGTTGAACTCGGTGGCCGACGAACCCGGGTACCCGACGACCGTCGGTACCGAGGCGCTTCGGGAGGCCGCGGTGGCGTCGCTCGAACGTCGCTACTCGATCACCGGTATCTCGACCGACGCGGTTCTTCCGGCCATCGGCACCAAAGAAATGATCGCCTGGTTGCCGAGTCTGCTGGGTCTGGGTGCCGATGATCTGGTCGTCATCCCCGAACTGGCATATCCCACATACGAAGTGGGTGCTCTGCTCGCCGGCGCGCGGATTCTGCGGGCAGATGGATTGAACCGTCTCGGGCCCGAGCGCGCGTCGCTGATCTTCGTCAACTCTCCGTCCAATCCGACCGGCAAGGTGCTCGGAGTCGAGCACCTGCGCAAGGTCGTCGAGTGGGCCCGTGAGCGAGACGCCATCGTCGTCTCCGACGAGTGCTACCTGGGGCTGACCTGGGAAGCCGACGCCGTCTCGGTGCTCGACCCGCGCGTGTGCGACGGCGATCACACCAATCTCCTTGCAGTGCACTCACTCTCGAAGACCTCGAATCTGGCCAGCTACCGCGCCGGTTTCGTCACCGGCGACGCTTCCCTGATCGCCGAGTTGCTCGAGGTTCGCAAGCACGCAGGGATGATGGTGCCGCTCCCCATTCAGGCGGCCATGACCGCGGCCCTGGCCGACGACGAGCACGAGAGCATTCAACGCGAGCGATACCGCGCCCGTCGAACGACGTTGAAGTCCGCCGTCGAAGCAGCCGGATTCCGCGTCGACCACTCGGAGGCCGGGCTCTACCTGTGGGCCACGCGCGACGAGCCATGCCGCGACACCGTCGACTGGCTCGCCGAACGCGGCATCCTCGCGGCACCGGGAGAGTTCTACGGACCGAACGGTGGCAAACACGTCCGCATCGCACTGACGGCGACGGACGAGCGCATCGAGGCTGCGGCGGCCCGCCTGCGCGGTTAGCGGAGCTTCCTGGTGCGCTGAGCGTCGTGGTGCGCTGAGTGTTGTGGTGCGCTGAGTGTTGTGGTGCGCTGAGTGTCCACTATTCGGCCCGGCGAACGGGATTCCGCTTCTCGATGTGAATTGTGGACACTCACCTCAGTTGGCCCCTGCTTGGATCGGGTGTTCTCATGTACCCATGACCCTCAGCCTGCTGCTCAGCTTCGCCGGTGTGTGCTTTCTGCTGGCGATTCTTCCGGGGCCGGATTCGTTTCTGGTGCTGCGCTACAGCATCGGCGGACAGCGTGCTGGAATCGGTGCGGCCATGGGTGTGGCGGTCGGCGGACTGTTCTGGGCCGTGCTGGTCGCTGTCGGGTTGGCGGCGATCGTCGAGCAATCCGCGACGGCATACCGCGTCGTCAAAGTTCTCGGTGGGTTGTATCTGCTGTATCTGGGAGTGAGGGCTTTTCGAGCCCGCCGAAAGAACAAGGTGGCAGGGGAGCCGTTGGTCCCGGTGGCGGCACCCGCATGGTCGGCGTTCGGAGCAGGCATTCTTTCGTGCGCTCTGAACCCCAAAGTAGGACTGTTCTATCTCGCGGTGGTGCCGCAGTTCCTCACCGCCGTCACGTTCACCGGAGCGATGACGCTCGGGTTGGTCGAGGTTGCGGTGGCCGCTTTGGTGATGGGGGCCTTCTCCGTCGTCGCCTCACGCGCTGTGACGCTGCTGCGCAAACCGGCCGTGACCGACTGGCTGGATCGCATCAGTGCCGGATTCCTCGTTGCCCTCGGAATCGGAACGGTCGCGTCCTCCGCTTAGCGGTGACATCGGTCAGTCGAGACCCGGCTCGCCGACGTCCCATCCGCCGCGCCTGATGCGCAGGATGTAGACCAATTCGTTGCTGCCGAAGGCCTCGACGGTGGTGAAACGCTTCGGTTCGGCGTTGACCTCGGGGTTGCGTGCGTGCGCCTCCTCGTAGAGCTGAGTCGCTCGGAGGTCGGCCAATTCCACTCGCGTCCAGAAATCGTCGGACTGAACCGAGTAGACCAGTCGCGGCGCTCCGTCACTGACGTGCGCGAGGTCGATGTCCTCGTCGTCGTCGGAGTCCTCGTCCTCGAGGTCCAGGTCGAGGTCGTCCTCGGAATCGACGTCCTGTTCGGCGTCGGTTCCGATCAGATAGACACCCGCCTGCAGGTCACCGGCGGCGACCGTCATGTACTCGGCGTAGTCGCCGGTGTCGATTCCGTCCACGTCCATGTCTGTACGGTAGCCATGTGCTGCTTCGTTCACTGAACCCACTCGCCGTTGCGCGGGGAGACGATATTCCCGACGCCGTCACCATCGACGGCATTTCGCTCTCTCGTGCCGACATCCTGGGAGCGGCGACTTCCGTAGCCGAGCGCATCGGCCGGGCAGATCGGCTCGCCATCCACGCGACGCCGTCGGTGAAGACGGTCCTCGCCGTCGTCGGTGCGTTGATTGCCGGTGTCACCGTTGTTCCCGTCCCACCGGATGCCGGCTCGGCCGAACGTGAGCACATCCTCCGCGATTCGGGTGCGCAGGCGTGGCTCGGCGAAGCGCCGCCGGACACCGCAGGTCTGACGGTTCTACCGGTGCGTCAGCACGCACGGTCGTGGCACAGCTACCCCGAGCCGCAGCCGTCGTCGATCGCGTTCGTGCTCTACACCTCCGGCACCACCGGCCCTCCCAAAGGTGTGCTGATTTCTCGCAGCGCCATCGCGGCCGGGCTCGACGCGTTGGCGCAGGCCTGGAGCTGGACGTGGAAAGACACTCTGGTGCACGGTCTTCCGCTGTTTCACGTGCACGGACTGATTCTCGGGTTGCTCGGCCCACTGCGAGTCGGCAGCCCGTTGATCCACACCGGCAAACCGACTCCCGAGCTCTATGCGGCAGCGCGGGGTTCTCTGTATTTCGGGGTGCCGACCGTATGGTCGCGCGTCGCCGCGGACGAGACGTCGGCCCGCGCCCTGGCCCACGCCCGACTACTGGTGTCCGGTAGTGCGCCGCTCCCGGTTCCGGTGTTCGAGAAGCTGCGTGAGTTCACCGGTCAGGCTCCGATCGAGCGGTACGGCATGAGCGAAACCCTCATCACCATCAGCACCCGCGCCGACGGTGAACGTCGACCAGGTTCGGTGGGACTGCCCGTCGCAGGCGTCGAAACCCGACTGCTGGGCGAGAAGGGCGACATTCTGCCCCACGACGGCGAATCCATCGGCGCATTGCAGATCCGCTGCCCCATGTTGTTCGACGGCTACCTGAACAACCCCGAGGCGACGGCGAAGACCTACACCGAGGACGGGTGGTTCGACACCGGAGATGTCGCCCTCATCGAGCCCGACGGGTTCCACCGCATCGTCGGGCGAGCCTCGACCGACCTGATCAAGTCCGGCGGCTATCGCGTCGGCGCGGGGGAGATCGAGACGGTGTTGCTGGGCCACCCGAGCGTGGACGAAGTAGCTGTCGTCGGCCTGCCCGACGACGATCTGGGTCAACGCATCGTCGCGTTCGTCGTCGGTACCGAGGTCGAGGATCGAGTGCTCATCGACCTGGTGGCCACCGAACTGTCGATCCACAAGCGGCCCCGGGAGATTCGCGTCGTCGACTCACTCCCGCGCAATGCCATGGGAAAGGTGCAGAAGAAGCTTCTCGGCTGACTCCGCGTTGTGAGCGCGAGTCGGGTGAAACGCGCTAGCTTCGAGTCATGAACCTGGACGGCGCACGCATTCTCGTATTCGGTGCCAGTGGCGGGCTCGGCGGTCCGATCGTCGAGCAACTCGCACAGGCAGGTGCGCGGCTGACCGTCAGCGGTCGCAGCCTCGAGTCCGTGGAGCATCACACGGTGAATGCCGATCTGACGCTCCCGGATTCGGGTCGCTCGGTAGTGGCAGAGGCCGTCGACCACCACGGTGGGCTGGACGGGATCGTGATCGCCGCCGGTGTCGTGGCGTTCGGCTCGGTCACCGAGGTCGACGACGACACCGTCGACGAGTTGCTGCTGCTCAACTATCTGGCACCGCTGCGCATCATGCGTGAAGCGCTGACCACTCTGGATCAGGGTGGATTCGTACTGAACATCAGTGCGGTGGTCGCAGACAAGCCGATGCCCAACATGGGTGCTTACTCGGCGAGCAAGGCCGCGGCGAGTGCTCTGGTGAAAAGTGTTCGCACAGAAGCGCGGAAGTCGAAGATTCGTATCGTCGACGTACGGCCTCCGCACACCGAGACGGGCCTTGCGACGCGGCCGATCGCCGGGCAGGCACCGAAACTACCGCAGGGTCTGACGCCGGAGGCGGTATCAGCACGGATCGTGGCCGCGATCGTCGACGACGAAACCGACGTCGGCGCAGACCAGTTCTCTTAGGCTATTGTCGGCACCGTGACCGAGACACATGTGACCGACGCGGGCAGAAGGCTCGTGCGTCGTCGCACCATCGATCTGTGCCTGGTCTGCACTTCTTCCTGTTCGTAACTGTCGATCGAACCCAGCCCCGACGAGCTCTACGCGCTCCTCGGGTCGTTCCGGCAACCTTTTTCGACGAACAGGATCACGCATGACCACATCTGTCTCCCATCTCGGCGGCGTCATCGCTGCCACCGACGACGCAGTACGCGCGGACGCGAAGAACGCCCACGCTGTATTCCGTGCCTCCGCCACCGCGCACGATGCCGTCGCCAGCACCGTCACACTCGGCAAGTACAGCGTCGAGGTCGACGAGCCGCCGGCGCTGGGCGGTGAGAACACGGCCGCCAATCCCGTCGAGTACTACCTCGCGTCACTGCTGTCCTGCCAGGTGGTCACCTACCGCGTCTGGGCCGAGAAGCTCGGTATCGTCGTCGACGACATCAAGGCGAAGGCCGAGGGCGACCTCGACGTACGTGGCTTCTTCGGGTTCGACGACGACGTCCGGCCGGGATTCGGTGAGGTACGCGTCGTCGTGACGGTCACCGGACCCGAGACCCGTGAGCGGTACGAGGAGTTGCAGCAGGCCGTCGACGATCACTGCCCGGTACTCGATCTCACGCGTAACCCGACGCCGATCCATACCGTCCTCGAAACGGCCTGACGTCATGAGCGAGCGAACATTCGGCCTGCGTACCAGAGCAATTCACGCCGGCGCGCGGCCCGACTCGGCAACCGGTTCGCGTGCGGTGCCGATCTATCAAACGGCGAGCTACGTGTTCGAGGATTCTGCTGACGCAGGGGATCTGTTCGCTCTGCAGAAGTACGGCAACGTCTACAGCCGCATCGGTAACCCGACGGTCGCCGCCTTCGAGGAACGCATCGCGAGCCTCGAAGGCGGCATCGGAGCAGTCGCATTCGCCAGCGGACTCGCGGCCGAGTTCGCGGTGTTCGCCGCGCTGGCCGGCACCGGTGATCACATCGTCGCGGCAGCAGGACTGTACGGCGGAACGGTGACGCAACTCGACGTGACACTGCGGCGCTTCGGCGTCGAGACCACCTTCGTTCCCGGCACGGACCCGGCGGACTATGCAGCGGCGGTGACGGATTCGACCAAGTTGATCTATGCCGAGGTCATCGGAAACCCCTCCGGTGAGATCGCCGATCTCGAGGGTCTCGCCGAGGTCGCGCACGATCATGGAATTCCGCTGGTGGTCGACGCGACTATGGCGACACCGTGGTTGAGCCGGCCGATCGAGTTCGGAGCCGACATCGTCATTCACTCGGCAACTAAGTTTCTCGGCGGTCACGGGTCCACGCTCGGCGGCGTCGTGGTGGAGTCCGGTCGATTCGATTGGGGCCGAGGCAAGTTCCCGCAGATGACCGAGCCGGTGGCCTCGTACGGTGGATTGTCGTGGTGGGGAAACTTCGGTGAGTACGGATTTCTCACCAAACTGCGGAGCGAGCAACTGCGCGACATCGGTGCAGCACTGGCTCCGCAATCTGCCTTCACCCTGATCCAGGGCGTCGAGACGTTGCCGCAGCGCATGGACGCGCACGTCGCCAATGCGCGCGTCGTCGCCGAGTGGCTCGAGGCGGACCCACGCATCGAGTACGTGAGATGGGCTGGGTTGCAGAGTCATTCGCACCACGATCGGGCCGCGAAATATCTGCCCTTGGGTCCGGGCGCGGTGTTCGCATTCGGCATCGAAGGTGGTCGAGACGCCGGACGTACGTTCGTCGAGAGCGTCCAGGTGGCCAGCCACGTCGCGAACATCGGTGACGTACGCACCCTGGTCATTCATCCGGCCAGCACCACTCACAGGCAGCTCAGCGACGATCAACTGGCCGGCGCGGGGGTGGGACCCGAACTCATTCGGATCAGTGTCGGCCTCGAAGACGATGGGGACCTGCTGTGGGATCTCGATCAGGCCTTGACGCTGGCAACCGGGAAGGCGCGGTCATGAGCGAACGAACCTGGCAGGGACCCTCCGCTCAGGACCGCCAGCGGATCCTGCGTGAGACGAAGACCGTCGCGATCGTCGGTGCGTCCAAGAACCCGTCGCGAGCAAGCTATTTCGTCAATCGGTATCTGTCCTCGACGAGCAACTACGAAATATTTCTCGTCAATCCGACGGTCTCGGACATCGAAGGAACGACTGTCTATCCGACTCTCGCGGATCTACCGAAGAGTCCGGATCTGGTCGACGTGTTTCGCAAGTACGACGACCTCCCCGACGTGCTCGCCGAAACCATTGCAGCGCAGGCGAAGACGATTTGGTTGCAGTTGGGGCTGTGGCACGAGCAGGTGGCCCGCGACGCCGAAGCAGCCGGATTGAACGTCGTCATGGACCGGTGCCTCAAGATCGAACACGCCCGCTTCCACGGCGGACTGCATCTGGCCGGATTCGATACGGGAGTGATCGATTCGCGTCGAACACGGGGGTAGGGCTCATGCCTTCAGTAGGTGGCCGCTGATCTTTGTGGCCAACGACCGTGGGGCCAAACGCACACTGCCGGCGCTGATCTTGTTGGACAGACCGGACACGACACTGGCGGGGGTGCGGCGAGAATCCAAGGCACGCATAGCTGTCGAGACCACCTGCTCGGAGGTCTGGAAGTTGCCCACTGCGGCATCCTCGGATCCGACGACGTCGAAGAACTCGGTGCGCGTCGGGCCGGGGGAGAGGGCAAGGATTTTCAGCGGTGACGTGCGGTACTCGTAGGCGAGCGCCTCGGTGAAGTTCAGTACGAAGGCCTTCGTCGCCCCGTAGACCGCCATGTTCGGAGTGGGCTGGTACGCAGCGGTACTCGCGATGTTGATCAGCGCGCCGGTCAAATTCGGCAGAAATGCATGTGTCAGATCCACCAGGGCGCTCACGTTCAATGCGATCTCCGACGCCATCCGTGCCGGATCCTCGTCGCGAAAGCGACCGTGGGTCCCGAATCCTGCATTGTTGACCAGCGTCGTGGGTGTTATCCCTTTGTCGGCCAGCGCCTTTCGTAGTGACTTGCCGATTCCCGGCACTCCGAGGTCCATGGCGACGGCGGTCGCGGTGACGCCGTGGTCTGCTTCGATGCGACGTGCAAGAGCCTCGAGTCGGTCCGCCCGTCGTGCCACGAGGACGACGTTCTCGCCGCGTGCAGCAAAGCGATGTGCGAATTCCTCGCCGAGGCCGGAGCTCGCCCCGGTGATGAGTGCTGTGGATGTCATGCGAGCAAATGTAGGCACCGTCATCATTGTTGTCAACGCCAACATCGCCTAGGGTGAGACCATGGCAACGGAGCGCTACCACCACGGTGATCTGCGCGCGGTGCTCCTGGAGGAGGCCGAGCAGAGCATCGCCCGCGCCGGCGTGGATGCGCTGTCGCTGCGGCAATTGGCCAGAGACGTCGGAGTCAGTCACGCGGCCCCCGCTCGCCACTTCCGCGACAAGCAGGCATTGTTGGACGCGTTGGCGCTGCACGGCTTCCAGGAAATGAATCGGCGAATGGTCGACGCGGCCACCGGGCCGGGAGAGCTGTTGGCCAAATTTCGTGGTGTAGCTCGCGCCTACCTGGGCTTCGCCGTCGAACATCCACAGCTACTGGACGTCATGTACAGCACCAAGCATCACCCCGAGGCCAGCGAACAACTGAAAGACGTTGCGCACGAAAGCATGGCGGCGACGGAATCCCTGCTGAACGCTGCGATGGACGCGGGAGTGATCACCGAAGCATCGCCTGCCGTCCTCGCCCGGGTTGCGTTCGCGAGCGTCCACGGACTCGCCGTGCTCGCCGTCGGCGACCTCCTCGACGGCATACCTGCCGATGACCTGCTCGACGCCACGGTCGACACCCTGCTTCGCGGATTCACCTGACCGGGTCGTTCCGCAGGTTCCACTCCTGTGTCGCTAGGTTGTCGGTATGACCGAATACGACCTGCAACGCTTCGTCGATGCCCAGGACCCCGTCTGGAACGCGGTGACCAAGGAGTTGAAGGCAGGTCGAAAGCAGACTCACTGGATGTGGTTCGTGTTTCCGCAGTTGGCCGGGCTCGGTCGTAGTGCCACCGCTCAACATTTCGGCATCGCGGACCTGACCGAGGCCGAGCTGTACCTGTCCCACGAGATTCTCGGGCCACGTTTGAAGAAAGCCGCACAGCTCACTCTTGCGGTCGAGGGCAGCACGGTCGACGAGATCTTCGGTTACCCGGACAATCTGAAGCTGCAGTCCTCCATGTCGCTTTTCGCCGAAGCTACCAAGGGGCAGTCCGTTTTCGTCGAAGTGTTGCAGAAGTATTTCTCCGGTGAATTCGATGGCGCAACACTCGACTTGCTCGACGAGCGATACCGCTAGCATCGCATCCATGACCACTCCACTCGCCGGATCCATTGCCTTCGTCCATGCCACCTGGCACCTGGACATCGTCGATCGTGCGCGGGTGGGCTTCTCCGCCGAACTCGAGCAGTTGGGCCATGGCGACACCACGGTCGACGTCTTCGAGGTGCCCGGAGCGTTCGAGATCCCGCTGCATGCGCAGCGGCTCGCCAGAACCGGAAAGTATGCGGCGATCGTCGCTGCAGCGCTCGTCGTGGACGGCGGAATCTACCGACACGACTTCGTCGAAACGGCGGTGATCGACGGTCTGATGCGGGTGCAGCTCGACACCGACGTCCCCGTGTTCTCGGTGGTTCTGACTCCTCATCACTTCCACGAACACGCCGATCACAACGCCTTCTTCACCGCGCACCTCGAAACCAAGGGTGCCGAGGCCGCGCGCGCCGTGGTCAAGACACTGGCTTCGCTCAAGACCATCGGCTGACGCTGCCGCAGGCAGACCGGTGGTCGACGTGCGATCCGTGCTCGCGGAGCTCGAACGGCGTGAACCCATATTTCACCGCCGTGAGTACGGCATCACGCGTGAAGATTTCGATCGTCTGACCGTTGTCGATTTCTGGGAGGTCGGTGCGTCCGGTACCCGATACGACCGTGACGAGGTGTGGGCCGTTCTCGAGAAGCGCTATCGACAGGACCCGTCAGGAGACCACGACGTCGACTGGGAAACCAGCGATTTCGAGGTCCGTGAGGTTGCCCCGGACACGTACTTGTTGACGTACACCTTGCTGCAGGTCGACAGACTTACGCGGCGAGCGACGCTCTGGCAGCGACGCGCGGGGGAGTGGACAATCCTGTATCACCAGGGGACCGTCGTGCAGTAGGTCATTCCTCATAGCAGGTACCACCGACAGGTTTCGATTCCCGAATCCTTATGCAGGGCAATAGTTTTCGATTGCACCATCATTGCGCGTCGAACGCCTGTTCGATACACTTGCTTCCATGACCACGGAGATCTGGCAACTGAGCGAAAGCGAACTCCTCGCCGACGCCGCCGCGGTCTCCCACCGAATCCAACTGCTCGAAGCCCGGCGGATTGCCCTCGTCGCCGACATCGACACCCGCGTGAGCCGTGAGAAACTCGGGTTCCCCGGACCCGCAGGCTGGCTCACCTCCACCACCCTGCTCTCACCGTCCAAAGCAAACAAGATCGTCGCCCTCGCCCGCGGCATGAAGAACTTCCCCGACATCGCCGACGCCGTCAACACCGCCGTCATGACCATCGACCACGCCGCCCTGATCCTCACCTTCGCCGAAACACCCCCGAAGAACCTCCCGCAAGAGGGCCGCGATCTCGCCCGTACTGCCATGATCGCCGCCGCCACCGGGCCCGAAGCCCGCACCGACCGCATCCGAGCAGCGATCACCAAACTCGAAGACACCTTCGGCGGCAACAAGCCACCCGCCGAGGACACCGACCGCAACGAACTCTTCGCCTCGAAGACCTTGAACGGGCGGCTGGTGTTGAAAGGCGATTTCGATGCGATCACCGGCGAGAAACTGCTCACCGCACTCTCCCCGCTGACCGAACCCCGACCCGCCGCCGACGGCACCGAGACACTAAAAGTCGGAGACGACCGCAGCCCCGCCAAGAGACGAGCCGACGCCTTCGGGCACATCCTCGACCGCTACCTCGCCTCCAATAACCGCCCCACCGAAGGCGGCGAAAAACCCCACGTCAACCTGCACATCCGACTACAGGACCTCCAAAGCCAGAACAACAGCGACATCACCGACGACGAAACCACCCGCGCCGCAGCAGAGTCCGAGGCGGATCCAGTCGATCCGGTCGACATCGACACCGGAAACCCGATCCACCCCGACACGGCCGACGAACCCGATCCCCAGGGCGAACCAGATCGCCCGGCCGCGGATCGCGGCGCGTATCGGGACCTGTTCGGTGATGGCTCTTCGGTCGGGTGGGTGCCGTGGATGGGACCGCTCTCGCGCAACACTTCCCGCCAACTGGCCTGCGATTGCCTTCTCACCGCGATCGTCATGGACGAGAACGGCAACCCACTCAACCTCGCCCGCACCGCCCGCACCGTCACCGCCAAACAGAAACGCGCACTGACCGCCCGCGATCACGGTTGCGCGTTCCCGGGCTGTGGCAAACCCGCCGCCTGGACCGAAGGTCACCACATCTGGCACTGGGCCGATGGTGGCCCCACCGATATGGACAACCTCGTCCTGCTCTGCGGATTCCACCACCGACTCGTCCACCACTCCGGCTGGGAAGTGTTCATCGGAACCGATCAACACCCCTGGTTCATCCCACCGGCCACCGTCGACCCCTACCGGCAACTCCGACAATCCCACGCCCGAGCAGGCCCCCACATCGCATAGGCCCGTCGAACGCACACCAGCCCCACGCAAACACTCCAGCCCCGCACCGAGAACACGGTGCGGGGCTGGAAGAGATTGTTCGTCAATCTGATTGGAGTCGATCAGGCTTTCAGTCGTTGGCGTGCAACGCTGCGTTCAGCTCGACGCCGGTGCCCTTCCACGGCACAACCTCGACCGCACCCGAGAGCGAGTTACGACGGAACAAGAGGTTGGACTTGCCGCTCAGCGTCGCCGCCTTCACCACAGTTCCATCCGGTCCACTGACCTTCGTTCCGGCGGTGATGTACAACCCAGCCTCGACGACGCAATCGTCACCGAGTGAAATGCCGAGTCCGGAGTTGGCGCCGAGCAGGCAGCTCTTGCCGACGGAGATGACGTTCTTGCCGCCACCGGACAGCGTGCCCATGATCGACGCACCGCCGCCCACGTCGGAACCGTCACCGACCACGACCCCCGCGGAGATACGTCCCTCGACCATCGAGTTACCGAGCGTGCCTGCATTGAAGTTGACGAAGCCCTCGTGCATGACCGTCGTGCCACTCGCGAGGTGCGCGCCGAGACGGACGCGGTCGGCGTCGGCAATCCGGACGCCGGTGGGAACGACGTAATCGACCAGGCGCGGGAACTTGTCCACGCCGTAGACGGTCACCTGGCCGCGGGCACGAAGCTTCGCACGCACAGTCTCGAAGCCCTCGACGGCGGCCGGTCCGAAGTTGGTCCAGACCACATTGGCGAGCAGTCCGAACAGTCCGTCGAGATTCTGACCGTGCGGCTCGACCAGGCGATGCGACAACAGATGCAGTCGTAGGTACGCGTCGTGGGCATCGGTCGGAGCATCGTCCAGAGATGCAATGGTCGTGCGCACTGCGACGACCTCGACGCCGCGCGCCTCGTCCGGACCGACCAGCGCGGCCAGCTCCTCGGGAATGTCGGCTCCCTCGAGCCGGGTCGTGCCGGTCTCGAGATCGGACCCGAGCTCCGGGCTGGGAAACCAGGTGTCGAGAACTACGCCCGACGTCGTGATGTTGGCAATACCTACTGCTGTTGCTCCCTGTGCACTCACGGCTCGAAGAATACGCGGTGGTGCGTCGTGCGTGGTTCGGTGACTGGGCGCCGCAGGTTCCCAGGTGATTTCCGGGCACACCGACCGGCGGTAGTCGCCGGTTCGGTCACGACGGCGGTTCGTTATCCGTTCGACTGACGAGCGTGACCACATCGGGATTCGCGGAGACCGGCCCGGGGCCGGTGGGCTGACAGAGTGACGACAATGACCACCCGCAGGATTTCGCTCGGAAGAGGAGCAGTGTCGATGATGGCCGACGGGATGTCGTTCACCGGGTTGGTGGCAACCTTCGCTTCGACCATCATTCTCGGAGTCGCTTTCGGCTTGGTTGTCGCCGAGGCGTGGTAGAAATGCCCATCGGCTGACAGGGGGTCGCCGTAGGCGGGGGATTCCATGAGTTCGAGCAGGTCAGTAGCTATGCGTTCGATAATCTCGGTGGTCGCTGCATCACTTCTGACGGTGACCGGCGTGGTTGCCGGTTCCGGTACCGCGGTCGCTGATCCCAGCTGCGCCGGAGCCGGCGGTCCCTCCGCCGTGGTCTCGCGAATTCCGGGTGCCGCACTCGAAGGGCTGGCCGTCGACGCGTCGGGACGCGCCTATGTCACCGACATCGTCTCGGGCCGGGTGTACCGCATCGACGCACCGGGGCAGCCCGCGTATCCCATCGCGAAGGTTCCCAGCGGTGGTGGCGGGGCTCTGGCGTGGATGCCCGACGGGACGCTCCTGGTCGGCTACGGCGCGGATCCGCGTGTATTCGTCGGAGACGTCGTCAAGGCCGCCGGCATCGTTCGACTCGACATCGACACCCTTGCCGTCACCCCCTTTGCGAAGGGACTCAGTGCAGCCAACGGACTCGCGGTCGCGGCCGACGGAACCGTATACGCCACCAACGACTTCGGTTCGCTCATCGGCCGCATCAGCCCCGACGGTTCTGTCGACCCGAGCTGGGCGCGGTTCCCCAGTGCCAACGGTGCTGTGCTCGACGCCGCCGGTCGGTACCTCTACGTCTCGAGAACCTTCGTGAATCCGGGCGTGAGCCGTATCCCGACGGCGAACCCGGCCGCGCCCGAGAGCGTGCTCGACCTGTCCGGATTCGGCTCCTTCGCAGCACCGGACGGTCTTACTCTCGACGCCGCCGGCCGTCCGGTGGTGCCGCTCAATGCAGGCGGTTCCGTCGTCCGCATCGATGCTCCTGGGGTCACCTGCGTGATCGGTACCGGCACTCGGTTGACCAGTGTCGTCTCCTACGGTCGTTCCGAGCAGGGCTTTTCGAGCGGAAGATTGTTCGGCGCAGGCTTCGACGGCGTGGTCCGCGAGATTCCGGGGCCCAAAGCCTAGGGTTGTCGCCGTGACGCTCGATTTGCAGGCAGACCCGATAGACCTCACCGCAGCGCTGGTGGACATCCCCAGCGTCAGTGAGGACGAGGCGCGTATCGCCGACGAGGTGGAGCAAGCACTCCGCGAGCAGACCACGGGCTTCGAGATCATTCGGAGCGGCAACGCCGTCCTGGCCAGAACCAACCGCGGGCTGGGTTCACGGGTGATGCTCGCCGGTCATCTCGACACCGTGCCGATTGCCGACAACGTCCCGTCGAGGCGCGAGCACGAGAGCGCCGAGGGAGACATCCTGCACGGCTGCGGGACCGTCGACATGAAGTCGGGCGATGCGGTGTTTCTTCACCTCGCCGCGACGATCGACAACCCGGCACACGACCTGACTCTGGTGTTCTACGACTGCGAGGAGATTGCTGCCTCACGCAACGGTCTCGGTCGCATCGAGCGTGAGCTACCCGAATGGCTGAACGCCGATGTCGCGATTCTGGGCGAACCGTCCGGAGGGTTCATCGAAGCCGGTTGCCAAGGAACACTGCGTGTTCGGCTGACGGCGTCGGGAACCCGAGCGCACAGTGCCCGGTCCTGGCTGGGGGACAACGCCATTCACAAGTTCGGTGCGGTGCTCAATCGGCTGGCGGCCTACCACGCTCGCAGCGTCGATATCGATGGATGTGTGTATCGCGAAGGGCTGCAAGCTGTTCGGATCGCCGGCGGGGTGGCGGGCAACGTCGTCCCCGATGCCGCCGAGCTCGACGTCAATTTCCGCTTCGCACCGGACCGCAGTGTCGACGAGGCCGTCGAGCATGTCCATGAGGTGGTCGACGGACTCGATCTCGGGTTCGAGGTGACCGACTCGTCACCGGGTGCGCTGCCCGGGCTGAACCAGCCTGCTGCCGCTGCCCTCATCGAGGCAGCGGGAGGGCAGTTCCGGGCCAAGTACGGCTGGACCGACGTCTCCCGGTTCTCCGCCCTCGGCATACCCGCGGTCAACTACGGACCGGGCGATCCCAACCTCGCCCACAAGCGCGACGAGCGCGTCCCGGTCGAACAGATCACCCACGTCACACAGGTTCTACGGAGCTACCTCTCCGCCGGATAGCCTGGACGCCATGAACAGCGTCGACGACCCAGGCAGTTTCGAACAGACCGGTAGCGAAAAGCCGGCCAAACACAAGGGATCCGTCGTACTGCGCCGCAGTCGAAACACCGAGACGTCCACCTCGGATCAGCGCCTGCTCGACGAACGCGGATCCGGAAACTGGATTCATTCGGATACCTGGCGCGTGCTGCGTATTCAGAGCGAATTCGTCGAAGGCTTCGGTGCTCTGGCCGAGGTGCCGCGAGCGGTGACGGTGTTCGGTTCGGCGCGCACACCCGTCGACCATCCCGAATACGAGCGGGCGCGCGAACTCGGAGCTGCCCTGGCGCGCGAAGGCTTCGCCGTGATCACCGGCGGTGGGCCCGGTGTGATGGAGGGTGCGAACCGCGGTGCCAGCGAGGCCGACGGGTACTCCATCGGATTGGGCATCGAGCTGCCGTTCGAGCAGGGCCTCAACGACTGGGTCGATCTCGGTGTCAATTTTCGATACTTCTTCGTGCGCAAGACCATGTTCGTCAAGTACTCCCAAGCGTTCGTGTGCCTGCCCGGAGGCTTCGGTACTCTCGACGAACTCTTCGAGGCGCTCACACTCGTGCAGACCGCGAAGGTCACACGATTCCCGATCGTGTTGCTGGGCAAGGACTTCTGGTCGGGATTACTCGACTGGATCAAGACCACTCTCGTGAAAGAAGGCAAGGTGTCCGAGAAGGACCTCGACCTCATTCATTGCACCGACAGCGTCGACGAGGCCGTCCGTATCGTCCAAGAGGCCCAGCAGTGAGCGAGCAGCAGGTCGTCCCGGCGATCAGCGTGTGCGTCTACTGCGCATCGGGACCGGTCGACGCGTCGTTCATCGACCTGGCGAGTGAGGTCGGCACCGAAATCGGTCGACGTGGTTGGCAGCTGGTGTCGGGCGGCGGCAACGTCTCGATGATGGGCGCGGTGGCCGCGGCGACACGCGCTGCCGGAGGCCACACCGTCGGTGTCATCCCGAAAGCGCTCGTACACCGCGAGGTCGCCGACGTCGATGCCGACGAGTTGATCGTCACCGACACGATGCGTGAGCGGAAGAAGATCATGGAGGATCGGGCCGACGCCTTCATCACGTTGCCCGGTGGCATCGGAACACTCGAAGAACTCTTCGAGACGTGGACGGCCGGCTATCTGGGCATGCACAGCAAGCCGATGGTGATGCTCGATCCGTTCGGGCATTTCGACGGCCTGATGCGATGGATCGACGGCCTGAGCTCCACCGGGTTCGTGCAGCAGAGAGCCCTCGACGCGCTCGTGCGCACCACTTCTGTCGACGAGGCCCTGGACGTGTGCGGCGCGTTGTGAAAGTTCACCAACCGAGCCCGCCTGACGAAGTGCTGGAAGTTGTTACTCTCTAGTAGGGTTAGTTATCTCACATCGTCTCAAAGGGGAGCTCATGGCTGTCGATGCCCGTCAGAAAATCGGAGTGACCGACCTCGCGGTCGCGTTGCCGAAAATGGTGACGGAGGTGCCGAGCCTGCTCAAGGGGCTGGCGGGCTTCACGCGCAAGCCCGATCACAAGGTGTCCATCGGACTGATTTTCCAGGATGCGGCAGCCAAGAACAGCACTCGACCGTTCGTCCGGTTCGAGGGTGAGTCGATCTCCTACAAGGATGCGAACGCGCTGGTCAATCAGTACGCCGCAGTATTCACCGACCGGGGTGTCGTACGCGGCGACGTCGTCGGTGTGCTGAGCAAGAACCGCCCCGAGGCGCTGTTCGCGGCGCTGGCTGCCGTCAAGCTCGGTGCCACCGCAGGCATGCTCAACTACAACCAGCGCGGCGACGTGCTCGAGCACAGTCTCGGCATCCTCGAAGCGAAAGTGCTGGTCCTCGACGAGAACGCGCAGGAAGCACTCGATTCTCTGGACGGCGAGCCCAAGGTCGGGTCGGTGTTGCCGCTGAAGGAGCTGGCCGAGCTCGCCGCGAAGGCGTCGACGGCCAACCCGTCGGTCACCGCGGAGATTCAGGCCAAGGAGAAGGCGTTCTACATCTTCACCTCGGGAACGACGGGCATGCCCAAGGCCAGCCTGATGAGTCACTTCCGTTGGCTCAAGTCGATGTCGGGCCTGGGCAACATGGGCGTGCGACTGCGTGGCGACGACGTCATCTACTGCTGCCTTCCGCTCTACCACAACAACGCTCTGACGGTGACGCTGTCCTCGGTGCTCGCCGGCGGCGCGACGATGGCCATCGGTAAGCAGTTCTCGGTGAGCAACTTCTGGGAAGACATTCGCGTCAACAAGGCCACGGCGTTCACCTACATCGGTGAGCTCTGCCGGTACCTGCTCACGCAGCCGAAGAAGGATTCGGACCGGGACAACTCGGTCAAGCTGATCGTCGGCAACGGATTGCGACCGGAGATCTGGGAGGAATTCACCGAGCGATTCGGTATCTCTCGCGTCGCGGAGTTCTACGGTGCCAGCGAATGCAACATCGCCTTCATCAACGCACTGAACATGAAGAAGACCGCCGGAATCTGCCCATTGCCGTACGCCGTGGTGCAGTACGACGAAGAGTCCGGCAAGGCCAAGCGCGGCCACGACGGCAAGCTCCGCAAGGTCGGCAACGGTGAAGTGGGCCTGCTGCTGTCCAAGATCACCGACCGCGCACCGTTCGACGGGTATTCCGACGACAAGGCCACCGAGAAGAAGATGGTGCGCGACGGATTCAAGGACGGTGACGCGTGGTTCGACACCGGTGACCTCGTTCGCAAGCAGGGCTGGATGCACGTCGCCTTCGTCGACCGGCTCGGAGACACGTTCCGGTGGAAGGGCGAGAACGTCGCCACGACCCAGGTCGAGGGTGCGCTCGGTAGCCATCCGGCAGTGGACGGCGCTGTCGTCTACGGCGTCGACATCGAGGGTGCCGACGGCAAGGCCGGTATGGCTGCGGTGACCCTGCGCGACGGTGAGTCCTTCGACGGCAAGTCGTTCGCCGAGCACCTCTACGACAAGCTGCCCACGTACGCGGTGCCGCTGTTCGTCCGCATCGTCGACAGCCTCGAGCAGACCTCGACGTTCAAGAGCCAGAAGGTCGCGCTGCGCAAGCTGGGGTTCCAGGAAGACGGTGACAGCGAACTCCACGTGCTGCGCGGCAAGTCCGGTGGCTACGAGAAGTTCTACGACGGTTACGTCGACGAGGTGGCCGCAGGCAAGGCCCCCAAGGGATAGGGCCGGTTCCCGCCGATCGGGTGCGGTGAAATCTGCGTGCCACTATTGATTTCATGAGCACCCTCTGTGGCAAACCGGTCGCCGACGATCGCGCGTTGGTGATGGCGATCGTCAATCGCACCCCCGACTCGTTCTACGACGGGGGAGCGAATTTCTCCGACGATGCAGCGATGGCGTCCGTGCACAGGGCTGTCGCCGAGGGTGCCGACATGGTCGATATCGGCGGCGTCAAAGCAGGCCCCGGTGACCTCGTCGACGCGGCGGAGGAGATCCGCCGCGTCGTGCCGTTCGTCGAAGCGATCCGGGGTGCGTATCCGGATCTGCTGATCAGTGTCGATACCTGGCGTAGCGAGGTTGCTCGCTTGGCCTGCGGCGTGGGAGCCGATCTGATCAACGACACCTGGGCCGGAGCCGATCCCGAGTTGGTGCGCGTCGCCGCTGCCGAGGGAGTCGGGATCGTGTGTTCGCACACCGGCGGTGCCGTTCCGCGGACCCGTCCGCACCGGGTTCGGTACAGCGATGTCGTGGCCGACGTGATCGCCGAAGTCACCGCGGCTGCCGACAATGCCGTCGCGGAGGGGGTGAAGAAAGATTCGATTCTGATCGATCCGACCCACGATTTCGGGAAAAACACCTATCACGGGCTCGAGTTGTTGCGTCGCGTGGACGTTCTTGTAAACACCGGGTGGCCTGTGCTCATGGCGCTGAGCAACAAGGACTTCGTAGGCGAGACTCTAGGGGTAGAGCTCGCCGACCGGTTGGAGGGAACATTGGCAGCGACAGCATTGGCCGCAGCAGGCGGAGCCCGGATGTTCCGGGTGCACGAGGTTGCGTCGACCAGAAGAGTCGTCGACATGGTGGCAGCGATCCAGGGACGACGAACCCCGGCGCGGACGGTCAGGGGGCTGGCATGACACTGGCCGATCGAACGGACGTGACCCGAATGTGGTCCGAGACCAACAGCTGGGACACCCCCGAATGGACCATCGCCGAGCTCGAGGCCGCCAAGGCGGGCCGCACGGTGTCCGTAGTGCTTCCGGCGCTGAACGAGGAACAGACGGTGGCTGCCGTCATCGACACCATCCACCCGTTGCTCGGTGGCCTCGTCGACGAACTGATCGTGCTCGACTCGGGTTCGACCGACGAGACGGCAGTACGCGCGAAAGCGGCCGGTGCCCGTGTCATCAGTCGCGAGGAAGCAGTACCGGGGCTCGATCCGGTACCGGGCAAGGGCGAGGTGCTGTGGCGATCGGTCGCGGCGTCGTCGGGTGATCTCATCGCCTTCGTCGATTCCGATCTGATCAATCCCGACCCCGCGTTCGTGCCGAAACTGCTCGGCCCACTGCTGATGGGCGACGGCATCCATCTCGTCAAGGGCTACTACCGACGTCCACTTCGCGTCAGTGGCACCGAGGACGCCAACGGCGGCGGACGCGTCACCGAGCTGGTCGCTCGGCCCTTGCTCGCGGCATTGCGTCCGGAGTTGACCGGCGTGATTCAACCGTTGGGCGGGGAGTACGCGGGCACTCGTGAGTTGTTGTCCGCGGTCCCCTTCGCGCCCGGTTACGGGGTGGAGATCGGCCTGCTTCTCGACACGTACGACCGGCTCGGTCTGCAGGCCATCGGACAGGTGAACCTGGGAGTGCGTAAGCATCGCAATCGGCCGCTGGTCGAACTCGGGGCGATGAGTCGGCAGATCGTCGGAACGATGCTCAATCGGTGCGGCATGGTCGATTCCGGGGCCGGACTGATGCAGTTCCGCGTGGCAGGGGACTCGTTCGAGCCGTTCTCGACCGAAGTGTCGTTGGCCGATCGACCGGCGATGAACTCGCTGATCTGACCGACCAGGAGGTGCGTCCAGCCGACGTGTCGGACAGCCGTGACAAGATCGTGGCATGTTGACGCTGTTGATCTACATCATCGTCATTGCAGTCGTCGCTGCAGCGTTGTTCTTCATCGCCGCAGCGGTGTTCGGTCGCGGCGAAGAGCTGGGCCCGTTGCCCGAGGGAACCACCGCAACAGTGCTGCCGGCCGAAGGAGTCACCGGTGCCGATGTGCGTGAGTTGAAGTTCCAGCAGACGTTGCGTGGCTACAAGCCGAGCGAAGTCGACTGGGCACTCGAGCGCCTGGGCGGCGAGATCGACATGCTGCGGTCACGGCTGTCCGCGGCGCAGAAGTCAGGTTCTCGATCCCCGCTGTCGAAGCAGACCGGCAATTCGGGTGTCACTGACAGTGCGGGCCTGGCAGACGGTGCGGGCGTCACGGACAGCGCGGGCGTCACAGGCACGGTCGAGCCGGACGAACGATGAGCGCAGTCGCGGGGCCGGACGGGAAGCCGCGCTGCCCGTGGGGTGCCACCGACGACGAGCTGTATCGCACCTATCACGACACCGAGTGGGGTCAGCCGCTGCACGGCCGCGACGAACTCTACGAGCGATTGTGTCTCGAAGCGTTTCAATCGGGCTTGGCGTGGATCACGATCCTGCGCAAACGGAAGAGCTTCCGCAGTGCCTTCGCCGGGTTCGATCCCGACGCAGTGGCCCGCTTCGGCGACGCCGATGTGGAGCGGTTGATGAACGACGCGTCGATCGTGCGGAATCGGCTCAAGATCGAGGCGGCGGTGAGCAACGCGCGCGCGATCGTCGACCTCGACGACACCGATCTAGACACTCTGCTGTGGTCTTTCGCGCCCGAGCCCAGGTCACGGCGGCTCGCGGAGTTCACCGACGTGCCCGCGTCGACACCCGAATCGACGGCGTTGGCCAAAGAGCTCAAACGCCGCGGGCTACGGTTCGTCGGTCCGACTACCGCCTATGCATTGATGCAGGCCACCGGAATGGTCGACGATCACCTGTCGGGGTGTTGGGTGCAGGTCACGAATACCGACTCAGGTTCCCCCCATCGACGGCGATAGGGAAGAATGGCACAGGACACTCCGTCGCCCCGCGACGAATTTATCTTTTAGGCCGAGGCGCCGAGCAGGTGGGCGCAGATCTGGAGGGAGCAGAGGATGGCGGCGATGAAGCCCCGGACCGGGGACGGTCCCCTCGAAGCAACCAAAGAGGGACGAGGAATCGTCATGCGTGTCCCGCTCGAGGGGGGCGGCCGTTTGGTCGTCGAATTGACCCCCGACGAGGCCGCGGCACTCGGTGACGAACTGAAGGGCGTCACCGGCTGATCGCCACGTCGATCGATCATCGCTCAGCCCCGCTCGCCGCACCGGCCGGCGGGGCTTTGTGTTGTCATCAGCGAAGTTGTGATCGGCAGGTCGTTTCCCGGGGAGTGCCGAAGAATCTGTCTCGATACGAAAGAGGTGCTCGATGCTGACCGACGTCGTCGATGTGCTGGTCTGCCCACAGTGCCGCGCTCGTGAGGTCGAGTCCGGCCTGGGTCTCGGCGAGACCGATCGGAGTCTGTGGTGTGACCGTGGTCATTCGTTCGACGTGGCTCGGCAGGGGTATGTCAGCTTGTTGACCGGTGACGGCGGCAAGTTCACCGGTGATTCGGCCGAGATGGTCGCGGCCCGTGAGAACTTCCTGGGTGGCGGTCATTTCGAGCCCATCGCGGCGGCGGTCTCGGCGGCTGTTCCAACCGAGTCGGACGTGGTCCTCGATATCGGGGTCGGTACCGGGTATTACCTCGCAGGTGTCCTGGACGCGCGTCCGGCCGCGTTGGGGGTCGGGGTGGACGTGTCCAAGTTCGCGGCGCGCAGAGCCGCACGGTCGCATGCGCGGGTCGGTTGCGTTGTCGCGGACATCTGGAGTGGGCTACCGGTTCGGGCAGGTGCTGTGTCTGCGGTGACGTGTGTGTTCTCGCCGCGCAATGCCGGTGAACTGCATCGGGTTCTCGGCAACGACGGCACGTTGGTGGTCGTTACGCCGACCTCGCGGCATCAGCGTGAGCTGCGCGGGCCTTTGGGGCTGATCGGCGTCGAAGAGGACAAGACCCGTCGGCTCGGCGAGTCGTTGTCGGGTCTGTTCGAGTCGGTGGCCGAGACCCCGCTCGAATACTCGATGATGCTCTCGCACAACGACATCGAGGAACTCATCGGGATGGGTCCTTCGGCTCGGCACGGCGACCCCGATGCGCGGTCCGCGGCGTTGAAGGATTTGCCCGACACCGTCCCGGTCACCGCGTCGGTGACGGTGTCGACCTACCGAAAGGTGTCTCAGCCCCGACGCGCCAGCGCGTCGTTGTAGACGGCGAGGGTCTGTTTCGCGATCGAGGCCCACGAGAATTCGGCAACGGCCCGCTCGCGGCCGGCTTTACCCATCGAGGTCGCCAATGCGGGGTCCAGGGCAACCTCGTTGACGGTGTCGGCGAGGGTTCGCTCGAAGACGTCGGGCTCGTACGAGTTGTAGTGCACCAATCGGCCCGTGCGCCCGTCGTCGACCACCTCGGGGATGCCGCCGACGTCCGACGCCACGACCGCGGTTTCGCAGGCCATTGCCTCCAGGTTGACGATGCCGAGTGGCTCGTACACCGATGGGCAGACGAATACCGCTGCGGCAGAAAGGATCTGGCGAATCTTGTCGGTGGGGAGCATGTCCTTGACCCAGAAGACCCCGCTGCGTTGCTCGGCCAGCAACGCCACTGCGCGTTCGGTTTCTGCAGCGATCTCAGGAGTGTCGGGCGCGCCTGCGCACAGGACGAGCTGAATCGACGGATCGAAGTGGTGCGCCGCAGCGATGAGGTGACCCACGCCCTTCTGTCGAGTGATGCGGCCGACGAAGGCGACGATCGGCTTGCTCGGATCCACCCCGATCTCGTCGAGAGTCGACGTGCCGTGATCTGCGTACCACCGTTCGGTGTCGATACCGTTGCGCACCACGTGGACTCGACTCGGGTCGAGGCGCGGATAGGCGTCGAGCACGTCCTTGGCCATACCCTCGCTGACGGCGATGACGGCGTCGGCGTACTCCACCGCGTTCTTTTCCGACCACGACGAGATGCGGTAACCGCCGCCCAACTGCTCGGCCTTCCACGGTCGCCGCGGCTCGAGAGAGTGCGCGGTGAGAATGTGCGGAACTCCGTACAGCTCGGCCGCGAGGTGGCCGGCGAGCCCGGTGTACCAGGTGTGCGAATGCACCACGTCCGCCCCCGCTGCCGCGTTGGCCATCCGCAGTTCCGCCGACAACGTCGTCAGTGCTGCGTTGGCTCCGGCGAGTGCAGGATCGGGATCGTGCACCTGGGCAGTGTCGCGCGGAGCTCCCATGCAGTGGATGTCCACCTCGCACAGCGACTTCAGCTGCGCGGTCAACTCCGTGACATGAACTCCTGCGCCACCGTAGATCTCCGGCGGGTATTCCTTGGTCATCATCGCTACTCGCACGTGAACGAACCTACATTCCCCGACAGTTGTGCGTGTACTGGTAGCAAGGTTCTCTCGGTGCGGATAGGTTGGGTGGGTGAGGACACAACCGCACGTACTAGGGATTGTGCTTGCCGGCGGAGAGGGTAAGCGCCTTTACCCGATGACCGCGGACCGAGCCAAGCCAGCCGTTCCCTTCGGGGGCGCCTACCGACTCATCGACTTCGTGTTGAGCAATCTCGTCAACGCCGGTTACCTCCGGCTCTGCGTGCTGACTCAATACAAGTCCCATTCACTGGACCGCCACATCTCGCAGACGTGGCGACTGTCCGGTTTCGCCGGGGAGTACATCACTCCGGTCCCGGCACAGCAACGTCTCGGCCCCCGGTGGTACACCGGCAGCGCCGACGCCATCTTCCAGTCGCTGAACCTGGTGTACGACGAGGACCCCGAGTACATCGTGGTCTTCGGTGCCGACCACGTGTACCGAATGGACCCGGAGCAGATGGTGCAGCAGCACATCGACTCCGGCGCGGGCGTCACCGTCGCGGGCATCCGGGTTCCGCGTAGCGAGGCATTCGCGTTCGGATGCATCGACTCGGACGAAAACGGCAAGATCACCCAGTTTCTGGAGAAGCCGGCGCAGCCGCCCGGAACCCCCGACGACCCCGACGTCACGTACGCCTCGATGGGCAACTACGTGTTCACCACCAAGGTGCTCGTCGATGCCATCAAGGCGGACTCCGAGAACTCCGACTCCGACCACGACATGGGCGGCGACATCATCCCGGCGCTCGTCGAAGCAGGCGTGGCCTCGGTCTACGACTTCAACGACAACGTCGTTCCCGGTGCCACCGAACGCGATCGAGGCTACTGGCGAGACGTCGGCACCATCGACGCCTTCTACGACGCCCACATGGACCTCGTGTCGGTGCATCCCATCTTCAATCTCTACAACCGCCGTTGGCCCATCCGCGGATCGGCCGAGAATCTGCCGCCCGCCAAGTTCGTGCAAGGCGGACTCGCTCAGGAATCCGTCGTCGGTGCCGGCTGCATTCTCAGTGCCGCCACCGTCCGAAACTCGGTACTGAGCTCGAACGTCATGATCGACAGCGGCGCGACCGTCGAAGGCAGCGTCCTGATGCCCGGAGTCCGGATCGGCAAGGGTGCCGTCGTTCGGCACGCGATCCTCGACAAGAACGTCGTCGTCGGTGACGGCGAAATCGTCGGAGTCGATCTCGAACGCGATCGGGAACGCTTCAACGTCAGTGCCGGGGGAGTCGTCTCCGTCGGCAAGGGCGTCTGGATCTAGAGCAGAGCCTGCAGCATGTGAGTGGAAATTCGTAGCGTGCTACGAGTTTCCACTCACATGGTCATGCTCGCGACGCACAGATCAACCCGTCGCCCAGAGGGAGCAGCACCGTCGTCAGGCGCTCGTCCTCGGCGATGGCACGCGCAGCCGATCGAACGGCCACCGCGGTCGCGTCGCGCTGAGTCGGGTCGGCTACCCGCCCACCCAGCAATGCGTTGTGCAGCACCAGGACTCCGCCGGGGCGTAGCAGCCGCACACTCTCGGCGACGAAGTGTGGATGGTCTGCAGGGCTGGCGTCGATGAAGACCAGGTCGTAGGTGTCGTCGGCCAATCGGGGCAGTACGTCCAAAGCCCAGCCGTTGATCAGCCGGGTGCGGGACGGCGCAATTCCTCCTGCCCGGAATGCTTCTCGCGCTGCCCGCTGGTGTTCGGGCTCGGTGTCGATGGTGGTCAGCACACCGTCCGCCCGCATACCGTCGAGCAACCACAGGCCGCTGATTCCTGCGCCCGTTCCGATTTCGACGACCGTCTTCGCGCCGAGCATCTGAGTGAAGATGCTGAGGATGGCACCGACGGACGGCGGCACGGGAGCGGCACCGAGGTCGACGGCTCGCTCTCTTGCTGCGATCAGAACCTCGTCCTCCTGAGCGGAGTCTTCGGCATAAGCGAGCATCTTCTCGGCGTTGGTCGGCACGTCCCGAGGTTATCGTGCCGAGGGCTCGATCTCACGCACACATTCTCAGGTGGGCCTCAGGTGATTCATACCGGACCCACACGCGGGTCGGTCAGGCTATGGAGGAATCGCAGGTCCGTCTCGATTGCGAAGTGTGAGCTGGAACATCCGAGGGTAGTCGTCGGTTGCATCAGAAGGACGTACGCAGTCCTGAGCAGGAGGATCCAACTATTTACAAGATCAACGGCGATCGCGACATCGCACGTCTACCCGAGTCCGTGCCCACCCCCGACGACCTCAGCGGCACCGCAGTGTTCGATGCGACCGGCGAGAACTCCACCATGCCGTCCTGGGACGAGCTCGTTCGCGAACACGGCGACCGCGTCTACCGACTCGCGTACCGCCTCTCCGGCAATGCTCAGGACGCCGAGGACCTGACCCAGGACACCTTCATCCGCGTGTTCCGCTCCCTGTCGAACTACCAGCCGGGAACGTTCGAGGGCTGGCTGCACCGCATCACGACCAACCTGTTCCTCGATATGGTTCGTCGCCGCAGCCGCATCCGTATGGAGGCGCTGCCCGAGGATTACGACCGTGTTCCGTCGGACCGGCCCAACCCCGAGCAGATCTACCACGATGCTCGCCTCGACCCGGATCTGCAGTCTGCGCTCGATTCGCTGGCACCCGAGTTTCGCGCCGCAATCGTGTTGTGCGACATCGAAGGATTGTCGTACGAAGAGATCGGTGCGACACTGGGCGTCAAGCTCGGAACGGTCCGTAGTCGCATTCACCGTGGCCGTCACGCGCTACGGGAGTACCTTCGAGTGCACGGGAAGGTCGACTCGGGTCACGCAAGTGTCCACTAGCTACGAGGAGGGTTGGATGACGCAGGCACGCAAGCCTCGGCAATTCAGCTCCACCGAACATCTGGCCAGTGAAGCCGTTGCAGCCTACGTCGACGGTGAACTACGAATGCCCGCTCACCTCCGCGCCGCTCATCACCTCTCCGAATGCCCAGAGTGCTCCGCCGAGGTCGAGGCGCAGCAGCAGGCGCGTCGCGCACTACGCGGAGCAGGAGAGATGTCGATGCCACATTCGCTGCTCGGGTTGCTGAGCCAGATTCCGTCCTGTGCTGGCGAAGACGGGCCCGCCCGAACCAAGCGATCGTTCATGGCGTCCGTCGAGGCCGTTCGCCGCCGGCGACGCTGACCCCGTTTTCTGCCCGACGAGTCCTCACCTGCATCGAGCTGCCCCGACCGCTCGAGTGATACTGAACTCTCACACCGACGTATGCGAGGGGTAACCGGACGCGTGACATCGAACTCGACCAGCACCGAGACCACAGGCACAGCAGACGAGGGTCCACGGTTGCCGCCGCGTCCGGTCCATCGACCCACCGTCGATCCGGTGTCGGCCTCGGTATTCGGACGTCCCGATGACGTCGGCGGTTCGTTCTCCCCACGTCGCCCCGACGAACAACTACCTTCCCGGCTGACGGTCCGGCCTCCGGACCCCGTCCTGGCCGAGGCATTCGGACGTCCCGACGACGCCACCGAGTCGCTGCAGCGCGACCCCGACGCCGTCGACGAGTCCGACGCCGGCCCCCAGGTTCCGGCCGATCCGTGGCGTGATCCCGCGTCACGAGTGTCGTTGGGCGGCGCGGCCCTCGATACCCCACCACCTCCTGTGCTTCCCCCCGGAACCAAGCTCGGTGTGCGCGACGTGTTGTTCGGCCGATCGGTGTCCGTGCGGGCGCTCGTCGTACTCGGTGTCCTGGCCCTCGTCATCGGCTTGGTCGGTGGTCTGTTCGGCCGGCTGACCGCCGAAGTGACCGGCGCTCTGACCAGTCAGAAAGTGACACTGACTCAGTCCAGTGGCGACGACGTCCCACGCGGCCAGATCAGCAAGGTCGCCGACGCCGTCCTACCGTCGGTCGTCTCCATCCAGGTGACACTCGGCGAGACCGGAGGCACCGGATCGGGCGTCGTGATCGACGCCGACGAGGGTTACATCGTGACGAACAATCACGTCATCTCGCTCGCAGCATCCGACGAGGACAAGTCGACGCTCGAAGTCACCTTCTCCGACGGCACCAAAGTGCCCGGCCGCATCGTCGGCCGCGACACGAAGACCGACCTCGCCGTGCTCAAGACCGACGTCGGCAACCTCACCGAGGCTCAGCTCGGACGCTCCGACGACGTCCGCGTCGGGCAGGACGTCATCGCCGTCGGGTCACCGCTCGGTCTGAACAAGACGGTCACCTCGGGCATCGTCAGTGCTCTCGACCGCCCCGTCGCGCTGTCGGGGGAGGGCACCGACACCAACGCCGTCATCGACGCGGTTCAGACCGACGCAGCCATCAACCCGGGTAACTCCGGTGGCCCCCTCATCGACTTCGAAGGTCGCGTCATCGGCATCAACTCCGCCATCCGAAGCGAGAGCGGCGGATCGGTGGGACTGGGCTTCGCGATACCCGTCGACGAAGTCACCGAGGTGGCGCAGGCCCTCATCGAGGACGGCGTCATGCGGCACCCGGATTTCGGGATCAACGCGCGTTCGGTGATCAACGAAACCTCGGCCGGCGCAGAAGTCGCCAACGTTCGGGCCGGTGGGCCGGCCCAGCAAGCCGGAATCGTCGAAGGGGACGTCATCACCAAGGTCGGCGACCGCTCGGTGGGTGACGCGGACGAGCTCGTCGTCGCGGTGCAGGAAACCACGATCGGCCAGGCGGTGCCGGTGCAACTCGTCCGTTCCGGACGGCTGGTGGACCTGTCCGTCACGCCGGTTTCCGACTGACGACGTAGGCTGGCACCCGTGTTCGGCAACATCGGTTGGGGAGAGCTCGTCATTCTCCTCGTAGCAGCTCTGGTCATCCTCGGCCCGGATCGTCTCCCCGGTGCCATCAGCTGGGTGTCGAAATCCCTCCGCCAGGTCAAGGACTACGCCAACGGCGCGAGCCAACAACTCAAGGACGAGCTGGGCACCGACTTCGAGGACCTGCGCAAGCCCCTCGCCGACCTCAACCAGCTCCGCGGCATGACACCGCGAGCCGTGATCACCAAGCACCTGCTCGACGGTGACGACTCGGTCTTCAAGAACCCGCTGGACGACACCTTCAAGGGCAAGCCCTTCGACACCAAGCCGAAGAACGTCGGCGGACCGACGCCGCAGAACGGCGTGTCCTCGGGCGGTGCGTCCGGGGGTGCCGTGTCGATGAGCAAGAACGAGCCGAAACTCGCGCCCGGCGATACCCCGCCCATCGACGCCGACGCCACGTAAGCCTGAATCCTTCCCCGTTCGGTCTCACCCGTCCGCGTGAATGGACCCTTGCATACGTCTGAGCGCGGCAATGGTCCATTCACGCCGACCCCGCTTGTGCGTGAATGGACCCTTGCATACGTCTGAGCACGGCGGTGGCCCATTGACGCATACGGGGGAGCGCGGGCTAGAGCACCTTGTTCAGGAAGTCCTGAGTGCGTGGGTTCTGCGGGTTCCCGAACAGCTCGTCGGGTGTTCCCTCCTCGACGATGACGCCCTCGGCCATGAAGATCACTCGATCCGCGACCTCGCGTGCGAAGCCCATTTCGTGGGTGACGACGACCATCGTCATACCGCCCTTGGCGAGGTCGCGCAGCACCTGCAGAACTTCGCCGACCATTTCGGGGTCCAGGGCGCTGGTTGCTTCGTCGAAGAGCATGATCGACGGGCTCATGGCCAGTGCTCGCGCGATGGCGACGCGCTGCTTCTGTCCACCGGAGAGGTTGGCCGGCTTGTAATCGGCGCGTTCGGACAGTCCTACCTGTTCGAGCAGCTGCAGGGCCGCGTCCTTGGCCTGCGACTTCGACATCTTCTTGGTCTCGACGGGTGCGAGCATGACGTTTTCGAGGGCTGTCATGTGTGGGAAGAGGTTGAAGTGTTGGAACACCATGCCGATGTTCTGGCGCACCTTGTCCAGATCGACGTTCTTGTCCGTGAGGTCGGTGCCGTCGACGACGACCGATCCCGCGGTGATGTCCTCGAGCTTGTTCAGGCACCGCAGGAACGTGCTCTTGCCCGAGCCCGACGGGCCGATCACGCACACCACTTCACCGTTGGCGATCTCGGCGTCGATGCCCTTGAGAACCGTGTTGTCGCCGAACGCCTTCTGCAGGCCCTTGATCGAGATCTTCGTTGCCGGACCGTTGTCGACCGGCAGGTCCTTGGTCAGTTCGGTGCTCACTTGTTGATCCTCTTCTCGAGCCGGTTCGACAGCTTGGTGAGAGCCATGATGATGATGAAGTACAGGACGCCGACGATGAGCCACATGTTGAACGACTCGAAGTTGCGGGCGATGATCAGTCGGCCCGTCTGCGTCAGCTCGGCGAGGCCGATGACCGAGAGCAGCGAGGTGTCCTTGAGCGTGATGACGAACTGGTTGATGTACGACGGGATCATCGTGCGAATTGCCTGTGGCATCACCACTTTTCGCATCGACTTGAGGTAGCTGATACCGAGGCTGCGCGACGCCTCCATCTGGCCCTTGTCGACGGCGAGGATGCCGCCGCGGACGATCTCGGCCATGTACGCACCGGCGTTGAGCGACAGTGTGATGATGCCTGCGGTGAATGCTGACATCTGAAAGTTCAGTGCCGCGGGTACGCCGAAGTAGATGAAGAATGCCTGCACCAGAAGCGGTGTGCCGCGGAAGATGTCGACGTACGTGGTACCGATGCCGCGGAGCACGATGTTGGTCGAGACGCGGAACAGGCCGAAGATGCCGCCGAGTACCAGCGCGATCGCGATGGAGATGACGGTCAGCACGATCGTCAGCCACAGACCCTTGAGCAGCAACTGCCAGCTGCTGGCGATCAGGCCGGGGATCGAGGTGTCGGCGGTGGACGCGTCGGCGTTGAGGTAGGTGTCGAGAATTTCGTCGTACTGGCCGTTGGCGCGCAGGTTCTCGAGGCCGGTGTTGAACTGGTCGAGCAACTGGGCGTTGGTGCCCTTGGCGACGGCGAATCCGTAACTGGCACCGGCTTCTTTCTCGGTGACCGTCTTGAAGCCGTTGCCCTGGGTGATGCCGTAGGCGAGCACCGGGTAGTCCTCGAAGGCCGCTGCGGAGTTTCCGGTACGCACTTCCTCGAACATGGTCGCGGAGTCGTCGAAGCTGCGGATGGTGAAGCCGTACTGATCGGCGATCGACGTCGCGAAAGTCGCACCCTCGGTGCCATTCTTGACCGCGACGGACTTACCGCGTAGGTCCTCGTACCCCTTGATCTCGTCGTTCGAATCCAGAATCGCCATCTGGACACCGGAATCGAAGTACGGATCGGAGAAGTCGAAGGTGGCCTTGCGCTCGTCGGTGATCGACATGCCGGCGATCATTCCGTTGAACTGGCCGCTGGTGACGCCCTGGAGTGCGGTGTCGAATCCGACCTGTTCGACGGTGTAGTCGAAGCCCTGGTCGACGGCGATGGCCGCGAGCAGGTCCATGTCGATTCCGACGAGTTTGCCTGTCTCGTCCTGGAATTCGAAGGGCGCGAACGTGGTGTCCGTCGCGATCGAGTAATTCTGGGCAGGCGGGGCAGGTTGTGCCGACGCCAGCGCGGGACCGAGTACGGATCCCAGCAGGGTCATCAGCAGTGCGATCAGTACCGGAACGACGACCGGCCTGACCCGATGCGGCTTCTTCATGAAGGCCACTCTCTATCGACAGTAGGATTGAAGGCAAATCATAAGGCTCCAACCCTGTTTCCCGCGTCGTTTGTCGGGTATAAGCGCCTGCCTTACAGTTTCCGGGTCGTGTCGATTCCCAGCGACATTCCCACCAGTCCGCGCTCGCGTACCGCAAGCTTCCCGGCCACCGCCTCGAGTGCTTGTGCCGCAGGTGAATTCGGGTGGCCCAACACGATCGGAGTGCCGGCGTCGCCGCCTTCACGGACGGCGGTGTCGAGCGGAATCTGGCCCAGTAGAGGCACCTTTGCACCCACGGCCTTGGTGAGGCGATCCGATACGTCCTGTCCGCCACCGGATCCGAAGATATCCATGCGGGTACCGTCGGGCAGCTCGAGCCACGACATGTTCTCCACGACTCCCGCGACGCGCTGACGCGTCTGCAGTGCGATCGCTCCGGCGCGCTCGGCGACCTCGGCAGCGGCCTGCTGCGGGGTGGTGACCACGAGGATCTCTGCGTTCGGAATCAGTTGTGCGACAGAGATCGCCACGTCGCCGGTGCCGGGCGGAAGGTCGAGGAGCAGCACGTCCAGGTCGCCCCAGAACACGTCGGCGAGGAATTGCTGCAAGGCCCGGTGCAGCATGGGTCCGCGCCAGACGACCGGGGTGTTGCCCTCGGTGAACTGAGCGATCGAGATGAATTTCACGCCGTGCGCCTGCGGCGGCATGATCATCTTCTCCACCTGCGTGGGTCGCGCGTCGTTTCCGAGCATACGAGGCACGGAATGGCCGTAGATGTCGGCGTCGAGCACCCCGACGGACAGGCCGCGAGCGGACAGGGACGCGGCCAGGTTGACCGTCACGCTGGACTTGCCCACGCCGCCCTTGCCCGACGCCACCGCGTACACGCGCGTCAGCGATCCGGGTTGTGCGAAGGGAATGACGGGCTCTGCAAAATCGCCGCGCAGGGACTTGCGCAGTGCGGTGCGTTGCTCGTCGTTCATGACGTCGAGTTCGACCGTCACGGTGCCGACCCCGGCGACGTCGGCGACGGCGTTCTTCACGCGATCGCTGATCTCGGTCTTCATCGGGCAGCCGGAGGTCGTCAGGTAGATGCCGACGCCGACGGCTCCGTCGGCGGCGATATCGATGCTCTTGACCATCCCGAGGTCGGTGATGGGTTTACGGATCTCGGGGTCGATGACCTTCGTCAGCGCGGTCCGAACGTCGGATTCGGTCAGTACAGCCATTGCTTCATGCTAGGCGGTGCGCTTACTGCTGCTGGACGGCAGGGCAGCGCGATCCAGGGCAGCGCCCGATTCAGTGCTGCGGTCGATTCAGTGCTGCGTTGGATTCAGTGAATCCGCGGCAGCTGGTCCGACGACGGCACGATGCCGGTGGCGTAACCGGCCGACCACGCGAGCACGTTTGCCACGTAGGCCATCGAATTGTTGTACCGCAGAATCGCTCGGGTGGTCGAGGCCAGGTCGCGGGCGTTGGTGCCGTCGTCGCACAGGTACATGCCGGTGGCCAGGGCCGCGTCGTACAGGTTCTGTGGGTCGGAGACTCCGTCTCCGTTGCCGTCGGCGTGGTAGAGGTTCCACGTCGAGGGTAGGAACTGCATCGGACCGACTGCGCGGTCGTACTGGGTGTCGCCGTCGAGCGCGCCGCCGTCGGTGTCGCGAATCACCTGATTGCCGGCGAGGGTGCCGTTCAGAACCGGTCCGAGAATGGGCTCGTGCAGCTCGCCCGAGTCGTCGACCTTGCCGTTGTTGGCGTGGGTGGATTCGACGCGCCCGATGCCGGCGATGACGGTCCAGCTGATGCCGCAGGCGGGCTGCTGTTGGGCCAGGATGCGTTCGGCGTTCTTGTAGGCGGAGACGTTGACGACCGGGATCGCGATGGGGCTGACCGCAAGGTTGGTGGGCAGCTCGGGTGTGGGCGGGATCTCGGGAGCCGGGGCAGGCGCGGGGACCGGGGCAGGGGTCGGCAGCTCGGCCTGGGCCACCGGCTGCGCCTGCTGGTCCTGGGCGATCGGCTGCGGGGTCTCGACCACGGAGTTCGATTCCTGTGCGGCCGGGGCCGTCTTGGCGGTGACGAACGGGATGTATTCGGTGGCTCCGGCGCTGGTCGCGGCCGTTACGAGTCCTGCGGGGACCAGGCCTGCCAGAGCAATCACCGAGTTCCGTCGAACCTTGGAATTCGATGCTTTTCTGTGACGACCCACGTGCGCTGTACCTCCTGATTTCCCCGGATGATCTCCGGGGCCCGACCTGATGACCGGGGTCGAGGGTACCTGATTCGAGACTGTTCCGTTATCGGGCCGTTACCAGGCGTGGAGGGGTACGCGGTCTATTGCGGGTCGGTCTCGCTCGACGCGTCGTCGGCCAGGCGCGCGGCTGCTTTCTTGCGTGCCTTCTTCGGTGCGCTGACGGGTTGACCCGTCGCCTGTTCCAGCAACGCCTTGATGTCGTCGAGTTCGCGGCGCAGATAGTCGCGGGTGGCGACTTCACCGACGGCGATACGCAGAGCTGCGAGCTCCCGGGCGAGGAACTCGGTGTCGGCCTTGGTCTGCTGAGCCCGCGAGCGATCCTCTTCGAGAGAGACGCGGTCGCGGTCGTCCTGCCGATTCTGGGCGAGCAGGATCAACGGTGCGGCGTACGCGGCCTGCGTCGAGAAGGCGAGGTTGAGCAGGATGAAGGGATACGGGTCCCACTGCAGATTGACCGCAACGACGTTGAGGAAGATCCAGACGATGACGATGCCCGTCTGAATCGCCAGATAGCGTCCGGTGCCCAGGAACCTGGCGGCTTTCTCACCCGACTTACCGAGATCGAAGTCGAGATTGATGTTGAACAACCGCGAACCGCGCGGAGTATCCATTCTCTGGCGTGCTGTTTCTTTCACTGTCCGGCCACTTCCTGATCTCGCCAGTCCTCGGGCAGCAGGTGATCGAGGACGTCGTCCACGGTCACGGCCCCGACCAGGTGGTCCTCGTCGTCGACCACCGGGCCGCAGACGAGGTTGTACGTCGCGAAGTACCGCGTCACCGCGGTCAGGCTGTCCTCGGGGGACAAGCGTGGGAGTGCGCTGTCCACGACTCCACCGACCAGACTCGCCGGGGGTTCTCGCAACAGTTGCTGCAGGTGAACACAGCCCAGATACGGGCCGGTCGGTGTTGCGGTCGGCGGCCGCACCACGAACACCAGTGAGGCCAGCGCAGGCGTCAGATCCGGGTTGCGCACCCGGGCGAGCGCCTCGGCCACCGTCGTCGACGCCGTGAGAACGACGGGTTCGGGGGTCATCAGACCACCGGCGGTGTCGGGGGAGTGCTCGAGCAGGCGGCGGACCGGCGCCGAGTCTTCTGGATCCATCAGTCGCAGAAGCGATTCCGCTTCCGTTTCGGGTAGCTCACCGAGGAGGTCGGCAGCGTCGTCGGGGTCCATGGCTTCGAGCACGTCGGCACCACGGTCCACGCCGAGGTAGTGCATCAGCTCCACCTGATCGTCGTCGGGCAATTCCTGGACGACGTCGGCGAGTCGCTCGTCGTCCAACGCCCGCGCAACTTCCATGCGGCGTTTGACGGGCAGCTCGCGCATGGCATTCGCGACATCTGCCGCACGTAGATCCTCGAACTGCATCAACAGCTGCGCCACACCCTGGTCGGGCATCGACAGTTCGTTCTGCGTAAGGCCCTGCACGTGCTGCCAGTCCACGACATGGATGGCACCGCGTCGCGCGAGGCGTTGGCGCTGCTTCCGCACCGCAACGCGTGCGACCTTCCAGTCTCGTGTTCGGGTGAGCTCGATGCCGAGATCGACGACGACGGAATCGACGTCGTGCAGCTCGTCGAGCTCGGGGTCGTCGACGCGCACCTTGGAGTCGAGTATCTGCGCGAACACGAGGATCTCGTTCGCGCGCTGGGTGAATCGGCGCAGACTGACGTTTCCGGTGGTCAGCTGAACGGAATTCGGCTCGATGCTGGTCACTCGTAGCATCGGCACGAAAATTCTTCGGCGCGTTGCCAATTCGACCACGAGCCCGAGGACTCGCGGCTGTGCCCTACCCACGCGCATGGAGACCACCACGTCGCGCACCCGCCCGATCGATTCGCCGTCGGGGCCCAGGACGCCGAGGCCGGCGAGCCTGGCCGCGAATACCTTGCTCAGTGCTGCCATGATGGCAAGGTTAGAGGCTGGGCAATACAGCGGGTGAATCAGACAGGGGTAGTGCTTTCGATGGGTGCTTCGGGATTGCGTCGATCGGTACTGGCCGTTCCGGGCAGTTCGGACAAGATGATCGCCAAGGCCAAGGGCTTGCCTGCCGACGCGATTTTCCTCGATCTCGAGGACGCCGTCGCGCCGATCGCCAAGGTCGAGGCCCGCGCACGCATCGTCGACGCGTTGAACTCCGACGGCTGGGGCGATCAGCTCAAGGTCGTGCGCGTGAACGACTGGACGACGCAGTGGACGTACGGCGACGTCATCGACGTCGTCTCCGGGGCAGGGGGCAATCTGGACGCCATCCTGTTGCCGAAGGTCGAGTGCGCGGCGCACGTGCAGGCCTTGGATCTTCTTCTCACTCAACTCGAGAAGGAGCACGGTCTCGACGTGGGGGCCATCGGGATCGAGCCGCAGATCGAGAGCGCACGCAGCCTGCGCAACATCGACGAGATCGCAACCGCGAGCCCTCGGGTGCAGACGTTGGTGTTCGGGCCGGCCGACCTGATGGCGAGCGTCAACATGCGCACCCTCGTCGTCGGGGAACAGCCGTTGGGATACGACACCGGCGACGCCTATCACCACATTCTGATGACGATCCTGCTGGCGGCCCGGACTCACGGATTGCAGGCAATCGACGGCCCGTACCTGCAGATTCGCGATCTCGACGCGTTTCGCCGGGCCGCGGGACGGACGGCCGGCCTCGGGTTCGACGGCAAGTGGGTGCTGCACCCGACGCAGATCGAGGCGGCGAACGAGATCTTCGCGCCCCGTCAGGACGATTACGACAAGGCCGAGATGATTCTCGACGCGTACGAGTTCCATACCTCCGCAGCAGGTGGCGCTCGCGGTGCGGTGATGCTCGGCGACGAGATGATCGACGAGGCGAGCCGCAAGATGGCGCTGGTCGTCTCGGCGAAGGGGCGGGCGGCCGGTCTGACGCGCACGACGACGTTCGAGCCGCCGATCTCCTGATCGAGGCGGTTGTCCGAGGGCCGAACAATGGGTGTGACGGTGCCGGAGCGGAGCCTGCAGAAGCGACCAGAAAAGTCCGTTTCGGGGCACAATGGAGTCATGACCAATCCCCTCTCACAGCCGGGCCGCCCAGGGCAAGGACTGCCGACGCCGCCGTCCGGTTGGCCCATCGGTTCCTACCCCACCTATGCCGAGGCGCAGCGCGCCGTCGATTTCCTCTCCGACGAGGAATTCTCGGTACAGGACGTCACCATCGTCGGCGTCGATCTGATGCAGGTCGAACGAGTTCTCGGCCGGCTCACCTGGCCCAAAGTCATTGGCGGAGGCATCGTTTCGGGCGCATGGCTGGGTGTTTTCCTCGGTCTCGTACTCGGTATCTTCAGCGAGAACATCTTCGGCGCGTTGCTCATCGGCGTCGGCGGCGGCATCATCTTCGGCTTGATCTCGGCATCCATTCCGTATGCCGCGACCAAGGGACAACGAGATTTCGCGTCGAGCATGCAGTTGGTCGCCGGACGCTACGACGTCATCTGCGAGCCCAGGACAGCAGAGAAGGCACGCGACCTGCTCGCCAAACTGTCGATTTGATCACAACGGTTGGACGACCAGGCAACCGACAGGTAACGGAATAGCCCCAAATCACCCTCGAGGCCAGTGAGTTCGGTTACGTTTCTCTCGTGCACGGCAGTGCCGACACAAGGGATGCGCGAGTAACCGAACGTACGGAGGCGGGACAGTGCCGAGACATCGTGGTCGTAGGCGTGGAAAAGCAACGAGGATAGGGGTGTTGGCGGCAGCGGCTCTGGTGACGAGTCCGTTGCTCGCAGCGTGTGGTTCGTCGGACAGTTCGGTTCCGGTTCTGAGTTTCTACACTGCCGCAGACGGCGCAGAGCAGTACGCCGCTGCGGCACAAGTGTGTTCGGACGCCTCCAACGGCCGGTATCGAGTGGAGCAGCGGACACTGCCCAAGAGTGCCAACGATCAGCGCCTGCAGCTCGCGAGGCGTCTCGCCGGAAACGACAAGACGTTGGATCTGATGACGCTCGACGTCGTCTGGACCGCCGAATTCGCCGAGGCCGGTTGGGCGTTGCCCGTCCCGGACGACCTGTCGGCGAAGCTGCGCGACGGGTCGACCCTGGAAGGTCCGCTCGCCACTGCGGAATGGCAGGACCAGCTCTACGCCGTTCCGCTCAACTCCAACACCCAGTTGCTCTGGTACCGGCCCGACGAGGTGCCGGGCGGTACCCCGCCGCAGACGTGGGATCAGCTGATCGACGTGGCCGAGGCCAACGCGGCCGCCGGTAAGCCCGCTCAGATCGGTGTGCAGGCCAAGCAGTACGAGGGCTTCATGGTCTGGTTCAACTCGCTGCTCGAGAGCGCGGGCGGGTCGGTGGTCGCCGAAGACGGAACGACGGTGACCCTCAACGACACTCCCGAGCACCGCGCCGCCACCGAGAAGGCCCTCGAGATCATCAAGCGGGTGGCCACGGCCGACGGCCACGATCCGTCGGTCTCGCAGAGCGACGAGGCGACAGCGCGACTCGGCATGGAGTCGGGACGGATGGCCTTCCAGGTCAATTACCCGTTCGTGCTGCCGGGCCTGAAGGAGAACGCCGTCGCCGGGGCAGTGTCGTTCCTCGATCTGGCGAATGTTCCTGCCGATCAGCAGGATGCACGCATCGCCGAGGTCTTCCGCAGTGCTCCGTACCCCGAGGTGAATGCGGGGGAGCCCGCCAAGGTCACCATCGGCGGCTTCAACATCGGCGTCGCGAAGACCACTCAGCACGAGGACCTCGCCTGGGAAGCCGTCGAGTGCCTCACCAATCAGGAGAATCAGCGCAACAACGCCGTCAACGGCGGCGTGCCCCCGGTGCTGAAGTCGCTGTACTCCGATCCGGAGTTCCAGGCCGTCTATCCCGCATGGGAAGGGGTTCTCGGTTCCATCGAGTCCGCGGCGGTGCGGCCCGTTTCGCCTGCCTACCAGAGCATTTCGATTCTGTTGACCGATGCCCTCAACCCGCCCCAGAACATCGATCCGGTTGCCGACGTGGACAAGCTCGCAGAACTGGTCAGCAAGGCCGTCAATTCCGAAGGGTTGATTCCATGAGCGATCCCACCGAATCGCAGCCGCAGCCCGCCGATCGGCAGGCGGCTCTGAAGAACATCTCCGACGGTAAGAAAGCCGAACGACGCCTGGGATTGCTCCTGGTCGCACCCGCGGCGATCCTGATGCTCGCGGTCACCGGCTACCCGATCGTCTACGCCTTCTGGCTCAGTCTGCAGAAGTACAACCTCGCGTTCCCCGAGGATCGCCAATTCGTCGGCATCTCCAACTACGTGACCGTGCTGTCCGACGGTTACTGGTGGACGGCATTCGGCGTCACCGCCGGAATCACGATCGTCTCGGTGATCATCGAGTTCATCCTCGGCCTGGCGGTGGCACTGGTCATGCACCGCACCATCTTCGGTCGCGGACTCGTCCGCACCGTGGTGCTCATCCCGTACGGCATCGTGACCGTCGCCGCCGCGTACAGCTGGTACTACGCCTGGACCCCGGGCACCGGCTATCTCGCCAACCTGTTGCCCGACGGCAGCGCGCCACTCACCGAGCAGTTCCCGTCGCTCGCGATCGTGGTTCTGGCCGAGGTGTGGAAGACGACCCCGTTCATGGCTCTGCTGCTGTTGGCAGGCCTGGCTCTGGTGCCCGACGATCTGCTCAAGGCTGCCGAGGTCGACGGAGCGGGTGGGTGGACGCGGCTGATGCGGATCACCATTCCGTTGATGAAGCCGGCAATTCTCGTCGCGGTGCTCTTCCGCACGCTCGACGCGTTCCGCATCTTCGACAACATCTACGTCCTCACCCGAGGGAGCAACGAGACAGGATCGGTGTCGATTCTCGGTTACAACAACCTGTTCGGCGCGTTCAACCTCGGACTCGGGTCGGCGATCAGCATCCTGATCTTCTTCTGCGTCGCGATCATCGCGTTCGTGTTCATCAAGCTGTTCGGTGCCTCGGCACCGGGATCCGACGACGGAGGCCGCAAGTAATGACCACTGTTACGCCTCGCAAGAAGGTCGGTTGGACGGTAGTCAACGTCCTCGTCCTCCTCTACGCGCTCGTTCCGTTGGCGTGGATCATCAGCCTGTCGTTCAAATCGACGGCCACGATCGCCGACGGAAAGTTCATCCCGCAGTCGTTCACCCTGGAGAACTACAAGGGCATCTTCTCCACCAACCAGTTCACCTCGGCGCTGGTGAACTCCATCGGAATCGGGTTGATCACCACGGTGATCGCCGTCGTGATCGGCACCATGGCCGCGTATGCCGTTGCCCGGCTGGACTTTCCGGGCAAGAAGCTCCTGGTCGGTGCGGCTCTGCTCATCGCGATGTTCCCCCAGATCTCGCTGGTGACACCGCTGTTCGACATCTCGCGCTCGCTCGGGCTGTTCGACACCTGGCCGGGTCTGATCATCCCGTACATCACCTTCGCGTTGCCGTTGGCGATCTACACCCTCTCCGCGTTCTTCCGCGAGATTCCGTGGGAGCTGGAGAAGGCGGCGAAGATGGACGGAGCAACGCCTGCACAGGCTTTCCGCAAGGTCATCGCCCCGCTGGCTGCACCCGGCATCGTCACCGCGTCGATCCTGGTGTTCATCTTCGCCTGGAACGACCTCCTGCTCGCCATCTCGCTGACGGCGACGGAACGTTCGGTCACCGTCCCGGCGGCCATCTCGCAGTTCACCGGTAGCTCTCAGTTCGAGGAGCCCACGGGATCGATCGCGGCAGCCGCCGTCGTCATCACGATCCCGATCATCATTTTCGTGCTCTTCTTCCAACGACGTATCGTGGCGGGCTTGACGTCCGGCGCAGTGAAGGGATAACCGTCATGGCCGAAATCGTTCTCGACAAAGTCACCAAGCTCTACCCCGACGGCGCCGCTGCCGTCAGCGACGTCGACATCACCATCGCCGACGGCGAATTCATCATCCTCGTCGGACCGTCCGGCTGCGGAAAGTCCACCACGCTCAACATGATCGCCGGGCTGGAGGACATCTCGTCCGGTGAGCTGCGGATCGCGGGGGAGCGCGTCAACGAGAAGGCACCGAAGGATCGCGACATCGCGATGGTGTTCCAGTCCTACGCGCTGTACCCGCACATGACGGTTCGGCAGAACATCGCCTTCCCACTGACGCTGGCCAAGCTCTCGAAGACCGAGATCAACGACAAGGTCGAAGAGGCTGCCAAGATCCTCGATCTCAGTCAGCACCTCGACCGTAAGCCTGCCAACCTCTCCGGTGGTCAGCGACAGCGAGTTGCCATGGGCCGCGCTATTGTTCGCACTCCGAAGGCGTTCTTGATGGACGAGCCGCTGTCCAACCTCGACGCCAAGCTGCGAGTCCAGACGCGCGCCGAGATCTCGCGGCTGCAGAAACGCCTGGGCACCACCACCGTCTACGTCACACACGATCAGACCGAGGCCATGACCCTCGGCGATCGCGTCGTGGTGTTGCGCGGCGGGCTGGTGCAGCAGATCGGTTCTCCGCAGGAGCTCTACGACAAGCCGCGAAACCTGTTCGTGGGCGGCTTCATCGGATCGCCCTCGATGAATTTCGTTCCGGGACAGCTCACCTCGAACGGAGTGTCCACCGCCCTCGGAGACATCGAGATCCCGCTCGAGCGAATGGACGCGATCAAGGCCAAGAACCCGGGCCGCGAGGTGGTCGTCGGTATTCGTCCCGAGCACTTCGAGGACGCGGCACTGATCGACGGATACCAGAAGATGAGCGGTGCCACCTTCACCGCAACCGTCGATGTGCTCGAGTCCATGGGCAGCGACAAGTACGTGTACTTCACGTTGAAGGGTGCCAAGGTCGAGTCCAGCGAACTCCAGGAGCTGGCCGCCGATGCCGGTATCGCCGATCTCGGCGGGGCACAGGTGGTTGCGCGTCTGGCAGCCGAATCCAAGGCCGCCGAGGGTGGTCAGGTGGAACTGTGGTTCGACCCGGGCAAGATCTCGGTGTTCGATCAGGCGTCGGGTGCGAACCTGACGCTGTAGAGCGATACGCGCATGTGAGCGGAACTTCGTAGCCCACTACGAAGTTCCACTCACATGCCGCAGGCTCTACAGTGGCATGTTCGACGTGGTGTTCGGTTCGGACTCGGCAACCCGCACCGATTCCCGAGCAGCGGGGGTGCTCCTGATGGCCAGGGCTGCCGCGGCGACGACGGCGCAAGCCACGGCACCGGCGACGAAGGCTGCGGTGTACGCGCTCTCGCGGGCCACGATCGTTCCGTCGATGGTGAACATCGCCAGCACGGTGGACAGCGACGCACTCGCGATCGACGTGCCGACGGTGCGCACGATCGAATTGACGCTGTTGGCCACGCCGGTGTCCGCCGCGCTGACCTCGGCCATCAGCAGGTTGGGTAGGGCAGCGAACGCGAGGCTGACGAACGTGTTGATGACGATGCCTGCGGTGATCAGCTGCCACGTGTGATCGTGGGCGACTGCGACGAACGCAAATCCGAGAACGCCGATCACCGCACCGCCGACGAGTACTCGGCGCGGCCCGAACGATCCGATGAGGCGACCGCTGATCACCGCGGCCACCACTCCTACCGCAGCACCGGGCAGCAGGTACACGACACTCGCCTCGAGAACGTTGGCGGTGAATCCGTAGCCGGCGACGGCACGTGGGGTCTGCACGAAGTAGGAGCAGGCCAGGAAGTTGGCAAACATTCCGACGCCGACGAACAGGGTGGCGACGTTGGTGGCCAACAGTGGTCCGTGAGTGAGCATGCGGGGTGCGACTAGCGGGGCATCGATACGTTTTTCGAAGATCCACCAGATCGTTCCCAGCAGCACGCCCGCGACAGCGCATCCGATGGTGGCCACCGAACCCCAGCCCCACGTGCGGCCCTGGGTGAGCGCCAGGAACAGCAGCAGAAGTGTGCCCGCCAGCAGCACGGCGCCCCACCAGTCGACCGATCCGCTCCCGCTACGCGGTCGGGCCGGGACACCGAACCAGGCGATGCCCAGCGCGACCACGACGATGGCGACGGTGAGCCAGAAGACGCGGTGGTAGTCGGCACCGTTGGCCGTGAGCAGACCCGTCAGCACCAACCCGAATCCGCCGCCCACGCCGAGAGTGCCGGACAGGATCGACATCGAGCCGACGAGTGCGCGCGGTGGCATCTCGTCGCGCAACACCGCCAGCGCGATGGGGAACAGGGCGTACGAGACGCCCTGCAGAACGCGGCCGACGAGCAACCAGGTCAGGGAATCGGTCAGCGCTGCCAGCAGCGACCCGGCCAGTACGACGGTCAGGACGCCGATGAGCACGGGACGTTTGCCGTGCAGGTCGGCGAGTCGGCCGATGACGGGGGTGGCGATGACCGCGGCCAACAGGTTCGCCGTCAGTACCCACCCGGCAGCGGTGGTGCTGACGCCCAGCTGGATGCCGATGGTGCCCACGATGGGAACGACCATCGTCTGCAGAACGGCGAGGGTCATGACGATGAAACAGAGTCCTGGCAGCAGCGTGCGGCGGGTGGACATGGAAGAGCTACCTCGTTACTTATGACAACCGAAAATACGAACCGATCGAACTAAAATGTTGAACGCATCTAATTAATTATCGGGTACCGGTCTCCCCGGTGTGAGAGGGAGGTACCGCGGAGGAGCTACTGCGCCCGGTTGGGTTTCCCCAGGGCCTTCTGCCGGAGTTCACTGACGATCTCGTCGTTCCAGACGTGCTCGCGCACCAACCGGTAGCGCTCACGGCTCATCCACAGATAGGCCTCCGCATCGGTGCGGTCCTCGAGAATCTCGGCCGCTCGGACCATGCGGACCACCGGCAGGTACTCCTCACCGAACCAGCGTCGCGCGACCGTTCCGCGGTCGACGAACTCCCCGAGTTCTTGCATCAGCCGAAATCCCCAGGCCTCCACCGACTCGCTCAGTTGCGCGTAATCGAACGGGTCCGTGACCTGCACCGCCTCGCGCGCGCGTCCTACCAGGGGCACCCGACTCAGGAAGATGCGGCGATGATCCTTGATCAACAGATCGCCGCGCCGGGTGATGCCTTCGGGGGAGATACGCGTGATGATCTCGGTGACGACGGCGTCGATCGTCGTGCGATGCATCGCGAACGCAATGGACACCCGGTGATGCCCGTCGACGACGAAGTGCATCCCGCCGATGCGATACACCTGAATCGGCGGCATCGCTTCACCGCGGCGCTGCGCCGCCGCCAACCGCTGCCAGCGTTCCCTGATCCGGGCCGAGGTCGGCCTGAAGAACCTGTCGAAGTCGCGGGTGCGGTCGACGCTGCCGACGATGGTCTCCACGCGAATGACCTGCAGTCCGAGGTGCCGTTCTCCGACTTTGCCGAGGGCAGCGACCACCTCGTCGAACGGCAGGATGGTGTTGACGTCGTCGGGTTGACGCCGTAGCCACCCGACGAGTCTCGCCACGTCGGCGCGTCGACGCTGGCGGGTGAAGTCGTTCTCCGCGTCGGCGGCCGGAAATCCGGTGTCACGTGCCATGTCTGCGCCTCACGATCCTCGGTGCTTCGACCTGCTGTCGCTGCCCACCCGGTTCGACGTCGAGCAGGGTGTATCCGACGGTGTTGATCACCGCCGCCCCGTGCAGGGTGAGATCGTCCGGGGTGTGGCCATGTGGATGAATGTGGCCGTGCAACAACAACTGTGGGGAGAGCCGACGCGTCACCTCGTCGAGGCAGTCGAAGCCGACGTGTGCCGGATCGGTGTCGTCGCCGACTCCGAGGGGTGGGCTGTGAGTGAGCAGAATGTCCACCGGCCGTACGTCCTTGCGGACGTTGCGATTCCACGCGAACGTTCGAGTGAGGGTGCGTGAGCGTCTGCGCTGCTGACGTTGCGTCCATTGATTGGGGCCGCCGTTGTAGCGGATCGACCCGCCGAGACCGGCGATACGCAGACCGGCAGCCGACACGATCCGCCGGTCGACGTTGATCGCACCCACCGGCCCCGGCCAGGTGGCAGGCAGCCCGGCGCGCATCCAGCCGGCCTTCCCGGCCGAATAACCCGTCAGGTCCGCGTCGTGGTTGCCGGGCACGAACACGCACGGAGCGTTCAACGCATCGGTCAGGTACTCGAGGTAATCGAACGGAAGGTCACCCGCGCCGAGAATCAGATCGACGCCGAGCGACTTCACCTGCGGACTCCACAGAGATTCGATCGTTTCGTCGGACACAGCGAGAACGGAGACCACGGGTACGACGGTACCCACCTCGTCCTCGGTGGCACCTCCGAACGGACTTCTCGGGCACCGGTGGTGTTGGATGGGTCTCGTGAGCGAGAGTGTCATTACCGCGGTACGCGCACATCTGGTGACCGAGATCGGCGACGACAACCCGTCGTCCGCGTCCGTGACGTTCCTCGGCCTGGAGTCACTGGACGTGCTGCGATTCGGGGCGGACTCCGACGTGGTGCGGTACGTCAGCCTCGGCTGCTCGCGTCATCCGATGGCAGACCCGAACGACATGGTCGCCGACCCGTCCCGAGGCCCTCGCGCCGAACTGATACTCACTCTCCGCGGTGGCGCAGGTGTGGCGTCGGGTGTCCACAAGAGCCTGGCCGTGCTCGCGGCCTCGCCTGCGGTGGAGGGCGTCGTGCTGGTGGAGGATGCTCTGCTCGATCTCGGTGAGCCGCTGTGGACAAATGCCCCTTTCACGGCCGTGCTGCTCGGGCCGAGCGACATCTCGGACCTGCCGCTGCCGGAGCCTTTCGATCCGGTTCGTTTCTTCGCCGCGGTGCCGTTGACCGGAACCGAGGCCGCCTGGGTGCGGTTACGTGGGGCGGACGCGTTACGCGAGGCCTGGAAGGAAGCGGGGATCGACGTCCGAGACCCGAATCGGTCCGCAGCCAGCCTCTGATCCGGCGCTACTGCGCACAGGGTGTCGACTGATCTACAGCCAGTTGTTCTTGTGGAACGTGCGCCACAGACCGACGCACACGCAGGCGACGATCGCGACGATCGTGTGATAGCCGTAGGTCCAGTGCAGCTCGGGCATGTTGTCGAAGTTCATGCCGTAGATGCCCGCCACCATGGTCGGCACCGCCGCGATCGCCACCCAGGACGAGATCTTGCGCATGTCGAGGTTCTGCTGCATCGTCACCCGAGCCAGGGCGGCGTCGACGAGAGAGCTGAGCACCTCGTCGTATTCGGAGATGCGTTCGGCAACAGTGGTGTGATGGTCCTGCACGTCGCGCAGATACCGCCGGACGGACTTCGGAACACTGGGTTCCTGGACCAGCCGTGCGAGCGGCGTCGACAGTGGTGTCACCGACCGGCGCAGTTCCACGACCTCCCGCTTGAGCAGATAGATGTTCTCGATCGGCACGTGGTGATGCGGAGAGAAGACTTCCTCCTCCATGCCGTCGACGTCCCGCTCGATCGAGTCGGTGACGGCCAGGTACTCGTCGACGACGTGGTCGGCCACGGCGTGCAGCACCGCCGACGGTCCGAGCGCGAGTTGCTCCGGATTGTCCTCGAGGCGCTGGCGCACGCCGGCCAATCCGGAGTGTTCGCCGTGTCGGACGGTGATGACGAAATCTCGGCCGACCATCACCATGATCTCGCCGCTCTCGACGATCTCGTTCGCCGTCGTCACCGACTCGTGTTCGACGTACTTGACCGTGCGTAGGACGAGGAATGCGACGTCGTCGTATCGCTCGAGCTTGGGCCGCTGATGCGCGTGCACGGTGTCCTCGACCATCAACTCGTGCAGGCCGTAACACTGAGCGATCGCGTTCATCTGACGGTCGTCCGGCGCGTGCAGGCCCACCCAGACGAACCCCTCGCCGCGGGCTCGCACTTCGGCGATCGCCGACGTGTGGGTGAAGCGGCCGGGTAGACGGGACCCGTCCACGTAGACAGCGCAGTCCACGATGGCGCGCGCCGTCGGAACCGGTATCCGTGGACTCGATTCGGGTGCGGCCTTGTTTCCTCGTCGGTGCAGCGAGGGCAGTGAGGGACGCGGTGGAAGGGACGGCATGGCGGGCAATCGTACGCCAGCAAAACGACAGAACAGTGGGCCCGGAACGTCACGGCGGTGCGCCTGGGACACTGTTCTGGTGCTCATCGATCTCCACACCCACTCGACAGCGTCCGACGGTACCGACAGCCCGGCCGAGCTGGTTCGCGCTGCGTCGGCGGCGGGCCTGTCGGTGGTGGCACTCACCGATCACGACACCACGGCGGGATGGGACGAGGCCGCTGCCGCATCGCCTGCAGGCCTGACGCTCGTGCGCGGCATGGAACTGTCGTGCACCGGTCGTGGCGAGGACGGCACGCCCGTCCCGGTGCACCTGCTGGCGTACCTGTTCGACCCCGAGAACGAGGCATTCGCCGCCGAGCGTGCACGACTGCGCGGTGAGCGGGTGACCCGGCTGCGTGCCATCGCCGAGAACATGGCTGCGGACGGCCTACCCATCGATCCCGACGCGGTTCTCGCCTCGGCCGGGGAGGCCGCCGGTCGTCCACATCTGGGCAAGGCATTGATCGAGGCCGGCTACGTCTCGGACATGGACGCGGCGTTCGCCGGTCCGCTGGCAACGGGTGGTAAGTACTACGTCGGCAAAGTCGATACGCCACTCGACGTTGCCGTCGAGATGATCGCCGCCGCAGGCGGCGTCAGCGTGCTCGCGCATGCCCGGGCCCGCAAGCGCGGACGCATCCTGGATCTGGACCACATCCGAGAACTGACCCCGCTCGGGCTCGGCGGCGTGGAAGTCCACCACATGGACCACTCGCCGGAGGACACCGTGGTGATGGCCGAGCTGGCTGCGGAGCTGGACCTCATCGTCACCGGATCCTCGGATTACCACGGCACCAACAAGACCGTGAAGCTGGGCGAGTACACCACCGACCCGGAGCAGTACGACCGACTGATCGCGGCGGCCCGGTCATGACCTTCGACGTGACGCTGTACCTGACGGTTCTGATCACGCTGTTCGTGATCATGGACCCCCCGGGCGCGATTCCGGTGTTCCTGTCCCTGGTGGGACGTAAGAGCAAGGAAGTACGCAACAAGGCCGCATGGCAGGCACCTGCGGTCTCGCTCACCGTCATCTCGGTGTTCGCCATCGGCGGCCAGGCAATTCTGAGCTACCTGCACATCGGTATTCCGGCATTGCAGGGCGCGGGCGGACTTCTGCTCCTGCTCATCGCGCTGTCGTTGCTCACCGGAAAAGGTGCGGGCGGCGACGCGGCGGCCGAGGACGTCAACGTCGCACTCGTGCCGCTGGGTACGCCGTTGATGGCGGGCCCCGGAGCCATTGCAGCGGTGATCGTCTACGTCAGTCAGGCCGACGGGAATGCGAGCTCGTTGCTCGCAATTGCTTTGGGCATCATCACGATTCACGTCCTGTTCTTCGTGATTCTGCGATTCTCCACCGTCCTCATCCGGCTGCTCGGCGAAGGCGGCATCTCGCTGCTGGCACGCATCGCAGGTCTGTTGCTCGCCGCCATCGCAGTGCAGTTGATCGCGGACTCCGTCCGCGGATTCGTGGCCGGAGCATGAGCGGGGCCGGAGCGGGCGCCGGACTGCGCTTCCTGCGCGGGCTCAGCGGCATCGTCACCGCCGGACTGGTGGTGCTGGCGATCGGCGTCGGCGTCACCCAATATCTCGGTCATTCCCGTGGCTACCCGGGACCGGGCGCGCTGTCGGTCACCGTGCACATCGTTGCCGCTGTCGTCGCCATCGCAGCTCAGCGCATCGCCGATCACCGACGAGGATTCACCGCCTTCCTCGGAGCGATCGTGGTCTTCGTGGTCACCGGTCTCGTCCTGTGGACCCAGTGGTGGCAGTAGGGCAGTGGTGGTAGTGGTTCATGCTCGTTTCTGACTCTATGGTCAGTTCGGTGGGCGGTATGGCACACTTGGGCCGTTGCAGCGATGCGGCTACAGCCCATCGTTGACTGTGCAGGCACACCCGCCGCACGTGCGAGACACGCTTTTCGGCAGTCGGCAGCCAGCACTGGCGCCCTCCGGTAGTCCGCGACCCTTTCGAGCATCAATCACTTCGTAGACACGTGTTGCCTCGTCGAGGCCGACAGTGCGAGGAGCTTTCACCGTGACGGCAGTCGAAGACACCACAGGAACACCATCGGCAGTTGCGGCCGCGATCACCGACGACGAAATTTTCGCCGGGCATCTCGGCGGCAAGCTTTCGGTCCAGTTGGCCGCGCCGCTCGAGACGCAGCGCGATCTCTCGATCGCCTACACCCCGGGGGTGGCCCAGGTCAGCCGCGCCATCGCCGCCGACCCGGCGCTGGCCAAGCGCTACACCTGGACCGACCGGCTCGTCGCCGTCATCTCCGACGGTTCCGCGGTGCTCGGCCTGGGCGACATCGGTCCGCGCGCGTCGTTGCCGGTGATGGAGGGCAAGGCGGCGCTGTTCAAGAAGTTCGCCGGCCTCGATTCCATCCCGATCGTGCTCGATACCCACGACGTCGACGAGATCGTCGAGACGATCGTGCGGATGCGACACAGTTTCGGGGCCGTCAACCTCGAAGACATTTCTGCCCCGCGGTGTTTCGAGGTGGAACGACGCGTCGTCGAGGCACTCGATTGCCCCGTGATGCACGACGACCAACACGGCACGGCCATCGTCGTCCTCGCGGCGCTGACGGGTGCCGCACGGGTACAGGGCCGGGACCTGGCCGGGCTTCGAGTGGTCGTCTCGGGTGCGGGCGCTGCGGGCGTCGCGTGCGCGAACATGCTGCTCGCCGCCGGCATTTCCGACGTCGTGGTCCTCGACTCCAAGGGCGTCGTCTCGGCTGACCGCGCTGACCTCACCGGCGTCAAGGCCGACCTCGCTGCGCGGACCAATCCCCGTGGACTGCGCGGGGGACCGGCCGATGCACTGGCCGGAGCCGACGTGTTCCTCGGACTGTCCGCGGGCAAAGTGGACGAGGGCGTCATCGCCTCGATGGCCCCCGAGTCCATCGTGTTCGCGCTCTCGAACCCGGATCCGGAGATTCACCCGGAGTTGGCCAGGAAGTACGCGGCCATCGTCGCAACCGGACGCAGCGATTTCCCCAATCAGATCAACAACGTTCTGGCCTTCCCCGGTGTGTTCAAGGGTGCGCTCGACGCAGGCGCACGCCGTATCACCGAAGGTATGAAGCTCGCCGCTGCCGAGGCAATCCTCTCGGTTCTCGGCGACGAGTTGGCCGCGGACAGAATCGTCCCGAGCCCGCTCGATCCTCGCGTCGCCCCGGCCGTTGCGGACGCAGTTGCGGCAGCAGCGCGAGCCGAGGGTGTCGCGTAGGAAAACAGAAAAAGCACCCCGAACCCCGCCCTATCCCGGCCGGTGGTTCGGGGTGCTTTTCGTTCGTGTGAGCTGCCCGTCAGACTTTCGCCAGGCCGGTCGGCATCCGCCGGAGGCGACCGGTTCCCGGCACCGACGTCCACACCGCAAGGGCGAGAAGGCCGTCGACGACGAGTGTGAGCAGCGCGACGAGGATCGCCCCGACCAGAACCCGGCCGTAGTCGTAGAGCGCGAGACCGTCGAAGATGTAGCGACCGAGCCCGCCGAGGTTGACGTAGGCCGCAACGGTCGCGGTGGCGATGATCTGCAGAGTGGTGTTCCGTAGTCCGCCGAGGATCAGTGGAAGTGCATTCGGGATCTCGACCCGCAGCAGCACCTGTGATTCGGTCATTCCCATTGCCCGGGCGGCGTCGACCACGTGAGCGTCGACGTTGGCTATTCCGGAGTAGGTGCCCGCCAGCAGCGGCGGTATGCCGAGCAGAACCAGCGCGATGATCGGTGGGATCAGACCCAATCCGATCACCAGGACCAGGAACACCAACACACCCAGAGTCGGCAGTGAGCGCAGAGCGTTGACCAGTCCGACGACCACCGCTTCACCGCGGCGCAGGTGACCGATGATCAGCCCGATGGGAATCGCGACAGCGGCCGAAAGTACAACGGCCAACAGCGAATACCACATGTGTTCGAGCAATCGGGCGCCGATTCCCGTCGGCCCGGCCCAATTCGCGCCGTCGAGGATGTACGAGAACGCTTCGGAGAACAGATTCATGCGCGCGCCTTCCTCGTCGACGAGGTCGTGCCCTGCCGTGTCCACGGCGTGAGTCGACGGCCCAACAGGTACAGGGCGGCGTCGAAGATCAACGCCAGGAACACGATCGAGATGATGCCGGCGAAGATCTGATCGGGATAGTCACGTTGGTAGCCCTGGGTGAACAGCTGGCCGAGACCACCGATACCGATCACCGAACCCACCGAGACCAACGAGATGTTGGTGACCGTGACAACGCGAATATTGGCGATGAGCACCGGCAAGGACAGCGGTAGCTCGACGGTCACCGCCCGTCGTAACGACGAAAAGCCCATGGCCTGAGCCGAATCGACGACGGCGAACGGCACCGAATCGAGTGCCTCCGGAACAGCGCGAACGAGCAGAGCCGTGGAGTACACCGTCAGTGCGATCACCACGTTCAGTGGATCGAGCACTGGCAATCCTACGACCGCGGGAATGGTGACGAACAGTGCCAGTGACGGCAACGTGAACGCAATGCTGGCCACCGTCAACGTGATTCGGCGGACCCACCGCGTGTTGCGAATCAGGGTGCCGACCGGAACGGCGACGAGCAGTCCGATGAGCAGGGGCACGAGCGAAAGATACAGATGTGTCTTCGTGTACCCCAGTACGACGCCGAAGTTGTCGAACAGCCAGGTCACTGTGCGTCGTTCCCGGCCGCGCCGAAGTGGTGGCGATTGCGCTCCTCGTCCTCCGACTTGCGCTGTACGGCCAGGTTTTCGAGAATTTCCGCACCGTCGACGCTGCCCACGGCGGCACCGGTCGAATCGACGGCGACGCCGATTCCCGATGGGGACGAAATCGCCGAGTCGAGTGCCTGCCGTAGATCGCCGCCCTCGAGGAACAACGACCCACCGGCCGCGGTGCTCTCGTCCAGGCTGCCGCCGCCGCGTATCTTCTCGACGCCGGTAGCGTCGATCCAGCCGAGGGGACGACGCTGGGAGTCCACGACCAGAACCCACTGCCCCTGGTCGAGTCGCAGGGTGCTCATCTCGTCCTCGGTCGCGGTATGGATCGGATGCATCGTGACCGACTGCGCCGAGCGGAAAGACAGGCCTCGGTAGCCGCGGTCGCGGCCGACGAACGACGCCACGAACGACGTCGCCGGTGCCGCGAGCACGGTCTCGGGCTTGTCGTATTGCTGCAGACGACCCTGCGGTCCGAAGACCGCGATGTGGTCGCCCAGCCGCACGGCCTCGTCGATGTCGTGCGTGACGAACACGATCGTCTTCTTCAGATCGGCCTGCAGCCTCAGCATCTCGGTCTGCAGATCCTCACGCACCACTGGGTCGACAGCGCTGAAGGGCTCGTCCATCAACAGAATCGGTGGGTCCGCGGCGAGCGCGCGGGCCACCCCGACGCGCTGTTGCTGACCGCCGGACAGCTGCGCCGGGTAGCGGGACGCAAGAGCGGGATCCAGGCCCACTCGCTCGAGTACTTCCAGTGCCGCCTTGCGGGCAGCGCGCCGGGACTGACCGTTCAGCACCGGAACCGTCGCGACATTGTCGACGACGGAACGATGGGGCAGCAGCCCGGCACTCTGGATGACGTAGCCGATTCCCCGGCGCAGCTTCACCGCGTCGGTGTCGGCGATGTTGCGGCCGTCGACCGTGATGACGCCCGAGGTGGGCGCGATCATCCGGTTGATCATGCGCATCGACGTCGTCTTGCCACAGCCGGACGGCCCCACGAACACGGTGAACGAGTGTGGCTGGATCACCAGGTCCAACGAGTCGACTGCCGTGGTGCCGTCCGGGTACGTCTTGGTGATGTTCTCGAAGGTGATCATCAGCTGACCGGCTGGTCCAGACCCTTGTCCTTGACCCACGCCGTTGCCGCCGCAGCCGGTTCGACCTTCTGGTCGCCGGACACCGAAGTGTTCAGTGCAATGAGCTCTTCGGTGGTGATCTGCGCCGAGACGGCGTCGAGAACCTGAGTGAGCTTCTCGGACTGCTTGGACGTCCGCAGCACCGGGATGACGTTCTGAGCGGCGAAATTATTCTCCGGGTCTTCGAGAACCACGAGATCGTTCTGCGCGATGGCCGGCGAGGTGGTGAAGATGTCCGCCGCGTCGACCTGGCCCGACACGAGTGCCTCGACCGTGGCCGGTCCGCCGCCGTCGGAGATGGGCACGTAGTTGCCGGGGGAGATGTCCAGGCCGTACTTCGCTTTCAGGCCCGGCAACCCGCCGACGCGCTCCTGGAATTCCGGCGTGCCTGCGAACGTCACCTCCGAGGAGAACGGTGCGAGATCGCCGACGGTCTTCAGGTTGCGCTCGGTTGCGGTCGCGCGCGTGACGACGACGGCATCCTTGTCCTCGCCGGGTGCCTGGGCCGTCACCGAGAGGTCGTCGCCGAGTGCAGCGGGCAGTGCCGCCAGCACGTCCTCGGACGAGGTGGCCGTGGCGGATTCGTCCAAGTACTGGAGCAGGTTGCCCGTGTAATCGGGAATCAGGTCGATCGAGCCGTCGCGGACGGCGGGAATGTACGCCTCGCGGCTACCGATGTTGAGCTTGGTGCTCACCTCGAAACCGTTGGCGCGCAATGCTTCTGCGTAGATGTTTGCGACGGTCTCGGACTCCGGGAAGTTGGCCGAGCCGACGATGATCGAGTTCGTGTCGTCGTTGCTCTCGCCGCCTCCGCTCGAGAGCGGATCCGAATTTCCGCCGCAGGCGGTCAGTGCGGTGACCGACAGGGCGAGCGCGGCAACGGCCGCCACTGCCTTCGGGGCGGAGAACGCGCGCGTGATTCGGGAGGTGGTCATGGTGTCCTTCCATCGGTTCGGGCACAGACGAAGCCCCAATTCCGACGGATGCCGCCCGACATCGGGGACATCGCCGAATCAGGACTCGGGCTGCTCGGGATGGTAGTCGACGTCGCCGTGCCCATAAGGTTGGTTCGACTACCCTCTCGTTCGCATCTGTGCCCCGCGGTCGGGATCGGTAAACCCCACGGGCAGTGAACAGGAGAAAATGAGAGTGCGTTCGTCGATTCTGGCAGCGGCCCTCGCGGTCACTATCGCAGGTTCCGTCGGTGGGTGCAGTGCGGCCGACCGGGCCGAACCCGAGCAGGTGTCCGTCGTCGTCGGAGCCGGAAATTCCGACCTCTCCCGGTTGCTCGCACAGATCTACGCGGGAGGACTCCGGTCGACGGGAGACGAGGTCTCCGTCGTCGAGAATCTCGGGGATCGGACGGCGTACCTCGCGGCGTTGGATCGAGGTGACGTGACCGTGGTTCCCGACGTCACCGGCGAACTCTTGCGTACCTTCGACACCCTGGCCGGCGCAACAGAAGCAGAGGACGTGTTCACCGAGCTGAACCGATCGCTGCCCGCCGGATTGTCGGTGGGGGACTACGCAACCGCCGAGGATCGGTTGGCGATCGCTCTCGCTCCGGACGCGACGTCGGGCGAGGGGACGACAGTCACAGAATTTCTTCGTAGGGACGACGTGACAGTCGGCACGGTCGAGGGAGAGGTACACCCGTTGGATCTGATGACGGAGGGCGCTGGCAGTCCCAGCGTCTCCGGTGCCGGTTTCGCCGAGTTCATGGTCTACCCGGATGCGCAGTTCGCCGTCGACGACCTGAATTCCGGCGCGGTGGATGCTCTCGCGATTCGGACTGCATCGTTCGGTCCGCTGGCCAAGGATCTGACGACTCTGCCCGACGACGATCACGTGTATCCGGCGCAGAACGTCGTTCCGCTGTACCGCACTGGTGTGTTTGACGAGAGTGCGGTGAAGTCGTTCTCGGTGGTGGCGGGGGAGCTGACGACAGCGGACCTCGCCGACATGATCGGCGAGGTCCGTGGCGGTGCTGCGTCAGGCGATGTCGCCGGCCGCTGGCTCGGCGAGCACAGCCTCTGACCCGTCGGACTTCTGCTCTGCTCTGAGCATGCGGCCCAGGTACGAGCCCATGTGATGGACGGCTTCGGCTGCTTCACGCAGGATCGACGCCTGCAGGTGCGCCACGTGCCAGAGCTTCTTGTACTCGATGTACTCGAGTTCGACGCCGGACAGGCGCAGCTTGTCCGCGAACGCGGTGATCTGCGGATAGAGCACCTCGTCCGTCCCGACGTGCATGACGACCGGTGGCAGCTCGTCCAGGTTGCCCTGGAGCGGCGCGAAGCCCTGATCCAGCGGGTCACCCGCCCCCAGATACGCGTCGGCCGAGGAGTTCGACCACCCGGTGTTGACGACCAGGTCGCGCGGCTTGACCGCGTCGCGTGCGCCCGGATCGACCCACGGTGAGATCAATCCGAGAGCTGCGGGCCTCGCGCCGTCGTCCACCAGCCGCCTCGCCGTCGCGACGGTCAGTCCGCCGCCGGCCGAATCACCGGCGATGGCGATGCGATCCGGGGTGAAGCCGTGCAACCGCACGAGTTCCCGGAACGCCGCCACGGCGTCGTCGAGCGCGGCCGGGTACGGGTTCTCCGGAGCCAGTCGGTAATCGAGCACGTACACCGCGCTGGCCGACTCACGTGCGAGATGGGCGGCAAGAGAACGGTGGGTGTTGATCGAACCGATCGTGAACGCGCCCCCGTGGAGGTACAGGATCGCGGTGTCGCGTTCGGTGGCTCCGACGGTGATGCGCTCGGCCCGCCTGCCCGCAAGCGTCAACTTCTGCGCGACGGTCCCGTGCGGGAGCGTCTGCACCGGAGCCGCAGCCTCGAGAACGGCTCGCTGCGCCCGGAAGGACAGGCGCGGATTCAGCGCGAGGCGGTAAAACGGTTTGAGCGCTGCCGCGACGATCGGCAGGGGAACGTAGAAGGATTTCACGACGCGACCCGTCTACTTCTTGGTGCGCGGCAGCGCACGCTTGGACACTGCAGCGATGAGGCCCTGGTACCGCGAACCGGTGATGCGTTGCAGCAGATCGAGGGCGATGGCGTCGGAACCGATGAGCACGCGGCCCCTGCCCTTCTCGACACCCTTGAGAATGGTCTTGGCCGCGTCGATCGGGGTGGTCTTCGCCAACTTGCTGTCGAAGAACTTCGCGACGTCGGCCTGGTCGAAATTCTCGGCGACGGTGGCGTTGCGGGCGATGGCGGTCTTGATGCCGCCGGGGTGCACCACGGTGACCTTCACCGGTGCCTTGGAGATCAACATCTCCATGCGCAGCGACTCGCTGAACCCGCGGACGGCGAACTTCGCCGCGTTGTACGCGGACTGCGAAGGCATGGCCAACAGGCCGAACAGACTGGAGATGTTGATGATGTGGCCATCGCCGGAGGCCTGGATGTGCGGAAGAAATGCCTTGGTGCCGTTGACGACGCCCCAGAAATCGACGTCGACGATGCGTTCGATGTCCTTGAACGAGGACTTCTCCACGTCACCGTGGTAGGCGATGCCTGCGTTGTTGTAGATCTGGTTGACCTTGCCGAAATGCGCGACGACGGCCTCGGCGTAGTCGAGCACGGTCTCGCGCTGCGAGACGTCGAGGAAATCGGATTTCACCTCGGCTCCGAGTGCTTCGACGCGGCGCACCGTCTCGTCGAGTCCGGCGGTGTCGACGTCGGACAGCGCGAGCTTGGCTCCGCGGCCGGCCAGCTCGAGAGCCAGGGCCCGGCCGATTCCCGAACCCGCGCCGGTGACGACGGCTACCTTGCCTGTGAATGTGCTCATCGTGCGGACACCTTGTCTGTGTTGTTGCCGGCGGCCGTGCTCGCCGACGCTGCGGAGGTCAGATCTGCAGTTGCGACGCTACGGTACGCATCGAGATCGAAATGCTTGGTCTGGCGACGGAACTCGAACGTGAACCCGGGCCACAGGGTGGTGTTGTTTCCGTGCTTGTCCAGATACCAGCTGGCGCAGCCGCCGTTCATCCAGACGCTCTTGGCGAGCTGGTCCTGCAGGGTCACGTTGTACTCGTCCTGCACGTCCTTGCGCACTTCGATGGTCCCGATGTCGTGCTTGTCGATGGTGTTCAAGGCGTCGACCAGGTAGTTGATCTGCGACTCGATCATGAACACCATCGAGGTGTGCCCGAGGCCGGTGTTGGGGCCGACGAGGAAGAACATGTTCGGGAAGTTCGCAACCGCAGCGCCCTTGTAGCCCTGCTGTCCGCCGTCGTCGAACGTCTGCGCCAGCGTACGGCCGTCCTTGCCGACGATGCCCTGGTATGCAGGCGAATCGGTGACGTGGAAGCCGGTGGCGACGACGAGTGCGTCGATCGCGCGCTCGGTGCCGTCCTTGGTGACGATCGATCCCTTGCGGATCTCGGCGATGCCGTCGGTCACGAGGTCGACGTTGCTCTGCGCGAGAGCGGGGTAGTACGCGTTGGAGATCAACATGCGCTTGCAGCCGATGCGGAAATTCGGGGTCACCTTCGCGCGCAGCGCCTTGTCCTTGATCTGCGTACGCAGATGGTTTTCCGACGCCCACTGCAGCGGCTTCATGAACGCGGGGTTCTTCGCCAGTCCGACGACCTGGGTCTCACGCATCGCATAGATGCCGGCGCGGGCGAGGCGCTGGAAGCCGGGCACGTGCTTGAAGGCGAAGCGCTCGAGCTTGGTGTACGGGCGATCGGCGCGAGGCAGGATCCACGGCGCAGTGCGCTGGTAGACGTCGAGATGCTCCACCTGACCTGCGATGGCGGGAACGATCTGGATCGCCGACGCGCCGGTGCCGATGACGGCGACGCGCTTTCCGGCGAGCGAGACGTCGTGGTTCCACTGTGCGGAGTGGAAGACGTCGCCCTCGAAGTCGTGAATTCCCTTGATGTCGGGCAAGTTGGGCTCGCACAGCGCGCCGACGGCCGAGACGACGATCTTGGCGGTGTAGTTGCCGGTGGTCGTCTCGACGTCCCAACGGCTGGTGGAGGCGTTCCACCGCGCCGACGTCACGTCCGTGCCGAAGACGTGCTTGTCCATGACACCGTACTTGCGCGCAACTCCGGCGATGTACTTCTGGATCTCGGGCTGGGTGGAGAACGAACGAGTCCACTCCGGGTTCAAAGCGAACGAGTACGAGTACAGATGCGAGGGCACGTCGCAGGCTGCACCGGGGTAGGTGTTGTCGCGCCAGGTACCGCCCACATCGTGGCCGCGTTCGACGACGACGAAGTTCTTCTTGCCTGCCTTGGTCAGCTTGATCGCCGCTCCGAGCCCGGCGAAACCACTGCCGATGATCAGCGTATCGACGTGACGCGGCGACGTTGCGCGGTCCGAAGTATCTGTTACGGGAAGACTCATGTAGAGCAGACTAGAAGCTTACTGAGTGTGAGTCAATAGTTATTGACTACTATTCAATAGGATGATTGCATGGCGGATGTGAACCGCGCTGGAGTATCGACGACGAAAAGGACGAGACTCAGTCCGCAGCAACGACGAGCGCAGCTGATCGAGCTCGGCACCGAGATGTTGGCCGACCGCCCCCTCGAGCAGATCTCGGTCGAGGACATCGCAGATCAGGCCGGCGTCTCCCGAGGTCTACTGTTCCACTACTTCGCGTCCAAGCAGGACTTTCACCTCGAAATAGTCCGCGAGGCGTCGCGGTCGATGATCGAACGAACCGCGCCGGAACCGGATCTCGAACCCTTCGAGATTCTGCGCGAGTCCATCGCCAACTACGTCGACTACGTCAGCGAGAAACGCGACACTTTCATCTCCCTGCTCCGCGGCACGGCGAGCGGAGATCCGCAGATGCGCGAGGTGTTCGAGCAGACCCGCACCACCATGGCCGATCGCACTCTCGTCCAACTCGCCCAACTCGACGTCGATGTCACCCCCACCATCGACCTCGCCGTCCGCGGGTGGATCGCCTTCGTCGAAGAAGCGACCATCACCTGGCTCAGAAATCCACAGATCACCCGCGACGAGTTGATAGACCTGAACGTCAACGCCCTGCCTGCTGTCGCCCTGGCTCCGGGCATGATCTCCGCGCTGCTGGGAGCCGACGCCGACGCCTGAGCCCCGCCCTAGTGTGCGTCCCCCGGTTGGACGTCCTCCCCGGTGCACCCCCGGCACGCGTCAATGGACCCTTGCACTCCTCACACGTATGCAGAGGTCCATTCACGCAGCCCCCAACTCTGCGTGAATGGACCGTTGCACTGCCCAGACGTATGCAATGGTCCATTGACGCGGAACGGAGAGCGCGCACAGCAACGACGAAAGCGGCCCACCCCCGAAGGAGTGGGCCGCTTGTCGCTGTCGGAGATCTAGTCTTCGCCGACCTTGTTGAAGGCCTCGTCGATGATTTCGAGTTGCTCGACGGCGTGCACCTTGCTCGATCCCGAGGACGGTGCGGACATGGCGCGACGGGAGATGCGCTTGATGCCGACCAGCTTCTCGGGCATGAGTTCGGGCAGTGCGAGACCGAAGAACGGCCAGGCACCCTGGTTCGCAGGCTCTTCCTGAACCCAGCGGAATTCCGTTGCGTTCGGGTAGCTCTCGAGTGCTTCCCGGATCCGACGCGTCGGCACGGGGTAGAGCTGCTCGATGCGGACGATGGCGACGTCGTCGCGGTTGTCCTTCTGCTTGCGAGCGAGGAGCTCGTAGTAGAGCTTGCCGCTGACCATCAGCACGCGTTTGACCTTGCTGCGGTCGCCGGTGCCGGTGTCGTACGTGGGCTCGTCGAACACCGAGTGGAACTTGCCGTCGGTGAAGTCCTCGATGTTGCTCACTGCTGCCTTGTTGCGCAGCATCGACTTCGGAGTGAAGACGATCAGCGGGCGACGGATTCCGTCACGCGCATGCCTACGCAGCAGGTGGAAGTAGTTCGCGGGGGTCGAGGGGAGTGCGACGGTCATCGATCCTTCGGCGCACAGCGTCAGGAAGCGTTCGATGCGTCCGGACGTGTGGTCCGGTCCCTGACCCTCGTGGCCGTGCGGCAGCAGCAGCACGACGTCGGAGAGCTGACCCCACTTGGCTTCACCGGACGAGATGAACTCGTCGATGATGGACTGGGCGCCGTTGACGAAGTCGCCGAACTGCGCTTCCCACATCACCAGTGCGTCCGGGTTGCCCACGGAGTAGCCGTACTCGAAGCCGACGGCCGCGAACTCGCTCAGCGCGGAGTCGTAGACCATGAACTTGCCGGGGTTGTCGCTGCCGATGTTCTGCAGCGGCGTGTACTCGGAACCGGTCTTGCGGTCGATGATCACCGAGTGCCGCTGCGTGAACGTGCCGCGGCGGGTGTCCTGACCCGAGAAACGAATGTTGCGTCCCTCGTCCACGAGCGAGCCGAGTGCGAGCAGTTCGCCGAAGGCCCAGTCGACCTTGCCCTCGTACGCCATTTCCCGACGCTTCTCGAGTACCGGCTTGACGCGGGGGTGCACGTTGAATCCCTCGGGGATATCGAGATGCGCATCACCGATGCGGTGCAGTACGGCCTTGTCGACGGCGGTGGTGAGCTTGGTCGGCAACTGCTGGTCGAGTTCGACCGATTCGCTGGGCTCCGGGGTGTACTTCTCGAGCTCGCGCACTTCGTTGAAGACGCGTTCGAGCTGACCCTGGTAGTCGCGGAGCGCATCCTCGGCTTCCTTGAGCGAGATGTCGCCACGGCCGATGAGCGATTCGGTGTAGCTCTTGCGGACGCTGCGCTTGGTGTCGATCACGTCGTACATCGCCGGCTGGGTCATCGAGGGGTCGTCGCCCTCGTTGTGTCCGCGACGGCGGTAGCAGATCATGTCGATGACGACGTCCTTGTGGAACTTCTGACGGAAGTCCACTGCCAGCTGGGCCACCCAGGCACATGCCTCGGGGTCGTCGCCGTTGACGTGGAAGATCGGCGCGGCGATCATCTTGGCCACGTCGGTGCAGTACTCGGACGAGCGCGAGAACTCCGGCGAGGTGGTGAAGCCGACCTGGTTGTTGACGACGATGTGCACGGTTCCGCCGGTGCGGTAGCCACGCAGATCGGACAGGTTCAGCGTTTCCGCGACGACGCCCTGGCCGGCGAAAGCCGCGTCGCCGTGCAGCATCAGCGGCAGCACGGAGTAACCGCCCTGGCCGGTGCCCTTGTCCAGGAGGTCCTGCTTGGCCCGGACGAGGCCTTCGAGGACGGGGTCGACGGCTTCGAGGTGCGACGGGTTCGCCGTGAGCGAGACCTTGATGTCGTTGTCGCCGAACATCTGGATGTACGTGCCCTCGGCACCGAGGTGGTACTTCACGTCACCGGAGCCGTGTGCGGCAGCCGGGTTCATGTTGCCCTCGAACTCGGTGAAGATCTTCGAGTACGGCTTGCCGACGATGTTGGCCAGCACGTTCAGGCGACCGCGGTGCGGCATGCCGATGACGACCTCGTCGAGGGCGTACTCCGCGCTCTGGTCGATGACGGAGTCCATCATCGGGATGACCGATTCGGCACCTTCGAGCGAGAAGCGCTTCTGCCCGACGTACTTGGTCTGCAGGAACGTCTCGAAGGCCTCGGCTGCGTTGAGCTTGCTGAGGATGTACTTCTGTTGCGCCACAGTCGGTTTGACGTGCTTGGCTTCGACGCGTTCCTGCAGCCACGAGACCTGCTCGGTTTCGAGGATGTGGGTGTACTCGACGCCGACGTGGCGGCAGTACGAGTCGCGCAGGACGCTGAGCACGTCGCGCAGCTTCATTTTGTCCTTGCCGTGGAATCCGCCGACCTTGAACTCGCGGTCGAGGTCCCACAGCGTCAGGTCGTGGCTGATCACGTCGAGGTCCGGATGCATCCGGAACTTGTCCTTGGTGAACTGCAACGGGTCGGTGTCGGCCATCAGGTGACCGCGGTTGCGGTACGCCGCGATGAGCTCGAGCACGCGGGTGTTCTTGTCGACGGTGCCCTCGGGCAGATCCTTGCGCCAGCGGATCGGCTCGTACGGGATCTTCAGCGAATGGAACAGCTCGTCGTAGAACTCGTCGCTGATCAGCAGATTGTGGATCGTCTTGAGGAAGTCGCCCGACTCCGCACCCTGAATGATGCGGTGGTCGTACGTCGAGGTCAGCGTCATGAGCTTGCCGACGCCGAACTCGGCGAGACGCTCGTCGCTGGCACCCTGGAACTCCGCCGGGTACTCCATGGCACCGGCACCGATGATGGCACCCTGGCCGTTCATCAGGCGCGGGACGGAGTGGACGGTGCCGATTCCGCCGGGGTTGGTCAGCGAGATCGTGACGCCCTGGAAGTCCTCGCCGGTCAGCTTGCCGTCACGGGCACGTCGGACGATGTCCTCGTACGCGTTGTAGAACTGCGTGAACGTGAAGTCCTGCGTGTTCTTGATGGCCGCGACGACGAGGGATCGGTTGCCGTCCTTGCCGGGAAGGTCGATCGCCAGACCGAGATTGATCGCAGCCGGAGTGACGGCGTTGGGCTTGCCGTCGACCTCGGCGAAGTGGCGGTTCATGTTCGGGAACGCCCTGACGGCCTGCACGATGGCGTAGCCGAGCAGGTGCGTGAACGAGATCTTGCCGCCGCGGGTACGCGCGAGGTGGTTGTTGATGACGAGGCGATTGTCGACCATGAGCTTGGCCGGGATGGCCCGCACGCTGGTAGCTGTCGGAATCTGCAGCGAGGCGGACATGTTCTTCGCAACCGCTGCGGCAGCGCCGCGCAGAATCTTGCTCGACTCTTCACCGAATTCGGCAGCGGCGGGCTTGGCCGGGGCTGCCTTCTTCTCGGCCGGCTTGGCCGGGGCCGACTTCGCCGGAGCAGGCTTGGTCTCGGCAGCCTTGGGAGCTGCGGCCTTGGCGGGAGCCTCGGCCTTCTTGGGGGCTTCGGCCTTCGGGGCCGAGGCGGCTGGCTTCGCAGGAGGCGCGGGTGCTGCGGGAGGAGCGGACTTGGCCGAGCTGCCGTTCGAGGCCGAGCCGTTGGAACCGGACTTACCGTTGGAGATGGGGTTTTCGTCGGTCACGGCTTCGGGGTCGTAATCGGTGAGGAACTCGTGCCAGCTCGCGTCGACGGAGGACGGGTCCTGCTTGAACCGCTGGTACATCTCGTCGACCAGCCATTGATTTTGTCCGAATTGGGTAGTAGAGCTGCTGCTCACGGCAGTAGTTCGCCTCGTTTCTGTCTTCGTTCCCGATCAGCGCGCGTACGACTCCAGGCTAGACCTCCGGTCGAGATCGCGTGCGTCCGGGACGTAGCTGTGATATGTACTCACCGGTAACCATCGGCCTCGTTGTCGATGACTCCGTTGACTATCGAATTATTCCCCCGGTTCGTTTCGGCTGCAGTCCACAATTTCGCGTAGAAGCCGCCCCGTTTGCGAAGTTCGGAGTGTCGTCCGACTTCCACGATACGACCGCCGTCGACGACCACGATCAGATCAGCTCGGGCGGCGGTGGCCAATCGGTGTGCGACGACCACTGCGGTGCGGGTTCTGGCAACCGCGTTGCTGGCTTCCAGGACCTTGCGTTCGGTGGCCGGATCGAGAGTCGCAGTCGCTTCGTCGAGCAGGAGTAGATCGGGATCCACCAGTTCGGCTCGGGCCAGTGCGATCAGCTGTCGCTGACCGGCCGACAACCCTTGGCCGCGTTCGCCGACAGGTTGCTGCATACCGCCGCGAAGTGCAGCGATGGTGTCGAGGGCACCGACCGAGCGTGCCGCGTTCTCGATATCGGCCCGGCTGGCGTCGGGCCGGCCGTACGCGATGTTCGACGCGATGGTTCCGGTGAACAGGTGGGCTTCCTGCGGTACGACGCCGAGCCGATGGCGGTAGTCCGACAACCGGTAGTCGCGGAGGTCGTGGCCGCCCACGCGTACCGATCCGGAGGTCGGGTCGTAGAACCGAGCAAGCAGCTTCACGACGGTGGATTTGCCTGCTCCGGTGCGTCCCACCAACGCGACGGTGGTGCCGGCCGGGATGCTGAGAGATACCTCACTGAGCGCGTCGGAGTGAGCTCCGGCATACCGAAAGCTGACGTCGACGAGGTCGATGTCAGCGCGCAGGCGATCGCCGACGACAGCGCCGGACCCGGTCGCTGTCGCTGTTTCGATCGAACTCGTCGTGCGTAGGAGGTCTCCGATTCGGCCGACGCCGACGCGAGCCTGCTGGTACCCGTCGAATACTTGCGAGAGTTGCTGGATCGGGCCGAAGAGGAGTCCGAGGTACAAGACGAACGCCACCAGGGTGCCGGCGGTGGCGGTGCCCGAGGCAATCTGATGGGCTCCGACGAAGACGACGACGGCCAGCGCGATATCCGAGAGCAGGGTGATGAACGGGAAGAACACCGAGATCGCGGTCTGTGATCTCATGCGGCTCGCTCGGTAGCGGTTGCTGCGTTCGGCGAAGCGGGAGGCCGCGTACTCCTCACGTCGGTACGCCTGCGCGGCGCGCAGTCCGGTGACGTTCTCCTGGAAGTCGGCGTTGACGATGGAGATGCGTTCGCGCGAGGTCGAGTACGCAGCCGAGGAGATGCGTCGGAAGACGACGGTTGCGACGGCGAGTGGCGGCACGACCGCCAGGGCAACCAGGCCGAGTGTCGTATCCGTGACGAGCAGTGCGATCGCGATCCCGACGACGGTCAGCACGCTGACCACGGCCGTGGACGCGCCGGTCTGGATGAACGACGACAACGCATCGACGTCGGTGGTCATGCGCGTCATGATGCGACCGGACAGCTCGCGCTCGTAGTAGTCCAGCCCGAGTCTCTGAATGTGCGCGTAGCTGCGTACTCGTAATCCGAACAGCACCCGCTCGCCGGCTCGTGCGGTGAGCACGGTTGTCGCGCAGACCACGAACCAGCTGGCAGCAGCCAGGGCTACGCCTATTGATGTTGCGATCCACAGGGTGTCGGAGTCCCCGCGCGCCACGCCGCTGTCCACCGCGTACCGGACGAGTGAGGGAAAGGCGATGGAGGCGATCGAGTCGAGCGCCAGCAGCACCACGACACCTGCCAGCAGCAGCCGGACAGGACTCAGCAGTCGTGACAGCCGGAATTCCGGGTCTGGTCGACGCAACTGTTGTCCCGATCCGCCTGGTTCCTCTGTTGCCGGAGGTAGGGCTGCCACCGCGTCGGAGATGGCCTGCGTCGGTGCCAACGAGCCGAATGCGCCAGCCATCGCTGCACCGTGGGTTCCTCCGCCCCCGGCGCCTGCGGGCGGCATCACGGCACCGGGGTTCGATGCGGCTTCCAGAGCATCGTCCGGCCAGAGCTCTGCTGCCGACGGTTCCGTACGCGGCTCGGGTGCGGCGTCGCTGTGTTCGTCCTCGTCTCCGCCGGCGAGGAGAGCGCGGAACAGTGGGCAGCACTCGTCCAGTTCGTCGACTGTGCCGGTGTCGATGATGCGTCCACCGTCGAGGACGGCTACGCGGTCGGCCAACGTCAGCGTCGATCGGCGGTGGGCGAGGACGAGGGTGGCTCGGGTACGCACGCCGCGCAGTGCGTCGAAGATGGCGGCCTCGGTCTCGGCGTCGACGGCGGAGGTGGCGTCGTCGAGGACGAGAATTCGCGGCTCGACCAACAGGGCGCGAGCCAGGGCGATGCGTTGACGTTGCCCGCCCGAGAGGGTCAGTCCGCGTTCACCGACGAAACTGTCGTAGCCCTCGGGCAGAGCGTCGATGAAGGTCGAGGCCTGAGCCAGTCGAGCCGCGTGTTCGATCTCCTCCGCGCTTGCCTCGGGCCTGCCGAGCGCGATGTTGGCGGCGATGGTGTCCGAGAACAGAAAAGGCTCGTCGAAGACCAACGACACCGCTTCGCGCAGTGATGCGGAATCCAGGTCGGCGATGTCGATGGACGTGTCCCCGGAGGTCACTGCGATCCGGCCGTGAGTAGGGCGGTAGAAGCGGGGGAGCAACAGGGAGAGGGCGGTTTTTCCCGAGCCCGCGTGTCCCACGACGGCCACCGTCTCCCCGGGGGCGATGCTCAGGTCGAGGCCGTTGAGGACGTTGCGCTCTGCCTCGAATCCGAACGTGACGCCGGAGAGCTGGACGCCGAGGGGGCCGTCGGGCAGTTCGATGGGATGCGCCGGTTCCGGTTCGGTCGGCTCGGTGTCGACCACTTCGTAGACGCGCTCGACGGCCGCGCGCGAGAGCTGCGCCATGATCACCACCGACGACACGGTGCGGGTGACGGCGGACAGCGTGGCAACGTAGGTGGCGAAGGCGAGAAAGGTGCCGATGGTGATGTGGCCGTGCAACGCCAACCAGCCGCCGAGAGCGATGACGCCGACCAGCCCGAGCTGAGGGATGGTCGCCATGGTCGGTGCGAACCGTGAATTGATGCGGGCCGAGCGCATGCGCTCGGCGAACAGCGTGCGACCGAGAGCTTCGATGCGATCCACCGCACGCGCTTCCTGCCCGAAGCCCTTGACCACCCGGACTCCGGTGACGGTCTCCTCCACGTGCTGGGCCAGATCGGCGGCGCGCTGTTGTGCGGACCAGGTGGCAGCGAAGAGGGTGGGTCGCATTCGGTAGACGACGACGCTGACCGCGGGGACGATGACGACAGCGACGAGGGTGAGCAGCGGCGAGAGATATGCCATCACGACCAGGGCCAGGACGAACTGGAGAATTGCCCCGGCCGAGAGCGGCACCATGGCGAGCAGCCCCTGCACCAACTGCAGGTCGGTGATCGATCTCGACACGACCTGGCCGGTTCGGATTTCGTCCTGCTTGCGACCGTCGAGCCGCTGCAGCGACGCCAGCAGGTCCATCCGCAGGTCGTGTTGAACATCGATCGACAGGCGGCCGGCGAGCATACGCCGACCGAACTGGCAGGCGAACCGGAGAGCACCCAGCAGTGCGATGGCTATCGCGACTCCGGCGATCACGTCGTTCTTACCTGCGCTGGCGTCGTCGATCGCGAGGCGAGTCAGTAACGGGAACGAGATGTCGATGAGGGCGGCGATCATCGTCACGCCCAGTGCGCCGAGTGCCGTCCGCCGGTGCAGCATGCACTGCGCGAGCAGGCGTCTGATCCAGCCACGCGGTGTGATCGACGACGCCGTGGTCGACGACGCGGTGGTCGGCCGGGAGTCGGTGGGTATGCCGGACGAGCGGGGGCCGGTCTCGAGCAAACGGGCACTGCCCGTACTGCCGTCCGTCCCCGCTCGATCCTTCACGTATTCGCTGTGTGCCATCTATTCACACGGTAGACCCGGCCACCGACAGCCGGATCGGGCGAACATCCCCACCGATGCCCGTCGTCAGTCGATGTCTCGGGTACGGGCCAGGAACCAACCGCCACCGGTGAGGACCACCGCCCACAGCGCGAGTCCGAGCGGAGCCCACGGCCACGACGCGAGGTCGCCCGCATCGTCCAGTTGTGTCGCTGCCATCGTCGGCAACGTCAGGTTCGACGGCAGCGCCGTGGCCACCGGTCCGAAACCGACGCCGAACAGAATCAGGGACAGCAGCCCTTCACCGAACGGTAGCCAGGCGACGAGCACGATGGCGGCCCAGGTCGGGGATTTGAGCAACAACCCCAGCCCGGCACCGATGAGCGACCACAGCACCACAGCGAGCAGGCACGACGCGACGACGCCGATGAACGCGCCGTCGAGGACGATTGTTCGTTCGCTGAAGATCAGCAGACACACCAAGCTCGCCAGGAGCACGACGAGGCCGTACCCCAGGCCGAACAAGGCGGTGACGATGAGCTTGGCGGCAACGACGCCGTCCCTGCCGCGGGCCGTCAGGAAGCTGGTGGTGATGGTCTTGTGTCGAAACTCCGTCCCTGCATTGACCGCGCCGAAGATGCCGGCGAACAGGATGGCGGCACCGGCGGCGACGTACAGGCCGATGGAGGCGACACCGCCTGCGATCTGTAGATCCTCCTCGAACTCACCCAGCTGGTTCGCGATCACCGAGGTGATGACGGATGCGAACACGCCGACGACGATCGGTGCGATCGCGAGCGCCCACCAGAACTTCAGTGTGGTGACCTTGCGGATCTCGGACGTCAACAGCGCGTTCATCGCGAACCCCCGTTCCAGTTCTGCGGTGGTCCGTAGTTCTGTGGCGGCGGTGAGTACCCCTGGTTGTAACCAGGCGGTGGCCCGTATCCCGGAGGAGGTCCGTATCCCGGAGGCGGTCCGTACGCAGTGGGTTGGACGGGTGCTGCGGTGTACTGACCGGCGGTCATCGACAGGAACACCTGCTCGAGGTCGACGTGCTCGCTGGTGGTGCCGAAGACCGTGACCCCCGCGTCGGCGGCGATGCGCGTGACGGTGGCGGCGTCGGCACCCGCGACGCCGATGCGGCCGTCGGGCAGCAGTTGGGTGTCGGTGAGTCCGGTGGACGCCAATGCCAGAGCCAGTTTCGCCGGGTCCGACGCAGCAACGAGTACACGGCTCGGGCGGGTGGATCGCAGCTGGTCGATGGATCCCTGATACATCAGGGTGCCGGCGCTGACGATCACCAGATTGTCGACGGTCTGCTCGATCTCGCGCAGGATGTGGCTCGATACCAGGACGGTTCTCCCCGACGACGCGAACGCCTTCAGGAAGTCCCGAAGCCACGCAATTCCCTCGGGATCGAGGCCGTTCGCGGGTTCGTCGAGCACGAGGATCTCGGGGTCTCCCAGCAGAGCCGTGGCCAACGTCAGTCGCTGACGCATGCCGAGAGAGAACCCGCCCGCTGCGCGGTGCGCGGCGTCGCCCAGACCGACGAGGTTCAGGACGTCGAGGGCGCGGCTGTCGGGTACCCCGATCGCCGCGGTGTAGATCTTCAGGTGGTGCTCGGCGCTGCGTTTGGGGTGCAGACTCAGCGAGTCGAGAACGGCACCGACGGTACGGGCCGGGTGGGTCGCCGTGCGAAACGGAACGCCGTTGACGAGGCCGACGCCCGAGGTCGGTGCGACGAGGCCGAGCAGCATGCGCAGTGTCGTGGACTTGCCGGAGCCGTTCGGCCCGAGAAAGCCGGTGACGGTTCCGCGTGGAACGGCGAAGCTCAGGTCCGAGACCGCGCGAACGGTACCGAATTGCTTCGTCAGAGCCTGCGCTTCCAGCGCCGGAGCCGAGTAACTGGTCATCTGTGCGGTGTCCCCCTGGCCGTCGGTGCACCTCGTGTGCCGGTTGCTTGGCGGCAACCGGTACACGAGGTTACGGGGTGGGACCGACGGGCGGGATGACCCCGGTTTCAGCGATGCAACGCCGCAGCGATCTCCCGGTACGTCTCGAGCGGGTCGGCGTCGTCGGGCAGCGAGTGCAGCGTCACGTGCGACGCGCCGGCGGTGAGGTGCTCGTCGAGTCGCGCTGCGATGGCGTCGGCATCGCCGTGTGCGACGAGCGCGTCGATCAGTCGGTCGCTGCCGCCGTCGCCGATTTCCTCGTCCGAGTAGCCGAGCCGGTTCAGATTGTTGGTGTAGTTGCGCAGATGGAGGTAGGGGTTGTTGACGGGTGGCCGACCGATCGCACGTGCCTTCTCCGGATCGGTCTCGAGCACCACTTTGTGCTCGGGGGCGAGAATCTTGTTCGGCCCCACTGCTTCTCGTGCTTCACGGGTGTGCTCGGGAGTGGTCAGGTAGGGGTGCGCGCCCGCGGTACGGCTCGCGGCCAGCGCGAGCACCTTGGGGCCGAGCGCGGCGAGGACACGACGTTCCATCGGGACCCCGGCCTCGTCGAGGTCGTCGAGGTAGCTCACCAACGCGTCGTACGGCTTCCGATACTCCTGGGTGGCCTCCGGGTGACCGGCACCGATTCCCAGGACGAACCGTCCGGGGTGCTTGCTCTCGATGCGGTGATACGACGCGGCGACGTCGGCGGCTGCATCGGACCAGATGTTCACGATGCCGGTGGCGACGACGACGGTGTCGGTGGCGTCGAGGATCTCCTCGGTGGTCGTCAGGTCCGCGGGCGGCGATCCTCCGAGCCAGATGGTCCCGTAGCCGAAGGACTCGATGGCGCGGGACAACTCCGGCGTGAACGCCGAGTGGAGTCGCCAGACGCCGTACTTGCCGAGTTCAGGTGTGGAAGTCATATTCGAAGTCAACGCAGCAGCCTCTCGAAGATTCCGGGCATTCTCACTCGTCCGGGTCGATGATGCGATTTTCCGGGAACCGTGCGGGCGGCGGACCGAAGGCATCACGGGCGTTCTTGATGACGCCTTTGCCGACCACTCGGTTGCCCGCGCCGCCGATCGCCGCGCCGATTCCTGCGGGGAGCATCTTGCCGACCAGCAGTGCGCTGCGTTTGGCCAGGTATTTGGTGACGAACTTCTTCACCAGCGATTTGTTCATGCTGGCCATCGAGCCGCCCGGAATGCGTGAGGTGATGAGCGGGCCCCAGTTCTTGGCTGTCTTGCCCACGGTTCGTTGAACGATCTGCATGCCCGATTCGCCCAGTGCCACCGACAGCACCAGAGCGCGTCGCTGCTGGTGATTCTCGACGGGAATGCCGTGCACGGATGCGACCGACAGCGTCAGCAGAGCGGACGACTCGATGAAGAAGGCGGTCTCGGCGCCGACCGCGGCGAGCGATGCGACCGTACCGATTCCGGGGACCGCCGCTGCGCCTCCCACTGCCGATCCGCTTCCGGTGACAGCCAGCAGGAATCGCTTCTCGAGCCGTTCGATGATCTGGGCCGGGGTGTCGTACGGGTGTGCTCGACGCACGTGCGCGACGTATTTGTCGACGGCGGGTCCCTGTAGGCGACTGGCGTTGTCCAGGATGTTGACCAGGGCTCGTTCGAGCTTGCCTCCGCTCGAGATCTCGACCTGAGCGTCGTCTTTCTTGCCTGCCATCGATACCTCTTCCGGTTGCGAACGTCGTCGACGCTAGTCGGAGGAGTTACCCGCGAATTCTCGTTGCACACCTACGGGGCAATTTAGACTCGCGAAGTGCAGATTCCTCCGAGCGAGGTGGTGTCCGACGTCGCGCGCCGCGCGCCGTGTGCGGCGTTGCGCCCGTTCGTGCGGCCGTACGAGGGGTATCGGACGCGTGGGTTGGCACCGGGTGATCACGTGGGAATGCCGGGTCCGTATCTGACGGTGATCGTGGCGATGGAGCCGCGCTTGGAGATCGCCCGGGCTCCGCGTCAGGGTGCGGGCGTATTCGAGACGCTGGCGAGTGGGATCACGACGTCGCCGGTGACGATCACCCACGACGGCAACCAGTCGGGAATTCAGTTGTCGTTGACGCCGCTCGGCTCGCGCGCGTTGCTGGGGGTTCCGACGGCGGCGCTGGGGGAGTGGCTGGTCGGGCTCGACGACCTGGTGGGCGCGGACGCAGCCGAACTCCGTGAGCGGGTGTGCGCGGCACCGGCGTGGGCGGCTCGGTTCGATGTGGTGGACGAGATCCTCTTGCGCTGCCTTCGAGAGTTCGACCTCGATTCCCGTCTGGTTCGGGCCTGGACCGCCCTGACGTCGGGTCCGCAGCCGAGCGTCGCCGACGTGGCGCTCGACCTCGGTTGGAGCAGAAGACATTTGGTATCGAAGTTCAGCGCCGAGTTCGGTGTCGGTCCCAAGGAGGCGGTGCGCATCGCGCGGTTCCATCGCTCGCATCGACGGTGGCGCGATCCGGCCTGTACCGACCTCGCTGCGCTGGCGGCCGAGTGCGGCTTCTACGACCAGCCGCATATGAACCGGGAGTGGCGGGCGATGGCCGGTATGTCGCCGACGACGTGGCGAGAGCGTGAAGTGTTCTCATTCGTCCAAGACTGCGCGGCCGTCGACGAGGAAGGTATGGCGTCATGACCACACATATTTGGCCCACCCTGAAGTACGACAACGCACGCGACGCGATTCGATTCATCGTCGACGTGTTGGGATTCGAGGAGCGCGCGGTCTACGGCGACGGCGACCGCGTCGACCATGCAGAACTGCGCTGGCCCGACGGCGGCGGGGTGATGCTGGGCAGTGTCCGCGACGCGAGTGCCATCGGCGAACTGCCGCCGGGTGTCGGGTCGATCTACATCGTCACCGACGACCCCGACGGCATCCACGATCGCGTCGTTGCGGCTGGCGGCACCGTCACGCAGGGGCTGCGCGAGGAGGACTACGGCAGCCGCGGCTTCACCTGCCGCGACGCCGAGGGGGTCTACTGGAGCTTCGGCACCTACGCCGGGGCCTAGCCGTACCTGTCGGACCCCGTAGTTGTCGGACCCCGTAGTTGTCGGACCCCGTAGTTGTCGGACCCCGTAGTTGTCAGACCCAGTGCTCGGGCGGGACCAGCTCGTCGGCCTTCGGCGGCTGCGGCGCAGTGGCGTCGCCGAAGGGCGATCCGCCGAGTGATTCACGTCCGTGCGGTTCGAGCCAGCCGGCCAGATCGGGCCCCTTCGGCACGATGCCCGACGGATTGATGTCGGTGTGCACCTCGTAGTAGTGCCGCTTGATGTGATCGAAGTCGACGGTGTCACCGAATCCGGGAGTCTGGAACAGGTCGCGTGCGTAGTTCCACAGCACCGGCATCTCGGTGAGCTTGCTGCGGTTGCACTTGAAGTGACCGTGATAGACGGGATCGAAACGGACGAGGGTGGTGAACAGTCGCACGTCGGCCTCGGTGATGTGCTCGCCGACGAGATACCGCCGGGTGGACAGCCGCTCGACGAGCCAGTCGAGGCGAGCGAACAGGCGGTCGTACGCCTTCTCGTACGCCTCTTGCGAGCCGGCGAATCCGCAGCGGTAGACGCCGTTGTTGACGTCCTTGAACACCAGATCGGCCACCTCGTCGATCTCGCTGCGGAGCGCCTCCGGGTACAGATCGGGCGCGCCCTCGCGGTGGTACTGCGTCCATTCGGTGCTGAGGTCGAGGGTGATCTGTGGGTAGTCGTTGGTGACGACCTGGCCGGTGGGTACGTCGATGATCGCCGGCACGGTGATGCCTCGTTCGTAATCGGGGAACCGTGCGAAGTAGGCGTCCTGCAACCGAGGGATCTGCAGAACCGAGTCGACGCCGCCCGGCTCCTCCTGGAAGTTCCAGCTGCGCGGGTCGTGGGTCGGACCCGGGATGCCAAGGGACAGAACATCTTCGAGTCCGAGGAGTCGGCGCACGATGATGGACCGGTGGGCCCACGGGCAGGCCCGCGCCGCGATCAACCGGTAACGCCCGGGCTCCACCGGGTAGCCGTCCCGGCCGTCGGCGGTGATGCGCGTCGGGATGTAGTTGGTATCGCGCTTGAATTCCTCGCCCGGCTTCACGTAGGCGGCGTCCTCGGCCATGATCGAACTCCTCACATCGGTCGGTTCCACGAACGCTACCCAGTCCGGACCGGATTCAAGCGCCTAGGTTCGACGCACGGCGGTGTGGCAGGCACCGATCTCCGCATAGCCGAGCCGGGCGGCGAGGCGTCGAGCGGTCGTGTTCTCCGGTCGTGCTCGCCACTGCGGTATCAGGCCGTCGTCGATGGCGTCGTTGGTCGCGAGCCGCCCGACGACCGCCGCATATCCGTGTCGGCGGTGGTTCGGGTCGGTGAGAACACGCATGTCGGCCAGGATCATGTTTTCTTCCGAGTACCCGGCCGAGGCCAGAGATCGCGCAGAGTCCGCGGGTCGGTCGTCTCCGAGCAGGGTGAACCAGTGCCGCGACACCGGCTCGCCGAATGCCTCCGCCACATCGGCTTCGCTGCAGTGCTCCGCAAGAGCGCGGGCGTGCTGTGCGTCGTGGGATATCAGCGGATCGTGGACGTCGATGGTGTGGCCGATCTCGGATCCGTAGGCCAGCGTGTGGGAGTCGATCTCGTACTGCTCGACGCGATCGCCCAGCAGCGTCGACAACCACGTCCGACCGGTCTCTGCCTGGCCCTCGATGCCGCGTGCGGCGTCCACAGCCCAGGAGGGACCGACGATCAGAGTGGTCTGTGCCAGTCGGAGTACGACGACGTTCTCGGTGTCGGTCCGATGTTCGACGCGGTCGGCGGCGGTATCGAGGGCACGATCGTCCAACGACAGCCGTCGGCACCAGGCGAGTCGGACGATGTCGAGTCGGTGAGGATCGAATCGGTCGGCCTCGAAGGCAGGCATATCCACGGTTCGACAGTAGCGACGGCACCGGAACGTCCGTGGCTACGGCGGTTGTGGCGGCATTTCTGTTTCACCGTCCCAAAGCAATCTTTCGAACTTTTTCGCCCCCGGTGTTTCGCTCAGCGCCGATAGATGGCAGACTCGGTATTGAGATTAGAGCTTCGACGTGAAGATCTAGCTCGCTTACAGAAGGTTTACAGAATGACGCAGGGCAGTGTGAAGTGGTTCAACGGCGAAAAGGGCTTCGGCTTCATCGAGCAGGATGGTGGCGGACCGGACGTTTTCGTTCATTACTCGGAGATTCAGGGTAGCGGCTTCAAGTCGCTCGACGAGGGCCAGCGCGTGGAGTTCGAGGTGGGCCAGGGTCAGAAGGGCCCCCAGGCTACCGGCGTCCGCGCCATCTGATTCAAGCTTCGTAACCCGATTTCCCCTGGTGGACTGAAACTCCAGACTTTTTCAGCACCAGAAACTCGGTGACAAGGCCGGATACACGGAAGAAATTCCGAGTATCCGGCCTTCGTCTGTTTCGTGAGGGCACCGACTGCGGTCGGTGCCCATTCTGCGTCTATCGACACCTTTGTTCCCCGGTGGGTGCATTGTCCGGGTTGCTCGATGCTGAGCGGCGGGCCTATATTCCAATTGGAATAATTCGCGCGGGATAAGCAGTTGGGGGATCGATGCGAGCCGGAACCGTCAATCCACTGGGCGTGTCGATTCTGGCTCTGCTCTCGGAGGGTCCGATGCATCCCTACGAGATGTATCAACTGCTGCTCTCTCGCAAGGAAGATCGCATCGTCAAGATTCGTCCAGGTTCGCTCTATCACGCGGTCGCGCGTCTGCACGAGCAGGAACTGGTCGACGAGGTCGGAACCGACCGGGGTGGCAATCGTCCGGAGCGCACCACCTATCGGATCACCCCGGCCGGTCGTCACGTGTTGACCGATCGGCTGACCGAGATTCTGAGAACGCCGGTGCGTGAATACCCGCAGTTCGTCCTGGGCTTGTCCGAAATGCACAACCTTCCCGCGTCGGACGCGACAGCCCTGTTGCGGGAACGAATCGTGGACCTGACCGCGGACATCGAGGAACTGTCGGGCTATCAACAGCTCGCAGCGGATCGCCAAGTAACCGAAATCTATTGGGCAGGAATCGATTACATTCACCACATGCTGCGCGCAGAAGTGCAGTGGCTTACGCGCTACCTCGATCGGATCGACAGCGGCGAGCTCGACTGGCCGCATCACATCTCCGCACATCACACGAACCCGACTTCGGGGATAGGGAGCGCTTCATGAATTCCGTCGAGACTGCCCCGTCGCAGCACGAGATCAGACCGTGGCCGGCGCTGTGGGCGCTCTGCTTGGGCTTTTTCATGATCCTGGTGGACACGACGATCGTCGCCGTCGCTCAGCCCGCAATCCTCACCGGGCTGAACACCGACATCGACAACGTCATCTGGGTCACCAGCGCGTACCTCCTGGCCTATGCCGTTCCTCTGCTGGTCACCGGTCGGATGGGTGACAAGTTCGGCCCGAAGAACCTGTACATCGCCGGCCTCGTGCTCTTCACTCTCGCGTCCGTGTGGTGTGGACTGTCGGGATCGATCGAAATGCTCATCGCGGCGCGCGCGGTTCAAGGTCTCGGCGCGGCGATGATCACCCCGCAGACGATGGCGGTCATCACTCGCGTGTTCCCGGCCGAGAAGCGCGGGACGGCGATGGGGGCATGGGGCGCCGTCGCAGGCGTCGCTACGCTCGTCGGGCCGATTCTCGGCGGTGTCCTGGTCGACTCGCTCGGCTGGGAATGGATTTTCTTCATCAACGTGCCGGTGGGCATTCTCGCAATTGTGTTGGCGCTGAAGTTCGTTCCGGTGTTGCCGACCCACGATCACAAGTTCGATCTACTGGGCGTTGCGCTCAGCGCCGTCGGACTCTTCTGCATCGTCTTCGGCATCCAGGAGGGTCAGAAGTACGACTGGGGCACCGGCGTCTGGATCCTCATCGGAGTCGGGCTGGTCGTCTTCGCGGGGTTCGTCTACTGGCAGTCCGTGAACACCAGTGAGCCGCTGGTGCCCTTGGCCCTCTTCCGCGACCGCAACTTCTCGCTGTCCAATATCGGTATCGCCGCCATGGGCTTCGCGATGTCCGGCATGATGCTGCCGATCATGTTCTACGCGCAGAGCGTCACCGGTCTGACGCCCACCCGATCGGCATTGCTGTTCGTTCCGATGGCGCTGCTCACCGGACTGCTCGCACCCAATATCGGCAAGCTCGTGGACAAGACGCATCCGCGGTACATCGCCGGATCGGGACTCTTCATCCTCGCCGCGTCGCTGCTGTGGTTCGCCTACGAGATGACGCCCACAACGGCGATCTGGAAGTTGCTGCTGCCCGTCGCTGCAATGGGTGTGGCGAATGCGCTGATCTGGTCTCCGTTGGCAGCCACGGCCACTCGTAATCTGCCGATGCGCCAGGCGGGCGCAGGTTCGGGAATTTACAACACCACCCGCATGATCGGCTCGGTACTCGGTAGCGCGGGCATCGGTGCGCTCATTCAGTCACGGCTGGCCGCGGAGCTACCCGCCGGGGGATCGTCCTCTGGCGCAAACGAATTCGCCGGTCGGGTGCCAGAGATGCTGCGTGACGGCTTCACCACCGCCATGGCGCAGTCGCTGATCCTCCCCGCCGTGGTGCTCCTGGTCGGCATGGTCGCGGTCTGCTTCTACGCCCGGCCCGCGTTCGAGAAACCCATGTGAGTGGAACCTCGACCCCTGCTACGAAGTTCCACTCACATGCGGCGAAGCCGCTCTACAGCCCCAGATCCCGGCCGATCAGTTCCTTCATGATTTCGTTCGATCCGGCCCAGATCTTGGTCACGCGAGCGTCTTTCCACGCGCGGGCGGCGCGGTATTCGTTCATGAATCCGTAGCCGCCGTGCAGCTGGACGCAGTGGTCGAGGATTTCGTTCTGCACCTGCGAACTCCACCACTTGGCCTTGGCTGCATCGATGGCCGTCAGTTCGCCCTGGCCGTGGGCGGCGATGCAGTTGTCGATGTATGCCTGTGCCACATCGAGTTTCGTGACGAGTTCGGCGAGCAGAAACTTGTTCCACTGCAGTGAGCCGATCTGCTGGCCGAATGCCTTGCGGTCCTTGGCGTACTGCAGCGTCTCCTCGAGAATGGGTCGTACGTGTCCGAGGTTGGCCACCGAGCAGCTGATGCGTTCCTGGGGGAGCAGCTGCATCATGTGGATGAAGCCGCCGTCGAATTCGCCGATCATGTTGGCGCTGGGTACTCGCACGTTCTCGAAGAACAGTTCCGCGGTGTCGGATTCGGGCTGGCCGACCTTGTCGAGTTTGCGGCCGCGGGTGAATCCTTCGGTTCCGTTCTCGACGGCGAACAGCGTGATGCCCTTCGCCTTCTTCTCGGGCGTCGTGCGCGTGGCGACGATGACGAGGTCGGCGGAGTTGCCGTTGGTGATGAACGTCTTCGAGCCGTTGATGATGAAGTCGTCTCCGTCCTTGACGGCGGTGGTCTTCAGCGCGGCGAGGTCCGAGCCACCGGACGGCTCGGTCATGGCGATCGCGGTGAGGATCTCGCCGCTGCAGAACCCGGGCAGCCAGCGCTTCTTCTGCTCCTCGGTGGTGAGCTTGACGAGGTAGGGCGCGACGATGTCGACGTGGATACCGAAGCACGACGCCACCGCGGCACTCGAGCGGGCGAGTTCCTCACCGAGGACGGCGTTGAATCGGTAGTCCTCGGCTCCGCTGCCGCCGTATTCCTCGGGCACTTCGAGGCCGAGGAACCCGTTGCGTCCTGCCTCGAGCCAGATCTCGCGGTCGATGTATCGCTGCTCGACAAGCTTTTCTTCGACCGGCGCGATGGTCCTGGCGACGAACTCGCGTACCGATGCGCGGAAGTCGTCGTGGTCGGACTCGAACAGGCTGCGCTTCACGTACTTGTTCCTCTCGGTAACGGCTATTGGGGCGAACAATACTCGTTGGTAACTACGCCCCGGAACGCGTGTGGCACTATGCGAGGCATGGCTGACGCACCCACCTCGCTCGTTCGATCGACCACTGCGGCCGGCGCCGAGGTCGCTGTCCTGACGTTCGATCACGGCCCCCTCAATCTGTTCGATCAGGCGATGTTCGACGCGGTGGCCGCGAACGTTGCCGATCTGGTCGCCCGACCGCCGCGTGCCGTGCTGCTGCGCTCCGAGGGCAAGGTCAACTCGGCAGGCGTCGACGTGCACGTGTTCGAGGGCCTGTCCGCTGCGCAGGGTGCCGATCTGTGGCGTGGTCTGTTCGCGCAGATTGCCCATCCACTCGAGGCGCTGCCGTGCCCGGTGATCTACGCCGCGCACGGATTGACGCTCACTGCGGCGTTCGAGATCTCGCTGGCCTGCGACATCATTCTCGCCGGACCCAAGGCGAAGTTCGGTCTGGTCGAGACCGTCGTCGGTCTGACGCCGTCGATGGGCGGACCGCAGCGTCTGGCCGAGCGGGCCGGATCGGGTCGGGCACGCGAGCTCGTCATGACCGGAGATCTGTACGACGCCCAGACGTTGAAGGAGTGGGGTGTGGTCAACCAGATCCACGACGACGTCGACGCCGCGGCGCTCGCGTTGACACATCGCATGGCCGACGGCCCTACCGTCGCCCATGCGGCAACGAAACAGATTGTGGCCGCGTGGCGTTCGGGCGGGGTGGCGCACGCGGACGACATCACGTCGGAGGTGTCGGGTGCATTGTTCGAGACCGAGGATCTGCGCGGTGCCGTGAAGAGTTTCCTCGAGGTCGGCCCGGGTAAGGCGTCGTACACCGGCAAGTAGAATTGCATGAGTGAGTAACGATCAACTGGCCGAACTGCACCTGCACATCGAAGGGTCGCTCGAACCGCCGCTGATCTTCGATCTTGCCGAACGCAACGCAATCACGCTGCCGTACAACGATATCGACGAACTGCAGGCGAAGTACGAGTTCTCCGACCTGCAGTCCTTCCTCGACCTGTACTACGCGAACATGGCCGTGTTGCGCACGGCCGAGGATTTTGCGGATCTGGCACGAGCGTACTTTCGCCGCACCGTGCAGGCCGGGGTGACGCATGCGGAGATCTTCTTCGATCCGCAGGCGCACACCGAGCGCGGTGTACCGCTCCGGGCTGTCGTCGAGGGATTGGCCGACGCCTGTGCGACCAGTGAGCGCGAATTCGGCGTCACCAGTGGTTTGATCGCGTCGATTCTGCGAGACAAGCCGGTGCTGCACGCCAACCAGTTGCTCGACGACCTGTTGGCGATGAACGCACCGATCATCGGCCTCGGTCTCGACTCCGCCGAGGTGGGCTATCCGCCGTCGCTGTTCGTGGACGTGTTCGCCAAGGCGCGAGCCGAGGGCCTGCACGTGGTCGCCCACGCCGGTGAGGAAGGCCCGCCCGACTACATCTGGCAGGCGTTGGATCTGCTGAAGGTCGAGCGCATCGATCACGGCGTGCGATGCCTGGAAGACGAGGCGTTGGTGAATCGACTTGTCGAGGAACAGATTCCGCTCACCGTCTGCCCGTTGTCCAACGTTCGGCTCAAGGTGATCGACGATGTCGCGCAGCTGCCGCTTCGGCAGATGCTCGAACGTGGGTTGTCGGTGTCGATCAATTCCGATGACCCCGCTTATTTCGGCGGGTACGTCGACGACAACTTCACCGCGCTGGAAACGGGAATGGGCCTGACCGCGGACGAGCGCAAGCAGCTGGCGGAGAATTCGGTTCGCGCCAGCTTCGCGACAACCTGAATCAGTTCGCCGTCACCGAGATCTTCGGGTAGCCGGTTGCTCCGTCGGGGACGGTGTCTGCAGTCTTGTTGGTCTGCAGCTCCCCGGCGGAGTTGGTGGCCCGGGCGCGGATCGCGTGCTGGCCCGCCGGCAGGTCGAGCTCGATCATCCACTGCCTCCACGTGTCCTTGGAGTACTCCTCCGACAGGGTTGCCGGCATCCAATTGCCCTCGTCCACTTGTACTTCCACGGCCTCGATGCCGGTGTGCTGATCCCAGGCGACGCCCGCGAACACGGTCTTTCCCGCGGACACGGAGCTGCCCGATCGCGGAGTGTCGATGCGGGCAGCGGTCTTGATCGGTCCGAGGACGCCCCAGCCGCGGTCGGTCCAGTAGGCCGTCACCTTGTCGAATCGGGTGATCTCGATGTCGGTGACCCACTTGGTGGCCGAGACGTATCCGTACAGGCCGGGCACGACCAGTCGCGCCGGGTAACCGTGTTCCACGGGTAGCGGCGCGCCGTTCATCCCGACGGCCAGCAGTGCGTCGCGGCCGTCGAGCAGCACCTCGAGGGGAGTGCCCGCGGTGAAGGCGTCGCTGCTGGAAGACAGAGCCATGTCTGCGTCGGGGGAGATGCCCGCTTCTTCGAGGATGTCCTTCAGCGGGTAGCCGATCCACGTCGCGTTGCCGACGAGGTCGCCGCCGACGATGTTGGACACGCACGTCAACGTGACTGTCTTCTCCACCGCTTGACGCTGCGCCAGATCGGCGAACGTCAACTCGATCTCGCGGTCCACCATGCCGTGGATCCGCAGCGACCACGTATCCGACGCCACCCGCGGCACAACCAACGCGGTGTCGATGCGGTAGAAGTCCTCGTTCGGGGTGATGTACGACGCGAGGCCGTCGATCTTCAGGTCCGCCCCTGCCGGTATCGGCGTCTGCGGCGTCGGGGTCGGGAGCATGAAGCCGAGTCGATCGGCGGTGACCGCTCGCGCCGAGGTGAGCATCCGTCCGGCCGTTCCTGCGACCACTCCGAGTACGGCGGCACCGGCAGCGAGGGTCAGAAAGCTGCGTCGGTTCATCCCGTCGGTCGCCGTGGTGGCGGATCCGATGAGGGCGTGCAGCACGACGACGCCGACGATGACGCCGCCGATGGTCGGGACTGCGTAGAACACCGTCGCGTTGGGTCGGGTCACCGCGGCGAGGACGCCGATTACGCCCAAGACGGCGAACACCGCGGCCCCGATCGGTTTGCGAGCGATTCCCGCCGCGGCGGCGATAGCGCCGATGACCACGGCCATGCCGAGGAACAGGGCGAGCTTGTCGGAGGTGCCGAACGTGTCGATGGCCCATTCACGGACCGGGGCCGGACTGTTGTCGACGGCCGAGGATCCGACGGCGGTCAGTGGTGACGAGTTCGGTCCGATGGGGACGGCGATCAATTCGCCGACGCCGAGGACGACTCCGGCGGCGATGATGCCGGACAGCGCGCGTTTTCCTGTGCTCACCGACTCCAATGTAAGCGAATCCGTCGTGCGCGGTATTTCGTAGCAGGGTACGAGATACCGCTCACGACAGCAGGTGGTTCAGATAGTCGTTGCGGAACAACGCCGTCGGGTCCAGCGAACTGCGGACGCGCAGAAAGTCGTCGAAGTGCTCGTAGGAATCGCGCAGCTCGGCGCTGCCGAGAGAGTGCAGTTTGCCCCAGTGCGGCCGACCACCGACGCTGCGGCAGATGGCTTCGACCGCGTCGAAGTACTCGCGGTGATCACGCCGGTGGTACTGGTGCACGGCGATGTACGCCGTCGGACGCCCCGATGCCGTGGACAACCAGATGTCGTCGGCGGCCGCGAACCGCACCTCGACGGGGAACGCGATGGAGATCGCAGAACGCTCGAGCCAGCGATCCACCTCGCGCAGCACCCAGGCGATCTCGGAGACGGGCACGGCGTATTCCATCTCGACGAACTTGACCGTCCGCGACGACGCGAACACCCGGTACGAGCAGTCGGTGTACTCGCGAGCCGACAGTGCCCTGGCCGAAACCGCGTTCACCCGGGGAATCAACGCAGGCACCCGCGTCACCACTCGGTTGAGACCCTCGAAGACCGTGTTGGACAGCAGTTCGTCGTCGAGATACGAGCGCAGCTTGCCCAGCGGACGTAGAGGAGCGTCACCGGGGAGGCGGGTGTTGCGTTTGGTGAGTACACGGTCGGTGTGCGGAAACCAATAGAACTCGAAATGGTCGACGCCGGCGACGGTGGCATCGAGATCGCGCAGCGTCGCGGTCAGCGTCGACGGCGTCTCGACGGCCTGCAGCGCGAACGCCGCGACGCAGTTCAACGTCACGCGGGTGATGACGCCGAGAGCGCCGAGACCGATGCGGGCGGCGTCGAACAGTTCGGTGTTCTCCGCGCGAGAGCACTGCACCGACTGCCCGTCCGCGGTCATCAGCTCCAGCGCGTGCACCTGGGTGGCGATGCCGCCGAATCGGGCACCGGTTCCGTGAGTGCCCGTCGAGATGGCCCCGGCGACGGACTGCTCGTCGATGTCACCCAGATTGGTCATCGCCAGACCGAGCTCCCACAACCGCGCCGACAGCTCGCGGAGCCGGGTTCCGGCCCACACCGTCACCTGGGCAGATCCGTCGTCGGCGCGTTCGACGGATTCGATACCGCTCAGCGCATCCAAGCCGATCTGGATACCGTCGGTGACGGCAACGGGAGTGAAGGAATGCCCCGCCCCGACGCAGCGCACCGGCAGAGACCGTTCGGCGGCATCGCGCAGAATCGCACGCAGCTCCTCGACCGACGACGGCTCGGCTCGACGTGCCGGGAATGCATGTTGATTGCCCGCCCAGTTCTGCCACGACCGCTCGATCATCGAATCACTATCTCGCAGCGCGCTCCCCTGGGGCAATCCAAGGCACAGATGTCGACCGCGACCTAGTATCGGGTCATGCAATCGAGGCTGCCCGCCGACGTGCGCCGCGCACAACTGGTGCAGTCGGCAATCGACGTCGCCGAGCGGGTCGGTATCGAGTCGCTCACCGTTCGGGCGCTGTCGGAATATGCCGACGTCACCAAGGGCATCGTGCAGTACCACTTCGAGACGAAGCAGGATCTGGTGATCGCGATGGGCGAGCACCTCATCGTGGACGTCACCGAGATACTGCACGCCGCGTTGGACAGCGCGGTCGGAACACACGAACTACCCGGTGTTCGGGGATTGCGCGAGTTGGTGCACAGCGGGCTGAGCGCGGTGTGGTTGCTGATCGAGAAATCGCACGGTCGTCAGCTGTTGGCGTACGAGATCAAGACGTATCTGTTGCGGCATCGCGCACTGGGTTCGGCCACGGCCGCCGAGATCGCCAGCGGTCAGTATCGAATCCGGGATTCCGAGGCGCAGCTGTTCTTCGAGAATTGTTCCGACCACACCGGCACACGGTGGCTCGAACCGGTGGAGTCGATCGCCCGCTTCGGGATGGCGACTCTCGACGGTTTGGTGCTGCGGTGGTTGGTGGACGGCGACGATCTCGAAGTGCTGGCCCAGATCGACGACTTGTCGGGTTTGATCGCCGCCAAGGCCGAAGACCGCTGAGCAGAAGATCGCTGAGTGGAAGAGCGCTCGACGGGACTTCTCGGCTGCGGAGTGTTTGACTGTGTCGGCCCGGCAACGACGACGAAGGAATGTGCCGAATGAGTTCGATCGCCGGTGACACCACCACCGCTACGACCCCGCTGTCCCGCATAGTCGCAGCCACCGAGGATCTCGAATCTCCCTCGGCGGCAGTCGATCTGACTGCTCTCGATGCCAATGCTGCAGCACTGCGTGCCCGCGCGAACGGTGTACCGATCAGGATCGCCAGCAAGTCGGTGCGGTGCCGGGCCGTGTTGAATCGGGTCCTCGCGGCGGAGGGCGTGTCCGGAGTGATGGCCTATTCGCTGCGCGAAGCGATCTGGTTGGCGCAGGCCGGCGTCGACGACATTCTGATGGGGTACCCGACGGTCGATCGAACGGCGCTCGCCGAGGTGGTCAACGACCGCGTGCTGTCGGGACGCATCACCTTGATGGTCGACGACGTCGCGCAGTTGGACCTGGTCCGCGAGGCCGCTCACAGCGACCTGCTCAAGCCCCGCATCTGTATCGACGTGGACGCATCGTTGCGAGTGGGGCCGCTGCACATCGGGGTCAGACGCTCTCCGCTTCGGGATCCGGCGCAGGTGGCGCAGTTCGCCCGTCAGGCTCGCTCGAGGGGGTTCCGGGTGGTGGGGTTGATGTTCTACGAGGCGCAGATCGCCGGCGTTCCCGACGCCAACGTCGCTGTCGAGCTGATGAAGTCGCTGTCGTCTCGCGAGATCGGTGCGCGGAGAACAGCAGTGGTGGACGCCGTGACCGCGGCGATCGGGCCGCTCGAGATCGTCAACAGCGGTGGTACCGGGTCGATCGATTTCTCTGCCGCGGATCCGGCCGTCACCGAGGTCACCGCGGGCTCGGGTCTGTTCGCGCCGACCCTGTTCGATCGGTATCGCGCGTTCTCGGCAGAACCGTCGCTGTTCTTCGCACTGCCGGTGGTGCGCAAGCCGACTCCGCGGATCGCCACCGCGTTCGGCGGCGGCTACATCGCGTCGGGCCCGGCGTCCTGGTCGCGGTCACCCCGACCTGTCGGCTGGTCCAGGAGGGCAGCGGGCGTTGTCGCGTCGGGCCTGAAACTGCTGCGCAACGAGGGCGCGGGGGAGGTGCAGACCCCGGTGAGCGGGGCCGACGAGGTGCGCATCGGCGATCGAATCTGGTTCCGCCACGCCAAGGCCGGGGAGTTGTGCGAGCGGTTCGACACCCTGTCTCTGGTGCATTCCGATGGATCGGTCGACGCCGTTCCCACCTACCGCGGTGAGGGTATGGCGTTCGGCTGACGTGCGTTCTCGCACAGTCGCATGAACGTGCCGAGCGTGACGAGTCCGTCCGGGGTCGACGGTAGATACTGGGTCAGTGCGTGTGAGCGCACCAGTATCGCGGCCCACTGACCGCGAGAGATGGCGACGTTGAGTCTGTTGCGCGACAACAGGAATCCCATTCCGCGGGGCACGTCCTCGATGGCCGACGCTGCCATGGAGATGAGTACCACGGGCGCCTGACGGCCCTGGAATTTGTCTACGGTTCCTACCGACACCTCGTCGAGTCCGGCGGCCGCGAGTTGCTCGACGATGACGGCGACCTGTGCGTTGTAGGCCGCGACCACCAGAAAGTCGGTCTGCTGCATCGGCCGCGGGGCGCTGCCGTATGCCGGATCCACCCACGGCCGACCGAGCAACGACCGGACCCGCGTGACGATCTCGTCGGCTTCCTCGATCGAGTCGGTGGAATTGCCGTGGTGGTCCAGCTGGACCACATGCAGGCCCGGTTCCAGACCCGACAGCGAACGAGACTGTGTCACTTCCTTGTTCGATTCGAGCTTGCCCTCGTACGACAGCGTCGACACCGGCGCGCACAGATCCGGGTGCATCCGCCACGTCGTTGCCAGGAAATAGCCGCGGTCGGCGGGCAGAGTGGCGTGCCCGGTCGTCAGCCATCCCAGGGCCGACTCGTCGACGGGCTCGGGGTGGGTGCCTTGACTGACCTGGGGGAGCTGCGCCGGGTCGCCGAGAAGAAGCAGGTTGCGTGCCGATACCGAGACGGCGATGGTGTTGGCGAGGGAGAACTGACCTGCCTCGTCGACGACGAGTAGATCGAGAGAGCCGGGTGGGATTCGGCCGGGGTTGGAGAAATCCCAGGCGGTGCCGCCGATGACGCAGCCCTCGTCGGCCTCGGTGACGAAGTGCGAGTATCCGGTGATGTCCACGACGGTGTGTGCGGTCGGGGCCTTCTTGCCCACCTTCGACGCGTCGACCCCGGCCCCGACGATGGTGTCGAGCAAGTTGTTCACCACGTGATGCGACTGGCCGACCACTCCGATCCGCCAATGATGGTTGTTCACCAGCTGTTCGATGACGCGCGCCGCCGTGTAGGTCTTCCCGGTGCCGGGCGGGCCCTGCACCGCGACGTACGAATTGTCGAGATCGAGCAGCGCGGCCGTGATCGCGTGTGCGTAGTCGTTGTCGTGGACCGCAGGAAGGCCGGAGCCGGAACGGGTTCGAGGCGTCGAGCGCATCAGCAGATCGGCGACGGCAGTTCGCGGCAGTTCCGGCAACCCGCCGAGAACCTCGGTTGCGACGGAGACGATCGCCTGCTCGAGATGTTTGGTGTTCGGCGGCGGCTCGGGGGCGGTGGCAACCGGGAAATCGGTGTACTCCTGCACGCCCTTGCGTAGATTCTCCTGTACGACAATCACATCCAGGGTGCCCTCGTAGCCGGTCCGGACGATTTCGACCGATGTGGTGGCCCGGTGCGTCTGTTGCTGCTTCGTCAACCCCTCCGGGGCCGGATTCTCGTACAGCAGTTTCACCTTCGAGCCGGACAGCACGCCGTTGCTCAGGTGTCCGACCAGTGTGACCTGACGACGCAGCACCCGCTGCCCGGGTGCAGTTTTCATCCAGTCGTGCACCAGCTCGGCGCGTTCGACCTTCAATACGTCTGCGGCGTCGGCCCATTCGTCGAGCGGATGGGTCAGGCGGTCGTAGTGGCCCCACCAGAACGGCTTGTTCTCTCGTCGGTGATACCCGATGGCTCCGGCGAACAATCCGAGCGCGTGCTGCGTCGGTGTGCGATCCCACGGCAGTCCGGCGCGCTCGGTGAGTTCGAGTTCGAGTGGGGTCGCGGTGCGGTCGACGACGTCCTCGAGGTCCAGCTGCTGCGGCGACCGCGGTGCCACGCCGGCGTCCGATGCCCGATCGAGCAGCCAATCTCGCAGTCGCAGTGTCGATTCGCAGTCGGTGCGGTTGTACTCGGCGATGTCGGCGAGCAGAGCTGCTGCCTCGGCGTCCTTGCCTCGATCTCGCAGTTCGCACCAGTGCGCGTATTCGACGATCGACGCCGCCGCGTCGGTGACGTCTCCGTCACGGGCCGCGGGCATGTAGAGCGGTTCGAGTTTCTTGATGCTGTACGAGCGAGCACCGATGCGAACAGCGGACCGCACGACGGGGTAGAGGTCGACCAGAACGTTCTCTCTCAGCAGATCGTCGACGGCGTCCTCGCCCACTCCGTACCGGCCGGCCAGCCGCAGCAGAGCCGTCTTCTCGTACGGCGCATAGTGATACACGTGCATCTTCGGATATTCGGCTCGGCGGGCGGCGACATAGTCGAGGAAGTCGAGGAGCGCACGGCGTTCCTGAGCGCGGTCGTGCGCCCAGAACGGCAGGAAGTCGCCGTTCGCGGTGTAGACGCCGAACAGGTACTCGAGACCCCAGTCGGACGAACCGGATTCCGCGTACAGCGGATCTCCCTCGAAGTCGAAGAAGATGTCACCGTCGTCGGGCTCGGGAATCACCCCCAGTGCTTCGGCGTCGAAGATCTCGAATTCGGCTGCCCCGCTGTGCTCTTGGCGCACCTGTAGAGCCGCCTGCGCGCGCAGGTTCTCCAGTGTTCGAGTGGACATGCCGTCCACCGGGGTACTCGACTCGGCGAGCTCGTCGATCGACGAGATCCCCGCGTCCAGGAGGCGGTCCCTGGTGCTGCCGCGTATGCCGGCGACGAGCACCAGATCGCGATGCTGCTCCACCTCGGCGGTGCAGGCATCGCATTGCCCGCATCCCGAATACCGCGGATCGAACCAATCGACGACGGTGCCCTCGGCGTGATGCTCGTCGAGAATGTGCTGCAGGTGTGCTCTCGACTGCCGGTAGACCGGAAGAATGTCGGCCAGCGCGTGCGCGGAGTCACTGCCGTCGCCGAGCATCAGATGCACCTGTTCGCTCGGAGTGATACCCCCGGCCTGCAGCGCGTCGGCGTACGCGGCCAACTGCAGCAGCGCCGGCACCTTTGCGTGTCTCGACAGTTTCGTGTCGTAGACGGTGTATCGAGAACCGTCGGCAACCAAGAAGTCGCAGAATCCGAGAAACCGTCCGTCGAAGAAGGTGGCCTGGTAGAGCACCGGCGTGCGTGAGGTCAGGGCAGTGAAGGTCGCCCACGCCGCGTCCGCCAGTTCCTGGGCGGTGCGGCCCGGTCGGTCCATGGTCAGGACCCCACCGGGGAAGCGCCGCTCGAACGCGTCGAGTTGGCGTCGTTCGTGCTCGAATCCGAGTGTGGACGTGCGGTCGAGCATCGGGTCGGCCGCGACGCTCTGCCGGGGGATCAGGCCGGTGACAGCGTCCAGTCGTCGGAGCAGGCCGAATTCGCAGGACGCCGCCGCGGCGAGGTCGCTGGCGCTGTAGACGACCTGATCGCCGAGGAGGAACACAAGCGTCCACCCTAGCGACCCGCGACAGCGGCACCGGTCACGTTGCGCGCGGAAGCCGGCGGGAAGAGGCAAAATGATTCAATGCCTTTTTTCGACGGAGCCACCGGTGCTGTCCACTATCGAACCTGGACCGTCGCCGACGCTCGATTCGGTCTCGTTTTCCTGCACGGTCTCGGCCAGAACAGCGCCCACTACCACCGCTTCGCTCGGCTGCTGAACGAGCGCGGGGTGGACGTGTGGGCGGTCGATCACGTGGGGCACGGTCTGACCGAGGGCGAACTGACCGACGCAGCACAGATCCCCGGTCTCGCCCAGAACGCGCTTCAGTTGATCGACATCGCCGAGGCCGAGCACCCCGAGTTGTCGTTCGCTCTGATGGGCCATTCGCTCGGAGCTGCGACGGCCATCGCAGCGCTGGGTGCGCATCCCGAGGCCGTTCGGTGCGCGATCCTGTGCGGAACGCCGAAATCCGTGACGGGTTCTGCCGACGACCTGTCCGACAACGTCATTCCGTTGCTGGCCGTACACGGCGTCGACGATCGTCTGGCACCGGTCGATGCCGTGCGTGAATGGATCGGGCGCGTTCCGCAGGCGAGCTTGCGCGAGTTCGAGGACGGCGGCCACGACCTGCTGCACGAAAAGATTCACCAGGCCGTGACGACGGTGGTCGCCGAATTCCTCGACGATCACATGCACTGACGATCACGTGCACTGACGGTCACATGCTGTACGGCGAAGGGCCCGACGCGATTGCTCGCGTCGGGCCCTTCGGCACTCGTGTTGGGTGATCTACGAGTAGATGGCCTCGATGTCGCTGCCACGTTCGGTGTGGATGATGTTGCGCTTGAGCTTCATCGTCGGGGTCAGCTCGCCGGTCTCGACGGTGAAGTCGTTCTCGAGGATCGTGTACTTCTTGATCTGCTCGGGGTTGGAGACCTTCTTGTTGGCCTCGGCCACGGCCTTGTCGATTTCGGCGACGAGGTCGGCGTTCTTGGACAGTTCGGAGAACGGGATGTCGGCAGCGAGGTTGTGGCGTTCGAGCCAGCCCGGCATCGCTTCGGGGTCGAGGGTGATGAGCGCACCGATGAACGGCTTGGCGTCACCGACGACGAGGCACTGGCTGATGATCGCGTTGGCGCGCAATGCGTCCTCGAGCACCGCGGGGGCGACATTCTTGCCGCCTGCGGTGACGATGATTTCCTTCTTGCGGCCGGTGATCGAGACGAAGCCTTCCTGGTCGATCGAGCCGAGGTCGCCGGTGTGGAACCAGCCGTCGACGATCGCTTCGGCGGTGGCCTTCTCGTTGTGCCAGTAGCCGCTGAACACCACCGGGCCCTTGAGCAGCAGTTCGCCGTCCTCGGCGACCTTGACCGCGTGGCCGTCGATGGGCTTGCCGACGGTGCCGACACGCTGTTCCTTGGTGGTGTTGACGGTGACGGCCGCACTGGTCTCGGTCAGTCCGTAGCCCTCGTAGACCGGTACGCCTGCGCCGCGGAAGAAGTGGCCGAGGCGAGCGCCGAGGGGGCCGCCGCCCGAGACCGCTCGATCGCAGTTGCCGCCGAGCGCAGCCCGCAGCTTGGAGTAGACGAGCTTGTCGAAGACGGTGTGCTTGAGATTGAGGACCAGGCCTGCGCCGCCCTTCTCCTGGGCCTCGCTCCACTCGATGGCCGTCGCGGCGGCCTTGTCGAAGATGCTGCCCTTGCCGCCGTCGTGTGCCTTCTGCTTGGCCGAGTTGTAGACCTTCTCGAACACGCGCGGCACCGAAAGAATGAAGTTCGGCTTGAAGACGGCGAACTGATCCACCAGGGTCGACACGTCCGAGGTGTGGCCGACGGTCACCTTCGACTCGAACGAGCCGAACGACACCGCGCGGGCGAACACATGCGCCATCGGGAGGAACATCAAGGTGCGGTTGCCCTCGCGCATGGAGTCGTGCAGCGCGATCTGAGTGGCCTGGACCTCGGCGTAGAAGTTGGCGTGTGTCAGCTGCACGCCCTTGGGGCGACCGGTGGTGCCCGAGGTGTAGATCAGGGTGGCAGGCGAGGCAGCGGTCACCTGGTGTCGGCGGGTATGCACGTCCTCGTCGCTGACTCCTGCGCCTCGGGTGGTCAGCTCGTCGATGGCACCGCCGTCGATCTGGAGTACCTCACGCAGTTCGGCGGCACCCTCGGTGACGTCCTTCAGGTTCGAGACGTGCGATGCGGTCTCGACTACGAGCAGCTTGGTAGCGGAGTCCTCGAGGATCCACTGGGCCTGATCGGGCGACGAGGTCTCGTAGATCGCGACGGTGCACCCGCCGGCGGTCCAGATGGCGTAGTCGAGGACGACCCACTCGTAGCGGGTCGCGCTGAGGATCGCGACGCGGTCGCCGAGTTCGACGCCCGACGCGATCAGGCCCTTGGCCACGGCGGTGACCTCTTTGGCGAACTGACCCGCGGTGACGTCGGTCCAGGTGCCGTTCACCAGGCGCTGGAACGGGACGAAGTTCGGTGATTCCTTCTGGTACCGGAAGACGGTGTCGGCCATGGATGCGTCGTCGGGAATGGTGAATGACGCCGGCACAGAATATTCGCGCACTGCTGGACCCCTTACGGATAAATAGCGTGGTAGTTGTGCATTTCATCACACCCGAGTCCGTAACGCACCACCGAGGTTGTCCGGTTTGTCGATTTTCCGTCGTTTCGAGTGGAGCTGAGTGTGACTCGGGGTACAACATAACGGTGTCCGGTCGTGCATCTCCGTCGGGTTGCCGTCGTGAGAACGCTCGCACCTGCCGCCCACCGCGGCTGATTTCGTCACCTGATCAGCGCAGAAGGAGTCGCGTGGGCCGGGCAGGTACTAAACTCGGCTGTATATGAGCACTTCAGAATCTGATCAGGATGCCGCCGTGACGTCTGACGAGACGAGTTCGCCCCGTCCCGCCCCAGAGGGTGACGACATCACCTTCGCCGATCTCGGAATCGACGAGCGGGTCTTGAAGGCCCTGCACGATGTCGGGTACGAGAGCCCGTCGCCCATTCAGGCGGCGACCATCCCGCCGTTGATGGCAGGCAACGACGTCGTCGGCCTCGCGCAGACCGGCACGGGTAAGACCGCCGCGTTCGCGGTGCCGATCCTGTCCCGACTCGACGTCTCGCGTCGGACGCCGCAGGCCCTGGTGCTGGCGCCGACCCGCGAGCTCGCGCTGCAGGTGGCCGAGGCGTTCGGCAAGTACGCCACCCACATTCCGGGTCTGCACATCCTGCCCATCTACGGTGGTCAGGCGTACGGCATCCAGTTGTCCGGTCTGCGCAAGGGTGCGCAGATCATCGTCGGCACCCCCGGTCGCGTGATCGATCACCTCGAGAAGGGCACCCTCGACCTGTCCGGTCTCGAGTACCTGGTGCTCGACGAGGCCGACGAGATGCTCAAGATGGGGTTCCAGGAGGACGTCGAGCGCATCCTCTCCGACACTCCCGAGTACAAGCAGGTCGCGTTGTTCTCGGCCACGATGCCGGCCGCGATTCGCAAGATCTCCAAGCAGTATCTGCACGACCCGGTGGAGATCACCGTCAAGACCAAGACGTCGACGGCACCGAACATCACGCAGCGCTACGTGCAGGTTGCGCATCAGCGCAAGCTCGAGGCGCTCACTCGAATCTTCGAGGTCGAAGAGTTCGAGGCCATGATCATGTTCGTGCGCACCAAGCAGGCCACCGAAGAGCTCGCCGAGAAGTTGCGCGCACGGGGATTCTCCGCCGCCGCGATCAACGGCGACATCGTGCAGGCTCAGCGTGAGCGCACCATCGGCCAGCTCAAGAACGGCCAGATCGACATTCTGGTGGCCACCGATGTGGCGGCTCGTGGTCTCGACGTCGACCGCATCTCACACGTCATCAACTACGACATCCCGCACGACACAGAGTCCTACGTGCACCGCATCGGTCGTACCGGCCGCGCGGGTCGCGCCGGTCAGGCTCTGTTGTTCGTTGCGCCGCGGGAGCGTCACCTGCTCAAGGCCATCGAGCGCGCGACGCGGCAACCGATCACCGAGATGCAGTTGCCCAGCGTCGACGACGTCAATGCGCAGCGCGTGACGAAGTTCAAGGACTCCATCACCGAGAGTCTCGGCAACGAGAATCTGGCGCTGTTCCGCCGTCTCATCGAGGACTACGAGCGCGAGCACGACGTACCGCTGGTGGACATCGCGGCAGCGCTGGCCATCCAGTCGCGCGACGGCGAAGCCTTCCTGCTCGAGCCCGAGCCGCCTGCCCCGCCGCGGGCACCCCGCGAGCCGCGTGAGCCGCGGCCGCCGCGCACGTTCGACGAGGATGCGGCCAGCTCGCATCACCGCAAGACGGGCCAGGAGATGGCGACGTACCGCATCAGCGTCGGAAAGCGTCATCACGTCGCCCCGGGTGCCATCGTCGGTGCCATCGCCAACGAAGGTGGTCTGCGTCGAAGCGACTTCGGGCACATCAGCATTCGCCCCGACCATTCCCTGGTCGAGTTGCCTGCCGACCTCGCCGACGAGACGGTCGAAGCGCTGCGTCGCACCCGCATCAGTGGCGTGCTGATTCAGCTGCAACCCGACTCCGGTCCTCCCGGACGCAGTGGCGGTCCGCGCGGCGGCGGAAAGTTCAAGGGCAGGCGCTAGCGCGCCACGTGCGCGGAACTTCGTAGCCCACTACGAAGTTCCGCGCACGACCCGCCGGCTCGAGCGTTTGGTGGCCCGGACCCCGGGTATCCGCCCGGGCATGACCAACGTCACTCTGCGTGTCAACGGAACCGATCGCGAGATCGACTGCGACACTCGATCCACTCTGCTCGACGCACTTCGCGAGAACCTCGATCTGGTCGGGGCCAAGAAGGGCTGCGACCACGGGCAGTGTGGTGCGTGCACCGTCCTGGTCGATGGCCGCCGAATCAACAGTTGTCTCACGTTCGCCGTCGCGCAGGGCGGGCGCGAGATCACCACGGTCGAGGGCCTCGCCGACGGCGACGCGCTACATCCCGTGCAGCAAGCGTTCGTCGACCGTGATGCCTTCCAGTGCGGGTACTGCACGTCCGGGCAGATCTGCTCGGCGGTCGCGGTGATCGAGGAGGCGAAACAGGGCTGGCCCAGTGCGGTCACCGAGGACCTGGAGGCCACCGACGTCGAACTCGACTCCGGTGAAGTGCGCGAGCGTATGAGCGGCAACCTGTGCCGCTGCGGTGCGTATGCGAACATCGTTCCCGCAGTGCAGGACGCGTCATGAAGACCTTCGAGTACCGAACCGCCACTGCGATCGACGACGCTCTCGAACGCCTGGCGGGGGACGAGAACGCGATGTTGCTCGGTGGCGGCACCAATCTGGTCGATCTGATGAAGCTGGGTGTGGCCGCACCATCGGCGTTGATCGATGTGACGCGATTGCCGTTGCACGACATCGACGTCGCCGACGACGGAGCGTTGCGGATCGGCTCCGGGGTGTCCAACAGCGATCTTGCGGTGCATCCGGTTGTCCGCCAGCGGTATCCGGTGCTCTCGCGGGCAGTGTTGTCCGGGGCCTCGGGCCAGTTGCGCAACATGGCCACCACCGGCGGAAACCTGTTCCAGCGCACCCGATGCGTCTACTTCATGGACGCATCCAAGCCGTGCAACAAGCGCGAACCCGGCTCGGGTTGTCCGGCACGTAACGGCGAGCATCGAAACCTCGCCATCCTCGGTGCATCGGAGGCCTGTGTGGCGACGCATCCGTCCGACATGGCCGTCGCGCTGTCGGCTCTCGACGCGCGCATAGTCGTTCGCGGAGTCGACGGTGAACGGAAACTCGCGATGGACGAGTTCTACCGATTGCCCGGCGATGATCCGACGCGAGACAACACTGTCGCCCGAGACGAGATCGTCACCGCCATCGAAATTCCGAAGGCTGCCGACGGCACTGTCTCGACGTATCGCAAGGTACGGGACAGGCAGTCGTACGCGTTCGCGGTCGCGTCCATCGGTGCTGTGCTCGACGTCGAGGACGGAATCGTACGTGGGGTGTCGATCGCGCTGGGCGGGGTCGCGCACCGACCATGGCGGGCCCGAACCGCCGAACATGCACTGCTCGGAACCGCCCCCGACGAGGCGTCGTTCCGGGCAGCGATCACCGAAGAGCTGCACGCGGCAGAGCCGTTGCGAGACAACGCTTTCAAAGTTCCTCTGGTCACGAACCTGGTGACGCGCACTTTGGTGGAATTGGCTGAGCTGGGCACACACGAAGAGTTGGGAGATCGGTCATGACGGCATCGATCGGTCAGTCGATTCAGCGCACCGAGTCCGTCGACAAGGTCACCGGCCGGGCGCGCTACGCCGCCGAGCAGCCGCCGATCGCCGGCCAGGTGTACGCCTGGTACGTACCTGCAACGGTCCCCGCCGGGACGGTCGAGCATGTCGAACTCGCTGACGGGGGTCCATCGGTGCACGCGCTCCTGTGGCACGGCAACGCCGAGAAGCTGGGCGACGTGGAAGATGCCGAACTGCATGTGCTGCAATCGGATTCCGTCGCTTACCGCGGCCAGATCGTGGCCGTCGTTCTGGCCGACACCCTCCAGGATGCTCGCGCGGCTGCGGCCGGAGTGCAGGTGCGTTACGCCGACGTTCGTTCACCCGACAACACTCTGAGCGCCGATCACAGCTCGCTGTACGCGCCCGAGTCCGTCAACGCGGGGTTCCCCACCGACGTGACGATCGGTGATCCGGACGCTGCGTTGCAGACGGCCGAGCACGTCGTCGACAACTGGTACTCGACGGCTCCGATGCACAACAGTCCGATGGAACCGCACGCCACCACGGCGCACTGGTCCGATGGTGTGCTGACGGTCTGGGATTCGACGCAGGCACCATCGGGCGTTCAGGGCGACCTGGCCACGGCGTTCGGGCTCGAACCCGAGAACGTTCGCGTGATCGCCGAGAACGTCGGCGGAGGTTTCGGAGCCAAGGGCAGTACACGGCCCAACGCGGTTCTCGCTGCGATGGCGGCGCGAGCAACCGGCAAGACCGTCAAGCTGGTCCTGCCGAGGCAGGCCCTGTTCGATGTGGTCGGATACCGCACCCCGACCCTCAATCACGTTCGGCTCGGTGCAGATTCGGGCGGCAGGCTGCAGGCCATCGCTCACAATTCCTTTCAGCAGACCAGCACGATCTTCGAGTTCTGCGAGCAGACGTCGGAATCGACCCGGCACATCTATGCTTCGCCCAACCGCGCCACGACGCATCGCCTCGCGTCGCTGGATGTCGGCACCCCGCGCTGGATGAGAGCCCCGGGTGAGGCACCCGGCATGTTCGCCGTCGAGACGGCGATCGACGAATTGGCCACGGCCACCGGAATCGATCCGATCGAGCTCCGGATCCGCAACGAACCCGACGTCGATCCCGCGAGTGGGAATCCGTTCAGCTCCCGCAGTGTGGTGCAGTGCCTGCGCGAGGGTGCCGAGAAATTCGGCTGGGAACATCGAGACTCCACGCCGGGCCAACGCAGAGAAGGCAATACTCTGCTCGGAATGGGCGTCGCGACAGCGAGTTACCCGGTGCTGATCTCGCCGAGTACCGCGGCGGCTCGGGTCGAGCAGGACGGCACGGTCACGGTGTCCGTCGCTGCGTCCGACATCGGAACCGGTGCGCGGACAGTGCTGCGGCAGATTGCCGCCGATGCGCTCGAGGTCGACGCGGATGCCGTCACACTGCAATTGGGCGACAGCGCTCTGCCCAAGGCCCCCGGTGCCGGTGGATCCTCGGGCACCTCCTCCTGGGGCTGGGCGGTCACCAAGGTCTGCAACGCGTTGCGGGACCAGGGACCGTTGCAGCCGGGTAACTCCGCGGAGGCCGATACAACCGACGACGTCGAAGCTCAGAAAGAGTTGGCTCGCATGGCTTTCGGTGCCCAGTTCGCCGAGGTGGCGGTCGACGTCGACACCGGCGAAGTGCGCGTGCGCCGGATGCTGGGGGTGTTCGGCATCGGCAAGGTGATGAATCCACGGCTGGCCCGGTCGCAGCTCATCGGCGGCATGACGTTCGGGCTCGGGATGGCGTTGATGGAAAGCGGCATCGTCGATCACGAGTTCGGCGGCTTCGCCAACCACGACCTCGCCGAGTACCACATCCCGGCGTGCGCGGACGTCACCTATCTCGAGGCCGTGTGGATCGAGGAGGTCGACACCGAACTCGCCCCGATGGGCGGTAAGGGAATCGGTGAGATCGGTGCGGTGGGCTCGTCGGCAGCCATCGGCAACGCGGTCTACAACGCCACCGGCGTGCGAGTCCGCGACCTGCCGATCACCCTGGACAAGGTGCTGACGCACCTCTAGAACGGCGTCGCCGCATGTGAGTGGAAACTCGACCCCTGCTACGAAGTTCCACTCACATGGGACGCTGCCCCTCTACGCCAATATCCGCTGCAGGAACTGTCGAGTACGGGGCTCGGTCGGATTCGCGAGAACCTGCTCGGGCGCACCACGTTCGACGACGACGCCGTTCTCGAGGAACAGCACCTGATCGGCCACCTGCTGGGCGAAGCGGATCTCGTGGGTGACGATCACCATCGTCCATCCTTCGGCGGCAAGGCCCTTGATGACGCCCAGTACTTCGCCGACCAGTTCGGGGTCGAGCGCGGAGGTCGGCTCGTCGAACAGCATCAGTTTGGGGCGCAAGGCGAGGGCCCGGGCGATTCCGACGCGTTGCTGTTGGCCGCCGGAAAGCTGGAACGGGTACTGATCGGACTTGGCGTCGAGACCGATCTGGTCGAGGATCGCGTGTGCGTCGCGAATCGCGTCGTCCTTGGCCCGCTTCTGGACGATCACCGGTCCCTCGATGATGTTCTGCAGCACGGTCTTGTGGGGGAACAGATTGTGGCTCTGGAACACCATGCCGCTCTGTGCGCGGAAATGGCGTAGTCGCGCGGCGTCCACGGGCTCGGCGAAATCGACGGACACGTCGCCGATGCGGATCAGGCCGGCATCGGCCCGGTCGAGAGCGTTGAGCGTGCGCAACACCGTGGTCTTGCCGGAGCCGGACGGCCCGATGATGACGGTGACGGTGCCCGACGGCACGGTGAACGAGACGTCCTTCAATACCTCGATCGGCCCGAACGATTTCTTCAGTGCGGATACTTCCAGCAGGTCTGTCATTTCGCCACGTACCTGTCGAGTCGGACTTCGAGTTTGCCTTGGAAGAACGAGAGAATTATGCAGATCACCCAGTAGTACAGGGCGGCAACGGAGTACAGCGTGAAGAAGTCGAACGTCGGGGCCGCCGCCAGCTGCGCGACGCGCAGCAGCTCGGTCACCAGGATGGTCGATGCCAGCGAGGTGTCCTTGACCAGCGAGATCAACGTGTTCGACAGCGGGGGCACGGCGGTGCGCAGTGCTTGCGGAAGCACGATGCGCTGCAACGTGGTTCGGTAACCCATGCCGATCGTCTGCGCGGCCTCCCACTGGCCCTTGGGCACGCTCAGTATCGCAGCGCGAATGACTTCGGCGGCGTAGCCGCCGACATTGAGCGAGAACGCCACGACGGCCGCCGGAAACGGCGAGATCACGACGCCGAACTGCGGCAGGCCGTAGAAGATGATGAACAGCTGCAGCAGTAGGGGAGTGCCGCGAATGATCGAGACGTAGAACCGGGCCACTGCGGCGAGCGGTGTGATCGACGAAATCCGGGCGAGTGCCACAGCGAGCGCGATGACCAGTCCCACAACGAAACTGATTGCGGTCAGCGGGATCGTCATGGTTACTGTCGCCTTCAGCATCGGCCACAGGTTGTCGAGCACCAGCTGCATCTTCGACGGTGCAGTGGTTCCCCCGTCCTCGCTCACCGGTGCCGCGGTGTCGGCGGTCGGTGCCGCGACGTCGCTGCCGAAGTACTTCTTCGAGATCTCGGCGATGGTGCCGTTGTCGCGGAGGGTGTCGATGGCGGCGTCGACCTCGTCCATCAGGCCACTGTTCTTGCGGGCCACGAAGGACTGCAGCGTCGTGTCGCCCGTGTTTCCGGAGACCCGCACTCCCGTGTCGCCGGTCTGCTGCAGGTATTCGGCGATGGCGAGCGAGTCGTTGACGGTGGCGTCCACCCGGCCGTCCTTGACGAGGGCGACTGCTTGGACGAATCCCTCGACCGCCTCGACGTTCGCGCCCGCGTCGGCGGCAACCTCGGCCCAGTTGCTCGTCGACGATTGGGCCGTGGTCTTGCCGGCCAGATCGGCCGTCGAGGTGATCGTGGTGTTGTTCGCGGCGGTGAGAATCTGGCCTTCGGACACCGTGTAGGGCTTGGACAGGTCGTAGGCCGACTGCCGGGCGGGGGTGATCGACACCTGGTTCGCGATGAGGTCGAAGCGTTGCGATTGCAGCCCGGCGAAGATCGAGTCGAAGGGGGTCTGCACGAAGTCGACGCGGACGCCGAGTTCGTCGCCGACCGCGTTGATGACGTCGATGTCGTAGCCGGTGAGTTGGCCGTCCCCGCCCTGATAACTGAACGGGCTGTACGTGCCCTCGGTGCCGACGACGAGTACACCGTCGTCGCGCACTCGGTCCAGGAGGGATTGCGACGACGAACTACACCCGGACAACCCGAGTATGCCGATCAGAATCGCGACCAGAACCAGAGTGGATCTGCGCACCATCTAGGCCTGCTTTCGCTGTAATGACGAGTGGAGAAAAACCTACCCGTCGATTTCCAGTTCCGCTGACACGACGACGGTGTTGTTCATCGGCAATGCGGCCGCTCCCAGCGCAGTCCGCGCGTGCGCGCCGACTTCGGGTCCGAATATCGCCAACACCAGATCGGAGAACCCGTTGACGACGGTGGTGGTCTGAGTGAAGCCGTGATCGGCGTTGACCGAGCCGGTGACGGTCAGCCACGCGCTGATTCGGTCCAGGTCGCCGATGGCTCGGGCGAGGCTCCCCAGCACCGCGAGGGCGGTGTCACGCGCGGCGTCGGTGGCGGCGTCGAGGTCGACTTCGGACGGCACCGCACCGAACGGACCGGCGAGGGTTCCGTCCGGTGCGAGCGGCGAATGACCCGAGACGAAGACTCGGTTGCCGCGGACGCGAACCCAGTCGAAGGAGAACTCGAATCCCGGTGGTGCGCTCGGTTCACCGGGCAGCTCGAAGCCGAGTTCGGCGATGCGACGTTCGATCTCCATGGACGAAAATCCTGTCAGACCGCAACGCCGTTGATGGTGCGAACCGTCCATCGGGTGCCGTCGTGGTCGAGTGTGGATACACCGGCGTTGAGTATTCGGGGTGAGTGTCGTCGACGGATGGCGTCGAAGATGGCTCGAATGACGCCGCCGTGGGCCACGGCGATCACCGCGGAGTCGGGGTAGCGCGAGGCGATCTCGTCGACGGCTCGCACGCCTCGGACGATCAGATTCGATCGTGGCTCGAGGCCCGGGTATCGCCCGTCCGGCCAATGCGAGTACGCGTCCCAGTCGGTGAATCCCTCGGCGTCACCGAAGTGCCGCTCGGCCAGATCCGGGAATTCGGCGGTTCGGTTCAGGCCCAGATGGGTCCCGATGATGTCGGCGGTTTCCGCGGCCCGCACCAGCGGCGAACTGACCAGGTGATCCCACGTACGGAACTCCAGTTCGTAGCCGGCCTCGCGGGCCTGAGCGCGTCCGGTGTCGTTGAGCGGTATGTCCGAAGAGCCCTGCAGGCGGCCGTGCAGATTCCAGTTCGTTTCACCGTGCCGAACCAGCGCCAGAAAAGTCATAGTGAGCGGAGAATATCTCAGAGTTACCAGGGAGTACGGTCGATACCGAGATAAGCGAACGAGCACGGAGGATTGTCGATGAATCTTGCCCTGACAGAAGAAGAGGCCGCGTTCCGCGACGAGATGCGGACGTTCTTCACCACGAAGATCCCCGCCGAGATTCGCGAGAAGAACGCGACGGGTCAGGAGTTGAGCAAGGACGAAGTGGTCACGACCATGCGAATCCTGAACGAGAACGGCCTGGCAGTACCGCACTGGCCTGCGGAGTTCGGTGGCCGCGACTGGTCGGCGGTCCAGCGTCACATCTGGCTCGACGAAATGCAGCTGGCCTCGGTACCCGAGCCGCTGGCGTTCAACGCGTCGATGGTGGGCCCGGTCATTGCGACGTTCGGGTCGCAGGAGATCAAGGAGAAGTTCCTGCCGAAGACGGCGAACCTCGACATCTGGTGGTGCCAGGGGTTCTCCGAGCCCGAGGCCGGTTCGGATCTCGCCTCGCTGCGTACCACCGCCATTCGGGACGGTGACGACTACATCGTCAACGGCCAGAAGACGTGGACCACCCTCGGCCAGTACGCCGACTGGATCTTCGCGTTGGTACGCACCAACCCCGATGCACCGAAGAAGCAGGCCGGAATTTCGTTCCTGCTCATCGATCTGAACACCCCCGGCATCGAGATGCGTCCCATCAAGCTGGTCGACGGCAGCGTCGAGGTCAACGAGGTGTTCTTCGACAACGTCCGCGTCCCGGCCGAGAATCTCGTGGGCGAGGAGAACCAGGGCTGGAGCTACGCGAAGTTCCTGCTCGGCAACGAGCGCACCGGCGTCGCCCGCGCCGGACACACCAAAGTTCGACTGGGACAGGCGAAGAAGCACGCTGCGCAGACCAAGGTCGGTACCGGGACGCTGCTCGAGGACCCATTGTTCGCGGCCAAGCTGGCCGAGGTGGAGAACGAACTGCTCGCCCTCGAGCTGACCCAGCTGCGGATGGTCTCGAGCTCGGACGACGGCAAGCCGAACCCGGCATCGTCGATTCTCAAGCTCCGCGGATCCGAATTGCAGCAGACCACAACCGAATTGCTGATGGACATCGCCGGGCCGGACTCCTTGCCCTACGAGGCGGGCGAGGACATCGAGAGCGACGGTTGGGCGCAGCGGTCGGTACCGAACTACCTCAACTATCGCAAGGTCTCGATCTACGGCGGCTCGAACGAGGTTCAGCGCACCATCATCGCGTCGGCGATTCTCGGACTGTAAGGGAGCATCTGAAGACATGGATTTCGAACTCAACGAAGAGCAGAAACTGCTTCGCGACACCACCCGTGAGGTTCTTTCGCGCGCCTACGACACCGAGAAGCGCAACAAGATCGTGGCCGGTGAGCTGGGGTGGAGCACCGACGTCTGGAAGCAGCTGGCCGAGGTCGGTCTGCTCGGCCTGACGTTCGGCGAGGACGACGGCGGTATGGATGCCGGTCCCGTGGAGATCATGGCCGTCATGACCGAGGTCGGACGACGGCTCGCGCCGGAGCCCATTCTCGACGCCGTTCTCGTTCCCGGCGGGCTCATCTCCGAGCTCGGCTCAGCCGATCAGCGCAGGCGACTTCTGCCACCCGTGGCGGAGGGCTCGTCGATGTTGGCGTTCGCGCACAACGAATCCGGCAGCCGCTGGCCAAACGTCGAGGTCGCCACCACTGCCACCGAGGACGGTGGATCGTGGTCGATCAATGGCGTCAAGAACCCGGTTCCGCACGGCGGCAGCGCTGACGTCATCGTCGTCAGTGCCGTACTCCCCGGTGGTGGAACCGGATTGTTCGTCGTCGACGGTGACGCGACCGGGCTCACCCGCAAGTCGTACGCCACCCACGACGGTCAGCGCGCCGCGCAGATCGAATTCTCCGACGTTGCTGCAGAACCGCTGGGTTCGGCCGAGAACGCAGCCGCTGCGATCACCGGTGCCGAGGTGCGCGCACAGGCCGCGCTGTGTGCCGAGGCAGTGGGAGCCATGGAGGAGGCGCTGCGGCTGACCACCGATTACCTCAAGCAGCGCAAGCAGTTCGGGGTTCCGCTGGCCAAGTTCCAGGCGCTCACCTTCCGCGCGGCGGACATGTACGTGCTGCTCGAGCTGGCCCGCAGCATGAGCCTCTACGCCACGATGTCGCTGGCGGACGGCAACGTCGACACGACCATCGCCTCGCGCGCCAAACTGCAGATCTCCCGTTCCGGTCGCAAGATCGGCCAGGAGGCAATCCAGCTGCACGGCGGAATCGGCGTCACGGCCGAATATCCCGTCGGGCACTACACCAGTCGGCTCGTGGCCATCGAGCACACTCTCGGTGGGGCGGACGAGCACCTGCGCATCCTGTCGGACAAGGTCGGCGATCACGACCTCATCGGAATCTGATCCGGTAGAAGAACACGGGTCCGGCCACCTCGTCCAGGTGGTCGGGCCCGTTGTCGTCTGTCGGACGCGTCAGCTACCCGAGTCCGCGTGCACCACAAGGTCGGCCACAGCCGCGGGGTTCGAGACCAGGATGGCGTGCGAGCCCGGCACCTCGGTCACCCGGGCGCCGGCCCGCTGCGCCATGAACCGCTCGGCCGATGTCGGGATGATCTGATCCTGCTGGGGGATCAGCGCCCACGACGGCGTGTGCACCCAGGACGGCGGACCGCTCGGTTCGAGCAAGGCACCGGCAGCGATGGTCTTCTGGTGCGCCGCCATGCGGGCGGCCTGCTCCTCGGTGACGTCGGGTGCGAAGAACGGACGGAACAGCGCGGGCGTGATGTACGAGTCGACGTTCTTGCCGATCAGGTTGGACGAATCGTCGACGATCGACAGCCCGATCACGGGTGGTACCAACGCCGTCACGGGGAATCGGAAGGGGTCGAGTTCGAGGGCGACGGGTTCGCCTTCGACCGGCATGAACGCCGCGACGTAGACCAGTGCCTCCACGTTGTCCGCATGCACGTTGCTGATCACCGTGCCGCCGTAGGAATGGCCGACCAGCACCACGGGCCCGTCGATGTTCTCGACGACGTCGGTCACCGAGGCCGCATCGATCGCAGGGCCACGTAGCGAGTTCTCCGCGGTGACGACCGGGTAGCCGCGGCCACGTAGGTCGGCCGCAACGCCGTCCCAGCTGGTGCTGTCGGCGAAAGCGCCGTGCACGAGGACAACGGTCGGCAGGCCCTGCGCTGCGGCGGGAGCCACGCCGATCCCGAGCATCGTGCCCACGGTCAGTGCCGCGGCTGCGAGCAGGGAGGTCCACTTGGAAGACGTCATCTTCTCAACCTGCCACACGCCAGGAGTTTCCACGGTGTTCACCGTCCGGATTCGACCAGCTTTTTCTCAGTGAACGCTCGTATGCTTGGCTTGTGGCAGTGGCGTTCGCCCGACCGGGTGATCGTGAAACGGTAGGTCCGATCGTGAGCGAGAGTTCGATGAAGTCTCGGATGGCCGAGTACCCACGTCCCCATCACTGCTTGTTGCACATCAGCGACACGCATCTCGTCGACGGCGGCGGTCGGTTGTACGGCGGCGTGGACAGTGAGTTGCGGCTCGAACAAGTGATGACCGATGTTCGGAACTCGGGGGTGCGGCCCGATGCGTTGGTGTTCACCGGTGATCTGACGGACAAGGGCGAGGCGGGTGCCTACGAGAAGCTCCGCGCTCTGGTCGAGCCGGTGGCCGAGGAGCTCGGCGCGCAGATCGTCTGGGCGATGGGCAATCACGACGACCGCGCGACGTTCCGCCGGACCCTGCTCGACACCGAACCGAGCGGGCAGTCCATCGATCGCGTGCACGACGTCGATGGTCTTCGCATCGTCACCCTCGATACGACGGTCCCCGGAAAGCACCACGGTGAGCTCGCCGACGAGCAATTGGCCTGGCTCGCAGACACTCTCGCAACCCCTGCCGAGTTCGGCACGATACTGGCGATGCATCACCCGCCGGTACCGACCGTGCTCGATCTCGCAGTTCTGGTCGAGCTCATCGATCAGCCGCGTCTGGCGGACGTGCTGCGCGGCAGCGACGTGCGATCGATACTCGCAGGGCATCTGCACTATTCGACGACCGCGACGTTCGCAGGCATTCCCGTCTCGGTCGCGTCGGCCACGTGCTACACCCAGGATCTCAACGTCCCCGCCGGCGGGTTACGCGGTCGCGACGGAGCCCAGGGCTACAACCTGGTTCACCTCTACGACGACACCGTCGTCCATTCGGTGGTGCCGACCGGCTCGTACGACACTGTGGGAGAGGCAGTGTCGGCAGAGGAGACCGCGCGCCGGCTCGACGCAGCGGGAGTGACGATTGCCGACAGCGCCCGTCGAAAGTTGTTCAGCGACGCCTAGTTCTGGGTGCGTTCCCAGGGGGCGACGATGGGGAAGTACTTGTCCAGGAACTGCGTCACGGTGCGCGTGCGCAGATCGAGGTCGACTTCCGGGAAGCTACCGTCGTTGAGGCAGAAGAAGTCGACCGACCGCTTGGGCAGCAGCTTCTCCATCAACTCGAGACCCGCGACGGACGTGGTGTCGATGTACCGGACCTTCGCGTCCTTCTGGACCACGGCGCGTCCGCTCATCAGCGCGTAGTAGTGGTACAGCGAATTCGTCACCGAGATGTTCGTACTCGCGCGGAATGCACTGGCAGCGGTGGAGGCGAATTCGTCGGGGAACTCGTTCTCCATTTCCTGCATCACGCTGCGGCGCAACGGTGTTGCCGCATGTTCGAGGTGCCGGGTGGTCGTCATTCCGAAGCGGTCCTGCAGGATCCGTCGGTTCACCCGTGCCGCGTTCTCGAAGCCGCTGCGGTCGGCGTCGCTGTAGCCCAATCCGATTCGTGTCGTGGCCTCGATGAACATGCTGATTCCGCCGGGAGAGAAGAACATCGACGGGCTGACGGGGCGACCGAAGAACATATCGTCGTTCGAGTACAGGAAGTGCTCGGACAACCCGGGGATGTGGTGCAGCTGGCATTCGACGGCCTGCGAATTGTGCGTCGGCAGCACCGAGGTATCGACGAAGAACGCCTCGCTCGGCACGAACGTCACCTTGGGATGGTCGGCGAGCCACGCCGGCCTCGGTGAGTCGGTGGCGACGAAGATGCGCCTGATCCAGGGCGCGTACAGGTGAATGGACCGCAGTGCGTACTTCAGTTCGTCGATTTGCCGGTACCGGGCGGCCGAATCGTCGCCCTCGCCGACGACGTAGTTCGCCATCCGGCGGGCGCGTTGGGCCTGGAATTCCGCGGACGAACCGTCGACCCACGAGAACACGATGTCGATGTCGAAATTGATGTCCGACGCGTGGTCGGCGAACATGTTCTCGATGGTCGGCCAGGTCCGGCCGAAGCGCTCGACGGTGCCGCGGACGGCCTCGTCGGGCCGGATGTTGCGTCGGGTCAGGGAGTTCTCGATCGGCAGCACGATCTCGGACGGCGAGAACGACCACAGCTCGATCTGCACCGCGGTCGATGCGCCGTAGTAGAGCCCGCTGAACGGCTCGACACGTGGGCGGTAGAGCCGCACGATGCGCGCGTTCGACGACGGCGACAAGGTGCCATCGGCTACCAGTACCGCTTTTCCGCGGGCGTCGACGGTCTTGGAGTAGAAGGGCTCGGCGCGGCAGGCATGCACCAGCGCCGTCGTCAGTGCCTCGCGAGCGGCCAGTTCGATGGCGATGACGGGACGCTCGTCGTTGCCGCGCACCAGTAGATACTTGATCCGCGCAGCGTCGAGCACAGCGCGAACGAACAGCAGATCTTCGACCATCGCCTGGTGCGGGGTGGTCGAGGTGATGGTCAGTGCGTAGCGGCCGTCGTGGCTGACGACGTCGGACCGTTCGCTCAAGCGCGCGGCGGCAGCGTCGGATTCTCGGGTGACGGCATCGTTGGTCTCGTGCTCCGGTGGAACGAGGTAGATATCGTGCGGGGCAGAAGACGAGGTGATGACGTTCCTTCCGGAGTGTTCGCGCTGGCCGAGGAACCCCGGTGCCGTCTCAGTCTAGTGCAGGTGCGGTGCCTTTCGGACGCGCTGCGGTAGAACCCTGCTCGCTGCTACCAGGCCCAGTGCAACCCCGGCGGTGTCGGCGAGTGCATCGGCGGCCGATCCGGAGCGGCCGAGAGGCAGGATCGCCTGCAGGAACTCCGACATCACCGCGAACACCAGCACCCACAGTGCGGTCCTGACCCAGCCGATGCCGGCGAGTCGGGAGGTGTAAGCGAGAGCAGCGAACAGGATGCAATGAATGATCTTGTCGCTGTGTTGAAAGCCGGAAGGCACCCCCGACGCGGGGGTGAACAGAACGATCAGCGCGACGACGAAGGTGACGGCCAGGGGAATTCGGTACGTCGACTTCGAGATCACCGCGAAGAGTTTACCGGCGCTGCAGCACCACCACCGTGTCGATGCGCTCGTCGCCGTCCGGCGTCGTCCGGGTGCGGTGTTCGGCGTGAATCACCTCGAACCCGTCGCCCGCCGCAGCGACGACCGGTTCCGGTGCGAACAGTCGGTGCTTGGCCGGGTGCTGCGAGGCGTGGCTGTCGCTGGGACTGTGGCCGACGATCAGTAGACGGCCCTGCGGTGCAACAGCAGCGGCGAACCTGCGGGTGGTCAGTTCCAATTCGTCCGGCGGCACCTGCAGGAAGTGCACCGACACCAGATCGAACGCTGCGGCCGGGGGAGTCCAGTCCAGTACGTCCTCCTGACGCCAATCCACCGCGAGTGTCTGGGGCCCGAGTGCCTGCTGTGCGGCGCGAGCGCGGCCCAGGGCGACATCGGAGATGTCGACGCCCGTCACGTTCCATCCTTCGCCGGCCAGCCAGAGTGAGTCGGCACCTTCACCGCAGCCGATGTCCAGGGCACGGCCCGGAGTCAGCGCGGACGCTTCCTGAACCAACACGGCGTTGGGATTTCCGCTCCAGATGGCGGTGCGTTGGTTGTAGAGGTTGTCCCAGAACGATTCGTCGAAGGCACCGTTCTCGAAATCCGGTTCCGGGTGGGTCGCGTCGGCGGGATGAGTGTGAGCAGGTGTGTGGTCGGCCATGGTTCGAGAGTGCCCGCTATGCGCCGCGAGCGCAAACAAATTTGCTCGATCGGCAAAAAACAGTGTTGGGTAAAGTATGCCGTCATGACCGAACCGGAACGCGAAGTACTGACGTGGGAGACCTTCGGAGACGCCTCGCGCGACCTGACGAAGAAGATCGTGGACGACGGGTTCGTTCCGGACATCGTCATCGCGATCGCCCGCGGCGGATTGATCCCTGCCGGTGCCATCTCCTACGCCATGGGTGTCAAGGCTGCGGGCACCCTCAATGTCGAGTTCTACTCCGACATCGAGGAAACCCTGCCCGATCCCGTTGTCCTCGAACCTCTTCTGGATACCGACGCGATCGTCGGCAAGAAGTTGCTCGTGGTGGACGACGTCGCCGATTCCGGCCGCACCCTGGCTCTGGTGATCGATCTACTGAAGGCGCACACCGCCGACGTGCGGTCGGCCGTGATCTACACCAAGCCCAGAACCATTGTGCAGCCGGACTACTCGTGGCGCGAGACCGACAAGTGGATCAATTTTCCGTGGTCCACGTTGCCGGTCATCACCTGAGCTATTCGCTGGAGACGTCGATCAGCACCTTGCCGACGGTTCCGTTCTCGACGGCGTCGTGTGCGGCTGCGGTCTCGCTCAGCGGGAAGCGGTGCAAGGGGAGGCCGGTGGCGTCGCCCACCTCCAGCACACCTGCTGCGGCCGCGGCGCTGACATCCGCCTCGGCGTTACGTAGAGCCTCGTCGCCCACGGTGTAGAGGAGCACGAACTGGTAGCGAGTGTTGAGCACCATGTTCGGCCGGACGTCGAGGGTGATGGTGTCGCCGCCGTTGTTCGCGTAGACGGCAACCGATGCTCGGTTCGCTCCCACGGCCGCGTTGAGTGCGGCGTTCTGTGCGGGAGCAACCTCGACGACGAGATCGATTCCGGCGGGTACCAATTCGCGGATGTCAGCGGCGGCGTCTCCGGTCTTGTAGTTCACCACGTGGTGCGCGCCGGCAGCGGTGGCCAGTGCGCCCTTCTCCGGTCCGCTGACGGTCGTCACCACGGTCGCGCCTGCCCAGCGGGCCAGTTGGATCGCGGCATGGCCGACGGCACCGGCGCCTCCGGCGACGAGTACCGACTTGCCTTCCAACGCGCCGGGATGCAAGCGAGACGGGCCGTCCTCCGACACCGTCAATGCGCGGTGTGCCGTCATCGCGGGTACGCCGAGGCTCGCGCCGACGTCGAAGCCGACGCCGTCGGGCAGAGCAACCACACGTGACGCGGGAAGGTTGGTGAACTTCTGCGCCGTTCCGGTCGGACGCTGATGCTGGGCCAGGTACACCCAGACGCGATCTCCTACGGCCAGCCCCTCGACATCAGGGCCCACGGCGTCGATCACTCCGGCACCGTCCTGGTTCGGAACCACCTCGTCGAACGCCAGCTTCTCGCCCGGTCCGGAACCGGTTCTGTTCTTCCAGTCCGTCGGATTGACGCCCGAGACCACGACGCGCACGCGCACTTCGCCTGCGGCCGGCTCGGTCACCTCGCGATCTTTCGGTTCGAGGACGGACGAATCGCCGGTGCGGGTGTACACGATTGCTGGAGAAGTCATACCGGGTTCAACGCGCCTGGAGGGCCCCGATGTTCCCTTCGCGGCAATCGGGGTATGCATGACTGGCTATCAGTGCTCGACGAAAGAGGCGTACTCGATGAACCACAACGACCTGCTGACCGACGCGTTCGGCCGGATCAAGGAACTCGTTCACTCGGTGTTGGACGACATCCCCGCTGCCGCGTTGACCTATCGGCCCGACACCGATGCCAACAGCATCGCATGGTTGCTGTGGCACCTGACGCGAGTGCAGGACGACCACATCGCGGGTGTGGCCGGGAGCGAACAGGTCTGGACGTCGGACTCGTGGTTCGAGCGTTTCGGATTGCCGTTCGACAAGTCCGACATCGGGTACGGCCAATCGTCCTCCGACGTCGCTCAGGTCACCTCGAGCGCCGAGTTGTTGCGCGAATACCACGACGCCGTGCACTCGAAAACCGTTGCGTACCTGAGCAGTATCTCGACCGACGATCTGGACCGGATCGTCGACGAGAACTGGGATCCGCCGGTCACGTTGGGTGCGCGCCTGGTGTCCGTGGTCTCCGACGACCTTCAGCATGCCGGGCAGGCGTCGTACGTTCTCGGCCTGTACACCCGGCAGGCCTAGCCGTCAGGCGTAACGTTTCTGCAGGTTCTCCAGCGTCTTTCGGATGTTGCGACGCTGGAACTGCGGGAACGTCTTGCCGCTGGTGACGATCTTGTCGAACACGAGCGCCAGGGCATCGGGCCATTTCGTTCTGTCGTCGGTCCAGGTTTCGGTGACCTTTGTGCCGCCTGCGACCGGCTCGAAGTCGTATCGCCAGGTTGCGTTCGCGCCCTTGATCTTCGGAGCGCTCTTGCCGATGGCGTGGACGCGGAACTCGAAGGTCTTGCCTGGGTCGGCTGCGGTCACGGTGCAGCGAGTGATCCACTTCGCCCTGCCGCGCTTGTTGGTTCCGTCGAACACCATGCCCACGTATGCGCTTTCGCGAGGTTCGTGGACCGTGGCACCGGTGTTCTCGGGACTCCACTGCCCCATCTTGGTGGGGTCGCTGATCGCGGCGTACAGAGTATTCACGTCGGCGTTCACCACGATGCTGTCGGACACCACGAATTCGCGCTTCACGAAGACGCACCGTTCTTGAGACCCGGGTGGATGCGAGTGAGCATGGGGACCAACAACGTTCGCGGAGTGATCTGCGCGAAGATCGATCCGATGCGGTTGGCGGGCCCGGGGATCGAGACCATGCGCCCCTTGGTCATGTCGTCGACGGCAGTCTTGGCCACCGTTTCTGCCGACACCCACATGATCGATGGAAGTGCCTTCTCTGCATCGTCTTTCGCGAAGCCCGCGGCCTCGCCGAAACCGGTTTGTACCGGTCCCGGGCACAGCGCCGTCGCGGTCACTCCGGTTCCGCGCAGTTCTCCGGTCAGAGACTGGGTGTAGGAGAGAACGAACGCCTTGCATGCGCCGTACCCGGCCTGTCCCGGCAAGGGCTGGAACGCGGCGGTCGAGGCCACGTTGAGAAGTGCCCCGCGTCGTCGATCGGTCATGCCGGGGAGGAATCGGGTGCACAGATCGGCGACGGCAACCACGTCGACCTCGATCATGTTCATCTCTGCTTCGGGGTCGGATTCGACGACCGGGCCGAGTGTCGACAGCCCGGCGTTGTTCACCAGAATGTCCGGTATCAGCCCGAGTTCGGTGATGCGCCCGAGTAATTCGGCGCGGGCGCTGCGATCGGACAGGTCTGCTGCGAGCACCTCCGCGCGAACTCCCCGCGAGCGGAGTTCGTTCGCAAGCTCCTCGAGCTTGTCGGCGCGGCGGGCGACGAGGGTGACTCCATGGCCTCGGGAGGCGAGTTCGCGAGCGATGGCGGCACCGATTCCGGAAGACGCTCCGGTCACGACGGCAGTCCGGTCGGGTGCGGGGCGAGGAAGGCTCATGCCTCCACCGTAGCGAACGCCCGCTGTGCAGCGCATTTGAAACTGATTGAGAGGTTAGCCTAGTCTTACTTTAACGTCCCTTTGCATGTCGAGAGGTATCCATGTTCTCTGCTCCAACGGCCGGTCGACGTTTCACTCGCCGTGCGTGCCTGCTGTCCGCGCTCGCTGTGTCTGCCCTGGTGGTGGGTGCCTGTTCGAGCACCGATACTGCCGAGTCGGAACAGGGCGAGTCCGGAGACTTCGCCGCCGTCACCATCGATTCGGCACTGGGTCAGGCCGTCATCACCGAGAAGCCGGAGCGCATCGTGACGCTCGGCCAGGGCTCGGCAGAGACGGCGATCGCGCTGGGCACCGTCCCCGTCGGCGTCGAGGAGTATTCCTGGGGTGCCGATGACACCGGCTACTTGCCGTGGGTGCACGACGCGGTCACCGAATTGGGGGCCGAGCTTCCCCAACAGTTCACCGGCGGAACGGAATTGAACATCGAGGCCGTCGCGGCGCTCGAACCGGATTTGATTCTCGCACCGTGGTCCGGCGTGACGCAGGATCAGTTCGACAAGCTCAGTGCCTTCGCCCCGGTGGTCGCCTACGAGGAAAAGCCGTGGACCACGACGTGGCAGGACCAGATCACCGTCATCGGCAAGGCGATGGGTGAGGAGCAGAAGGCGGCCGAGGAGATCGACAAGATCGAGAACCGCTTCGCCGACGCCGCCGCCCAGCACCCCGAGTATGCGGACGTGAGTTTTTCGTACATCTACAACACCGGTCCCGGGACGCTCGGAGTGTTCCTCGCCGACGAGCAGCGCGTCGCGATGGTCCGCGGACTCGGGCTGCAGGTCGATCCGGTGGTGAACACGCTCGACGAGACCGAGGGCACCGACTCGTCGGTCATCGGCTTGGAGAACGCGAATCTGTTGAACGACTCGGATCTGATCTTCACCTTCTACTCGGATCCGCAGAACCGCACCGACACCGAGAATCAGCCTGCGTACAAGCAGATTCCGGCCGTGTCCCGCGGGTCGGTCGTTGCGCCGACGGATCAGTCCTTCGTCACCGGGTCATCGATCATCAACCCGCTGACGGTGCCGTGGGCACTCGAGCGCTATGTACCGATGATCGACGAGGCTGTTGCGAAGGTCGACGCCGGCATGTCTTCGACCAATTGAGCGGAGCGTAGAAGAGACGGTCGATCTCGACCCCATCGAGTCGCAGACGGTGCAGAAAGCCCGCGGTGGTCTACTCGAATCAATCTGTTGAGCAATCTCTTCCAGCCCCGCACCGTGTTCTCGGTGCGGGGCTGGTGTGTTTGCGTGGAGCTGGTGTGCGTTCGACGGGCCTATGCGATGTGGGGGCCTGCTCGGGCGTGGGATTGTCGGGGTTGTCGGTAGGGGTCGACGGTGGCCGGGGGTACGAACCAGGGGTGTTGATCGGTGCCGATGAAGACTTCCCAGTCACTGTGGTGGATCAGGCGGTGGTGGAACCCGCAGAGCAGGACCAGGTTGTCCATATCGGTGGGGCCACCGTCGGCCCAGTGCCAGATGTGGTGACCTTCGGTCCAGGCGGCGGGTTTGCCACAGCCCGGGAACGCGCAACCGTGATCGCGGGCAGTCAAGGCGCGTTTCTGTTTCGCGGTGACGGTACGGGCGGTGCGGGCGAGGTTCAACGGGTTGCCGTTCTCGTCCATGACGATCGCGGTGAGAACACAGTCGCAGGCGAGTTGGCGGGAGGTGTTGCGCGAGAGTGGTCCCATCCAGGGCAGCCACCCGACGGTGGTGCCATCGCCGAACAGGTCCTGATACGCGCTGCGATCCTGGCTCGGTCCGGCAGCACTGCCGGTCTGGAGTTCATCCGCCGCGTCCGACTCGGTCAGGTCGGAGTGTATTGGGTCGGAGTGGATCGGGTTGCCGGCGTCGATGTCCACCGGGTCGAATGGATCGGCGTTGTCGGATTCTGCTGCTGTGCGGGTGGTTTCGTCGTCGGTGATGTCGTCGGTGATGTCGTCGGTGTTCTGACCGCTCAGGCTGTGGAGGTCCTGCAACCGGATGTGCAGGTTGATGTGCGGTCTTTCGCCGCCTTCGGTGGGGCGATCCTTGGTAGCAAGGTAGTGGTCGAGGATCTGCCCGAATGCCTCGGCGCGGCGTTGCGCGGGACTGCGTTCGTCGGGGGTGCCGTCGGCTGCGGGCCGGGGTTCGGTCAACGGTGAGAGTGCGGTGAATAGCTTTTCTGCGGTGACGGCATCGAAGTCGGCTTTGAGGCAGAGGCGTTGGTTGAGCATCTTCGATGCGAACAGTTCGTTGCGGTCGGTGTCCTCAGGGGGCGGCTTGTCGCTGCCGTAGGTGTCTTTGAGTTTGGTGATCGCTTCACGGATCTTGTCGGTGCGTGCCCCGGGCCCGGTGGCGGCGGTGATCATCGCGGTGCGGGCGATGTCTTGACCGGCTCTAGGGAGGAGTTTGGGTGGTGTTTCGGCGAAGGTGAGGATCAGGGCGGCGTGGTCGATGGTCATGACGCCGGTGTCCACTGCGTCGGCGATGTCGGGGAAGTTCTTCAGTCCGCGGGCGAGGGCGACGATCTTGTTCGCTTTGCTGGGGGTGAGGAGGGTGGTGGAGGTGAGCCAACCGGCGGGCCCGGGGAAGCCGAGTTTCTCCCGCGAGACGCGGGTGTCGATCTCGGCGACCAATGCGATCCGCCGGGCTTCCAGCAATTGGATGTCGTGGGAGACCGCGGCAGCGTCGGCGAGCAGTTCTGCTTCGCTCAGTTGCCAGATCTCCGTGGTCATAGGAAGAAGTTTATCGAACGTGCGTTCGATACACAATGATGGTGCAATCGAAAACTATTGCAGTGCATAAGGATTCGATAGTCCGAACCTGTCGGTGGCGCATGGTAGAGGCTCGATCTCTCCGGCGACCGCACAAGACCGCGATACTTCGACGAGAAGTACACCCGAGCATCGGTGCATGTGGACCGGACCCATCGACCCCGAACGTTGCCCGAGTACCGAGCCGGGGTGAGACCGCGGCGGTGTGATCTCGCGACGACGATTCGGTGCAGAGCGCAATGCCCCCAAGAGTCCGCTCGGTATCGCCGACGGCGACGCCCGAACCTGCGCTCGAGCGATCTGCCAATTCTGCTGCTCTACTGAGTTGTTCGGGGATCCTCTGTGCGCGGCGGACTGAATGCACTGTCGGCTGCGACAGGTGGAACATGCTCGGTCCTCGTGGCAGCGTCTCAGCCGGCGTGGTGGGCGTCGCGCAGTCGGTGCCCACGACGCCGCGCAAGGCAGGGCTGATCTCACTGCCGCCGAGCCTCCTCCCGAGTCGATACTCGCGATAGTCGAGGGCGCGTCAGTACACCTCGCGTTGCCGCTCCTGTTCCAACACCTGCTCGAGGTCGTTCAATCGGTTCATGGACGACACCTGTCGCGCGGTGCGGTGGTTCAGTGCCAACATCTCGCGATGCCTGTGCACGAATGCCCAGTAGCCGGCGGTGAAGGGGCAGGCGTCGTCGCCCAGTCGTTTCTTCGGGTTGAACTCGCACGGCTTGCAGTAGTCGGTCATGCGGTTGAGGTACGCCCCGCCCGAGGCGTAGGGCTTGGTGGCAATCACGCCGCCGTCTGCGTGTTGACTCATGCCGATGACGTTCACCGGCATCACCCAGGCGAATCCGTCGACGAAAGCCGTGGCGAACCACTCGGTCAACGCTCGTGGGTCCCAGGCATGTTGCAGCGCAAAGTTTCCCAGGATCATCAACCGCGGAATGTGGTGCACCCAGCCGCGGTCGCGTACGCCGTCGACGGTACTGGACAGGCACTTCGCGACCACCGCATCGCCGTCCAACTCGAGAAGCCAATCCGGTAGTGGCTCATGGGCTTCGAGCTTGTTGCGCTCGAGGTACTCGGGCCCCAGATGCCAGTACAGATGCCACACGTACTCGCGCCAGCCGAGGATCTGTCGAACGAAGCCCTCGACACTCGCCAGCGGGGTGCCGTCGCGGTGAGCGTCCTCGGCGGCGTGTGCCACGTCCAGCGGTTGCAGCAGGCCGAGGTTCAGCGGTACCGAGAGCAGTGAGTGCGACATCGTCCAGTCGTCGGCCATCACCGCGTCCTCGTACTTGCCGAAGTCGTCCAAGCGATAGTTCACGAAGTGCGCCAACGCTTCCGAGGCTTCGGTCGCGGTCACCGCGAACACTCGGGGCCCGTCGACTCCGACGGTGTCGAGGTCCCAGTCGTCGAGGTCGGCTCGCACCTTGTCGTCGATGGCATCCTCGGTCGGCCACCACGGTTCTTCGACACCCAGGGTCAGGCGTCCCTTCGGGGGTGGCGACTGGTTCTCGGCGTCGAGGTTCCATTTGCCCGAGACCGGATCGGCACCGTCCATCAGCACATCGAATCTCTTGCGCTGCTCGCGGTAGAACGTCTCCATGCGGAAGGTGCCGCGCTCGGCCGCCCAGTCGGCGAACTCGGCCCGGGGGAGCGCGAACATCGGCGTCGGCAGAATTTCCGAGACCAGACCTTCCTCGTGCAAGGCGGCGACGAATTTCTCCGCCGCGTGCGAGGTGGGCTCGAACACCACCACGGGCTTGCCGTACTCGGCCAGGGCTTCGCGATACGTCTCGGTCTGCAGATAAGTGACGCGGTCACCCAGCTCGTCGGCCAGGTGCCGCATCCCGGACAAAACGAGATGGAGCTTCTGTCGGTGGTATCGCCGGCGTCGGAACACGCGCCTGGACTCGATCATCAGCACGTCTCGTTCGGCATGCTCGTCCACCGAGTGGTAGTGCGGGCCGAGCTGATCACCGAACAACCACAGAGCGTCCATTCTCGGAGTGTTCTCCCGCAGCGACGAAGGCAAACCAGCGTCCGCAGCATGGCCGGCCGGTGAACACTGTGGTCGACCCAGGCGCGCCTTACTTGACCACCGACCATCCATCGCATGGACTGACCCGATGCCCGCTGATTCTGCGCTGTCCAGAAGAACGTTTCTTCGCTCGTCGTCGGTCGCTGTTGTCGTGGCCGGAGTCGTCACGACACTGCCCGCGGTCGCCCACGCCCAGGGCAGCGATCGAGGCTTTCTGCACGGGGTGGCATCGGGAGATCCGTTGCCCGACGCGATCATTCTGTGGACCCGCATCACCCCCACTCCCGACGCCACCCCGGGCTCCGGCGTCGGCCCGCAGGTATCGGTGACCTGGCGCATCGCCCGGAACGTAGACATGAGTGGCGTCGTCGCCTCCGGAACCGTGTCCACCGGCCCCGACTCCGATCACACCGTCAAGGTCGATGTCGACGGACTCAGCGCAGACACCACGTACTTCTACGATTTCCGCACGAACGACGCGGCGTCGGCCGTCGGGACCACGCACACCGCCCCGGCCAACGATGCCGACATCGAGGCGATGCGTTTCGGCGTCGTCTCGTGCTCCAATTGGGAGTCGGGCTACTTCGGTGCCTATCGCCACCTGGCAGCCAGGGGAGACCTCGACGTCATCGTCCATCTCGGTGACTACATCTACGAGTACGAGACGGGCGGCTTTCCGGGGCGCGACGGCGTCGTCCGGCAGCATTCGCCCACCCACGAGATCGTCACCCTTGCCGACTACCGCCAGCGGCACGGTCAGTACAAGTCCGATCCGGATCTGCAGGCCGCCCACGTCGACGTTCCGTGGATCTGCACGTGGGACGACCACGAGTCGGCCAATGACGCGTACGACGGCGGCGCCGAGAACCACACGCCGGCCACCGAGGGCGATTGGTACACGCGCAAGGCCAACTCCGAGAAGGCCTATTACGAGTGGATGCCGGTCCGCGCAGCAGGCACTGCCACCAACCGTCACCTGTACCGCAGGCTGCGGTTCGGCAACTTGCTCGAACTTTCGATGCTGGATCTACGGACCTACCGCTCGCAGCAGGTGTTGCCGTTCAACGGTCCCGAGGTCGATTCGCCCAACCGGACCATCACCGGTGCCGAGCAGATGCAGTGGCTCACCGACGGCATCGTCTCGTCGCCGACGCAGTGGAAGATCGTCGGCAATCCGGTGATGATCACTCCGACATTGATCCCGCCGCTCGACCGCGATGCGGCCAAGGCAGTCACCTCGCTCCTCGGGATCCCGGAGGGCGGCTTGCCCTACAACGCTGATCCGTGGGACGGATACACGGCCGACCGCCGCAAGCTGCTCGGTGCGATCGTCGATGCAGGCGTGGACAACACGGTCTTCATCACCGGCGATATCCACTCGGCCTGGGCCTGCGAGGTACCCCTCGACGCAGCGCACTACGCAACGACGGAACCGGCTGCCACCGAACTCGTCGTCACGTCGGTGAGCTCGGCCAACATCGACGATCTGACGCACACTCCGCCGCACACGCTGGGCCGTGTCGCCGAGGAAGCGTTCAAGGCGCTCAACCAGCACGTGAAGTTCGTCGACCTCGACAGTCACGGTTTCGGCGTCTTCGAGGTCACCAAGACGGCGGCTCGGATGGACCACTGGTTCCTCACCGCCAAGGAGGATCCGCGGACCGGCGTGTACTGGGGAGCGGGCTACACCGTCGACTCCGGCACCCAGCGGCTTCGGGCGGCGGCGCCGCCACTGGGCTGACCCGCCATACTGGAGGGCGTGGCTGTACCGAAAATCGTCCTGTTCTACGTGTTCACTCCATTGCCAGATCCCGAGGCGATCCGGCTGTGGCAGCAGACGCTGGCCGCGTCCAACAACCTGACCGGACGCATCCTCATCTCCGAACACGGCATCAACGCGACGGTCGGCGGTGACGTCGACGACGTCAAGAGGTACGTTCGCGGCACCCGCAGCTATCCGGCGTTCAAGTCGGCCGACATCAAGTGGTCCGACGGGCTCGGCAACGACTTTCCTAGACTGAGCGTGCGAGTGCGCGACGAGATCGTCACGTTCGGAGCCCCCGGGGAACTGAAGGTCGACACCGGCGGCGTGGTCAACGGCGGAACTCATCTGAGCCCGCAGCAGGTGCACGAGCTCGTGGATTCCCGCGGCGACGACGTCGTCTTCTTCGACGGACGCAACGCGTTCGAGGCCCAGATCGGCAAGTTCAAGAATGCAGTGGTCCCCGACGTGGAGACGACAAAGGACTTCGTCTCCCAGCTCGATTCGGGTGCCTACGACCATCTGAAGAAGTCCCCGGTGGTCACGTATTGCACCGGGGGAGTGCGGTGCGAGGTGCTGTCTTCGTTGATGGTGGCCCGCGGGTTCGAAGAGGTCTACCAGCTCGACGGCGGAATCGTCCGGTACGCAGAGACTTTCGGCGACGACGCGCTCTGGGAGGGCTCGCTCTTCGTCTTCGACAAGCGGATGGCACAGAACTTCTCCGACCACACGGCCGTCATCGGGCGTTGCAGTGCGTGCGGCAACCCGACGTCGCGTTACCAGGACTTCGACGGTGATGCCGGCCGTGGTTTGCGGTTGATCTGTCTCGAGTGCGCCTGAGTGATGCTGCCCTTTCGAGACGGTCTTGCACCTCTGAGACTGCTTCTGCCGCATGGTGATCCGGCCACTACCATCGTCGAATATCTCGAACGTGAGATGCCCGACGACGATTGGCGTGGGGCCATCCGCGACGCCGAAGTGGTCGACGAGAAGGGCAGGCCCATCTCCGACGCGACGCGCTACCGCGCCGGTAGCCAGGTGTACTTCTATCGTGTTCCGGCGCAGGAGGTTCCGGTTCCGTTCGAGATCGGTATCCTGCACGAGGACGATGATCTTGTGGTGGTCGACAAGCCGCACTTCCTCGCCACCATTCCACGCGGTCGGCACGTCACCGAAACAGCGACCGTGCGCCTACGCAAGCAGTTCGACTGCCCCGACCTCACGCCCGCGCATCGACTCGATCGCGCGACAGCAGGGGTGCTGCTCTTCACCAAGACCAAGCATGCCCGACGGCCGTACCAGGAACTCTTCTCCTCACGCAACGTCACCAAGGAATACGAGGCCGTCGCGGGATTCGATGCAGCACTGCAGTTTCCGCGCGTAGTGCGTAGCCGAATCCTCAAAGAGCACGGCGTCATGACGGCGTACGAGGAGCCGGGGGAGCCGAACAGCGAGACCCGCATCGAACTCGTCGACACCTTCGGCACGTCCGCCCGATATCAACTCTTCCCCAAGACCGGCAAGACCCACCAACTGCGAATCCACCTGTCGTCGTTGGGCATTCCCATCGTGAACGACCCGTACTATCCGGTGTTCACATCGACTCCAGCCGACGACTTCACTCGGCCGTTGCAACTCCTGGCCCGGGCACTGGACTTCACCGACCCGCTCACCGGCGAACAGCGGCGATTCGCCAGCGCCCGAGAACTCCAGCTCTGACGCCCAGGAATCGATCGTTCGGACGATTGTGACAATTCGGACGCGAGGTTAGCGTAACGATCGAAACATGTCCGATGGAAGCACAGAGGAGAACTGCGTGAAGCGTCGTATTGCTGTTGTGTTGGGAGCTGCCGTCATCGCTATAGCGTCGCCAGCGGTCGCGGTGGCCGATACCGGAAGCGCGAGCACCGGTAGCGCGAGCGGTGCGTTGGGTGGTTTCGACATGCTGTCGCGGCTTTGGGAGGCCTGCGCGGTGACCATCTTCACCGGACAGTGCACCGGTGTCGTCGCCACAGACGTGACCTACTGGTAACGCGTGCCCTGAGCCGCACCCTCCGCCGAACCCCCCGAACCGACAAACGCGCGCGCATTCGCCAGACGCTCACGGAACAGGTAACCATTCTGCGAGCATCCAGCAAACGCGCGCGCGTTTGCGTGGAGCCAGTGCCCTACTTGGCCAGCGACCGCGCCATTCCGCGTTCGACGGCGGCGACCAGCTGCGGGCGTAGTTCGGCGGCGGGGACGATGTGGTGCACCGATCCGACGCTCTGTGCGCGCTGGATGTTGTGGATGGCCTCGAATTCGGCCGCCACTTCACCCAGTTTGGCGTTGCGGGCGTTCGCTCGCACGGTGGCCAGCTCGACGCGCAGAGCCGAGCGGGTGGCGTCGTCCTCGGCTGCGTTCAGTCGTGCTTCGAGCTCCTTGACGTCGGCGTCCGCTGCGGTGCGGGCGTTGACGTCGCGGGTGAACACCACCGCGGCTGCCGGGGCACCGCCGAGTACGGAGGCGAAGGAGCCCTCCACTGCGAGGACCTCCATATTGTCGTTGAGTGCTCCGGAGAACACGACGAACGCGCCGCCGTGGTAGCGCGAGACAACACAGAACACGACCGGTCCGTCGAAGTTGACGATGGCGCGGCCGATTTCGGCGCCGTATTCGAGCTGGATGTTGCGCAGCGATTCCGGTGATCCGTCGAAGCCGGAGAGGTTGGCCAGCACCACGATCGGCCGGCTTCCGCTGGCGGCGTTGATGGCGCGTGCCGTCTTCTTCGACGAGTTCGGGAACAAGGTTCCCGAGGTCCACTGATCGGGGCCGTCGGACGGGAACCAGCCCTTGCGGGGGATGGCTCGCGATTCGATTCCGATCACGGACACCGGGATTCCGGCGAGGTGAGCGTCGAACACCACCGAGGTGTCGGCATCGGCCATGTCGGCCCACCGCTCGAGCACCGAGTGATCCTGGTCGACCACGGCGCGCATCACGGTGCGAATGTCGAACGGCTTCTTGCGGTCCGGGTTGGTGACCGAGGAGAAGATGTCGCCGACGGTGGTGAAGTCGCTCGACGGGTGCACGTGCGGGTAGGTACGCACGTCGCGCTCGGTCGGGTCGGCCGTGGCTGCACGGCGTGGGAAGCGTTCTCCCGGTGCGGCATACGCGTGATCGTAGTGCGCGAACAGGATGTCGCATGCAGCTCGCAGGTTCGGTGCCCAGTACTGCGCCTGGCCGTTGGGGCCCATGACGCGGTCGTAGCCACCGATACCGAAGTTGTCCTCGGCCGAGACGCCGCCGGAGTAGTCCAGGGACTGCTTTCCGGTGAGCACCATCGCACTGTCGGGGGTCATCACCAGGATGCCCTTGGTGTGGGTGAGCATCGTGGCTTCGGCGTTCCAGTACGGCTGCGCGCCGACGTTGATGCCCGCGACGACGATGTTGATTTCGCCGCCGGCCTGGGTGAAGGTGATGATGCGGCGCAGGCCGCGCGAAACCCAGTCCATGTTCTCGGTGCCCGATTCCATGGAAATCGTTGCGCCGGAGGACAATGCGAACCATTCGACGGGAGCCCCGAGTTGTTCGGCGAGGTCGATGGCCGCGACGATCCGCGAGCACTCCGCCTCGGCGACGGTGCCGAGTGCCTTGGTGGGGTCACCGAAGAGTGCGACGCGGGTGATGCCCTCGGGGTACTTGGCGGTCGGGGTGGTGGCCACGCCGACGATGACGCCCGCGGAGTTGCGGCCGTAGGGACGATCGACCGGTGCGAGCACGCCGTCGCCGTCGAAGTCGTACTCGGTGAACGTGCCACCGTTGCTGCTGAGCAACGGAATCAGCTCGTACGGGTACACGGTCCCGCGGGCCTGAGACCGCTGCACTTTCTGGGTGTACTCGTCGAGTGGACGCATCGGCTCGGTCGGCGGCGGGGTCACCTTGGCGACGATGCCGGCACCGGACCGGTACGACAGGCGCAGAGCCACCTCGCGCGGTGTCGCGCCCGGCGTTTCGGCCAGGCGTGCGATCAGCGTGATCTCTTCGAGTCCGGCTCCGATGGTCAGCGGTGCGATGTGCCGGGCGATGGTGGCGATGCGGTCTGCGGGCACGTTCAGTACCGGCCACACGTACAGCACGACGCGGTTGGCGTCGAGACGCTTCTTGCCGCGTCCGGCCTGGGCCCGGCGGATTCCGTCGAGGCAGGCTGCGACGGTTCGTTCGATCTCCGGCACGGCGACGATGTTTCCGGCGTCGTCCAACTGTGTTGTGATGCCCCGGATCTCGGCGAGGGCGACGAGTCGCTCGTCCGACGGGTTGGCCTTGGACGTCAGGTGGAACAGGTAGGTTCCGGCGCTGGCGGGCAGGCGAACTCCGTCGAAGTTCTTCAGTCGCCACAGGTCGAGTCGCTGACCGGTGAGTGGGTGCATGTCCCGGATGATGGTGTCCTCGGCGAGGGGCTCGGATCCCTCGACCGTGGTGCGGCGGTAGGTCATCTTTCGCGTGACCGCGCCGAACACGGTCACCGTGACCCGGCGCCAGCGGCCGGAGCCGGAGTGTGCGGCCAGAGCTTCCTGCAGTCGGGCCGAGAGCACGTCGCCGTCGGCGGGGGCGTCCGGCCACGACAGGTACAGGTCCACGGCAAGGTTTTCCGGCGACGGGCCGGCGATGTCCTCGACGGCGTCGAGAGTCGTTGCGAGGGAATCGAAGTCCGTCGCGGTCGAGATCAGATGCAGCCGTTCGCCCGAGAGCTCGAAGTTGCCGGTGACGAAGTGCTTACCGTCGCGGTCGAAGGCCTTGACGTCTTCGAGGGTGCGAATTTCGTAGTACTGACGGGTGATTACCTCGAGCAGGGCACCGGGATCGGTGATCCGTTGTGCCAGAAGCTCGATCAGCGGTTCCGGGGTGGCGACCAGAGCGGCGACACGAGCCGAGTAGTCGGCTGCGTCGGGATTCTCGGCCAAGTACTGCAGGCTGCCGCGGACGCCGTCGTAGACCTTCTCGCGGGCCATCCGTATCTGCGGCTCGTCGAACAACCGGAAACGCAGGTTGCGGGCGACGTCGCCGATGACGGGGTAGCGGGCCTGAGTGGCACCGATGAGGCGCTCGAGTACCTCGGCCATGGCCGGGGTGGCCTCGGGCTGGGCGGAGGAGTCACTGAGCCAGTGGCCGAGCAGGGCCGCGATGACCGGTACCTGATTCTCCATGCGCTGCAGTGCGAGGAAGACGCGGTAGACGGCTTCTTCGAGAGCCGGGGTTCGGCCCTCGTCGATGGCGGCGTCGTAGTGCGCGAGCGCGCGAGTGAGCTTGGCGCGGAACGACTCCGGCAGGCCCTGGACGTCCGCGTCGAGCGAGTGCAGGAACGAGTGGAAGTGCTCGCGGGGGGAGTGGACTCGCTCGTCGTTGTTCTCCTCGTCCATCGTCGGACGGTTGCGGGAGAGCTCGCAGATGTCAGCGAAGGTGTTCAGCAACGCCAGTTCGGCGGTGACCAGCTCCGAATCGTCGCGTGGCACGTCGGCGCGCAGAGTCTCGTAGGTGGACAACAGGTTTCGTGCCCGAGCTCCGCTGACGTCGAAGCCGGTGATGAGGGCTGCGAGTTCGTCGAGCCGGTCCAGTGCCCGGCGCTGCGGCGAACGCTGCGCGGCGTCGTCGACGCCACGGAACTGCACCCGAGGTGCCTGCTCGGAGACCTTCTGTTCTCCGGCCTGATCGACGCGCAGCAGTGCAGCTCCCGCGTCGACCTGTCCGTTGACCGAGGCCAATACCTCACGCACGGTTCCCGCGTACGGGGACCGAACGGCAGTTTCCATCTTCATCGATTCGAGGACGACGAGGGTCTGTCCTGCTTCGACCTCGTCGCCGACGGCGACCGGGACGGCGACGACGACAGCGGGTGCAGGCGCGCGGACCAGCCCGGCCTCGTCCTGGGAGATCTGATGGCTGATGCCGTCGACCTCGACGAGGAAGTGGGCGGCTCCGGCGACGGTGACGACCTGGTAGCGGCGGTCACCGATGACGAGGCGGCTCTCGTAGGTGCCGAGGCGCTCGACGTCGACCTGCAGTTCGCCGATGCCGTCGCTTTCGATGCTGTATCGGTGAGTTCCGGTCTGGCCGACCTCGAGCTTGTAGGCCTGACCCTGGTAGTTGAGCTCGACGGTGCGGCCGATGGCGTGTGTCGCGCGTGGGCGGCCGCCTCGTGCGGAGTTGAGGAACGCGGTGCGCTCGCGACCTTCCTCGGCGTCGTAGGCGTCGATCGCTGCGGCGACGATGGCGATGTCGGCGACGGCGGTCGGCCCCACCTGCGAGCCGGCTTCGGTGCGGTCGAGCCAGCCGGTGTCGGCGGAGGCGGAGATGACTTCCTCGCGGTCGAGCAGGCTGAGCAGGAACGACTTGGTGGTGGTGCCGCCGTCGATGACGACCGTGGTCTCGCGCAGCGCATTGCGCAATCTCGCCAGCGCTTCGCTGCGGTCTCGGCCCCAGGCGATGACCTTGGCAACCATGGAGTCGTAGTCGGGTGGGATGACATCGCCCTGGGCGATTCCGGTGTCGACGCGGATGCCGGTGCCGAGGGGGAACTTGAGCAGCTCGACGGTGCCGGGGGCCGGTGCGAAGCCGTTGTCGGCGTCCTCGGCGTTGAGGCGGGCCTCGACGGCGTGACCGAACTCGGGCGGGCAGTCGCCGGGCAGTGCCTGGCCGTCGGCGACGAGGATCTGCAGCTTCACCAGGTCGATGCCGGTGGTGTATTCGGTGATCGGGTGCTCGACCTGCAGGCGGGTGTTGACCTCGAGGAACGTGAAGATCTTCTGCTCGGGCTGGTAGAGGTACTCCACGGTGCCCGCGCCCTGATATCCGGCGGCCTTGACCAGTTCGGCCGACGCGGTGCGCAGCTGATCGGACTGTTCCTTGGTCAGCAGCGGGGAGCTGGACTCCTCGATGACCTTCTGATTGCGACGCTGGATCGAGCAGTCGCGCACACCGGGGGCCCACACGTTGCCGTGACTGTCGGCGATGACCTGGACCTCGACGTGCCGGGCATCGGTGACCAGGCGCTCGAGGAACACGACGGGGTCGCCGAACGAGCGCTCGGCCTCACCCTGGGTGCGTTCGAGGGACAGTTCGAGTTCGTCCTCGTGGAAGACCTTGCGGATACCGCGGCCACCGCCGCCCGAGCGGGCCTTGATGATCAACGGATAGCCGATCGCCGCGGCGTGACGACGGGCATCGGCGCGGGTCTCGACAGGGCCACCGGACCACGGTGCGACGGGAACGCCGACCTTCTCGGCGAGAATCTTGGCCTCTACCTTGTCTCCGAGCAGGCGCATCGCGTCCGCGGACGGGCCGATGAAAGTGATGTTCAGGCGGGCGACCAGGTCGGCGAACGTCGGGTCCTCGGCGACGAAGCCCCAGCCGACCCATACGGCGTCGGCCCCGGATTCCACGAGTGCCGCTTCCAGCACGCCGTAATCGAGGTAGGCCGAACCGCTCGCCGGCTTGCGCAGCGTGACCGCTTCGTCGGCCAGGCGGACGAACATGGCCCGCTTCTCGGCCTCGGTGTGCAGCGCTACGGTGCGGATGCCGTAATCGTGTTCGGCGTTGAGCTCTCGGACGGCTCGGATCAGCCGTACTGCTGCCTCGCCTCGGTTGACTACTGCAATCCGCTTGAACAACGTATCTCTCTTCGCTCGGTGTAGGCGCACATCGCGTCGGTGCACTCGATGGGAGGTGGGTCCGGCTGGGCATGTCCGTTTGATGGTTGTCGGGTCGTTCCGCAGGCTCCGGTCCTGCGCCCATGCAGCACTCCGGTCGACTTATTCTAGCGGCAACCGGGCCCTGTGCCGTGCCAACGGCGTTCGGGGTGAGTGTGATTGATCACGAACGAGCCAATTCAATTCTGTGACAACACATTCCGTACTGGACATTTTCTTTCCTCTGCCTCACATCGGATTCGTACTCACGAGTAGTGTTGTCGGGACGCATAATTCGTGATTCCTCACCACCTCTGGCTACCGGCGAGTACATTACCGACGGGTACAGGTCGACGAAGGCGGTTCCGGACGAGCAGCAGGGTTGCGGAGGCGGCGTTCATCCGGCGTGTCCGACGCTCTTGTCCGGTATCCGCAACGCGTTGACCCACAGCCTCGTCGCAGTGGCAAGCAGTGCCTCGTAGTCGGCGTCGGGATTGCCGTCCTCGGCGTCGACGACGAAGTGGTTGAACGCGAGACGACTGATCATCGACGACAACGCGCGGGAGGCGAGCAGAGGGTCGAGGTCGGTATCCGCCACGCCGCGGTTCTGCAGGCTCTCGATACTGCGTGCGTTGCGTCGAACGAACGCGTCGGCGCGTTCGCGGCGCAGGCGGCGAAAGGCGGGATCGATGTTGGAGACCTGCTCGAGCAGCGCCATCAGCTTGGCGTTGCGCCGATATGCCTCGAAGTAGGCCCGGTTGCTGGCTGCGATCACGGCGGCCGGATCGTCGTGGGGGTCCACCCGTTCCGTGCCGGGGTGCAGCATGTCGTCCCTGGCCTGTTCGAGCACCGCGGCCAGAATTTCTTCCTTGCTGGTGAAATACGTGTAGAAGGAGCCTGCCGAGCAGTGCGCGGCTCTGGTGATGTCGATGAGCCGGGAATCGAGGTAGCCGCTGTCCTCGAACACGCGTCGGGCGGCTGCCACCAGTGCGGATCGGGTCCGTAGTCCGCGCTGGGTCGTCGGCCGGCGAGTCGGCTGCTCCCCTTCGGACACCGGTGCGGCAGGCATTCAGTCTTTATACGTCATCGCTCATCGCCGTCGGGGCGAACCAGCCGGGTGAACCGCACGCCGCTGTCGAACTGGCGTGAGTGCAGATGCTCGAACCTTCGTGCGGTCGGCGGCTCGGGTCCGGTTTCGGGCGCGAACAGACCGATGCCCCGGCCGAGCACGACGGGGTAGACCTTGAGAAACAGCTCGTCGATCTCGTCTATGAGCTGCCCCGCGAGGTGGCCGCCGCCGCACAGCCACACGTCGGCGTCGCTGTCCTCGGCTTTGAGTTCTCGAACCAGGTCGATCGGGTTCCGACCGACGATCGGCTCGGTGGCGTCCGTCGCGTCGGGCAACGTACGAGAGAGCACGTACTGCCGCAGATGCGGGTACGGGCTGGTGATGCCGATGTCGAGCGCAGGTTGCAGGGTCGCCCGGCCCATCACCACGGTGTCGAACCGCGCCGGCGGGGCATCGATGCCGAGCGCGGCGCGGACGTGCACCGGCAGCGTCTCGGGCAGCTCGGTCACGATGGCCTCGAGGTGGTCACCCTCGGTTGCGAAGCAGTCGTAGGTGCCGTCGGGCGCGGCAATGTATCCGTCGAGTGTGACGGCGATGTAGTAGACCAGTTTGCGCATGCGACGCTCCTGTGATCGGCGACCGGTACCAGTCCGGACGGGCCGCGTTTTCTGTTGATGTTCCAGGGACCGAAGTCGGTCTTTGTGACCGAGCACTAGAACGCATTCTGTGTGCTCGGACCCCGGTGAACAACTGCTTTTCAACGGCTACTGTGACGCGGGTGCGTAAGCACTGTCCCCTGGCGGGACGGCCATTCGAGCATTTGTGGGGAAACTGTGACGGCTGCAGCGGCTACCGGTCGTGAATACGACGACGAGCTCAAGAGCAGGGTTGCGCGCCTGTTGCGCTTCCTGCGCGAGATAGTCGAGGCGCGGTCGAATCCGGTCCTGAGGTTCGACGATCACGTCCAGGTCGAGTGGCTGTACTCGGGCGAGATTCCCGTTCGTCTCGACCCCAAGGCCGGCCAGGGCGGAGTCGTGCTTCGGGCACCGCGCATTGCCGTCGACGACCCGCCCGAGCCACCGGCTCTTCTGACGGGTTGGCTCGATCCACAGGTCGTCGGTGACAGTCGCTATCGGGAGATCGAGCTCGCCGACGCGTCGACGGCGGCATCGCGTCGTCGCGGCGAGGCGCAGGAGTCCGACGCGGATTTCGACATCCGCAAGGCCTACGAGATCAAGAAGGCCTTCGAGAAGTACTCGGAGTCCTGGAAGCAGTGGGCTCAGGAGGATCGAGACCGGCGGCCCAAGGCCGCGCTGTATCAAGCACTGCAGCTGATGATGCAAGAGCTCGCCTCGCGACCCGAGTCGATCGAACTGGTGGTGGCGTCGGGTCTGCTGACGTCGAGCAACCCCGACCCCCAGCGCAGCGTGCGTACTCACCTCCTCGCCCAGTCGGCCGGAATCGAACGTGATGTGCGAACCGGCGACCTGTTGGTTCGACTGGTCGCCGGTAGTGCCCCGCGTCTCGAGGACGGCCAGCTGCTCACTGGATCGAAGGACTTCGACACCTCCGGCTCGGTGGCTCTCGCCGAGAAGCTGCACGGCAACGTCGACTCGCCCCTCGGCGAGGGCGTCGAAGAATTCTTGCGTGAATGGGCGACGCGAGTTCCCCGTCACGAGATCGAGGTGCTCGATCGCCTCGGGCCCCCGGGAGCTCTCGCGTACATCGACGACGATCGAACGCTGACGGTCTCGCCCGCACTCGTGCTCCGAACCCGCGACTCGTTCGCGCTGGTCGAGTATTACGAGCAGATGATCGCCGATCTCGACGCCCCCGACTCACCGGTTCCGCTGGGCCTCGCGCAACTGGTCGACGCGATCGAGCCGGCCGATCGGATGGCCTGGCTCGAACGGACCGGAGCCGGCGCGTCGGCAGCGCTGGCCGAGGACCCTCTGTTTCCGCTGCCGGCCAACGCCGAGCAGTCGCAGATCATCGAACGACTCGGACGCGACAGCGGTGTCGTGGTCGAAGGGCCGCCCGGGACGGGGAAGACCCACACCATCGCGAACCTGATGTCAGGGCTGCTGGCGCGAGGTCAGCGGGTTCTGGTCACTAGTGAAAAGTCACAAGCTTTGCGAGTCCTGCGCGACAAGCTGCCGCCCGAGTTGCAGGAGCTCTGCGTCTCGATCACCGACCTCTCCCGTGGTGGTTCGGACGAGTTGAATCGCAGCGTCGCCAAGATCGCCGAGCGCAAGACCTCGTTCGACGAAGCCGGTGAGCTGCGGAAGATCGACGCGCTCACCACCCGCCGCGCGGCGGCTCTCACTCGCCGGACGGAACTACTGAACCGTGTCAGCGCCCTTCGTGAATCCGAAACCGTTGTGCACGAATATGTTTCGGATGGTTACGACGGCACGGTGGCGTCGATCGTACGCAAGGTCAAAGCAGCCGAAGGTGCCCACGAGTGGCTGCCCGGGCCGTTGCTCGCCGACCGGCCTCCGTTCGACGGTGCCCAGGTCGACCAACTCCGAGCGCTGATTGCGACCTCCGACGGAGCCCGCGAGCAACGATCGCGCCAGGTGCTGCCGCGTCCTGAAACGATGCTGCCGAATTCGGCCGAACTCGCAGCGCTGTGCCGGCGTGTGCATATGCCGATAGACGCCGTCTCACCCCTGGCTGCCGACCTGATCACGTTGCTGGGCGGCGTCGAACCCGCCGTCTCGTCCGACATCAGTTCTCTCTGCGAGGAATTGGCGGCTCGCGTGCGAGTGGTCGCAGAACTCGATGCCACGTATGCGCGGGTGACCGACTCGGTGCTGTCCGGCGAAGCGTCTCACCTGTGGTCGCGGGTCAGCGGAATCGACGACCTCGTTGCCACTGCCGCAGCGTCCGACCGGTACATCGGCGCGCACGACGTGCAGTGCTCGTCCACGTCTGCTGCGGCTCTGCAGGCGATGGACGCGCTCGCAGCTGCGCTGGAATCGGGAATCGAATGGAAGCCGCGATTTCGGCGTAGTGAGGAGCAGAAGGCCGTCGAAGCTCTCGGCATCGTCGCCACCGTCGACGGGCAACCGGCGACGAGTGCGATGGCTGCTCGACTTGTCGCGGAACACATTCGGGCTCTCGACACCGTGCAGACGGCGGCGGTGTTGCTGGCCGACCTGGCGATCGTCGTCCCGCTCGACGGCCCGCGAGCGATTCGCGTCAACGCCGTTGCGCAGATCGCCGATCGACTCCGTTCCGTAGCGGCAGTCGTTGCCGCTCGTGACGCACTGGTGCACCGGCTCTACACGGTATCGCCTGCTGCGCCGTGGATTCGAAGCCTCGCCGAAGCTCAGGAGATAGCCGGAGCCGCTGCGGCCATCGCTGCGCGTGTCGACATCGACATCGCCCGCGCCGAGCTCGATGCTCTGCAGTTCGCGGTGGCCACTCGTATCGACGCCGGACCGTCGCCCGAAGGTCTGAATCTGGTGACGGCCCTCGGTGCTGCCGATCCTGCGGAATTGGCAGGCGCGGTCTCCGCCTACGCTCAGGCCTGCGCGGAGCAGGAGAATCAGCTGCTGCTCGAGTCGATGTCGGCCACACTGACGGCAGTCGCGCCGGCCCTGTTCGACTTGGTCAAGGACACCGCGGCAGACCCGGAATGGGACGAGCTCAGTTGGCAGCTGTCCAAGGCGTGGGCGTGGCGTCGCGCGCGCGAATGGGTCGGTGAGCAGCACCACGGGGGTCTCGAGCAACAACTGGAAGCGGAGTTGGCCGCCGCGGATGTCGACATCGCCTATCTCACCACTCGTCTCGCTGCCGCGAGTGCCTGGCTCAACAGCCTGCAGCGGATGACGGCCGCCGAGGTTCGCGCACTGCAGACCTACCGCGAGCACATTTCCAGTATCGGGTCGGGTGCCGGCAAGTACGCCGAAACCTACCGCAGCGCAGCACGATCGGCGATGCGAGAGGCACAGAGTGCGGTGCCCGCCTGGGTCATGCCGCTCTCCCAGGTGCTCGCGTCGATTCCGCCGGTGCCGGGAAGCTTCGACGTCGTCATCGTCGACGAGGCCAGCCAGGCCGACATCACGAGCCTTTTTCTGCTGTACCTCGCGCCTCGGGTGATCGTGGTGGGAGACGACAGGCAGTGCGCGCCGGCCGATGTCCCTCAGGCAGGCACCCTCGAGGACGTGTTCGACCGCCTCGACGTATATCTTCCGGACCTACCGGAGCACGTGCGGGCGACGCTGACACCGCGGTCGAGTCTGTTCTCGATGCTGCGCACCCGGTTCGGTCAGGTGGTGCGACTACGAGAGCACTTCCGTTCGATGCCGGAGATCATCAATTGGTCGAGTCAGCAGTTCTACGGAGACTCGCCACTCGTGCCGGTGCGGCAGTTCGGTGCCGATCGCCTGCCGCCGCTTCGGCACACGTACGTTCGCGGGGCGACGGTCACCGGAAAGAACGCCTCGCTCGTCAACCGTACCGAGGCCATTGCCATCGCCGAGCAGATATCCGAGTGCCTCGCCGATGCCGCGTACGACGACCTGACCTTCGGAGTCGTTGTGCTGCAGGGGCAGTCGCAGGTCGACGAGATTCGCAACGAGCTGATCAAACGTATCGGCATCGAGCAGTGGGAACAACGCCGCTTGCGAGTGGGCACGCCACCGGACTTTCAGGGTGACGAGCGCAACGTCGTGTTCCTGTCGATGGTGGTGGCACCGGATCAGAACTTCGCCACCTTGACCTCGAACCAGTACAAGCGTCGGTTCAACGTGGCCGCGTCGCGGGCGCAGGATCAGTTGTGGCTGTTCCATTCGGTCACCGTCGACCGCCTCAAACGTGCAGACTTGCGTAACTCTCTGCTCGGCTACGTCACGTCGGTCTCACCTGCTCCCGCCGATCCGATGCCCCAGAACGTCCCGCGCGAGATCAGGAAAGCCCCGTTCGAGACGCTGCTGGAGCAGCAGTTGTTCAACGACCTCGTCGAGCGTGGATTCCACGTCAATCCGGGTGTCGAAGTGAACAATCGGCGTATCGCGCTCGTCGTCACGGGGGAGTCCTCTCGCCTCGCCGTCGAATGTGACGTCGACTCGTTCTCGACCACCCCCGCGCAACGATCGGCGGATCTACAACGCGAGCAAGAACTCAAGCGATGCGGGTGGACGTTCTGGCGGGTGCGGGAATCGGAGTACCACCTCGATCGTGACGGTGCTCTCGACAGCTTGTGGACAACCCTCGCGCGGTTGGGAATCAAGCCCGGTGCCGTTGTCGCGGAAGGCGAGTCGACGTCCGAGGAGACCTGGACTCCGGTACCGCTCGAGTCCTCGCAGTTCGACGAATCCGGATCTGTGCTGTCTATGTGGACGATGCCTCGCCTCGACATACCTACCGGCAACACCGCCGACACCGACATCACGAACGGAACCGGCCCATCCAGACGGGCGGGGTCGACCAACGGAACCGGTGCTGCAAACGGTTCGAGCACGGTCGACGCGACCGGAGCCCCGCGCGCGTCCACACCCCCGACAGCACCGAAAGAGCTTGCCGCAGCTGCGGAGTCGGACGGACCGGGTGCATCCGATTCGGTCGACAGCTCCCGAGTAGTGCGGGGTGCGGTGGACGGTGTCGAATCGAGTGGGGGCGTCGAGGAGTCCGAGAGTTCGGTCGACGAGGTGGTCGCCGAGCACCAACTGCCGCTCAACGGACTGCGGGGATACACCACGCGCAGCAGCCCGTAGGTGTAGTCCGCAGCAGTCGCGGCGCGTCAGCGTGTAGCTCGTTACCGTCGTAGTCTGGTTCGCGGTATTCGCGCACGTTCGAGCAAAGAGGGTCTCCGCCGATGGCAGATCGACAGACGCAGGGGCGGCACGACGACAGGGCTGCGCCGGCGCGGCCCGCACGGACACTTCGTCGGCGAATCATTTTGCCGGTCACGATCGTTGCCGTGTGTGCGGTGCTGTTCGGGCTGCCCATGTGGACCGTGGTGTTCGCGGGCGCGCAGTGGCCGCCGGCGGCTCGGCTGCTCGGCGCGGCGCTGGTGATCGCTGCCGCGCTCGCCTTGCCCACCGCGATGTATCTCGGTCACCGGCCGGGCATCGAGGGGGGCAGGAAGGACGCCTGGGCGCGTCTCGGCGACGTCCTGTTGGGTCTCGCCTGGATCGCGTTCGTGTGGTCGGCGCTCTCACTGGTACTCAGGCTCGGGCTGTGGGCGGCCGGTGTCGACGATCCATTGCGGTCGCGAATCACGGCGGCGGCGACGGTGACAGTGATCGTCGGCCTGGCGCTCTGGGGCCATTACGAGGCCATGCGCACTCCGCGCGTTCGGCACACGCGCGTCAGCATTGCCCGGCTCGGTGCCCGATTCGACGGCCTGCGAGTCGTCCTGGTCACCGACACCCACTTCGGTCCGGTGAACCGGACCGTGTGGTCGAGGCGCCTGACCGATGCCGTCAACGCGCTCGAACCGGACGTGCTCGCGCACGTCGGCGACATTGCCGACGGTTCCGTGTCGACGCGCAGGCAACAGGCTGCGCCGCTGGAATCGATGCGCGCGTCCGCCGCCCGTGTTTACGTCACCGGCAATCACGAGTATTTCGGTGAGGCGCAGGAGTGGTTGGACCACATGCAGAGCATCGGGTGGAACGCGCTGCACAATCGTCATGTCGTGCTGCATCGGGGTGACGATGCCTTGGTCATCGCCGGTGTGGACGACGCCACGGCAGCAGGGTCCGGTGCCCCCGGGCACGGTGCCGATCTGGCTGGTGCGTTGGCCGGGGCCGATCCGTCGATCCCGGTGTTGCTGTTGGCCCACCAACCCAAACAGATCGGCGACGCCGTACGTGCGGGCGTCGATCTGCAGGTGTCCGGCCACACCCACGGCGGTCAGATCTGGCCGTTCGCGGCGTTGGTTCGCCTGGACCAGCCGGTGGTGCACGGACTGAGCAAGCACGGTGCGCGAACGCAGCTGTACACCAGCCGGGGGTCGGGATTCTGGGGACCGCCGTTCCGAGTGTTCGCACCGAGTGAGATCTCGGTCCTGACGTTGGTGGCAGGCTGACGCGTCGGCACCTGGCAGTATCGGACGGGTGAGGCACACGGGAGAGATCCAGGTAGTCGCAACCGATCTCGACGGCACACTACTTCGTTCGGACCGAACGGTGTCGGTGAGGACGGCAGCTGCGATGGCAGCGGCCGAAGCTGCAGGCATTCGAGTGGTGTGGGCTACGGCGCGGGCGCGGCACTCCATCGCCGAGCTCGCGGCGTCGTGCGGGTTCACCGGTACGGCAGTGGGAGCGAACGGTGCGGTGGTGCTGGATCTTGCCGATGGCAGCCCGGTGATCGTCGCGACCAGGTCGGTGCCGACGAAGACGGTCGCGGCTGTCACCTCCGCCGTTCGGTCTCTGGTTCCCGGCGTGGCGTTCGCGACCGTGGGTCCCACCCGTTTCGTCGCCGAGGCGCGATACGCCGAGCTGTGCGTCTTCGCCGACCATCACCGCCACCCGCACGAGATGGAGCTGTCGGAGTACGGTCTGTCGGCCGACATCGAGCCGACAGTCAAAATTGTTGCACGGCATCGTGATACGCCGAGCGAGGAGTTGTACGCGTTGGTGGCCGAGGCAGGTCTCGTCGGTGTGGAGCTGACGCACTCCGGCGCACCGTATATCGAGATGTCCGCCGCCGGGGTATCCAAGGCCACTGCTCTTGCGGAATTGTGCGAACAGTGGGGCGTAGCCCAGGACGATGTAGCGGCGGTGGGAGATGCGCGCAACGACCTTCCCATGCTGGCGTGGGCCGGTACCGCGCTGTGTCCGTCGAATGCGGCGGAGCCGGTGCGCGCTGTGGCCGATCGCGTTCTGCATTCGCACGACGACGATGCGGTTGCCCGCTATCTCGAAGAACTCACCGAGCGCCGGGTGCAGCGGTAATCGTTCGCGATACTGTCCTCGGTCGACCGACCCTCGACCCGCCTGGTCCGACATCACGGGTGGCGTTGTCCAGGAACAACAGTGCGCTGCTGGACGGAGTCGTCGGGGAAGGTTCGGTGGACGCCGGTAGCCTCGGTCGTGCCGAATCGACCACCACGAAGGGCCTGCAGTGAACGACTCTCGCACGACCCCACCGTCCGAACCCACCACGATCGCCGAATATCTCGACGCTCATGCGCTCCAGGTGTTGCCGCTGGACGGCGCTGCCGCGGCCGATCTCGGCATCACGGTGCCGGTTCCCGCGGGGTGGCAGACGCTCGATCCGGCACAGTTTCCCGGTGCGACCCAAGTGACCGTCGAGCCGAACCTGGTCGAGAATGGTTTTGCGCCGAATGCTGTATTGCTGGTCGGGAAGCTTTCTCACTCCATCGATCCGGAAGCATTGATGGCGTTGGGTTTCGGCGACGGGCGTGCGATGCCCGGGTGGGTCGAGCAGGAGACGAGCACGGCGTCGTGGGCCGGTTGGCCGTCACGGTTCATTCGAGGCACTTACGTCGCCCAAGGGCTCGAGGCTGCGGTGACGACGCGCTACGTAGTGGTCGGCGAGGGAACCCAGTACTTGGTCCAGTTGACCGTGACGACGCTCGAATCCCAGCTGGATGCGCTCGCATTCGACGTCTCCGCGATCAACGACGGACTGACGCTTCCCGCGGCGTAGAGGCACTCGGGCTTTCTATGGCGGCCCCGTGCTGTCGGGCTGGGAAAGATGCAGTCGGGCGGACGCCCCGGCGACCGAGCCGCAGCATTCCAGGGCGCGCGGAGTCCGGTCCGCACGAGGGTAGGTGATGCCTGTCCGCTCTATGGCTGCAGACGGCGTCCGAGTGTGCCGGGCAGCGACACCTGGGTATGCCGCACCGATCCGGCTAGGGTCGTTCGCATGTCGATCAGAACCGGCCGCGTTCGGCACCTCTCGGTGGTGCCGGATATCCCCGAAGCCGACGAGCCGGCCGAACACAGCGCGACGGAGGGTGCCGCGCGTGGACTGGCGAATCTGGTGCTGAGGGTGAGTATCGATCACACGCGGCCGTCGATCTGGCGACGAGTGCGAGTGCGATCGGATCTGTTGTTGTCCGAGTTGCATTCGGTGCTGCAGATCGCCGTGGGCTGGGAAGACCGACACCTGCACGCATTCAGCGTCAGAACCGCAGGGGCAACCCGACGGTTCGAGATGCAGGAGATTCTCGACGACGAACCGGACGACGACGCCTCCAGCGAGGAGCGGGTACGCGTCGACGAGGTGTTGACGCACCCGGGATCCGTCATGACGTACGAATACGATTTCGGTGACGGGTGGACTCACACGGTCGAGCTCGAACACGAGGACTCCGATATCGACGACCTTCGTTCGATCTGTCTCGACGGTGCCCGCGCGTGTCCTCCCGAGTCCTCGGGCGGCCCGTCGCGCTACGCCCAAGCGCTGGATATCGCCGCTGATTCGTCCGACCCCGAACACTCTGCTCTTGTCTCCCAGTGGGGTCCGACGTTCGACCCGGCCCGATTCGAGGTCGAGGCGGTCAACCGAGTGCTGCAGTCCGCGGATGTCGGCAGGTCGACGCTGGCCGAAGCTGTGGCGGCCGCACCGGCCATCGGGCGTCTGTTCGACCGAGTACGACCCACCCAGGTGCCGGCACTGATGGCATTGCTGCCCCGGTGCGAGCTCACCGTCGAAAGTTCGGTGGACCTGCCGGTTGCCGAGATCGCCATGGCGAAGCTCACCTGGTTCCTCGGAAAGGTCGGCGACGGCGGGGCTGTCCTCACCGACGCCGGCTACCTCAAGCCCGCGTTCGTGGCTGCGATCCGCGACGAGCTCGATTGGGGTCTGGGGTGGGTGGGGTCGAGCAGCCGCGAGATCGACCATCATCAGGTCACCGACTTGCGCGAGGCAGCCCGACACCTCGGGTTGACCCGCATCGCCAAGGGGCGACTGTTGCGCACGAAGCTCGGCGAGTCACTGGCCCACGACCCGATCGGCATGTGGCGACATGCTGCCTCGCGGCTTCCACTGGGGAAGGAGACATACGAGACCGATGCCGCGACGCTGTTCTTGATCTCTCTGGCCGCATCGGCCTCAGCGGCCCACCGTAACGAGATGCTGATCGAGACGGTCTCCGAATTAGGCTGGGCCAGTGAAGATTCCGGTGTGTTCGACGCCAAGTTCGCTGCTCAGACGACCATGAGCTTTCTCGACCTCATCGGTGCACATGGGCCGAGCTTCTTTTTTCGAGAAGGCGTATCGGACTCACCGAGTTGGTCCCGCCGATTTGCACGCGACGCCTTGTCCAGTTGACCGCCGATCCCGACGTGTTCGGTGCCGTCTCGGCCGGCTCGACGCGTCTGCAGCGCCCTGACCTGCCGATTTGCGTTGGTGTGGTTGGTGGCGTAACTTTTGTCGAGTCAGAGCGACGGACACCGACCCGGTCTTCACGGACTGGGTGAACGAGGTTGGACGTGTGGCTCGGCGAGGTTTTATCCCCCAAGAGTCGGGCCTTGTGTCCGAGACCAAGCTGGGATAGGCTGGAACAGTTGCCCTGGAGGCTTACGGACTGTGTGTTCGTGGGGTTCGAGTGTGTGCGTGTTCTTTGAGAACTCAACAGTGTGTCGATGAATGTCAGTGCCGAATTTTATTTGGTGAAAGCATTCGATGTCTCAACCATCCGCTTGTGGTGGTTGTTGTCGAGTGTTGCTTCAAAAATGCTAGTTGAGTTTATTTGCTAGTGATTTGACTCTTTATGTTTATGACTGATTTGCAGTTTCGACTGTTGATCGAGAGTCTTTTACGGAGAGTTTGATCCTGGCTCAGGACGAACGCTGGCGGCGTGCTTAA
>NZ_JASHKT010000070.1:0-226 GCF_030056855.1 Rhodococcus sp. IEGM 1354
CCTCCGGTTCGGTCGGACGGTTTGCCACCACCGGCTACTGACCGGTGTAGCCCATTCGTTCCTCGGCCACCGAGAGCCCCTTGGTGCGCACCAGGAACCAGCCGCCGATGAGTGCGGGGCTGATGACGACGAGGGTCGCGATGGTCCACGAGCCGATCGGGGCGTCGAAGGCCCTCAGCACCAGCACGCCGAACAGGAATACCAGCGTCGCGTAGCTCGTGTACGG
>NZ_JASHKT010000071.1:0-226 GCF_030056855.1 Rhodococcus sp. IEGM 1354
CCGCGGGGGGGGGGATCGTCGATCAGGCGCGCGGGGGGGGTCGGCGCGGGTGTCGCGCGGCGGCTTGGGGGGGCGGCGGCGGGGCGGGGGTGGGCGGCGCGGGCGGCCGCGCCGGGGACCCGCCCGGGGGGCGGGTGGCGGGAGGGGTGGGCGGGGCCGGGGCCCGGGGCGGCTCGACGTGCGAGCGGGGGGTCGCCGCGCGCGGCGTCGTGCGTCGGCGAGTCCA
>NZ_JASHKT010000072.1:0-225 GCF_030056855.1 Rhodococcus sp. IEGM 1354
CTACCATGCCTCGGTGACGCTCAACACCATTCCTCGACGGGCCCCGCCTACGTAGCCGAACGCGGTTCCCACCACCCGCCCCGCCGCGGACTTGAGGGCGGCGCCCTCCCGGGCCCCGCGGAGCGCGCGGCCGACCGGCCCCCCGCGGCCAGCCTCGGGTGATTCCCCCGGTAGCTCTCCAAGGCCGGTACGTGTAGTTCGGCACGCCGGAACGGCCAGCTCACC
>NZ_JASHKT010000073.1:0-225 GCF_030056855.1 Rhodococcus sp. IEGM 1354
GGGCTCTCCCGATCACTCTTCTCTGGCGGCGGGACGCCCACTTCGCGTCCACCCCCCGCACCCGGCCGTCCCCCCGCGCACCCCAAGCCCCCCCCACCCGCCCCACCACCCCCCCCGGCCCCCCCCGGAGCGTCAACCCCGTCCCGCCCCCCCGCGCGCACGCCCCCCACCCCCGCCCACCACGACGCTCCCGCCCACGCCGCGACCGCCGAGACTGTCGCCGAC
>NZ_JASHKT010000074.1:0-224 GCF_030056855.1 Rhodococcus sp. IEGM 1354
ACGATGCGGGGGTGGTTGATCGGGGGCTGGTTGGGGGTGCTCGCCGGCTCGGGGGGGGCGGCGAGGTGCTGACGCCCTGGGTGCGGCGGCTGGGGGGGGGGCGGGCTGTGGCGGGGGTGGCGGGGGAGGTCACCGGTTGGGGGACTGTGGTGGTCGGGGGCGGGCGGGTGTAGGGACGGCTCGGTGTTGCGGGGGGGGTAGTCGCAGCTGGTCTCGGCGGCGTA
>NZ_JASHKT010000075.1:0-224 GCF_030056855.1 Rhodococcus sp. IEGM 1354
ACCTCGTGACCATGGCGTGACAGAACGTCCCGGGGGTCGCCAGCATGGCCGGGGTCGGGGGCCTGGGGCCGTGGGGGCGGGCGAGGCGCGGTGCGGGCACGGGGGTGGGGGGGCGATGGGCGTCCGGCGCGGGCCTCGGGGGGGGGCTGGTGGCCCGCGTGGTCGGGTTGCTGGGAGGGGCGGGGTGGGGCGGGGGGGGGCAGTTGGAGGGGGGGGGGGGGTGG
>NZ_JASHKT010000076.1:0-222 GCF_030056855.1 Rhodococcus sp. IEGM 1354
TTGTTCGATTTGGAACGGAGGTGGTCGTGTTGTGAGGCCAAGGTGGCCAGCGGGAGGTTCTCGGTTTGCGACTGCCGTGAAATCATGTCGAACGCCTGGACCGCGTCTATTCCGTACCGCTCCATCAACATGACCTTGGCCTGGCCGATGATGTCCCGTGAGGACAAGCCGGACTAGAACTGTTCGGTCTTGTTAGCCGCGTACAAAGCCACCGCAGCGTGG
>NZ_JASHKT010000077.1:0-222 GCF_030056855.1 Rhodococcus sp. IEGM 1354
CGCCTACCGCGTTGGCGCGCCCGTCGGCGTCGTGGGCGGGCGGGGGCGGGGGGTGCGGGGGTGGGGGTGGGCGCGCTCGCGCCGCTCGTCGAGGCCCCGGACTCAGCGGTCTTCGTGGGGCTCTCCGACGTCTCCGCCGAGGCCGTGCGGACTATCTCGGCGAGGTCCTCGGCCGTGCGGTACTGGACGCGCTCTTTCGCGGGGTACCAGGCGGGGCCGGAG
>NZ_JASHKT010000078.1:0-221 GCF_030056855.1 Rhodococcus sp. IEGM 1354
ATGCGTATCGTTGTGTGGTTGATTAGCGACAGTAGGCACACCGACAGTAAGGAAGATCAGCCGTGCCCCCGACCAAGAGAACGACGCGTCCTGAGCTGGACGCAGGATTCGTTCTGGACATACTCAACCTCGGTCGTCGACCCGGGTCGACGAAGACCATCGAGCGGACGGTTCCCGCTCCTTCCCGAATCGGCCTCGATGCCATAGCCAACGAAGCCGGT
>NZ_JASHKT010000079.1:0-221 GCF_030056855.1 Rhodococcus sp. IEGM 1354
GTGGGGCCGTTTGGCGCTCTCGCCAATGTGGTGAGGACGCGCCACGCGTCCGGGGTCGCGCAGGAGCCGTGTGTCGGGCGGGGGGGGGTGGTACGGCGCGGGGGGCGTCGGCGGCTGGCACGCCTGCGGCGCGTTGCGCGGCGCCGTCGGGGGCCGAGTGCTCGAGTTGTGCGCGGCGCACGGGGGCGGGGAGCGTCTCTTGGGGGGCGCGGGACTCGGGC
>NZ_JASHKT010000007.1:0-284856 GCF_030056855.1 Rhodococcus sp. IEGM 1354
AGCGTCACCGCAGGCGACGCCATCACCCAAGGCACCGTCCTCACAGAAATCAAGTGACACCGACGTTCGATGCCGAACGGATCGACCCCCGGGCGACGTTCGGCATCGAACGGCGGCGCGGATAGCGCTACCCTGTAGCAATGTCCGAGCTTCCGGAAATACGTATCGGTACCGCTGATCGGGAGAAGGCCCTCGATGTGCTGGGCCAGCACTTCAGCGAGGGCCGCCTGACGGTTCCCGAGTTCGACGAGCGCAGTGCCACAATCGCTTCCGCGACGACGCGTGGACAGCTCGAATCGGTATTCGTCGACCTCCCTGCCGCGTCCGGCACTGCGTCGGTCGCTCGATCCGGCACCGACGCACCGGCCGTGAAGGACCGCGGAATCGATTGGGCTGCAGTGGTGATGCCGATCGTCATCTTCGGATCTCTTGCTCTGTTCTTTCTCACCGATTTCGACCAGAAGTGGCTTTTCTTCCTTCTCATTCCGTTGGCCGGAGCCATCCTGTCTGCGGTAGGACATCCGGCGGACAAGAAGAAAAAGAAGAAGAAGCGTTGAAAGCGCTGCTCTTCGACGTCTTCGGCACCGTCGTCGATTGGCGCACGAGCATTGCCCGCGAGGTCTCCGAGATCTGCGGTCCGGGAGTCGACAGCTATCGGTTTGCCGATCGGTGGCGGAGCCTCTATCAACCGGCCATGGAACAGGTGCGGTCCGGTGGGCGACCATTCACTCGGTTGGACGTACTGCACCTGGAGTCCCTGCGAACGGTGCTCTTCGAGTTCGAGATCGACCTGGATGCGGACGCCACGACCGCACTCAATTTCGCGTGGCATCGACTGGAGCCGTGGCCCGATTCCATTCCCGGGCTCACGCGGCTGCGCGCCGAGTTCGTCGTAGCACCGCTCTCGAACGGCAACATCTCTCTGCTGCTGGATATGGCCAAGAATGCCGGCCTTCCCTGGGACGCCATCCTCGGCGCAGAACCGGTGCAGGCGTACAAGCCCATGCCCGACGCCTACCTGCGTACCGCGGACATCCTCGGGCTCCGTCCCGACGAGTGCATGATGGTTGCCGCCCACAACAGCGACCTCGCCGCCGCAGCCGAGTGCGGCTTCGCCACCGCATTCGTCGCCCGCCCGCTGGAACACGGGCCGACACAGACGTTCGACCTTGCTCCCGAAGCGACGTGGACCTACAGCGTCGACTCGATCGAGTCCCTTGCCGACCGACTCAACTGCTGACAGACGCAGTTCAGATTCTCGCCGCCGGAAACAGTCGATCGGCCAGCCACCTGGCCGCTTCTGCGTGCGATCGGAATCGCACGATCGTCAGGTCCGGTCGGCGCACGTTCAGTCGCCGTACTCGCTCGGCAGTCAGACTATGTGTGTTCCAGGCCCACCGGACGACGTGCTCGCGATCGAGAAATATGCGATGCAGCGGTGGCTCGATGTTGCCGTTCCACAGCACTGTTCGACCGACCCGACGACGGAGCGTGCGGAAGACGATCTGCCGCATCACCGTTCGACGAGGCAGATCGAGCCACAGGCAGAGGTCGGCCCGATCGGCGAGTCGATCCCGCACAACGCTGTACTGCCACTCGGTGACCCAGGCTGGGCGGGTGATGAACTCGTCCACGTCCTGCTCGAAAGTGGCACGGGGCGTCCAGTTCTCACCGTGAAACAGTGCGTCGATCTCGATGTGTTCGATTCCCAGAACCGATCCGATACGAGCCGACAGCGTGGTCTTACCGGAACCCGATGTTCCTGCCACCGCAATTCGCGAGGGGCGACGCGATACCGCGTCGTTCGGTCCGAGAATCACGACTGTTTCCGCCCGCTACGGTTGGGCACAGAGCGCTACGATCGCCTCCGCCATGTGGTTCACGAACTCTCGACGCGCCGCTTCGGGCAGCCGGTCGAGTGAGAGGTACGGGTTCAGGTCTTCGAGCTCGACCAACAGCAGTGCTCCGTCGACGGTGCGGCATGCGTCCACCCGCGTGATTCCGTGGTGGATGTCGTTCCAGTCGACGAAACGTTGCGCGAACTCTTCGTCCTGAGCAGTACTCGAGTACGGCTCCAACTCCCAACGTCGGCCGGGGTCCGGAGCGTACAGGGCGTATTGCACTGCGCGGCCGATGAAGTAGAACGACACTTCGTACACAAAATCGATTCGAGGCTGAATCAATGTGCCCGGCTTGACTTCCGACAGTTCGGCGCGTCCGATCTGACGCATGCCGATCGAGTCGGCACCCCATTTCGGTTTCACCACATAGGAATTTACCTCGGGTAAGCGCGAGACGCCCCGCGGATCGTCGACGGTAGGTATGACCGGAAAGCCATCTGCGAAAAGATCGACCAGGTACTGCTTGCCTCTCTGGTCGCCTTTGCCGGTCAGCTGGGTGAAAACCTTCGTGCCGTTCTCGCGCGCGTGGCGAGCAAACGCGTCGAACGCTTCCTGGTACCCCAACACAGGTCCGGAGTTTCGGACGACGACAGCATCGAAACCATCCATCAGTGCCAGCGCATCGAGCGGGTGACACAGCGCGATGTCGACCCACTCACGAAGCTGCGAAGACAGGAAGATGTCTTCGTCGCAGTAACGTCGGCCCTTCGACAGATACGCCAAGTCGGTGACGAACAGAACGCGTGGACGGGGTGCGCACATCGGGCAAATCCTACCGGTCTCGAGACGTCATGATGTTCGCTTGCGGGCCAACAGAAATGCCTGCGATGTCGACTCGTATCCCATCGGAGCGCGATGCACGCGGACGTCCACCTCGAAGTCCGCCTCGACGAGCATGCCCGCGACCGCGTCCGGGTCGAGTCGGTATGCGTCGTACGAGACCGAGTGTCCGTACGCCTGCTCGAGTCGGACTCGCTCGTTGCCTGCTTGAAATGCCAACAGCAGCAGACCTTCCGGCACCAGCACCCGATGCAATTCGGCGAATATCGTCGACAATTGGTGCGGAGGTGTGTGGATGATCGAGTACCAGGCAACGATCCCCGCCAGGGAGCTGTCCCCCGCGTCCAATGCCTCCATCGATCCGACGCCGAATGGCAGGTGCGGGTGTTCGCGCTGCGCGACCTCGATCATGTTGGGCGACAGGTCTATTCCCGCTACATCGAGACCGAGGCGGTGCAACTGGTCGGCGATCCGGCCGGTTCCGCATCCCACTTCGAGAACGCCGCCGGTCGACACTCGGTCCGCGAATGTCGCCAACAGTCCGTGCTCGAGATGCCGCCCGTCGAGTTCGTCGCGAACCAGGTCGGCGTAGCTCTCGGCAACGGTATCGTAGGCGGTCCTCGTCATCGAAACATACTGCTGTTCGGCCACAACCGTTACGGTACAGACTCGTCCGTTTCGGCCAGGTACGAGCGCGTCAGCATCTCGAAGAAGTGGCCGGTGGGGTCGCGAAAGTACACCCCTCGACCGCCATGATCGGTGTTGATTACCCCGGGCCGAGTCATCCGTGGATCGGCCCAGTGTTCGACGCCCATACCGACGAGTCGTGTGTAGGCGGCGTCGAAGAGGTCGCCGGTGACTCTGAATGCGTAGTGCTGGAATTGAATATCATCCACCGGTGGTTCTGCGAACTGAATCAACGTCCCGTCGGTGAGTTGTACGTTGACGAACGGGCCCCACGAGGGTGCCTCCGGCAGGTCGAACAGTTCGCGGAAGAACGCAGCAGAATCGGAACTGTTCTTCGCAGCAATGATGGTGTGATCGAACGAAACGGACATGCGCTGCCTCCTGGGCAGTACGGCGCCTCCATGCCTGACGCAGTCCGTTATCGACACGCGACGCTGCGCCGGACGGTTCCACGAGGCACTGTGGTGCGTCAACCCTTTGTGCGCGTTTTGCGTACCCAGGGGTACGCAAAACGCGCACGACAGGATGGTGTGTCGACCGGTGAATTCACGGCCGCGATTCGGTCTCCTTCTACGACAGCGTTGTCGAGGAGAGGATCTCAGCATGGTCGGCCGACTTCTGTTCGTTCATGGTGCCGGCGGCTTCGTCGACGACACCGAGCTGGCGCAGGGGTTGGCTGACGCGCTGCGACTCGACCTCGTCATGCCGGAACTGTCCGACAGCGATATGGGTTACGAGGCCTGGGCTGTGCCGGTTCGGAAGCTGCTCGACGACGCAGGACCTGCGGACCGCGTTGTCGCGCATTCTTTCGGAGCCACGATCGTGGTTCGGGTCCTGGCCGAAACGATGCGCGCCCATCCGGAGCGAGCCACGCTGCTGGCCATGCCGGACTGGAGTCCGCAGGGCTGGGACGTGGCGCAGTACACGCTCACCGGCGAACCGCGGACCGACCTGACATTGCTGCACTGCCGAGACGACGAGGTCGTCCCCGTGTCGCATCTGGCGATGAACTCGGCCGCCCTACCGTCCGCGACCGTGATCGCCTATCCCAGCGGTGGTCACCAGTTCGACAACGTGACCGACACGATCATTGCCGACATTCAGTAGCTACCGGTAGTCGTGGTCGATTCCCGTTGCCCACTGCGAACATTCGACGGCGATCACGTCATCCCTGCCCCGCAGGAATTCGCGCGCCCCCGAGTCTCCCGACGCCGATGCCGCGGCCGCCTCGAGGTGACGACGCGCCAGAACGACCGGGTGACCCGGACGGCCGTCGAACACTGCCCTGGCCAGACCCGTCCGCGGTGCGGCGTCGAGAACGGCGCGGACGACCTCCGGTCCGACGTCGGGTGTATCGACCACGTGAACCACCACGTAGTCCGCATCCGATGCGGCCGCCAAGCCGGCGGTGAAGGATGCGCTCATTCCCTGCTCCCAGTGGGGAGCGTGTACTGCAGTCGCGCCATCCGGCACAGTGACGTCGGCCGCGCCCAGCACAACGATCACCTGGTCACAACCACCATCGGTCAGTGCCTGCACAGCCGTGCGAAGCCACAACCCGTCGTGAGCGAGCACTTTGGGCGATCCGTAACGACTGCCCGCACCGGCGGCCAGCACCACTCCCACGGCGAAGTCCGCCACGGTCACTCCCGTCGTCGATGATTCGAGTCTTGGATGATCGCACAACACGCGCCTCGAGCGCGGCGGAAACTTTGTGCTCGCTCGACTGGCGGCAGCGGTCGCAATGACCGATTCTTGGTGCACTTCTCCTGCAGCGTCGCAGGAATCCACCCTGTTGCGTCCGCGAGGTGCCCACCGATGTCCGTCAAGCCCATCACACGCAAGCGCGTCCATCCCGTCGACGAAGTGCTTCCTGTTCCCAAATTGGCCGCGTACGGATTTCAACACGTGGTCGCGTTCTACGCCGGTGCCGTTCTCGTACCGATCATCATCGGCAGTGCAATCGGACTGACCAACGAACAGCTGATCCATCTCATCAACGCAGACCTGTTCACCTGTGGTATCGCGTCGATCATTCAGTCGGTCGGGTTCTGGAAGATCGGTGTCAGACTCCCACTTCTCCAGGGCGTCACGTTTGCCGGTGTGTCGCCGGTGATCGCGATCGCAATGGCCAACGGCGGCGGCACCGAGGGGTTGCTGTACGTCTACGGTGCCGTCATCGTCGCCGGTCTCGTCACGTTCTTCATGGCACCGTACTTCAGTAGGCTGCTGCGCTTCTTCCCACCGGTGGTGACCGGAACCGTCATCACGATCATCGGTGTCGCGTTGCTGCCTGTAGCGGTCAACGATGCGGTGACCAATCCTGCGACACACGAACAGGATCCGACCAACGGTCGATGGATGGCGTACGCGATAGGCACGTTGCTGATCATCGTTCTGATCCAACGGTTCTTCAAGGGCTTCATGGCCACCATCGCTGTCTTGCTCGGTCTGGTCATCGGCAGTGCCGTCGCTTTCGTGTTGGGGGACATGAACTTCGACGGCACCGCGGAGGCATCGTGGGTCGGATTCACCCAACCCTTCTTGTTCGGTGCGCCCAAATTCAGTGTCGTCGCGATCATTTCGATGATCGTCGTCATGCTCATCATCGCGGTCGAAACCACCGGAAGTGTGTATGCGACGGGTGAGATCGTCGGCAAGCGCATCAAGAAGGACGACATCGCTGCCACGCTGCGGGCCGATGGAGTCGCCACCGTCATCGGCGGCACGTTCAACTCGTTCCCATACACGGCATTCTCGGAGAACGTCGGCCTGGTCCGACTGACCGGCGTGCGCAGTCGGTGGGTGGTAGCCAGCGCAGGCGGAATCATGATTCTGCTCGGTCTGCTGCCGAAGACGGCCGCCGTCGTCGCCTCCATCCCGCCACCGGTACTGGGCGGTGCCGCACTCGCACTGTTCGCGACGGTCGCCGTCGTCGGAATTCAGACTCTGTCGAAGGTGGACTTCACCGACCATCGCAACTTGATCATCGTCGCCACCAGTCTCGGGCTGGCGATGCTCGTCACCATTCAACCCACCGTCTCGCAGGGCGTGCCGGACTGGCTCGAAATGCTGTTCGGCAGCGGAATCGTCCTGGGCGCCGTCTCGGCGATCGTCCTCAACGTTCTGTTCTTCCACATCGGAAATCGTGGTCAAGCCGTAGCCGGTGGTCCGGGTGCAGGTATCACCCTCGACCGGGTCAACGAGATGTCGGCCGAGGAATTCGCCGCCACGTTCGGTGGTCTGGTGCAGGGCACCCCGTGGGTCGTCGAGCGCGCATATCAGCAGCGCCCGTTCGCCGACGCCCACGGTCTGCGTGAAGCATTCCAGGAAGCACTGTTGGCCGGTACCACCGAGGAACAGATCGAGCTGATCAACAGCTACCCCGACCTCGGTAGCGAGGATGCGACGGGCACACTCAACGCTGCCGACCACGTCGGATTGTCCAACCTCGAGGAGGACGAACACGAGAATATCGTTCAGCTCGCCGCCGAGTATCGGCGACACTTCGGGTTCCCGTTGGTGATCTGCGCCCGAGAGACCGAGCGCTACGATCGAGTTCTGGCCAACGGATGGTCGCGGGTGGAGAATGCGCCGTCGGCGGAGCGATCTTTCGCGATGATCGAAATCGCCAAGATCGCGAACTATCGGTTCGACGATCTGGTTGCGGACGCCAACCCCATCGCGGCCGCGCGATTCGGCCGGATCAACGACTTCAGATAGCGAGCGAGATGTGCTGCACGAATGGATAGGACTCGACGGGTTCAACAAGCTCTCCGATCGACAGGCGATGCATGCGCTGTTCGAGTGCTGCGCGTCCTCGATCTGGGCCCGTCGAGTTGCCCAGGGTAGACCGTTCGCCAGCCGAGACTCATTGCTGGACAGAGCAGATCGGGTACTTGCCGAATTGCCCGAGGCCGAGATCGATCATGCACTCGACGGCCATCCCCGGATAGGCGGTACAGCGGACAACCCGTCGTCGAAGCGCGAGCAGGCCGCAGTGACCACTGCGGGCACCGAAGTACGCGAGAAGTTGGCGGCGGGAAACCGCGCGTACGAGGACAAGTTCGGGCACGTGTATCTGGTGTGCGCGACCGGCAGGTCGGCCGAGGAGTTGCTCGCTATCCTCGAGGAGAGGCTCGACAACGATGCCGAAACCGAAAGACGGGTGCTCCGCGTGGAACTGGCCAAGATCAACCGGATTCGTCTCGGCCGCGTGTTGGGACCGACGCAGTGACCGGGCTGTCCACGCACGTGCTCGACGCCACGGCGGGCACACCTGCGGTCGGCATGCGCGTGCGGCTGTTCCATTCCGCACAGGGCGAGATATCGACGGCCACCACCGACGGAGACGGCCGCATCGGTGAGGTGATCCCCGGACCTGTCGAACCGGGCGTCTACCGGCTCTCGTTCGACACCGAATCGTATTTCGAGGCGACATCGACACCGAGCTTCTACCCCGAGGTGTCCGTCTCCTTCACCGTCACCGACCCCGACGCTCACTATCACGTGCCGTTGTTGTTGTCCCCCTTCGCATATTCGACCTATCGCGGGAGCTGACATGACCGACCTGACCGGAAAGATCGTTCTGGGAGCCAATCAGTACGGCAAAGCCGAGAACCGGGTGGTGCGGATCTATCGAGATTCTCCGCGGCACGAGATTCACGACATCAACGTATCGAGCGCGCTGCGTGGCGATTTCTCTGCCGCACACCTGGCCGGCGATCAGTCCGCCGTTCTGCCCACCGACACCCAGAAGCAGACCGCGTACGCGTATGCCAAGACCAAGGGTCTGCTCCACCTGGAGAGCTACGGGCTAGACCTCGCCCGTCACTACGTCGACGACGTCGAGCCCGTCGACGGTGCCCGTATCGAACTCGAGGAGTACGCCTGGGCACGTGCGGTCGTCGACGGCGTCGAGCACGACCACACGTGGACCCGCAAGGGCGAGGAAATTCGTACCTCGGCCGTCACGGTCGAGGGCAAGGGCGAGGGCGAGGAGCAGCGAACCTGGGTCGTCAGCGGTTTCAAGGAGATGGTGATTCTCAAGTCGACGGGTTCGGAGTTCCACGGCTTCCTCGAGGACGACCTGACGATTCTCGAGCCCACGACCGACCGAGTGATGGCGACGTCGCTGACAGCGCAGTGGCGCTACACCACAACCGATGTCGAGTGGGATGCGGTGTACGCGGGCGTCAAGGCCGCGATGATCGAGCGATTTGCCAACCTGCAGTCGCTCGCCCTTCAGCAGACCCTGTACGCCATGGGCGAGGCGGTACTGGAGAAGTATCCGTTCATTGCCGAGATCTCGATGTCGGCCCCCAACAAGCACCACTTCGTCTACGACCTGGGCAAGTTCGGTATCGAGAACAACCTGGAGGTGTTCAACGCCGACGATCGGCCCTACGGTCTGATTCAGGCAACGGTCGAACGAGAGGACGCGCCGGACGCCGGAAGTGCTTGGCGCACATACTCCGTCGTCGGGTAACGCATCGCGCTCACGTGTGCAGTGCCGCAGACCATTCCACCAGCGGGCTCAGAGCACGCCAGGCGTCGCGCACCTTCGTTGCTGCCTTGGGGCTTTCGAGCCACGCGGGTGAGCCGAAATGTCTGCCGGCAGTCAACGTCTTGTGCCGCAGCAGATCGATGCGCGGATGGTCGGCCTCGTAGCCCCGCGGCTTGGTCTTGAGCGTGTCGCCGCCGATCTCGAACCCGGATTTCGTCAGAGTGGCCAGTAGCGTCTCGAGTTCGGCTCCGCGTACGTCGTCGTCGACGGTCTTGCGGAAGCGCGCGATCGAATCCGGGGAGCTGTTGTAGAAGCCGCCTGCGACGAACAATCCGGCGGGATCGATCTGGACATAGTAACCGAGACTGTCTCCCCGTGCGACGAACCCGCCCTGGTGACTCTTGTACGGGGTCTTGTCTTTCGAGAATCGAACGTCCCGGTACGGCCGAAAGAGTTTGGCGGTCCCGAATTCGGGTTCCAGATAGGCCAGTAGCGCGGTCATCGGTGCCTTGACGGCGCTGTCGTAGACGTTCTTGTGTTCGTTCCACCAGAGTTTGCTGTTGTCGGCTTCGAGGTCTTCGTAGAAGTCCAGGGCAGTGAAGGGGATTCCGGTGAAGCCTGCAGTCATTTCCCCATTATGCAGCGCCGTGGGCCGACGCCCGAGGCATGGATTGCAGGGCGAGGTAGACATCCAGTCTGTCCGCGGTGGAGCCAAGATCTCGCCCCAGCAGTTCCTCCACGCGTTTGATGCGATATCGGACGGTGTTGAGATGGACGTGCATCGACTCCGCGGTGCGATGCCAGGACCCCCCGTTGGCCAGAAACTCCCGCAGCGTGTCGGTCAGGTCGGCGTCGGTGCGTCGGTCGTGGTCGAGCAGCGGCGCGAGGACATGCTGGACGAACGATCTTCGTACGTCGTCGGGAAGCGCCGACATCATCGATACCGCCGAGGTCGGCTTGGTGCCTGCGGTGACCGTCACCGCCGCGGGTCCCTGTCTGCTGAGTTCGAGAGCGTGTCGAGCCGACCTCAGTGCGCCGTCGATGGTCAGCCCGGTGGCCACGGCGCTGACGCCCACATGTATTCGGCTGGGTCCGATCCCAGAGCGCAACCGGGACAGCCGAATGCGGATGGTCTGCGCGAACAGTGTGTCGTCGGTATTGACGACTGCGACGATGTCGCCGTGCGCACTGCATCCGACACAACCACCGCCGAAGGAGGTCAGGGTGTCACCGACAACGGATCGGAGCATCTGTCGCAGGTCGACGCGACCGCTGTGGGCAACTCTGACGACGACGAGCGGCCTGTCGGGGTCGACTCCTGCCTGGCGCAGCCTGGTCAGTGCCTCGAATCCGGTGCTGTCGTGTTCGATCAACGCCACAGCCTGATCTGCGATCTCGCGCCGTACCAGCCGTCCTTCTTCACGCCGGGCACGATCGAGCGCGGCGATGGCTGCGAGTTGCCCGAACGCCTCGGAGACGTCGGGCGAGAACGAATCCATGTCTCCGACCACAGCCAGGAACCATCGCGTGGTGCGCTGTGTGAGCGATGGCCCGACGCCGAAGACACTGTAGGTCGAGCCATCAGCGAGAACGGTTGTCGTAGGAAGCGTTTCGGACGAGAGTGCCGCGTGCGTCAAGGTGTCGACATCGGCGTCGGACAAAGCGGATGCCTCGGTGACCAATCGACGCCCGGTCGCCGTGAAGATCAGACATGCCATCCCGGTTTCCCTGGAGATGTGCAGGGCCAGTTCGTCGAGGGCTCTGCCGTCGGCGACCGCGGTGAGCAGCTGGCGTTGGCGCACGAGCGAATTGTTCAGCGATGCAATTCGATCACCGGTGACCCGGCCGACGAGAAATTCGGTGACCTCACCGAACGACACGGTGTCGGGAACAGAGAGGAGCGGCAGACCGTGTCGCTCGCATGCGTCGACGAGATCGAGCGGAATGTGTCCGAGCAACCCCTCCCCCGCGGCCAATGCCGTTGCACCGGATTCGGCCACCGATCGAACGAACACGTCGCTGTCGTCGGGCGTGCGCCGCCATACGAGTCCGGTGATCACCAACTCGCCGCCCGCGATGTATCGGGACGGGTCGGGTAGGTCGGTGGTGAACGTCCACCGCAGGGTGCGTTCGAGGGCGTTGCGATCGGAGGTGAGCAATCGGATGCCCAGGTGCGCGGCGTCGAGCAGGTCTCCGACGAACATCGCTGAACCTCCCGCCTCGTGTGTTCGGCCGTGCCGGAGGCAAAGATAAGCGCGGGTTGTTTCCGCCGAGTTTCGGGCGTATCGCGTGAGCACCGCGATCGGTAACAGAAAGTCACTACAGTTCGAGAAGGCGCACCGGGCGGTGAATCCGGGCCGGCGAGAATGAGGTGAACGAAGCCATGGATCTCGGCACTGTCGATCGTGTATTGCTTCCCCGCTCGCGTGCAGATCTGCCGCCGGGCAGCGCGAACGCCGCGGTAGTTGCGGGCGGCACGTGGCTGTTCTCGGAGAGACAGGACCACTTGACCACCCTGATCGACATCACGGCCCTGGCATGGGAGCCGTTGATCGTCGACGAGATCGGACTCAGGATCGCAGCGACGTGCACGATCGAGACTCTGGCTCGTTTCGAGTCCGCCCTCCCCGCAACCACCCTGTTCCCTCGGTGTGCAGCCGCCCTGCTGGCCTCGTTCAAGATCTGGAAGACGGCCACTGTCGGAGGAAACATAGCGCTCGCCCTGCCTGCCGGAGCCATGATCTCGTTGACTGCCGCCCTCGACGGCGTCGCAGAGGTGTGGTCTGCACACGGCCCCGAGCACGACTACCGTCTGCCGATCGACCAGCTGGTCGTCGGCCCGCAGACCACAGTGCTCCGGCCCGGGGATGTGCTGCGCAGCATCGACGTTCCGCGGCACGCACTGGAATCGAGAACGGCGATGCGCACGCTGTCGCTCTCACCTCTCGGCCGATCGGCGGCGGTGGTGATCGGCCGCGTCGACCACGACGGCGAATTCGTGGTGACCGTCACCGCGTCGACCGTTCGTCCGTTCGTGCTTCGGTTTCCGGCCGTGCCGACGGCTCAGGAGCTCGACGACGCGCTCGCCGACTCGATCGGTCCGCAGCACTGGTACGACGATCCCCATGGTGCGCCGGATTGGCGTCGACACATCAGTTGCGCTGCGGCGCAGTCCATTCGTGAGGAGCTGTCATGATCGTCGACATCAACGGCGTACCGACCGAGGTCGCCGCGCGACCGGGTCAATGTCTGCGCACCCTGCTCCGCGAACACGACCGTTTCGAGGTCAAGAAGGGCTGCGACGCCGGTGACTGCGGCGCATGCACGGTCCTCGTCGACGGAGAACCGGTGCACTCGTGCATATTTCCCGCCTACCGCGCGGCCGACAGGTCCGTCACCACCGTGGCCGGGCTCGGCACCCCGGAGGATCTGCACCCGATGCAGCGCCGGTTCGTCGAGGCCGCTGGATTCCAATGCGGTTTCTGTACAGCCGGGATGGTCGTGACCGCGTCGACCCTGACCGCGGAGGATCGGGACGAGCTGCCGGCACGATTGAAGGGAAACCTGTGTCGCTGCACCGGGTATCGCGCCATTTCCGATGCCGTGTGTGGGGTGGTGAACACCGAGAAGGTTGCCGACGGTTCGGCATGCGGGCGTTCGCTCGAGGCCCCGGCAAGCACACGGATAGTCACCGGAACCGAGCCGTACACGCTCGATCACTCCCCGCCCGGGCTGCTGCACGCCGGCGTTCTCGGCAGTCCGCATGCCCACGCCCGGATCGTCTCCATCGATACCACGGCCGCGGAGCAGGTGCCGGGAGTGCAGTTGGTGCTCACCGCGAAAGACAGCCCTGCGGTGGCATTTTCGACAGCCAGACACGACAGCCGCGTAGACGACCCCGACGACACCCGGGTACTCGACACCGTCGTCCGGTTCATCGGACAACGTGTGGCGATCGTGGTCGCGGAGTCGATCGCCGCCGCACAGGAGGGCTGCCGCGCCCTGATCGTCGAGTACGAGGTGCTACCTGCCGTGTTCGACCCCGAGTCGGCACTCGGCCCGGATGCACCGAAGATCCACGGCGACAAGGACGCATCGGCTCGGATCGCCGACCCGTCCCGAAACCTGGTGGCCGAACTGCACGGCAGCACCGGTGACGTCGACGCCGCGGTACGCGGTGCAGCAGCCGTGGTCACCGGGCGATGGACGACGCAACGAATTCAGCACGTGCACTTGGAGACTCACGGCACCATCGGCTGGCTGGACGCGGACGGCCGACTTCATCTGCGCACCAGTACGCAGGTTCCCTACCTGGTGCGCGACGAAATCTGCGAGATCTTCGGCCTCCCCCGGGATCGTGTCCGCGTGTTCACCGCACGGGTGGGTGGCGGGTTCGGCGGCAAACAGGAACTACTGACCGAGGACGTCGTCGCCCTGGCCGTTCTGCGGACCGGTAAGCCGGTGCAGTTCGAGTTCACCCGCACGGACGAGTTCACGGTCGCACCGTGCCGACACCCGTTTCGCGTCGACGTCACCGCCGCCGCGAGCGCCGACGGCGTGTTGACCGCCCTGTCGATCGACGTGCTGACCGATGCCGGGGCGTACGGCAATCACAGTGCCGGAGTGATGTTTCACGGGTGCGGCGAATCGGTGGCGATCTACCGGTGCGCCAACAAGAAGGTCGACGCGAAGACCGTGTACACCAACAACATTCCATCCGGCGCCTTCCGCGGCTACGGACTGGGGCAGGTCATGTTCGCGATCGAATCGGCCATCGACGATCTGGCCCGAGAGCTCGACATCGACCCGTTCGAGTTCCGCCGCCGCAACGTCATCGTTCCCGGCGACGAGATCGTCGCCGCGCACCTCGAAGGCGACGACCTGCAGTTCGGCAGCTACGGTCTCGATCAGTGCATCGACCTCGCCGAGAGGGCCATCAGGCAAGGCAACGGCGAGCCTGCACCGTCCGGCTGGAAGATCGGTGAGGGAATGGCGGTGGCCATGATCGCCACCATTCCGCCCCGCGGCCACCGCGCCGAGGCCACCGCATCGCTGCTGCCCGAGGGCGGCTACGAGATACGCGTCGGAACAGCGGAGTTCGGAAACGGGACCACCACCGTCCACACCCAGATCGCGGCCAGCGAGCTGTGCACGTCGGTCGACCGTATCCGCGTCGTGCAGTCCGATACCGAGTCGGTCACCTACGACACCGGTGCGTTCGGCTCGGCGGGAACCGTGGTGGCAGGCAAGGCGCTCTACGCGGCGGTGCGCGGGTTGTCGGCCCGCATCGTCGAGGTCGCCGCCACCGCGTCCGGGCGCCGCCCTTGGGACTGCACGTTGGGGCCCGAGGGGGTGCGGTGCGGAGACCGCTTCGTACCGTTTACCGACGTACTGGCATCGGCGGGCGGCACATTGACGGCGAGCGGCAACAGCGGCGGACTCCCTCGATCACTGGCGTTCAACGTGCAGGCATTTCGGGTGGCGGTCGACGAAGCCACCGGTGCGGTCGAGATCCTTCAGTCGGTGCAGAGCGCCGACGCAGGCACCGTGATGAACCCGCAGCAGTGCCGGGGTCAGGTCGAAGGCGGTGTCGCACAGGCCATCGGCAGCGCACTGTACGAGGAGATGCGTTCCGACGGTTCGGGGCGGATCACCACCGACTCCATTCGTAGCTACCACGTTCCCCAGTTCGCCGACATTCCACGAACGCAGGTGCTGTTCGCGGACACCTACGACCGATTGGGCCCGTTCGGCGCGAAGTCGATGAGCGAGTCACCGTACAACCCCGTCGCCCCCGCACTGGCCAACGCGATCCGTGATGCAGTGGGAGTGCGCTTGCACCACTTGCCCATGTCCTCGGACCGCGTCTGGCGAGCGGTCAACGATCGTAGAACGTCTGCAGAATGATCGTGCTGCGCGTCTGCACATGCGCCGTGGCGCGAATTTCCTGGAGCAGATGTTCGAGCGCACGCGGCGACTCGACGCGCACCATCAGCACGTAGCTCTCCTCGCCGGCAACCGAGTGACACGACTCGATGGCGGACAGGTGCTTCAGTCGAGCGGGGGCGTCGTCCGGCCGGGCCGGATCGATCGGAGTGATCGCGACGAACGCCGACAGCGGACGCCCCAGAGCCTCGGGATCGACCTGCGCCGTGTAACCGCGGATGACTCGTCGCGATTCCAGGCGTCGAACGCGCGACTGCACAGCCGACACGGACAGAGACGCCTTCTCTGCCAGCGTCGCCAAGGTCGCGCGGCCGTCCGAGATCAATTCGTCGACGATCAGGCGGTCGACGCGATCGAGATTTTCACTCACGTGCGCAATCTAGCTCAGATCCCCGCCGAGGCCCTGTGCCCGCACGAGACAATGGCCGTCTGCTCACACGAACAGCGGGGGCAGTGCCAGAACCATGACCGCCGACCAGCTGACATGCGTCAGGATCGGAGCCAGAATTCCGCCCGACGCGCGACGTTGCAGTCCCATCACGTAACCGAGCAGCACGGCGGCGAAGCCGAGCATCGGGTTGCCGGACGCGAGAGTGGCGATGGTGTAGACGACCGTCGAGATGATCACCGGATGCTTGACTCCGATCGCGGAGTACAGAGCTCCACGGAAGAAGATCTCCTCGGCGACACCGTTGAGCAACGCGATGAACACGATCAGTACCAGCGACCCCACTCGGGCGTGTGCGAGTACGTTCTCGGTGAAATCGGCGAGCGGCGGAATTTGGCGGACGACGAGGCCGCCGAGCATGAACACGCCACCGACGGCGAGACCGATGAGGATGGGGGTGACGATCGGCCGCCTGATGGACCCGCCCACCTTGATCCGTCCGAGGTGCAAGGGCCCCGACAGACATCCACCGACTATCCAGACGGCGGCCAACACCAGCGTCAGTGCGTAGAACGACGGGTCGCCCGGTTCCACCTTGAGCGAGAAGTACAACACCGTCGCACCGATCACCAGCGTGATCAGCACGATGATGCGCCGTTTCTTGAACGCCGCGTCGGACTCTCTGTGGTCGCGCTCGACAGGATCGACCAGAGCGGACTTCATCACGTTCAGCGCGGTCGTCGACCACGTTGCCATCAGGCCTCCTCGGTATCGGTCAGTCGGCGCACGACCGACTTCGCACGTCGGTTCACACTCGCAGCCACATCCAGGTTGGTACGCACGGCTGCAGCCACGGGCTTCGACGCCAGCAGTCGGCGGCCGCCGAGAGCCTCGACCAGACCCCAGGTGCGGTCGGAGGACGCTGCCACGCCGTGCCGCCGAACGCCGAGCGCGTCTCCGCCGCTCCAAGCTGCATCGGTGTTCGCCAGTCGCAGCGGGTCCTTCAGTGCACAGACCCCGGGCGGCTCGCCCACGGTTCCTCGCACACTACGTGCCATGGCGTCTGCGATGGTGGTCAGACCACGGGGCGGATCGGGGACGAGATCCCGAATCCGGCTCTCCGACGTGGTCATCGTGTTGTGCAGTGAACCGACCAGATCCTCGGCGAGCCCGGCGGGCACAGGAATAATTTTTCCAATCACCTTGCCGGCCAGGGACGTCGGCACGAGTGGCACCGGTATCCCGATGCGCTGCAGCCCGGCGGCTTCGACGTAGGCGAACACCAGATCTCGGTACGGCACCACGTCCGGGCCGCCGATGTCGTAGGAACCTGCTGGAACGGTGTCGGTGTCGGCCGACGCCACCAGGTAGTGCAGGACGTCGTCGACTGCTATCGGTTGGACGGGTTCGGTGAGCCAACTCGGCAGCGGCAGCACCGGCAGGCGATCCGCCAGGTAGCGCAGCATCTCGTACGAGGTGGAGCCGGCACCCATGACGATCGCCGCTCGCAACCACACCAGGTCGACACCGTCCACCGTCAAGGCCTCACCGACGTCCGCGCGACTGGCCAGATGCTCCGAAAGGTGAGCATCGTCGGGGACGAAACCGCCCAGGTACACGATGCGCCGCACTCCCGCTCGCGCCGCAGCCGCGGCGAACTGCTCGGCGGACGTCCGATCCTGGGCTCGGTAGTCGGCTTCGCCGATCGCGTGCACCAGGTAGTAGGCGACATCGATGTCGCCTGCTTCGGCGAAGGCAGCAGCGCACGACTGTGCGTTCGTGACGTCGAGCGACACCGCGGTCACGGAATCGAAGAAATCGAACGAGCGCAGATTCTTCGGAGTTCGAGACCCGACGACGACGTCCGTGTCGTCTGCCAACAGGGCCGCCACCAGCCGAGATCCGATGTATCCGCTGGCACCGGTGACGAGGACTGTCATGCGTCGAGGCTAACGGCAGTCGGGGCGTTGCGTCGGTGTGGCATTGTCGCTCCTATGGCTCTCGTGTTGGCAGGTGTGGTCCTCCCCGACCCTCTCGGTACCGAAACGGTGCTTCGACGAGGAGCCGCAGTGGCGCGGGCCGGTGCGAGCTGGATGTTCACCACGGCCGAATTCGCGCTTACCCTCCCCGGCAGAATCGAAGCACTGTTGACCCGTATAGAGACATTGATGACACGAATCGACAATGTCATCGACTCGGCCGATGCGGTGGTTGCCCACGTACAACGGACGACCGGTGCCGCGGACATCGTGGTCGCGTCGGCATCGGCCGCCTCGCATACGGCGCTGGAACTGATCGAGTTGTTCGATCCCATCGCCAAGAAGTCCGAGCCCATGGCTCGGCGGTTCGTCGACAACCTGTCCGACGACGAGGTCGACGCAGCGATCGCCATGGTCGATCAGCTTCCCGGACTTCTCGACCACATGGAAGCGTTACTTCCCATCCTCGCGACCCTCGATACGGTCTCCCCCGAGATCCACGAACTTCTCGGAGTGACGAAGGACGTCAGGCGCGCCGTGATCGGCATCCCCGGGTTCAAGTTCTTCCGCAACCGAGGCGAGGACAAGTTGAACGACGAGCTGGAAGACGAACAGCGGTAGTCGCTACTTGACGAAGGCGAAATCTTCACCTGCATGGAAACGGGCCAGGGTCTCCGAAATGGACCGCCGTGATGGCGGGTGAAATGCGAAGGCGTGCAAAGCCGATGCAACATAGGCTATTTCGGGTGATTTGATGAAGCCGATCCCGCCCAGCGATTCGATGGCAGCCGAGCTGCTGCGCACCAGTGCGTCACGAATCGCGATGCGGTCGAACAACAACTTCACCGAGATATCCTGTCCGCGTTCACCTTCGTCGAAGGCGCGGGCCACGTTCTCGATTGCCGCCATGGACACCTCGAGTTCGGCCGCCGCCCGAACGTAGCCCTCGTAGTCGCCTTTGTCCTGCTCGATCATCCGCTCGAGCAGAGAGGTCGCTGCGCCGATGTAGTTGGCGGAGATCAGCATCCCGAACCAGAGGTAACCGGTCATCTCGTGCACGCCATCGGGATCGTCGTCCTTGTTGGGTAGGACGAGGCTTGCCGGCACTTCGACGTCTTCGAGCGACACTTCTTCGCTTTGCGCGCCGGCCAGAATGTCGGTGGTCCAGAACGGCTTCACACTCATACCCGGAAGGCCGGCCGGAATCAGCGCGACGGCGCGGTCGCCGGAGTCGATCTCGACGCTGCAGGTCAACAAGTCCATCGAACGTGCCAGACTGCATGGCTTCTTGCTTCCGTTGACGATGTAGTTGTCGCCCTTCTTCACGGCTGTCATCGTCGGAATGAACACGCTCCCACCGGTGACGCCCTCGGAGAACCCGGAAGCGACGATCGCCTTCTGGTCGACCAACCCCTTGATCAATGCTCGGTCGTCCTCGGTGGCATCGCGAGCGAATTCGGTCAGCGAAGCGAGTGAGAGATGGTGCATCGTGGTTCCCGCGCCGAGAGAGGGCGAGCGAGACCCGATGGCCCTCTGAGCCCGGACCGCGTCGATAGCCGGTGCGCCGAGACCGCCCAGTTCACCCGGGACCACCAAACCGGTACCGCCGAATTCCCGGAACTTGTCGATCGCGTCCGAATCGCGAGACTCCAATCGGTCCAGCGGGGTTGTGTCCAAATAGTCCAGTAAACCCGGCATGTACTTCTCGAGCGTTTCTCTTTCGCGCACCATTAATCCAGTCACAGTTCATCTCCTTGTGTCACTAATCGATTGTGTGCCACTGATTGATTGCAGCGCCGACCTATTTGTACCATCGGTTGACCGGGACAAATGAGTCGACTATCAGTGTGGACAGCGGTAGAGCAGGTGAATTCGCACTGGCCTCCGACAATACCCTCCCACCTGCGCCGATAAACTAAAGTTCTCGTAAAGTTTCCCACTCGAAAGATACCGGAGTTATTTTTCGGAGCTGATTTACAAACCGATTTCCGTTGCGAGAGCATATTTTGAAACGACGAATATTCTTCTGCTGAATACCAATCGCCCGTGCGGCCCGCTCCGAATCAATTCATGAATTCGCGACAATCCACAATCGACTCTGTAAGGAGTTCTGGTACACGATGGTTGTCAACAGATTGATGAAAAGACTCGGCGGAGACGAGCGCGTGGACTTGTTGCGCGCTGTTCGAGACGCCGATGTGGTTCCCTACTTTCGAAAGATGGAATCGGCTGTCGCGCCGGTCGTTCGTGTCGAGGGCCGAGACAAGATCATGCTCGGATCCAACAACTACCTGGGCATCGCCGACCATCCGAAGGTTGTCGAGGGTGCCCAGCACGCGCTCGATACGTTCGGCAGCGCCGTCACCGGAAGTCGTTTGCTCAACGGCACTCTGGACCTCCACCTCGAACTCGAACACGAGATCGCCCAGTGGCACGGAACCGATGACGCACTCGTCTTCACCACGGGTTATCAAACGAACCTCGGAACGATCAGTGCGATCGTCGGCCCCGGTGACACCGTGATCGTCGACTCTGCCGCACACGCATCCATCCGCGACGGCAGCGCCCTGTCGGGCGCGACGGTGGTCAAGTTCAAGCACAACGACATGGTCGACCTGGAGGCCAAACTTCAGCAGCCCGTCGTCGACGACGGAGCCGTGCTGGTCATCGTCGACGGTCTGTACTCCATGGAAGGCGACTTGGCACCGCTCGACGCGGTCTCCGAGCTGTGTATCCGCTATCACGCAGCGCTGATGGTCGACGAAGCCCACAGTCTCGGTATCTACGGGCCCGAACTCACCGGAGCGGCAGAGCTGTTCGGCATCACCAAGGACGTCGACGTCACGATGGCGTCACTGTCGAAGAGCCCCAGCTCCACCGGCGGATTCGTGACCGGATCGCGTGACTTGATCGACACTCTCCGGGTCAAGGCCCGCGCCTTCCTGTTCACTACCTCGGGTGTGCCAGCTGCAGTAGGTGGCGCATTGGCGTCGGTCCGCCTGATCCGTAGCGACGAGGGTAAGGATCGGGCTCGGCGCGTACTCGACAACGCCGAGATCCTGCGCGGCGGACTGCAATCGGCCGGCCTCGACGTGGCGGGCCGCTCGTCGACACCCCACGGAGATACGGCCGCGCCCATCGTCTCCCTGCACATCGGCGACGACCTCGTAGCGATGAGTCTGTGGAAGAACCTCTACGACCGTGGCATCTTCACCAGCGCCGCCTTGCATCCCGCGGTGCCGAAGTCCGGTGCGTTACTTCGCTTGTGTGTGATGGCAACCCACACCGAACAGCAGCTGTCGACCGCCACGGAACAGATCATCGAGGCCGTAGCGGAGCTGCCCTCATGAGTGAGCGACACCGCGGCTTGCGTATCGCGGTCACCGGAGCCACCAGCGACTTCGCGGCCGCGATACTCCCGAGGCTGTTCGAGGATCCCGAGGTGGACGCGGTCGTCGGGATAGCCCGTCGCCCAGCCCGAATCACGCACCCGAAGTTCACGTCGATCCGTTCGGACATTCGCTCTCCCGACCTCGAGGAGACGTTCGCCGATTGCGACGTCGTGCTGCACTTGGCATTCGTGGTCGAGGAGCTCAAAGACAAGACCGAGACCCACGACATCAACCTTCGCGGGTCACGCAACGTCATCGATTCCGCATATCGAGCGGGGGTGTCACGCGTGGTGGTCGCCTCGAGTATCAACGCATACGGTGCCGACATCGCTCCGGAGCCGCTCACCGAGAACAGTTATCCTGCAGGCGATCCCAATCGCTATTACTTCTACGACAAGGCCGAGGTAGAACACTACGCGGAGTGGTGGCTCCGTAGGCACCCCGGCGAGATGACCATCTCCATGTTGCGGTGCACATACATAGTCGGACCCGACTTCGCCAACGACGGGATCGACCAGTTCACCGGCCCGGTCGGCGCGTTTCCCGAAGCAGATCGCGCGTCGTATCAATTCTTGTTCCAGGACGACATGGCGGACGCCTTCCACCGCGCAGCCAAGACCGACCTCGTCGGTCCGTACAACCTGGGACCGGTCGATTGGGTGGGCGTTCGCGAACTCGCCGCGATGCAGGGGCAGCTGATGTTCGACGTGCCACAGAAGGCGGCGACGCGCATCGCGAACATCGCCTTCGCCCTCGGCATCACGCCGTTCTCCGGGCAGTGGGTCACGCCCGGAGAGCCCATTGTCGATTCGACCGCGCTCGGCGCCGCCACCGGATGGGCACCCACCCTCACCTCTCACGAGGCTGCCGCTTCGATGATTCTGCTGCAGGGCAAGTCTCTGCTGCGCAGCGCGGATGCCCTCGAGCGAGACCTCGCCTGCGAGGCTGCGTTGCGGCCGGCCTCCGACGCGATCGCGCTCGCCCGCGCAGACGTCGCCGGCCTCGATATCGAGCACCGGCAACTCGACATCGCCGGCGGGCGAGTGCACATCGAAGTACACCGATCGGCTACGGCCACCGAACAATCGGTGGTGCTGGTTGCCGATACCGGTCTGCATGCCCGCTACCTGACACCACTGGCCGCCGAGATCGCACGGGCAGGCGTCGACGTGGTGGTACTGGACCTCCCCGGCCACGGCCTGAGCACCGGACTGCGCGGTCGATCATCGGCCACTCAGACCGTCGACTCCGTCGACGCCGCTCTGCGCTTCGTCCGCACGCACCTCGACACCGCCCCGGTTGCGCTGCGCAGCGGAGTCAGGCACGCGACCGACACCCTGGTCGGAGGCCTGCGCCGGCGCGCAACCGGGTGGACGACGCTGGAGGAGCCGAAGTGCCCCGACGGGCTTCTACCTTCTCGAGTTCGCGTGGACGGCACAGCTGCGCTGCCGTTCGTGTCCACTGCGGCGGACGCTCTGACCTATTGCGCGAGAACGATCGGGCTCAGTGCCACCAGCTGAACCTGCCGCGAACGCGCGTGAACCACGAAGCGCCTTTGGGGTTCCCCGCCGAGGGCCCGACCGACGTCGCAGCCGACTCGGCGTCGTGTCTTCTTTCCAGTCGGTCTACTTCGGCTCGATTGGTGCGCCATCGCGACACCCACGTCTCGACATCTACGGGGCCGAGCGGAACGATCGGCGGGGTAGGAAACCGAATCCAATCGACGATGCGAGTATTGAGCTCGTCCAACACGTCTCGTACGGAATCTTCCCGCCGAAGACCGATCAACGTCGACGGCAGCCGCTCGATCTCTTTGCGCAGAGCCAACGCCGTGGGCAACAGAGCATCGACGGGTAGGTTCTCTCGCCTCAGATAGCCGCGAACCCACCACAGTTCGTCGTCGGGATCGCCCATCGGGATGGGTTTACCGGTGCCATCGAGTCCCTCGAAGGCACCTTTGTCCTGCGCCTCGCGAATCTGTTTGTCGACCCAGGACTCGAACGTGACTCCTGGCTTCTTGCGTTCGGTCACTCCTTCGACTGTAGAACCGGCCCCGGGTGTTCGCCAGGTCCACCCATGAGCAATGAGCCCCGATCCCACGCGGGGGTCGGGGCTCACCGGGGCCTCGGCTCAGCCGTATTCGGCCACCAAGCGGTCGAACTCGTCCCGGTCGATCACCTGAGGCTCGTTGATGGCCAGCGCCTGGGCGTACTTGCTCGCCAGGTGGTAGTCCCGGCCGAGTGGACCGTGCTCGGCGTCGTCCTCGTCCGATTGGATGCTTGCACCCGGCGGCACCTCGTTCTGCAGGCCGTTGGTCTTGCTGCCGAGCAGTGCGTCGAGTTTCGCGGAAATCTTCTGCATGATCTCTTGGTCGTCGGTCATGGCCACCGGGTACCCGAATCGGGCCAAACGACACCGCAGCGCACGAGCTTCGCGCTACGGGATTACCTGTCGGTGCCTCGGGGCATGATGGTGGGATGGCCACGCACAGTATCGGCACCGACATCATGGAGAAGCTGTCGCGGCCGACCCGTGAGTGGTTCACCGGCGCATTTCCGGCCCCCACGTCGGCGCAGCTCGGTGCGTGGTCGTCCATTTCCAGCGGGTCGCACACCCTGGTGGTCGCGCCGACCGGTTCGGGCAAGACGCTGTCGGCGTTCCTGTGGGCCCTCGACGAGCTGGCCCAACTGGGTGCAGACAGCACCCGCAAGACCAAGGTGCTCTACATATCGCCTCTCAAAGCACTCGCAGTGGACGTCGAGCGCAACCTGCGAGCTCCGTTGGTCGGCATCACTCAGACGGCCAAGCGTCTCGGTCTGAACCCGCCGGAGATCTCCGTCGGAGTCCGCTCGGGCGACACCAGCGCTGCCGATCGCCGGACCATGATCAAGACTCCGCCCGACATCCTCATCACCACTCCCGAGTCCCTCTTCCTCATGCTCACCTCCGCGGCGCGGGACATCCTGGCCGAGGTCGACACGGTGATCGTCGACGAGGTACACGCCGTCGCAGGCACCAAACGTGGCGCGCACCTCGCTGTGTCTCTCGAGCGGCTCGACGCGATGCTGGACAAGCCCGCGCAACGCATCGGCCTGTCCGCGACGGTGCGACCCCACGAAGAAGTGGGCAGATTCCTCGCCGGTGCCGCTCCCATCGAGATCGTCGCACCGCCTGCACCGAAGACCTTCGACCTGACGGTGCAGGTGCCCGTGGAGGATATGACCGAACTCGGCGTCACCGACTCGAACGCCGACACCTCGGCCGCTCCCCCGGTCCAGGGATCGATCTGGCCGCACGTCGAGGAGAAGATGGTCGATCTCATCCTCGAGCACAAATCGTGCATCGTCTTCGCCAACTCGCGCCGGCTCGCCGAGCGTCTCACCGCGCGCCTCAACGAGGTGTACGCCGAGCGCATCGGCGGCGGCGTCGATACCGAGCACAAGCCACCGTCCCAGGTCGGCACAGCATCCGACGTCAATCACGGTGCCGATCCTCTGCTGGCACGGGCCCACCACGGCAGCGTCAGCAAGGATCAGCGCGCGCTGATCGAAGACGATCTGAAGACCGGCCGTCTGCGCTGCGTCGTGGCCACCAGCAGCCTGGAGCTCGGAATCGACATGGGCGCAGTCGATCTGGTGGTCCAGGTCGAGGCACCGCCGTCGGTGGCCAGTGGCCTGCAGCGCGTCGGTCGCGCCGGCCACCAGGTGGGCGAGATCTCCAAGGGCGTGCTGTTCCCCAAGCACCGAACCGATCTGATCCACTGCGCGGTCACCGTCGAACGCATGACGTCGGGCAAGATCGAGGCCCTCTTCGTCCCGGCCAACCCCCTCGACGTCCTCGCCCAGCAAACCGTCGCGGCGTGCGCACTGGAACCCATCGACGCCGAGGACTGGTTCGAGTCCGTCCGTCGCACCGGCAGTTTCGCTACTCTGCCGCGTTCGGCGTACGAGTCGACTCTGGATCTGCTGTCGGGTCGCTACCCATCCGACGAATTCGCCGAGCTGCGACCACGATTGGTGTGGGATCGCGATGCCAACACCCTGACCGGCAGGCCCGGCTCTCAACGACTCGCCGTCACGTCCGGCGGCACCATCCCCGACCGCGGCCTGTTCACCGTCTACATGGTGGGCGAAAAGCAGTCGCGGGTAGGTGAACTCGACGAAGAGATGGTCTACGAATCACGAGTGGGCGACGTGTTCGCACTCGGTGCCACCAGCTGGCGCATCGAAGAGATCACCCACGACCGAGTGTTGGTCAGTCCCGCATACGGCCAACCGGGCAGGCTGCCGTTCTGGCACGGCGACGGCCTCGGTCGACCTGCCGAATTGGGTCGGGCCCTGGGCGAGTTCCTGCGGAGCACCACCGACCGCAGCAACCTGGCCGAGCGGCTGAGCACCGACGGCCTGGACGCCAACGCGGTCAACAACCTCATCGCATTGCTCGACGAACAACTCGAGGCCACCGGCCAGCTCCCCACCGACAAGACGATGATCGTCGAGCGCTTTCGCGACGAACTCGGCGACTGGCGATTGGTGCTGCACTCCACCTACGGTCAGCAGGTACACGCGCCGTGGGCCCTCGCGGTCGGCGCGAGGCTGATCGAGCGATACGGCATCGACGCCGCCCCCACGGCATCCGACGACGGCATCATCGTCCGGCTTCCCGATACCGACGACCAGCCGCCCGGCGCAGAACTGTTCGTGTTCGAGCGTGACGAGATTGCCGACATCGTCACCGAGCAGGTCGGCGGATCGGCATTGTTCGCGTCGAGATTTCGCGAATGTGCCGCTCGCGCACTGCTTCTGCCCCGCCGCAACCCTGGCAAGCGTGCACCGCTGTGGCAACAACGGCAGCGTTCGGCACAGCTGCTCGACGTGGCTCGCAAATACCCCACGTTCCCGATCCTGCTCGAAACCGTGCGCGAGTGCCTGCAAGACGTCTACGACCTCCCCGCCCTCGAGGACATCCTGGCCCGCATCGGTCGACGCCAGATCAGGATCGTCGACGTCGAGACGCCGTCACCGTCACCGTTCGCGAATTCGTTGCTGTTCAACTACGTCGGCGCTTTCATGTACGAGGGCGACAGCCCGCTCGCCGAACGCCGGGCCGCCGCACTGTCTCTCGATTCGGCGCTGCTGGCCGAGTTGCTCGGACGCGTCGAGCTGCGAGAACTGCTGGACGACAGCGTCATCACCACCACCGAACTCGAATTGCAGCGACTGCCCGAGGAACGACACGCCAAGGACATCGAAGGCGTTGCGGATCTGCTGAGGCTGCTCGGTCCGCTGACCGTCGAGGAAGTCGGCCTGCGCACCAACGGCGACGAATTCCCGCAGTGGCTCGACGAACTGGCCGATGCAAAGCGGGCGATGGAGGTCTCGTTCGCCGGACGGACTTGGTGGACGGCCATCGAGGACGCGGCCCGGCTACGCGATGCACTCGGTGTTCCGCTACCGATCGGCACGCCCGCCGCGTTCATCGAGCCCGTCGACGATCCGCTGGTCGACCTGATCAGCCGATACGCCCGAACCCACGGTCCGTTCACCCTCGACGACGCAGCCGCGCGTTTCGGCGTCGGTACCGCGGTGGTACGCGACGTCCTGCGCCGACTGGCGGTGGACAAACGCGTCGTCGAGGGCGAATTCCGTCCCGGTGCAACGGGCAGCGAATGGTGCGACGCCGAGGTTCTCCGGCGACTGCGGCGGCGATCTCTGGCGGCGGCACGGCAGGAAGTCGAACCCGTGTCCACCGCCACTCTCGGCCGGTTTCTGCCGGCGTGGCAGCACGTCGACGGTCGCCGGTTGAGCGGGATCGACGGCGTGGCAACGGTCATCGAACAGCTTGCGGGCGTGCCGGTTCCGGCGTCGGCGTGGGAGTCTCTCGTACTCGCCTCCCGGGTGAGCGACTACAGCCCTGCCATGCTCGACGAGTTGACCTCTACCGGTGAGGTGTTGTGGGCGGGACACGGTGCGATTTCGTCGAAGGACGGCTGGGTGAGCCTGCATATGGCCGATACCGCGCCACTGACCCTGGTGCCTGCCGCCGAATCCGACCTGTCGGAGTTGCAGATTCGAATTCAGGACGCCGTCGCGGGCGGCGGTGCGTACTTCTTCCGGCAGCTCTCGGACACCGTCGGCAGCACCGACGACACGGCTCTGCAGGCTGCGCTCTGGGAGCTGGTGTGGGCCGGACGGCTCAGCAACGACACGTTCGCGCCACTGCGAGCGCTGTTGAACTCCACGGCCACTCGCTCGGCTCCGAGTCATCGAGCACCGCGTCGAACACCGCGCCTGCGTTCCTACCGTCAGTTCGAGCGGCCGTCTCTACCCACCCGCACCGGCCCCCCGACGGCCGGCGGCCGATGGTCGCGATTGCCCGAACTCGAACCGGACCTCACCGTCCGGGCTCACGCCACCGCAGATGTACTTCTCGAACGCTATGGCGTGGTGACCCGCGGTTCGGTCATGAACGAAGGGGTCCCCGGCGGATTCGCCACGATGTACAAGGTGCTCACGGGTTTCGAGGATTCGGGTCGCTGCCGACGCGGCTATTTCGTCGATTCGCTCGGCGGCGCTCAGTTCTCCACCTCCGACGTCGTCGACCGTTTGCGCAGCTACGACGAACCGAAGAAGAACGCCACCGCCGTCGTACTCGCGTCGTGCGATCCGGCCAACCCCTACGGCGGAGCATTGCCCTGGCCGAAGGCCGGCGGCGAAGACACCGACGACACGACGAAGCACCGGCCGGGTCGCAAGGCGGGAGCGCTGGTCGTACTCGTTCGCGGTGAGTTGACGATGTTCGTCGAACGTGGCGGGAAGTCGGTGCTCACCTTCGGCGACAACACCGAGGACATCGCCTCTGCAGCAACTGCATTGGCGACCACTGTCAAGCGCGGCGGGGTGGACAAGTTACTGGTGGAACGGATCAACGGTCACGACATCCACGGCACGGACTTCTCGAAGACGCTGACCGCGGCCGGTTTCTCGGCGACTCCCCGCGGACTACGCCTGCGGCGCTGAGGCACCGCACCGCTGACGAAAAAGAGAACCGAAGAACGAGAGAGGACGTAGATGCCCGAGGGCGATACCGTCTGGCGCGCCGCCAACACTCTGCGGGCAGCGCTGGAGGGCCAACAGCTCACCGCCTGCGACATTCGTGTACCCCGTTACGCCACAGTAGACTTCACCGGCGAAACGGTCGAGTCCGTCGCGTCGAGGGGCAAACACCTGCTGATCAGAGTGGGCGGCTACTCGATCCACTCGCACCTGAAGATGGAAGGCACCTGGCACGTCTACGCACTGGGGGCTCGCTGGCGTCGTCCGGCCTTCCAAGCTCGGATCATTCTCAACACCGCGAACGCGCAGGCCATCGGATTCGAGCTGGGCGTACTGGAGATCCTCGAGAACGAGGACGAAGCCGTCGGCTATCTCGGACCGGATCTACTCGGACCCGACTGGGACCCAGGTGTCGCCCTGACCAATCTGGAGTCGGACCCCGGCCGACCGATCGGCCTGGCCCTGCTCGATCAGCGCAACATAGCCGGACTCGGCAATGTCTACCGCAACGAGATCTGCTTCCTTCGCGGGGTCGATCCCCGGACGCCGGTCGAGGACGCCGGAGACCTGAAGAAGATGATCGACCTGTCCTTTCGCACCATCACCGCGAACAAGAATCGCAACCAACGCGTCACGACCGGGGATCGACGCGCGGGTCGTCATTTCTGGGTGTACGGCCGCGAGAACAAGCCGTGCCGACGGTGCGGTACCACCATCGAGTTCGGACTGATCGGTGACAACCCACTCGAGGAACGGCAGATCTACTACTGCCCGCACTGCCAGAGATGACCGGCCTTCACATACCTTCGTCAGGGCCGACCAAGCCTGTTCTCAGCTTCGACGAACACCATGGATCGTATGTTGACACTTGCGATACTCACCCTGCTGGTCATGGCGGTCTCCGGCGCGACCGCTGCTCGCGCACCGCGGACGCTGGTTCGAGTCCCGTGACTCAGAGGGTCCGGACGGGTTCGAGAATTTCCTGACGGGCTTCGGGTGCGACGACGCGGAGAGCGTCGGCAGATTCGTCGTCCGGCTGACGCTGCGACTCGATCTCGGCCTCGACCCGAGCCCGGTACGTGTCCACCTCACGGTCGACCGTCGCCTCGTCCCAACCCAGGATCGGGGCAATGAGTGCTGCGACCTGACCCGCGCAGTTCATCCCACGATGCGAGTACTCGATGGAAATTCGGGTTCGCCGCGACAGCACGTCCTCGAGGTGCAGTGCGCCCTCGGCAGCAGCGGCGTAGACCACCTCGACCTGCAGATAAGCGGGCGCGTCGGTCAGCGGCTGCAGCAGTTCGGGTTTGCCGTCCGCCATGGCCAGCACCTCGTCGATCAGCGAGCCGTACCGGTCCAACAGATGAGTCACTCGGTGCGGATGCAATCCGTGTACTTCGCCCAGGTGCGGGGCCTGATTGACCAGCGCGAAGTAACCGTCCGCACCCACGAGCGGCACTTTCTCGGTGATCGACGACGCCACCCGCGCCGGGATGTCCTCGGCCGCGAGATCAACTGCGTCCTCGGCCATCACCCGGTAAGTCGTGTACTTGCCGCCGGCGATGGCAATGAGTCCCGGTGCCACCCGAGCGACCGCGTGTTCGCGGGACAGCTTGGACGTTTCGTCGCTTTCACCTGCCAGTAGCGGCCGCAATCCGGCGTACACGCCGTCGATGTCGTCGTGCGTGAGGGGCGTCACGAGCACACCGTTGACCTCACCGAGGATGTAATCGATATCGGCTTTGGTCGCGGCAGGGTGCGCGAGATCGAGATTCCAGTCGGTATCGGTGGTGCCGATGATCCAGTGCGCACCCCACGGAATGATGAACAGCACGGACTTCTCGGTGCGCAGAATGATCGCGGCTTCGCTGACGATGCGATCGCGCGGCACCACGATGTGCACACCCTTCGAGGCCCGTACTCGGAAGCGACCACGCATGTTCGACAGTGACTGTATTTCGTCGGTCCACACGCCCGTGGCGTTGATCACCACGTGCGCACGAACCTCGGTCGTGGCTCCGGTCTCCGAATCTCGTACTCGCACACCGGATACCCGGTCGGCTTCCCGGAGGAAGCCCACGACCTGAGTGGACGTACGCACCACTGCGCCGTAGTGGGCCGCTGTCCTCGCGACGGTCATCGTGTGTCGCGCGTCGTCGACGACGGTGTCGTAGTACCTGATTCCGCCGATCAGCGACTTCCGTTTGAGGCCGGGCGACATCCGAAGCGCACCGGAACGGGTCAGATGCTTCTGTTGCGGAACCGATTTGGCACCGCCCATCCGGTCGTACAGAAAGATGCCCGCCGCGATGTACGGACGCTCCCACCCCCGATGGGTGAGCGGGAACAGGAATTTCAGCGGTTTGACCAGATGCGGCGCGAGTGTGGAGAGCGAGAGTTCACGTTCGTGCAGTGCCTCACGGACGAGTCCGAACTCGAGTTGTTCGAGGTAACGAAGACCACCGTGGAACATCTTGGACGAGCGAGAGGACGTGCCCGACGCGTAATCACGCGCCTCCACGAGCGCCACCTTCAGGCCTCGCGTCGCCGCGTCCAGCGCGGCACCCGAACCGACGACGCCACCGCCGACGACCACGACGTCGAATTGTTCGCGTCCGAGCTGGTCCCACGCCTCCACCCGTTGGGTGGGTCCGAGGAACTTCGTGTTCGATCGGTTGCTCACTGTGACGCTCCCTATCCGTCGAAAAACCCCGCGCACTACGTGCATGTCAGGTTACCGCCCCAGGTCGGCCGAGCGCAGAACCAGCGCAGGCTTGCCGCGGTTCAGCTCCGCCGGTTCATGGACGCATGTGCCGCGCTCAGCCGCCGCACAGCCTCGATCAGCACCTCCGGTGTGGAGCCGGCGAAGCTCAGCCTCAACGAGGGGCGGGAGTATTCGGCCGACGTGGACGTTGCAGTGCGCACGAACGCGTTACCCGGCACGAACGCGACACCATGCTCGAGCGCCGCCGCGAGGAGCTCGGTGGTGTCGGTCCCGTCGCGAAACGACGCCCACGCGAACATTCCACCTGTGGGTCGCGAGACGTTCAGTGCCACACCGAATTCCCCGGAAAGTTCGGTCGTCAATGCGTCTGCGCGACTACCGTACTCACGCCGAAGATCGGTCAGATGCTCCGCCAGCCACCCGGTGTCGCCCAGCATGTCCGCTGCCATCAGCTGTGTCAGCGAGGAACCGCACAGATCGGCACCCTGTTTGAGCAGTTCCACCGCCGCACACACGGCGCGCGGGGCGACGAACCATCCCACGCGCAGAGTTGGCGCCAGTATCTTCGACGCGCTCGACAACCGAACGACCCGGTCGCTGTGACACGCGATCGGCAGCGGTGGCGGTCCGGATTCGATTGTGTCGAACCAGATCTCGCCGTACGGATCGTCCTCGATGATCCAGAATCCATACAGGTCGGCCAGGGCTGCGAGTCGGCGACGGCGAGCCTCGGTCATCGTCACGCCGCGGGGGTTGTGGAAGTTGGCGACCGTATGAACCACCGCGGGCCGCAGGCCGGCGAGCAGCCGCGCTTCGAGCTCGTCGACATCCATCCCGCCGTCGGTGATGGGGATGGATTCGATCTGCGCCTCGGCAATCGAAAACACCTGCAGCGCTCCGGTATACGCCGGTTCGTCGACCACCACGACGGCACCCGGGTCGATCAATGCCTGCGCGAGCAGCGTCAGGGCCTGCTGCGATCCATGCGTCACGACGACGGAATCGGCCGGAACGGTACCCCCTCCGCGGGCGAGGGTTTCCCTGGCCGCAATGACGCGGCGCAGGGCTCGGTGGCCGGAGGTCTCGCAGTACTGCACTGCGTCGGAGTGTCGCAGCACCGCGTCCGCTGCGGCAGCGATGCGGTCGACCGGTATGAGATCTGTAGCCGGTAAACCGCCGGCCAGGCTGATGATCTCGTTGCGAGCGGTCAGGGCCAGGAGGTCGCGGATGGCCGAGCTGTCGAGTGTTGCGGTTCGGCGGGCCAAGCCGGGAGGGAGGTGGACAGAAGACATGAAAGTGACTCCAGGGCAGCAGGGACGGGAAGAACGGCCCGCGGATCCGCAGAGTCGAAGAGAGAGCGGACGGGTGTGTCCGCTCTCTCGACTATGTCATGTGCGTCCGGAATATGAAACGCATTTCTCACATTGTGAAATCAGTCCAGGTCGTCGTGAGCCATCAGCTGACGCGCGGCCTCGATGACCGAACCCGACAGTGACGGATAGACCGAGAACGTGTTGGCCAGGTCGTTCACCGACAGATTGTTCTGTACGGCCATAGCGATCGGAAGAATCAACTCCGATGCGCTCGGAGCAACCACCACACCACCGATGACCACACCGGTAGCGGGGCGACAGAAGATCTTGACGAAACCACGCTTGAGACCACTCATCTTCGCTCGCGGGTTGGTCGTCAACGGCAACATCACCGTGCGTGCCGGTACGTCACCGGCATCGATTGCGGATTGTGCGACGCCGACCGATGCGATCTCGGGCCGCGTGAACACCGCCGACGCCACGGTCTTGAGCTTGATGGGACTGACGGCCTGGCCCAGGGCGTGGTACATCGCGATGCGACCCTGCATCGCGGCCACCGACGCCAACGGCAGCAGACCCGTGCAGTCACCCGCCGCGTAGATGCCCGCGACCGCGGTACGAGACACGCGGTCGACACGTAGGTAACCGCCCTTGTCGAGTTCGATGCCCACCTTTTCGAGTCCGAGACCGGAGGTGTTGGGAACGGAACCGACGGTCATCAGAGCGTGGCTGCCTTCGACGGTGCGCCCGTCGGACAGCGTGACGACGATGCCGTCGTCGGTGCGGACGACCGAGTCTGCGCGGGCATGCTTGACGAGGGTGACGCCACGTTCGTTGAACGCGTCTTCGAGCACCAGGGCGGCGTCCTCGTCCTCGTGCGGGAGGACGCGGTCGCGGCTCGACACCGCGGTGACCTTGACGCCCATCTCGGTGTAGGCCGAGACGAACTCGGCACCGGTCACACCGGATCCCACGACGACGAGGTGTTCGGGCAGTGCTTCGAGGTCGTACAACTGACGCCAGTTGAGAATGCGTTCGCCGTCCGGCTCGGCACCCTTGACGACGCGGGGGCGCGCTCCGGTGGCGACGAGGACGACATCGGCGTCGAGAATTCGCTCCTCGCCGTCGGCCAACACCGCCTTGATCTGATGCGAGGCCAATCCGACGTGCGTGTCGATCATCTCGGCCCGACCGGCCAGTATTTCGACGCCCACCGAGGTGACCCGGTGCGCGATGTCGGTGGACTGCGCCTGCGCGAGGCTCTTCACTCGCGAATGAATCTGGGGCAGCGCGACGGCTGCCTGTGATGGGTCCAGTGAGATTCCGAGGTCGCTCGCGCGACGCATCTCGGTGCGAATGCCGGTCGAGGCGATGAACGTCTTCGACGGCACGCAGTCCCACAGAACGCAGGCGCCACCGATGCCGTCGGAATCGACGAGCGTCACCTGTCCGCCGTGCTGCGCCGCCACCAATGCTGCTTCGTACCCTGCCGGACCACCACCGATGATCACAATCCGGGTCATTGATCCTCTTCTCGCGTGCTGAAATCTTTGTACTGTGTCACGTCAACGGTATTGCAGTGTCCGGTTCCGCGCGTCGGTAAGGCTAGCTTCACTCCACCCGTCGATCGGCGTACCTGCGACGACGCACCGAAACACCACCACGGGGCGTCAACGGGCGGCGATACGGTTTAGGCTGGCCGACGTGCCAATTTATGCCGCCTACGGATCGAACATGCATCCGGAGCAGATGTTGCAGCGTTGCCCCCACTCACCGCTGTCGGGAACCGGGTGGCTGCACGGGTGGCGCTTGACCTTCGGCGGTGGCGACATCGGCTGGGAGGGCGCGCTCGCCACGATCGTCGAGGACCCGGACTCACAGGTCTTCGTGGTGCTCTACGACGTCTCCGACGAGGACGAGGAGAGCCTGGATCGGTGGGAGGGCTCGGAACTCGGCATCCACCGCAAGATCCGGCTGCGCATCGAGACCGGAGGCGAGCCGGTCCTGGCATGGCTCTATGTTCTCGACGCCTACGAGGGTGGCCTACCGTCGGCACGCTACCTCGGGGTCATGGCCGAGGCCGCCGAAATTGCCGGTGCCCCTGCCGCATACGTGCGCGACCTACGCACGAGGAACAGCCGCAACGTGGGGCCGGGCACCACGTCGTAGAAGTTCGCGGTCAGCGGCGACGACAACCGCCCGACCGCTAGTTCGGGTCCAATGCGATTCCGGTCATCACCTTCACACCCACGGCCAAGGCTCGCTCGTCGAGGTCGAATGTCGGCTGATGGATGTCGAGTTGCGGACCGGTCCCCGACCACACGCCCAGTCGGGCCATCGCTCCCGGCACGTTCTCCAGGTACCACGAGAAGTCCTCGCCGCCACCGGACTGTGCCGTGTCGGCCAACGCCGCCGGCCCCACTCGGCCGATGGCCTTCTCGAAGGTGGCCGTGGAGGCCGGGTCGTTCACCACGGGCGGTACGCCGCGACGGTAGTGCAGCTCGAAGCGCACCCCGGTCGGTGCCAGCAGACCGGTGACGATCTCGCGAACAAGAGGCTCGAGCAGCGCCCACGTTTCGTGGTCGCCGGTCCGTACTGTTCCGGTGAGCATGCCGGTCTGCGGAATGGCGTTGGGGGCTTGCCCCGCCACGACCGCGCCCCAGACCATCACCGTGCTGGTTCGCGGATCGATGCGTCTGCTCAACATGCCGGGCAGCCCGGTAATGACGGTGCCCAACGCGTAGACGAGATCTGTCGTCAGGTGCGGCCTCGACGTGTGCCCGCCAGGCGAGTCCAGACGCAATTCGACGGTGTCGGCGGCGGAGGTGATGGCCCCGACGCGCACGCCCACCTGCCCCACCTCGAGTCGCGGGTCGCAGTGCAACGCGAAAATCTTCGACACCCCGTCGAGCGCTCCCGCGGCAACGGCGTCGAGTGCACCGCCCGGCATGACCTCCTCGGCAGGTTGAAAGATCAGCCGAACGCCATAGTGCAGGTCCGGCAGCGACGCGAGCGCGAGTCCGGTCGCCAGCAGCACCGTGGTGTGGGCATCGTGCCCGCACGCGTGGGATACGCCGGGAACCGTCGACGTGTACGGCGCACCGGTGATCTCCTGCAGCGGCAACGCATCCATGTCCGCGCGCAGTGCGACGCGTGGGCCGTCGGGACCGATATCGCAGATCAAGCCCGTACCGCCGGGCAGAGGTTTGGGTGACAGGCCTGCCGCCGAGAGCTGCTCCATGACGAACGCCGTCGTAGCGAATTCACGACGGGCCAGTTCCGGATGGGCGTGAATGTGCCGACGCCACAGGGACAGATCTTCTGTGTGAGCCTGAATCCACCGATCGATCGCGGCTTCGCGTGAACTCATCCGAACTTCTGCCTCTTCGCCTGCGCTCATCCGAACTTCTGCCTCTTCGCCTGCGCTCATCGCCGCGCCGCCGATCGAGCGTTCACACCGTCGAGCAGACGCGCCCGGGTCTGTGGATCGGCTGCGGCACGAGCGGCCGTTCCAGCGAGGGCGAGAGCACCGTCGAGCAGTGCACGATCGGCGGACTCGGTGACACACGCGGCGGCGAACTCCGGTTGATGCGTCACCGCCCCTCCTGCATCGAGGCCGACGACCGGGTGGATTCCGGGTAGAACATTCGTCACGTTTCCCATGTCAGTGCTGCCCAACGGGCGAAATCCTTCCAGATCCGGCGCCAAGGGCGACCGTCCCAATGATTCGATTTCCTGACGAAATGCCGCCACCAGCCACGAATCCGGGGTCAGGGCCGCGTACGTCGGCGACACCGTGCGGATTTCGTGTGTGCATCCAGTGGCAATGGCACCCGCCTCGAAACAGGCGAACGTCTTCTTCGTCAGCGCCTCGAGTGACTCGGTGCTGTTCGCGCGAAGATAGTAGAGCAGCTCGGCATGTCCCGGCACGATGTTCGGCGCGACGCCGCCGTCGCTGACGATGCCGTGCAGTTGCTGGCCGGGCGAGAGGTGCTGCCGAATGAGCCCGAGCGCCACCTGCGCGACGGTGACGGCATCGCCCGCGTTGATTCCCCACTCGGGGGCGGCCGAGGCATGGGCAGCGCGGCCGGTGAATTTGACGGCAACGTCGGCCAATGCCAGCGACGTCGCGCCCACGATGTCGAACGGGCCCGGATGCACCATCAGCGCGGCACCGATGTCGTCGAAGACGCCGCGCTCGAGCATCAGGACCTTGCCGCCGCCAGTTTCTTCGGCAGGGGTGCCGAGCACTCGGACCGTGATGCCGAGAGCATCGGCCACCGGCGCGAGCGCCAGGGCAGCACCCACCGCGGACGCGGCGATGATGTTGTGGCCGCAGGCATGACCGATCTCGGGCAACGCGTCGTACTCCGCGCAGATTCCGATCACGAGCTCGCCGCTACCCACCGACGCGGTGAATGCGGTGTCGATGCCGGCGACCCCGGATTCGATCTCGAAACGGTGGGCGCGAAGTGTGTCGAGGACCTTCGCAACGCTGCGATATTCCTCGAACGCCAGTTCCGGTTCTGCGTGAATCGAATGCGACAGCGCAACCACTTCGTCGGTTGCGTGAGCGAGCGCGCGGCCGATCTCCTCGCCCACGGCGGCACTGTTCGGTTCGTCGATCACGAGAGACAGTGTGTCACTAGCGCGGCGGCGTGTCGGAACGGCTGTGCCGACTCCGAGCCCGAACAGTGCCGGACGGGGCTAGTTGCCGAAGCTGAAGTTGCTGTCGTCCGTCGGCGTCGTCAGCGCAGCGAGCAGGTCCACGTGCATCCGACTCTTGATGCCGGCCAGATTCGCTCCCCGGGTGCTGGTCAGCGCTGCCGCCTTGGCAACGGCGTCGGAGACAACCGATTCCTCGGACGCGGTGGCTTCGACGATTCCTGCGGCCACCGCATCGGCCCCGCCGTAGCGACGGCCGGTCAGCATCGCCTCGACGGCGGTCTGCTTGGGCAGCCTGGAGTTGATCAGGGCGGACATGCCGACGGTGAACGGCATGTTGAGGTTGACCTCCGGCAGGCAGTAGAAGCCTCGGTCTGCGCGCTGGATGCGGAAATCCTGCGATGTTGCGAACATCGCGCCGGCACCGAACGCATGGCCCTGCACCGCTGCGACCGTGGGCATCGGGAACGCCAGCAGCCGCGTGTAGAGCGTGTGCACGCGGTCGAGGTACCAGGTGATCCGGTCCAGGTTCGCGAACAGCCAATCGGTATCGAGTCCGTTGCTGTAGAACTTGCCTGCCGAGGTCGTGACCAGCGCGGCCGGACCGGTCGATGCCTCGACCTCGTCGAGCAGTGCATGGACGGCATCTATCCAGTCGGGATGGAACCTGTTCTCTGGATTGCCCGCGCCCTCCTGGGCACCGAGGAACAAGATGTGGACATCACCGTCGCGTTCGAGATAAGGCATGCAGCGGATACTACTCGGCGGTAACTTCCCGGTCGCACCGTCTCGGTTCCACATCCATCGCAGCGATCTCATACTGTTGTTCATCGTGGCAACTTCCGACGCACGAGCAACCGATCCCGTGACCGATCCCGATGCGGCGGCGCGCACCGCCGCCGATGCTCTCGCTGCAGCGACCGGCATCGACACCCATACCGTGGCCATCGTCCTCGGCTCCGGCTGGCAGGCGGCCGCAGATGTCTTCGGCTCCCCCACAGCGACCGTGCGCATGGCCGATCTCCCCGGCTTCGCGCCGCCGTCCGCGTCGGGCCACTCCGGCACGATCACCTCGGTGGACGTGGGCGGAACCCACACTCTGTTACTTCAGGGCCGTACGCACGCATACGAGGGCCACGACCTCCGACGCGTCGTGCACCCGGTGCGCACCGCGATCGCGGCAGGCGCGACAACCGTCGTCCTCACCAACGCCGCCGGCGGCATCCGTGAAGGCATGAGCGTCGGCCAACCGGTTCTGATTTCAGATCACCTCAACCTGACCGCCCGTTCGCCGCTCGTCGGCGCCGAATTCGTCGATCTCGTCGGTGCCTACTCACCCGAACTCCGCGCTCTCGCGGCCGAGATCGATCCGTCTCTCGAGGACGGCGTCTACGCAGGACTGCCGGGCCCTCACTACGAGACGCCTGCCGAAATCAAGATGCTGCGCACGTTCGGTGCAGATCTGGTGGGCATGTCGACGGTGCACGAGACGATCGCCGCCCGTGCAAAGGGTGCTCGCGTGCTGGGAATCTCGTTGGTCACCAACCTCGCTGCCGGCATGACCGGAGAACACCTCGATCATTCCGAAGTGCTCGCTGCGGGCAAGGATTCGGCAGCTCGGATGGGCGCTCTGCTGCACGAGTTGGTCACCCGACTGTGATCGAGGATCTCACCGAGCGTGTGCAACGCTGGATGGCGGGAGATCCCGATCCGGCGAGCCGCGACGAACTCGACGGCCTCTCCGAATCCGAACTCGCGGACCGATTCAGCGGTCCGTTGACCTTCGGCACCGCCGGCCTCAGAGGGCCGGTGCGCGCCGGCCCGAACGGCATGAACGTCGCCGTGGTCGTGCGAGCAACCGCCGGTATCGCAGCGTGGTTGCTCGGGCAGGGCCTCGGCGGATCCACGGTCGTGGTGGGCCGTGACGCGCGCACCGGTTCGGAACACTTCGCCTTTGCTGCCGCCGAAACCTTGGCCGCGCAGGGATTTTCGGTGGTCCTTCTGCCTCGACCACTCCCCACGCCCGTTGTCGCCTTCGCCGTACGGGCGCTCGATGCCGAGCTGGGGGTACAGATCACCGCATCGCACAACCCGGCCGCCGACAACGGGTACAAGGTGTATCTGCGAGGCGGGTCGCAGTTGGTTCCGCCGAGCGATGCCCAGATCGAGGCGCTCATCGAGGCCAGCGCAGATGCAGTCGACGTGCCTCGCACGGCCGTCGAGCCCAGCGGCTCGGACATCGCGTCGCGCTACCTCGATTCGGTTGTGAGACTGCCCCGTTCGAGATCACGCAATGTTCGTATCGCCCTGACCGCTCTGCACGGCGTCGGCGGCGAACTCGCCGTGGCGGCACTGCGCGGCGCTGGGTTCCGCGACATCCGGGTGGTCGAGGAGCAGTTCGAGCCCGATCCGTCCTTCCCGACGGTGACCTTCCCCAACCCGGAAGAGCCGGGTGCTGCGGACGCGGTTCTCGCGCTGGCGGCCGAGACCGACGCCGACCTCGCCGTGGCGCTCGACCCCGATGCCGATCGCTGCGCAGTCGGAGTCCGACACAACCACGGTTGGCGGATGCTGACCGGGGACGAAACCGGCGCTCTGCTGGCCGACTACCTGCTGCGTGACGCACCGCCCGGCTCGCTGGTGGCCAACACCATCGTGTCCTCGCAGCTGCTCTCGGCACTGGCACCGGCCCGCGGCGCGCGCTATGCCCGCACACTGACCGGTTTCAAATGGCTCGTGCGCGCCGGAGACGGCCTCGTGTACGCCTACGAAGAAGCGATCGGTCACTGCGTCGATCCGAATGTGGTGCGAGACAAGGACGGGATTTCTGCCGCCGTCGTACTGGCGGACCTCGCGGCAGCACTGAAGCAGGACGGACGCACGCTACTCGATGTACTCGACGACCTCGCCGTCGAATTCGGAGTCCACAGCGGTGCGCAGGTGTCGCGCCGAGTGCAGGATCTCACCGACATCGGGGACATGATGCACCGGTTACGCAGTACGCCGCCGACGGAGCTGGCGGGACGCACGGTGACCGTCATGGACTACGCCGACCGGGACGACGAGTTGCGCACCGACGCAGTCGAAATCGCGGGATCCGGGCTCCGGGTCATCGTGCGGCCGTCCGGGACCGAACCCAAGCTCAAGGCATACCTCGAGGTCATCGAGCCCGTCTCGGGTCGGCAGGATCTGACGAGGGCACGAGCGACGGCGGCCGATCTCCTGGCCCAGCTCTCCGCGTTTGCACGAGAGCTGTAACTCAGAACAGTGCCGACTGCACCGCAGGCAGATCGGACGTGAAGGCCCCGAGTTCGATGCGCCGACCCTTCAATGCCGCTAGATCCGCGACGTAGGTCTGCTCGACGACCGAGGCGATCACTGCCTGCCCGATGCATGTCCTGATCTGCAGTCCATGAGAGCCGGTTGCGACATCGGCGGGGTAGGCAACCCGAGTATCGTTCTCGCTCAATGTTTCCCGCCCCGCAGGCGGAGTCCACCGCTCCGCGATCGGCCGACATCCGCCGATCCCGGCGTCGGTCAACAGTTGGCGGACCTGCTCCGCACGCGCGGCAGTGCCTGCCTCCAATCGGCCGAGATCGAGTGGCACGCACAGCGATGCTGCCTTCGTCGCCGACCGTACGGCCTGCCGTAGTCCGAGCCTCTCGGTCACCAGGTCCTCGGCCACACGCACGGCCTTGCCGTCGTCCGCGTACGCGACGTACTGCGCACAGATAGCCCCCTGCTCGGCCAGCCGACCCCATTTGCGAGTCTGCGCGGCTGTCCCGATCTTGAAGGTGCCGTTGGCAAATGCCGCCAGGTAGAGCCAATGCGGTGCCATGACATGCTTTTCCAGATCGCGGGAGACGAATCCGCTGCGGTGCACGGTATGAACGAAACGAAACACGTCCTTGTCCGCGCACCGTGCGCACTGGCTCGACCCGGCGGCCGGCTCTCGGCCCGGGCACGGAACGTACCGCGGCGGCCCGTCCGCAGTGAATGCCGTCCGGCCCGTGCAGTATCGGTCTGCCGCACCGCCGAGAGCGCGGTAGCTCAGTGTGTTACCCACCAGCTCCTGGAACTCGACCTGCTCGGTCTCGATGTCGAGCAGGCGCAACCGCGGGGTGTCAGGCCCCGCCGACGGCCAGGAGACCCCGAGCGCGAGCAGGGTTGCACCGGAGCGAATCAGCGGGGTCCGAACTGACGGTCGCCCGCGTCGCCGAGGCCCGGGACGATGAAGGCATTGTCGTTGAGTCCGTCGTCGATGCTCGCGGCAACGAGTCGCACCGGCAGTCCCGATGCTTCGAGCGCTGCGACACCTTCGGGGGCAGCCACCACGCAGATGGCAGTGACATCGGTTGCGCCGCGTCCGACGAGCAGCTCGATCGTGTGCACCATCGATCCGCCGGTCGCCAGCATGGGGTCGAGCACGTAGACCGGAGTCTGGGACAGGTCGTCGGGCAGGGACTCCATGTAGGGCACCGGCTGATGCGTCTGCTCGTCCCTGGCCATCCCGACGAACCCGACGCGAGACTGTGGAATCAGACCGCTGGCCTTCTCCACCATGCCGAGACCGGCACGCAAGACGGGCACCAGCAGCGGCGGACGAGCCAACCGGGTGCCCTGGGTGACCGCGACGGGAGTACGCACCTCGAACGTATCGATGTCGGCGTCCCTGGTGGCCTCGTACACCAGCATGTGGGTGAGCTGGCGGAGCGCAGTTCGGAACGTGGCGTTGTCGCTCCGCTCGTCCCGCATGGTGGTGAGCAGGGCGGCGGCCAGTGGGTGGTCGACCACGTGTGTATCCATGTCTCACAGGATAAGGCCCCCGCACCATCGGGCCCCACCGGACGAGGACCCACCGGAGTAGGTCGCCGGGAGACACGGCGACGGCAACTCAGGGGAACCGATGTGCCCGCACTCGCGTCGAACCAGTTGGGCGTCGCATTCGGCGGCTGCGCGAACGCACGCGATTTCAGGGGGACTCATGGACGAACTCGTCGTCGAGACCGAGAGGGTGCTCGCCTACGGCGCGGCGGCGTCCACCATGGCCGAGCAGATCGGGGCGGCCGGTGCCGCAGCCGCTGCCTGCGGGCCCGCCGTGTTGGCGCCGGTGTTCGGCCTCATCGGGCAGGATTTTCTGGCCACCGTGACCGGAACCCATCTGGCGCATACCGATGCGGTCGTTCGCCTGGCGGGAGCGGTGGCAAGCCTCGGGTCCGCGGCCGCCGATGCTGCGGTGTCGTACGCCCGCACCGACGACGCAACCGGGGCGGCCGTCACGGCCCACTCTGTCGGTCGCACACCGGACGCTCGGTAAGCGGCGATGATCGATCTACTTTCTCGCCCCATCGTCGAGCTACTCGGTGCCTTCGGCGGCGGTACCGTTCCCTCCGGAGGCCCGGCCGATGTGTTGCGACTGTCGTCGGCTGCGATCGAGGCCGCCCAAGGAATCGGCCGCATCGCGATTACCGAGCTTGCTTCGAACTGGAACGGCGAGGCCGCGGACGCAGCACTTCGGTACGCCGAGAACGCTCATGCGAGTGCTCTGGCCCTTGCCGATCACGCGGACGACATCGCCGCCGTCGTCGATCGGGCATGCCGGGATACCGAGCAGGGTTTCGTCGAACTACAGGCCATAGTGCAGTCGTTCGTGGGCATCGCCCTCTCCGCAGGACCGATCATCGCCACCCCGATGGGGCAGACGATGCTGATCTCGGCCGCGATCGAGCACCTCGAGCGCGCTCTGGCGGTGGTCGCGCGCGTGCGCGCCGAACTGGCCGTCCATGCTGCGACAGCCGGCGAGCTGGCCTCCCCACCCGCGGTTCCCGCACCCATCGACTCCGGCCCGGCAGCGGTGCCGGGCTCGCCCTCCAATCTGATGACCTCACCTGCAACGGCTCAGGTGATCGAGGCCGGGGAGAAGCTGGCGAAGACGTTCGCGCAGTCGCTCTCACAAACCGGCGGCACGCCGGAGGCCCCCGGAGCCGGTGGAGCACAGCATTTTCTGGGCAATTCGGTGACGGATTCGCCCCGCGCCGGGGACGCAGGCGCATACCCGACCGGCCGAGGAGTAGAGGTGCGATTGCCCGACGGGAGCACCGTCACCGCCCCCAACGCCGAAGCCGCAGGTGCCGTTCGCAGCGCGCTGACACAGCAGGGCGTCCCCTACGCCTGGGGCGGTACGACGCCGGGCACCGGACTCGATTGCAGTGGGTTGACGCAATGGGCGTACGCACAGCAGGGCGTCGACATCCCCCGGCTGGCGCAGGAACAGGACATCGGCACGTCGGTGGCGGCCGGTGAGGTGCAGCCCGGCGATCTCGCGGTGTGGGACGGCCACGTAGCGATGGTCATCGGCAACGGCCAGCTCGTCGAGGCGGGAGACCCGGTGCAGGTAGGACCGATCAGAACCACCAACAGCGACATGGCATTCAAGGGCTTCTATCGCCCAACCCAATGACAGTCGGACCGAACGAGAGGCAGACCGCATGAGAGGTGACGCAATGACGAACTCGAACACCACCGTCGTCAGCGCGGTATCGGCAACTCGCACCGGCTCGGTGTCCGTTCGCGCGACCGAGCACGGAGTGCCGATCGCAATCGCTGTCGACCCACGCGAATTACGCTACGGGGGAACCGCATTGGCGTCGACGATCCTGGATCGGTGCACGCGGGCGACCGCGGCCGCTCAGGCACAGCGCCGAATCCGGTTGGCCGAGGACGGGGTTCCCGCCGACATCCTCGATCGCCTGGGTCTGCCGACCGACGCCCGAGTGGCCGCCGACGCGAACGACGATCTGGCCCGGGAACCGGCACCCGCGACTTGGTTGCGACCGGTATGACCCACACTCACCCCACCGATCTCGACGCGGTGATCGACAACGCTCGACACCGGCTCGACAGACTGCGTGAGACGCAGGAGCTCGTCGACCACATCAGGATCAGGGTGGCCTCGCCCGACCGGCTCGTGACCGTCGTCGCGGACGGTACCGGGGCCATGGTCGGGCTCGATCTCGCGGAGGATCTCGGATCGGTGACCGCCCACGAACTCGCCTCGACGATCGTCGTCACAGCTGCCGAGGCGGCGTCCGCAGCGTTGGACCAGCGCGAGACCGTCCTGCAAAGTCTGCAGGCTTCGTTCACAGACTCCTGAGATAGGCTTCGCGCCATGGCTGGAGACATCATCCCGATCGAACTCGGTCTGACCGCCGGTGACTTCTCGACTCTGTGGGCACCGGAGTGGCGAGAAGGCGACGACGAATGGGAGGCATTCCTCGGACACGAGGAAGATCTCTACGGATTCGCCACCGTCGCCGAGCTCGCCGCATTCGTCCGATCCGACGACGACAACGACCTCGTCGACCACCCGTCGTGGCCGGTGGTGTCCGCTCTCGCGGCCTACGAACTCGAGCCCGACGATCTGCATCGGTTCGACCTCGTCGCAGTGCCCGAGTTGGTGGCTGCAGACCCCGAAGCCGACGTTCTCGCCGAACTGCAGGCCACCTTCGACATCGTCTCGTCCATCGGTGATGTCTGCGAACTACGGCCCGTCACAAGCTTTTTCGGAACCAATCCGTTCGTCGGTGCGGTGGCCGGTGGCGTCGAGAACTTTCTCGGCCGTGAAGGTGCCGAGTTGTGGGACCGCATCGGTGCAGCAGTGGCGAAGCATTGGGACGAAGTCCTCGACGCAGTCGATTCCATCGTGACCTCCCCCGACGTCGACAGCGCCGCCGTCGCCGTCGCCGAGGCGGAGATCACCGCGGCTGCGGAGAACGCCGTCGATGCAGACGACGCAACGGACGACATCGACGACGACACCGAGGACGAAGAGTCCGACGACGACACAGAGAGCGACGAGGACGACGTCGACCGCGATCCCATCGCCGCTGCCGCGGCGGAGGAGACGTTCTGGACCACCGTCGGCATCGATCCCATTCGCATCATCACGTCCGACGACACGCTCTACACCCTGCGTTGCTACCTCGGCGACAGGCCCGTCTTCCTCGGCCGCGGTGGAGCCATCAGCGTGTTCGGGTCCGAGCGGTCACTTGCTCGCTACCTCGCCGACGATCACGATCACGACCTGGCGCAGGTCAGCACCTACTCCGATGTTCAGACCGCCGCGATCGACGGCTCACTGGACATCACGATCACCGACGACAACGTCTACGTCTTGCCCGGACTCGCGGACGACCTGGCCGACGGGCCCACCGCGGTGGACGTCGACCAGCTCGATCTTGCCGTCGAATTGTTCACCGATGCAGCCGATTTCGCCGGCGACAGCTCGGTGGACGAGGCCCTCGCCACGTCCACTCCGTTGGGCTGGTACGTCTCGTACACCCTCGAGCCCAGTCCCGATCGACTGGCCCCGAGCGCACCGTTCGACGTCGAGGCCGAGGCCTGGCGCGCCCTCGAGCGAGAGTTCGAGAGCCGTCTCCGCAAGAAGTAGCGCGTTTTCGCCCGGCCGCGCGCTCGCTCGTCAGCCGATCAGCACTGCGTAGCCGGGCTTGATGACGTCGTCGATCAACGCCAGTCGCTCGTCGAACGGCAGGAATGCAGACTTCATAGCATTGATCGTGAACCGTTCGAGGTCACTCCACCCGTAGCCGAACGTTTCCACCAGTTTGACCATCTCTCGGCTCATCGAGGTGTCGCTCATCAATCGGTTGTCGGTGTTCACGGTGACGCGAAACCGCAGTCGTGCGAGCAGGTCGAAGGGGTGCGTCGCCAACGATTCGACGGCACCGGTCTGCACGTTGGAACTGGGGCACAACTCCAGAGGCATCCTGGTGTCGCGGACGTACGCGGCCAACAGACCGAGTGACGGCGTGCCGTCGGAGTTCGTCGTGATGTCGTCGGTGATGCGCACGCCGTGTCCGAGCCGGTCGGTTCCGCAGAACGCCACCGCTTCCTGGATCGACGGCAGACCGAAGGCCTCGCCCGCGTGAATGGTGAAGTGCGCGTTGCTGGCTCGCATGTATTCGAAAGCGTCGAGATGGCGGCTGGGAGGGAAGCCCGCCTCGGCCCCGGCGATGTCGAAGCCCACCACCCCGCGGTCACGGAAACGCACCGTCAGCTCGGCGATCTCTCGTGAACGTGCGGCGTGCCGCATGGCCGTCAGCAGGGTGCCGATCGTGATGTTCTTGCCCCGCACCTTCGCTGCAGAGATGCCCGCCTCGAAACCGGCGAGGGTGTGGGTGACGACCTCGTCGAGGGTCAGCCCGCGCTCGAGGTGCTGTTCCGGCGCGAAGCGCACCTCGGCGTACACGACGCCGTCGTCGGCCAGATCCTCTGCGCATTCGCGCGCCACCCTGAACAACCCCTCGGGGGTTTGCATGACGGCCACGGTGTGCGCGAACGTCTCGAGGTAGCGCTCGAGCGATCCACTGTCCGCTGCGTCGCGGAACCACTCCCCCAGAGCGGCACCGTCGGTCGCGGGAAGAACGTCGTAGCCGCACTCGTCGGCCAGTTCCAGCACGGTCTGCGGACGAAGTCCGCCGTCGAGATGATCGTGGAGCAACGCCTTCGGAGCTGTCCTGATCGACGCGAGATCGAGTGGCGCACTGCCACCGATCGAGGACTGAGTGTTCTCCGCGGTGCTCATGTGTCGACGGTAGCGCGCGTCGTGCACGGACGCGCGTCTGTCATCGCCACTCGGCGAGTCCGCGGATTCCCCCGACGTCCGCCGCTTCCGCGACCCATTTCGTTGCATTGTTACTCCGATGAAAACTATTCCGTCGATACACAGCGAATCGGCGACGGAAATCGTAGTGTTCATCCATCACACGCGACCGATTCTGTCGGGTCCCCTTCCGACGCCTCGGTCGACTCGAACCTCGGAGAGACCTATGTCGATTGCGGAACCCCCGAACACCATTCCGGGTAAAGGACTCAACACCGGCGCGCTCGGGTTGGTCGGCAACATCGTCATCGGACTGTCGGCGGTGGCCCCGGCATACAGTCTCGCCGCCACCCTCGGCTACGTCGTTCTGGCCGTCGGCGACAAAGCACCGTCGATGTTTCTCATCGCCTTCGTTCCGATGCTGCTCACCGCCTTTGCCTACCGCGAGCTCGGTCGCGACACACCGGACTGCGGAACGTCGTTCACCTGGGGCACCAAGGCCTTCGGGCCCTGGGTCGGATGGATGGCCGGGTGGGGGCTGGCCGTCTCGGCGATCATCGTGCTGGCCAACGTCGCCGAGATCGCAGCCATCTACCTGTTCGAGTTCCTCGGCCTGTCGGGTTTGGCGGAGTCGACCGCAGCCAAGGTCGCCCTCGGTTCGTTCTTCATCGTCGCGATGACCTACGTCAGCTTTCGCGGCATCCTCATCAGCGAACGCATGCAGAACGTATTGCTGGTCGTGCAGTTCGGCGTGCTCATCGGAGTGTCGGTGACGGCATTGGTCAAGGTCGGGACAGGCACGGCCGGACCGCAGGCCATCACGCCCCAGTGGAGTTGGTTGGTGCCCACCGGGGTGACGATGTCCGACGCGGCCCAGGCCATCATCCTGTGCATCTTCATCTACTGGGGATGGGATGCCTGCCTGGCCGTCGGCGAGGAAACGAAGGACTCGGAGAAGACGCCGGGACGGGCCGCAGTGATCACGACGCTGATTCTCGTCGCCACCTACGTGCTCGTCGGATACGCCGTGCAGTCGTTCGCCGGGTTCGGAGACACCGGCATCGGTCTGAACAACCCGGACAACGTCGACGATGTGCTCACCATTCTCGGCGATCCGGTTGCCGGCTCGATCGTCGCGTCGCTGCTGTTGTTGACGGTTTCGATCTCGGCACTGTCCTCCACACAGACGACCATCCTGCCCACGGCCCGCGGAACACTGTCGATGGCCGTGTACGAGGCAATCCCCAAGCGGTTCGCCAGCGTGCACCCCAAGTACATGACCCCCGGCTTCGGCACGCTGGTGATGGGTGCCGCAGCCCTGATGTTCTACCTGGTGCTCACCTTCGTCAGCGCCAACGCGCTGCAGGATTCGGTGGCATCGCTCGGGCTCGCGGTCGCGTTCTACTACGGCATCACCGCATACGCGTGCACGTGGTACTTCCGTCGGACACTGTTCTCGTCCGCCCGAAACCTGTTCATGCGCGGCATCTTTCCACTTCTCGGCGGGCTGTCGATGACGTGGGCGTTCGTCCAGAGCGCGGTCGACATGATCAAGCCCGACTACGGTTACACCGTCTACGGTCCGGTCGGCGGAGTGTTCGTACTCGGCGTCGGCATGCTGGTACTCGGAATCCCACTGATGCTGCTCTGCTTCGTGGGCAACAAGGACTTCTTCCAGGGCAAGACACTCACCGCGTCCACCGAAGTCAAGGTTCCGGACACTTACTAGAAGACAAGGACCGAAACTCATGAAGATCACCGTCGGCTACCTCGCCACCCCCAGCGGCGACGACGGCGTAGCCCTGGCCACCGCCCTCGCCCGCGCCCTCGACGCGTCCATCAACATCGTGCTGGTCATGGCCGTCGACGAACCTGTCATGGAAGGCAGCGGACCGTACCGAAAGATTCTCGAGGCCAAGGCACAGGGCTGGGTGGACGACGCGGCCGCCCAGGTCCCGTCGGGTATAGCGGTGACCACGCACGTGCTCAGCCACGAGTCGTTCGCCCGCGCCCTGATCGACTTCGCGGTGAACACCGATGCCGACATGATCGTCGTCGGCGGTGCCCGTGACGGCCTACTGAACCGACATTCGATCGGCTCGGTCGCCGGTCAGCTTCTGCACGCCTCGGAAGTTCCGCTGGCACTTGCGCCTCGGGGCTACCGGCTCTCCAACGCACCGATCACCGATCTCACCGTCGCCGTTCCCACCCGGTCCTCCGCCCCGAACCCGTTGCCGTTCGCTTTCACTCTCGCCAGCGCTGCGCACGTGCCTCTTCGATTGGTCTCGCTGGTCTCTCTGGAACCGACCGGGACCCCGAGCGACGAGACTTCATTGGACACGCGGCGACGGCAAGTCGCTGCCGCACAGGAGAATCTCGAACTCGCTGCCCGCACTCTCCCCGGCATCGAGGGCCTGGAATCCGTGGTGGCCGACGGGTCGACGCTGGACGAGGCCGTGGGCAACCTCGAGTGGAAACCGGGTGATGTGTTGTTGCTCGGCTCGAGTCGGCTGGCGACCCCCAAGCGGGTGTTCCTGGGCTCGAGTGCCGCCAAGATTCTGCGTGCTGCCCCGGTGCCGGTGGTCGTCGTTCCGCACGAGTGAGCGGCTTCGCCGCATGTGAGTGGAAATGCGTAGCAGAGCCCGAGTTTCCACTCACGTGCGGCGCAGCCGCTCGGTCAGCTGTCGAAGCCCAGACCCAACGCGTCCATTCCCTTCAGCCACAGTCCTCGCCGTCCCTCGTTGCGGTCTGCGCGAGCGAATTGTGCACGAGTGATGTTGATCCCGATCGACTTGAGGGGTTCGGGTGGGAACGGAAGCGGCTTGGTGCGCACCATTTTCAGGCGTGTTCGTTCGGTGTCCTTGCCGTCGAGGAGATCGAGGGCGGTGCGGGCCCCGAAGTGCGATGCGCCGACGCCGAGGCCGGTGAACCCGGCCACCGACGCCACTCGCCCGTTCATTCCGAGATCCCAGAAGGCACTGAACCGCGAGCACGTGTCGATCGATCCGCCCCAGGCATGGGTGGCACGGATTCCCTCCAGAGTCGGGAACATCTGCAGCAGGTGTTCGGCGAGCAACGCGAACTCTTCGGGATGTTGGGTTCGGCGTGGGTCGGTGTCGCTGCCGTAGAAGTAGTGCGCGTCCCACCCGCCGAACAGGATGCGATCGTCGGCCGTCAACCGGAAGTAGTGGAATCGGTTGCCGGAGTCGGCCAATCCTTCGCGGCCGGACCAGCCGATCGCGGCGAGCTGCGACGCACTCAACGGTTCGGTCATGATGACGTAGTCCCACACCGGGACGATCCAGTGTCGTAGCTTTCGGCGCAACGACTTCGACGCCGAGGTGGCCAACAGAACTTTCGCTGCCTCGATGGTGCCGTAACCCGTCTTGACTCGAACTCCCTTGTCGGACTTCTCGATCGAGAGCGCCTTGGTGTTCTCGTGAATGCGAACGCCGAGCGACTCGGCCGCGTCGGCCAAGCCCCAGGCAAGTCTGGCGGGGTCGATCATCGCGACGTCGGGGTCGAACAGGGCACCGCGCGCCATCGGTGAGGTGATTCTGGACTGCACCGCGGCGGAGTCGAGATAGTCCATCGGCTGCGACAGTCGTCGCCCCTCCTCGCCGAGCTCATGGAGGTCGTCCACCTGCCAGTCGAAATTGGCGATGTCGAGCTCGCCGGTGCGCTCGATGTCGGCGTCGATTCCGTACTTCTTCGCAGTCGCGCAGATCGCGTCGAGCGTCTCCGTGCCCATCCGCAGCAACTCGGGTAGTTCGTCGGCATACCGGTCGAGTCCGTTGCCCAGTCCGTGCGTCAGGCTGGCCGCACAGAAGCCGCCATTGCGTCCGGTTGCGCCCTCGGCAATGCGGTCGCCTTCGAGCACGACGATAGACCGGTTCGGGTTCTCCTCTGCCGCATGCAGAGCCGCCCACAATCCGGTGAACCCGCCGCCGACGATCACCAGATCCGCTGCAGCCGAACCGGTGTGCCGCGCCCGTGGCTTCGGGCGTTCGGGACGGTCCAGCCAGTAGGACTCCGGTGCCGCGCCCGCCACCATCGCCACGCCGCGGTCGGTGGGTTCGGTTGCCCAGGATGCGCTCATCGGGCGTTCACCTGCGTGTCGGGGCCGGTCGAGGCAAATACTGTGCGATGCCAGGACTTTCGGGCAACACCGGTGATGTCGGTCATCACGTGTTTGACGGTGAGGTACTCGTCGAGCGAGTAGCTCGACATGTCCTTTCCGAACCCCGAGGCTCCGAATCCGCCGTGCGGCATCTCGCTGATGATCGGGATGTGGTCGTTGATCCATACACAACCGGCCGCGATCTCCCGCGACGCTCGGCCTGCGCGATACACGTCGCAGGTCCACGCGGAGGCCGCCAGCCCGAACGCTGTGTCGTTGGCCCGCCGGATCGCATCGTCGTCCCCGTGATGCTTGGACACCGTGAGCACGGGACCGAACACCTCGTCGCGATAGATCTCGTCCTGCTCGCCCACATCGGCGACCAACGTCGGTGGATAGAACGCACCCCGGCCCTCGGGAACACGGCCACCGGTCACGATCCTGGCTCCGGTGTCACGAGCCCGATTCACCATGGCCGCAACACGATCGCGATGCGCGATCGAGATCAGCGATCCCATGTCGGTCGCCGGATCCGTCGGATCTCCCATGACGACGCGTTCCATCACCTCGGCAACCCCGGCGACGAAATCGTCGTACAGCGAATCCGCGACGATGGCGCGGGTGGCCGCCGTGCAGTCCTGGCCGCCGTTGATCAACGAACCGGCGACGGCACCGTGCACTGATGCCTCGAGGTCGGCATCGTCGAACACCACGAAGGGGGCCTTGCCGCCGAGTTCGAGCTGCACCCGGGTGCCGTGCACGGCAGCCTGCGACATCACCTGCCTCCCGACGGGAGTGGAACCGGTGAAGGTCATCAGGTCCAGGCCCGCATGCGAGGACAACGCGACTCCGGCCTGCGATCCGGTTCCGGTGACCACGTTGAACACCCCGTCGGGCACGCCGGCCTCGGTGGCGAGACGTGCCAGACGCAGCGTGGTCAGAGGGGTGAGTTCACTGGGTTTGAGCACGATGGAACACCCGGCCGCCAACGCCGGGATCGCCTTCCAGACGGCCATCTGCAATGGGTAGTTCCACGGCGTGATCGATCCGACCACGCCGACCGGGTCACGTCGGATGGCCGAGGTGTGTTCGCCCGAGTACTCGGCCGTGGCCTTGCCGTCCAGATGTCGGGCAGCTCCGGCGAAGAACTCGATGTTGTCGACACTGCCCGGAACGTCGAACTCCGTCGCCAGACGCACGCTTTTGCCGGTCTGGGCCACCTCTTCGGTTGCGAATTCGGCGTCGGCCGCCACCAATCGCGCCAACTCGGCGAGCACCGCGCCGCGCTGGGCCGGAGTTGCGGTGGCCCACGTCGGTAGCACCGAGCGCGCTCGAACGAGAGCCGCTTCGACGTCCGCTGCCGTGGCGTGACGGAACTCGGAGACCACGGTTCCGGTCGCCGGGTTCTCGACGCCGCAGCGGTCGCCGCTGCCGTCCACTGCGCGTCCGTCGATCCAACAACCAGGAATGTTCGCCATGACTGCACGATACCGACCCATCCACGGATTCGCCCGGTTTCCGAACCCGCAACAACCGATTCTGTCGTCGAAATAGATATTTATTGCGAATTTCATCGCCCATCGCTTGTGTCGGCGGCGGTGTCGGTGACAAGATCGACCGATGCCGGATCAGTCACCCATCGCACCCGACGACGTCTCCAAGGCGATCATCGAACAACTTCAGGAGGACGGGCGACGCTCGTACGCTGCCATCGGCAAGGCCGTCGGACTCTCGGAAGCAGCTGTGCGGCAACGAGTTCAGCGTCTGACGGACTCCGGCGTCATGCAGATCGTCGCGGTGACCGATCCGGTACAGGTCGGATTCAAGCGACAGGCCATGATCGGCATCAAATGCACCGGAGACAGTCATGCACTGGCCGAGCAACTCTCGGCGATCGACGCGATCGACTACGTGGTCCTCACGGCAGGCTCTTTCGACATCGTCGTCGAAGTGGTGTGCGAGGACGACGAACAACTACTACGGATTCTCAACAAGCAGATCCGCAGCCTCGACGCGGTCACCAGTACCGAAACCCTGGTCTATCTCAAACTCGTCAAGCAGCAATACAATTGGGGAACACGATGACGCGAACCACATCCGAGCTCGACGCCTCCGCGGCCAAGCATCTGTGGGGCCACTTCACCCGTCACGGCGCCGGGGTCACTCCCCCGATCATCACCCGCGGCGAGGGTTCGACCATCTGGGACTCGAACGGGAAGAGCTACATCGACGGACTGTCGGGCCTGTTCGTGGTTCAGGTGGGGCACGGCCGCGAAGAACTGGCCGAGGCCGCGGCCAAGCAGGCCAAGGAATTGGCGTTCTTCCCACTGTGGTCGTACGCCACCGAGCCGGCCATCGAACTCGCCGAACGGCTCGCCGGATACGCCCCCGGGGACCTCAACCGAGTTTTCTTCACCACCGGCGGTGGCGAAGCAGTCGAGAGCGCGTGGAAGCTGGCCAAGCAGTACTTCAAGAAGGTCGGCAAACCCGGTAAGCACAAGGTGATCTCGCGTGCCATCGCGTATCACGGCACCCCGCAGGGCGCTCTGGCCATCACCGGTATCCCGGCACTCAAGGAACCGTTCGAACCGTTGACCCCGGGCGCATTTCGGGTGCCGAACACCAATATCTATCGGGCGGCGGCCCCCATGGACACCGATCCCAAGGCGTTCGGTATCTGGGCGGCCGACCGCATCGCCGAGGCCATCGAATTCGAGGGCCCCGACTCGGTGGCCGCGGTGTTCCTCGAGCCGGTCCAGAATGCCGGTGGTTGCTTCCCTCCCCCGCCCGGATACTTCGAGCGCGTACGCGAGATCTGCGACCGCTACGACGTCCTGTTGGTCTCGGACGAGGTCATCTGCGCGTTCGGGCGTATCGGATCGATGTTCGCCTGCAACGACTTCGGCTACGTACCCGACATCATCACCTGCGCGAAGGGAATGACCTCGGGTTACTCCCCCATCGGCGCGATGATCGCGTCCGACAAGCTCTTCGAGCCGTTCGACGACGGCACGTCGAGCTTCGCCCACGGCTACACGTTCGGTGGGCACCCCGTCTCCGCTGCCGTCGCCATGGCCAATCTCGACATCTTCGAGCGCGAGGGGCTCAACGCGCACGTTGCGGACAACGCACCCGCGTTCCGCGCGACTCTCGAAAAACTGCACGATCTGCCCATCGTCGGCGATGTGCGCGGCGAGGGGTACTTCTACGGCATCGAATTGGTGAAGGACAAGGCCACGAAGGAAACGTTCAGCGATGCCGAAGCAGAACGCATCCTCCGCGGGTTTCTGTCCACCGCCCTGTTCGACGCCGGGCTGTACTGCCGAGCCGACGACCGCGGCGACCCGGTCGTCCAGCTGGCTCCACCACTGATCTGCGGGCAGAAGGAGTTCGACGAGATGGAACAGATCCTGCGCAGCGTATTGACCGAGGCAGGCAACCTGATCTGACCGACGGCGCTACTGCCCGATACGGTCGATGACGAGGGGGGTCGGCAGCGCGGCGGTGGTGCCGATCTCCCAACTGCCCTCCAGTGCCTGCTGCGCGTAGTCGAACTTCTCCGGGGTGTCGGTGTACAAGGTTGCCAGCCGATCCCCGGCTCGAACCCGATCGCCCGGCTTGGCGTGCAGACGTACGCCCGCTGCGCTCTGCACCGGTTCGCCCTGCCGCTCCCGGCCCGCGCCGAGCCGCCACGCCGCGAGGCCGACGCCCATCGCGTCCAAGCCGGTGACGACGCCGTCCTGCGTCGCAGTGAATTCCTGACTCTCCCGGGCGACGGGCAGCGCGGCGTCGGGGTCGCCGCCCTGCGCGGCGATCATCGTGCGCCACCGGTCCATGGCCGACCCGTCGGCGAGCTTGTCGGCCGGGTCGATGCCCTCGATCCCGGCCGCGGCGAGCATGGTGCGTGCCAGCGTGATCGTCAGCTCCACGATGTCCGACGGTCCGCCGCCGGCCAGAACCTCCACCGACTCCTGCACTTCGAGCGCGTTGCCCGCGGTGAGGCCGAGTGGTGTGTCCATCGCCGTCAGCACTGCCAGGGTCCGTACGCCCGCATCTGTTCCGAGTTCGACCATCGCCGTTGCCAGTTCGCGTGCATCGTCGGCGTTCTTCATGAACGCGCCCGCGCCGACCTTCACATCGAGCACCAACGCGCCGGTGCCCTCGGCAATCTTCTTGCTCATGATCGAACTGGCGATCAACGGAATCGACTCGACGGTGCCGGTGACGTCGCGCAGGGCGTAGAGCTTCTTGTCGGCCGGGGCCAGATCCGCGCCTGCCGCGCAGACCACCGCGCCCACGGCTGGATCGGCAAGAATCCTGTGCATCTCGTCGCCGCTGAGGTCAGCTCGCCAGCCGGGGATGGACTCGAGTTTGTCCAAGGTGCCCCCGGTATGTCCGAGCCCGCGACCCGACAGTTGCGGCACCGCGGCTCCACACGCAGCGACCAAGGGCGCGAGCGGCAGAGTGATCTTGTCTCCGACGCCACCGGTCGAGTGCTTGTCCACGGTAGGGAGCGGCAACGCGGAGAAGTCCATTCGCGTGCCCGACGCGATCATGGCGTTCGTCCACGTGCTCAACTCGCGACGCGACAATCCGCGCAACAGAATTGCCATCGCCAAGGCCGACATCTGTTCCGGCGCGACGGTTCCGCGGGTGAACTCGGCGATCACCCACTCGATCTGCTCGTCGTCGAGAACGCGTCCGTCGCGTTTGGCGCTGATGATCGATACGGCGTCAGGCATGGTTGTTCACGCGTCCTTCTTCGAGGTTGTCGGGGCCGAATGCGTCCGGAAGCAACTCTGCCAGCCGACGCGGCCCGGTGGCGGTATCGACGAGCAGATCCGCGCCGCCGAACTCGTACAGCAACTGCCTGCACCGCCCGCACGGCATGAGGATCTCGCGTCGGGAATCGCAGCAGGAAAAGGCAACGAGCCTGCCCCCGCCGGTCGAGTGCAGGTTCGACACCAACCCGCACTCGGCGCACAGGCCCAAACCGTATGAGACATTTTCCACATTGCACCCGGTGACAATGCGATTGTCGTCCACCAGAGCTGCCGCGCCCACCGGAAAATTGGAGTACGGGGCGTATGCCTGCCTCATGGCTCCATGGGCGTTGTCGCGCAACGCATTCCAGTCGATTTCGTTCATGGTCACCCATCCAATCACGCTGTCTGAATTGATGCAGAGATCTACCCGAAACCGCCCGAATGAATTGGGAAGGCAAACCTAACACGGGATTTCGGCACCATACGAACCTCGAGTCGAATTAGTTCCGTGTTTCGAATGGGTTTACAGTTTCTATCAAGCGGCTAGTACAACCAGCACTAGGGCCGAATCGCGACAAATCGAGCCAGGTTAAGCCCGGCCACCGGGCTCGACGCGTCCACCAACGACGTTGGAGGCATTGCACTCGATGAGTAGCACGACGGAAGCCGCTCCGGTCAAGGAGCGCAAGCGGTCTCTGTACCGCGGGGACCCGGGAATGTGGTCCTGGGTTCTGCACCGCATCACAGGCGTGTTGACGTTCTTCTTCTTGTTCGTCCACGTTCTCGACACGGCGATGGTTCGGGTCAATCCCGAGACGTACGACGCCATCATCGAAACCTACAAGACCCCGCTCGTCGGACTGATGGAACTCGGCCTCGTCGCGGCTGTGCTGTACCACGCGTTGAACGGCATCCGAGTCATGCTGATCGACTTCTGGGCCAAGGGACCGCAGTACCAGAAGCTGATGCTCTGGGTCATTGCAGTCGTCTGGCTGGTCGTCATGATCCCGGGCGCGGGACGAATCTTCTACAACATGTTCACGGCGGGTGGTCACTGATGTCGACGCAGGGTCCCGAGGCGAAGGTCCTCGGCACGAACTACGACCGTCCGGCCAGCCTGGCCAACCCGCGTTCGCCGCGGCGTCAGAGCAAGGGCAACTTCGAGCTCTACGCGTGGCTGTTCATGCGGTTCTCCGGCCTGGCACTCGTCGTGCTGGTCCTGGGCCACATGTTCATCATGCTGATGCTCGACGACGGCGTGCACCGCATCAACTTCGCCTTCGTCGCCGGCCGTTGGGCCAGCCCGTTCTGGCAGTTCTGGGATCTGACGATGCTGTGGCTTGCACAGCTGCACGGCGGTAACGGCCTGCGCACCATCATCGCCGACTACTCCCGCAAGGACTCGACGCGATTCTGGCTGACGACGCTGCTGGTGCTGTCGATGATCCTCATCATGGGCGTCGGCACCTACGTCATCTTCACCTTCGATCCCAATATCTCGGCGAGCTAAGGACACTGACGCTTACATGCAGGAACATCGTTACGACGTACTGATCGTCGGCGCAGGCGGTGCCGGAATGCGTGCTGCGATCGAGGCCGGACCCCGTGCTCGGACAGCCGTATTGACCAAGCTCTACCCCACCCGCTCCCACACCGGAGCAGCTCAGGGCGGCATGTGTGCCGCTCTGGCCAACGTGGAGGAAGACAACTGGGAGTGGCACACGTTCGACACCGTCAAGGGCGGCGACTACCTCGCCGACCAGGACGCGGTGGAGATCATGGCCAAAGAGGCCATCGACGCCGTCCTCGACCTCGAGAAGATGGGTCTTCCGTTCAACCGGACGCCCGAAGGAAAGATCGACCAGCGACGCTTCGGCGGCCACACCCGTGACCACGGCAAGGCACCCGTTCGTCGCGCGTGCTACGCAGCCGACCGCACCGGTCACATGATTCTGCAGACGCTCTACCAGAACTGCGTCAAGCACGACGTCGAGTTCTACAACGAGTTCTACGCGCTCGATCTCTGCCTGACCGAGACGGACGACGGGCCGGTTGCCACCGGCATCATCGCCTACGAACTCGCCACCGGCGAACTGCACATCTTCCACGCCAAGTCGATCATCTTCGCCACCGGCGGCTCGGGGCGTATCTACAAGACGACCTCCAACGCGCACACTCTGACCGGCGACGGCATGAGCATCGTGTTCCGCAAGGGACTTCCCTTGGAGGACATGGAGTTCCACCAGTTCCATCCGACCGGCCTCGCAGGCCTGGGCATCCTCATCTCCGAGGCCGTCCGCGGCGAAGGCGGCATTCTGCGCAACGAGTCGGGTGAACGCTTCATGGAGCGGTACGCCCCGACCATCAAGGACCTCGCTCCGCGCGACATCGTGGCGCGGTCGATGGTGCTCGAGGTTCTCGAGGGACGCGGCGGTGGTCCCAACAAGGATTACGTCTACATCGACGTCACCCACATTCCCGAGGAAGTTCTCGACGAGAAGCTCCCCGACATCATGGAGTTCTCGCGCACCTACCTCGGTGTCGACCCCGTCAAGGAGCCGGTGCCGGTCTACCCGACCTGTCACTACGTCATGGGCGGTATCCCCACCAAGATTCGCGGTGAGGTGCTGCGCAACAACGAGGACATCGTCCCCGGCCTGTACGCGGCAGGTGAGTGCGCCTGTGTGTCGGTGCACGGCGCAAACCGTCTGGGAACCAACTCGCTGCTCGACATCAACGTCTTCGGTCGTCGTGCGGGCATCGCCGCGGCCGAGTACGCCAACTCGGTGGACTTCACCCCGCTCCCCGAGGAGCCGGCGAAGATGGTGCAGGACTGGCTCGAGCTGATCCTGTCCGACCACGGTCACGAGCGGGTGGCCGACATCCGTTCCGAGATGCAGCAGTCGATGGACAACAACGCGTCGGTCTTCCGCACGCAGGAACGCCTCGAGACGGCGCTGAAGGATGTGCGTGCCCTCAAGGAGCGCTACAACCACATCACCGTCGCGGACAAGGGCAAGCGCTACAACAGCGACCTGCTCGAAGCCATCGAACTCGGCTTCCTGCTCGAGATGGCCGAGGTGACCGTCGTCGGAGCGCTCAATCGCAAGGAATCGCGCGGCGGACACGCTCGCGAGGACTTCCCCGATCGCAACGACGCCGAGTACATGAAGCACACCATGGCCTACAAGGAGGGCGAAGGTTTGCTCACCGAGATCCGCCTGGACTACAAGCCGGTAATCCAGACCCGCTACGAGCCGATGGAGCGGAAGTACTGACATGAGCGCACCCACACTGGACAAGAAGTCCGAACAGAACGATCTGCCTCCCGTGCCCGACGGCGCGGTCATGGTCACGCTCAAGATCGCTCGTTTCAACCCCGAGAGCGGCGACGGCCAGTACTGGGACACCTTCCAGGTCCCCACGCTGCCCACCGACCGCCTGCTGAACCTGCTGCACTACGTCAAGGGCTACCTCGACGGAACTCTGACGTTCCGTCGCTCGTGCGCCCACGGCGTCTGTGGCAGTGACGCGATGCGCATCAACGGCGTCAACCGTCTCGCCTGCAAGGTGCTGATGCGCGACATGCTGCCGAAGGACTCGTCGAAGACCCTCAACATCACCATCGAGCCCATCCGCGGCTTGCCGGTGGAGAAGGATCTCATCGTCAACATGGAGCCCTTCTTCGACGCGTTCCGCGCCGTGAAGCCGTTCCTCATGACGACGGGCAACGAGCCGACCCGCGAGCGCATTCAGTCGGCTGCGGACCGCGCCCGTTTCGACGACACCACCAAGTGCATCCTGTGTGCGTGCTGCACCACCTCGTGCCCGGTGTTCTGGAGCGACGGAAGCTACTTCGGTCCGGCGGCCATCGTCAACGCGCACCGGTTCATCTTCGACAGCCGTGACGAGGGTGCCACCGAGCGTCTGGACATCCTCAACGACGTCGAGGGTGTGTGGCGCTGCCGCACCACGTTCAACTGCACCGACGCATGCCCTCGTGGCATCCAGGTGACCAAGGCCATCCAGGAAGTCAAGCGCGCACTGCTGTTCGCTCGCTAGTCACCACTGCTACGAAGAAAGCGCCCCTTCGCACACGCGAAGGGGCGCTTTCGTCTGTCCGTCACACGAACGCGCTGTAACCCGTCACGCCGCGACCGACGATGAGATTGTTGATCTGAGCGGTGCCCTCGTACGAGTACAACGCCTCGGCATCGGAGAAGAACCTGATGACCTCGTGCTCGATGAGAATTCCGTTGCCGCCCATGATCTCTCGGGCCCATCCGACCACCTCGCGCAGACGCGTCGTGCAGAACGTCTTCGCGAGCGCCGCATGCTCGTCGTGATGAACTCCGTTGCCCTGCAGTTGTGCGACGCGAACGGCCATCCCCAGAGACGCGGTGATGTTCGCCGTCATCCGCGCGATGAGATCGGCAATGAGCTGGAACGAGGCGATCGGAGACCCGAACTGCTCCCGTTCGCGCGCGTAGGCGACGGCTCGCTCGTACGCGCCCATCATGACGCCGACGGCTTGGAACGCCACTCCCCCGCGGGTCAGCCGAAGCACCTTGGCGGTGTCGGCGAACGAGTTGGCATCGGCCAGCTTGTTGGCGACCGGGACGCGGCAGTTCTCGAGATGGACGTCGGCGTTCTCCACGGCGCGAAGCGAGTACTTCCCCTCGATCTTCTCTGCCCGGAACCCCTCGAATTCCTTCTCGACCACGAAACCCTTGACCTCGCCGTCCGCCTCGTCCTTGGCGAAGACGATCGTCAGGTCCGCGAAGGTCGCATTACCGATCCATCGCTTGCTTCCGTTGAGAATCCAATGGTCTCCATCGAGGCGAGCTGTGGTCTCCAACCCGCCGGCGACGTCCGATCCGCCGTGCGGTTCGGAGAGTCCGAACGCGCCGATCGTCTCCATTCGGCGCATGGCGGGCAACCACCGCTCGCGCTGTTCCTCGGAGCCGAGGATGGAGATACTGCTCATGGCCAGCGAACTGTGCACGCTGAACATCGTTCCCGTCGATGGGTCGACCCGCGCGAATTCCATCTCGAGCCAGCCGGTGAGTAGTTTGCGGGAGGCCTTGCGGTCCACAGGAGTGGAGCCTGCGGAACGACCCGGTTCCTTGAAGGCGTATCCCAGACCCGCGATTTCGAGTTCGGCGATGGCCGGCATCAGGTGTACCGGTGAGACGGCCTTCTCCCAGAACTCGTTGGCTCGCGGCGCAACCTGCTCCTGGAGGAACCGGCGGGTACGCAGCACCACGTCGACTTCGGCCTCGTCGAGCAAGCCCTGATACCCGTAGAAATCCGATTCGAGGAAGTCCGGCGACAGTGGCCCGAGGGGTTCGTGCTTGCTCATGGTCGACTCCTTCGTCCGGTGCCGCCCTCGGGCACCACTACTGCTCTTCTACCCGCCGTGCCCGTGTCTCACCCATCGCAGGTCTCAGCGACCGAGTTCGTGGGTAAGGGTTGCGAGCTCCTGGCCCCCGGCCATTTCGGTCGTGAGCTCGTCGAGCGAGATGTCGTCGTAAGTGCAGTCCAATTTCTGGCGGCCGCGGTCGAGCAGGACGAAATGATCGCCCACCAGGTACGCGTGGTGAGGATTGTGGGTGATGAACACGACGCCCAGTCCCTGTTCCTTGGCGGCGGAGATGTAGCGCAGCACCATCCCGGATTGTTTGACTCCCAGCGCCGCGGTCGGTTCGTCGAGAATCAGCACACGGGCTCCGAAGAAGATCGCGCGCGCGATTGCCACGCATTGCCGCTGACCGCCGGACAACGCCCCGATGGGGGCATCGACGTCGGGCAGATCGATGCCCATCTTGCGCAGCTCTTCGATGGTCGTCGCGCGCATGGCGTTCGTGTCCAGAGTCTTGAAGAATCTGCCTTTCGTGAGCTCCTGGCCGAGAAAGAAGTTGCGCCACACCGGCATCAACGCGACCACGGCAAGATCCTGGTAGACCGTCGCGATACCCAGGTCGAGAGCATCCCTCGGCGAGTCGAACGTCCTCGCTGTGCCGTCGACGAACAGTTGCCCCTCGGACGGCTTGTGCAGGCCCGCCATGATCTTGATCAGCGTCGACTTGCCTGCACCGTTGTCACCGAGAACTCCGGTGACCTCACCGGCACCGACGCGTAGGTCGATTCCGTGCAGCGCAACGATGTTGCCGTAGTTCTTTCCGACGTTCTTCAGTTCGATGAGCGGCGCCGACGCGCCCGACGGCGACTCGACGGGCTGGTCCGAGGAGGTAGTCATGCTCACCTTTTCGCCGCGTAGTTACGGAAGGAGTTGTTGGCGATCACGGCGAAGAGGAGCATCGCGCCGAGAAAGAACTTGAACCAGTCGGGATTCCACCCGGCATACACGATGCCCTGGTTGGTCATTCCGAAGATGAACGCACCGATGAAGGCTCCGACGGCGGTGCCGTAGCCACCCGTGAGCAGACATCCTCCGATGACTGCCGCGATGATGTAGAGAAATTCGTTGCCGACGCCTTGGCCGGACTGCACGGTGTCGAACGCAAACAGTAGGTGCATCCCGACGAACCATGCGCAGAACCCCACGAACACGAACAGGCCGATCTTGACCTTGGTGACCGGAACACCGACGGCCCTGGCCGATTCCTGATCGCCGCCGACGGCGAAGATCCAGTTACCGATACGAGTTCTCATCAGCACCCACGTGGCCACGAGCGTGAACACGAGCCACCACACGACGGTGATGCGGATGGAGACCCCGAACAGCGAGAACGACGAAGAGAACACGGCCTTTGCCGAATCGAAGCCCTGCATGTCCGAGATCGACGGGGTCGCAACCTGTCCGGTGACGAGTTTGGTGACGGCCAGATTGATGCCGGTGAGCATCAGGAACGACGCCAGCGTGATCAGGAACGACGGAATTCTCGTCTTCGTCACCAGATACCCGTTGACGAAGCCGACCGCCGATGCGAGGCCCAGTGCCAGTACGGCACCGGTCCACACGTTGAGGTGCAGGTTGTAAGCGAGCATCGATGCCATGATCGAGGAGAACGTGACCGCGACCCCGGTGGACAGGTCGAACTCGCCGCCGATCATCAGCAGCGCGACACCGATCGCCATGATTCCGATCGTCGACGACGCGTACAGCACGGTCGCCAGCGCTTCGGCGGACCGAAACGGCGGCGCGACGATGAAGAAGAAGACGAAGATGGCGATGGCACCGAACAGGGCACCCATCTCTGGGCGAATCAGCAAGCGCTGCAACGGTTTCTGTTTCTTCACCCGCTCGTCCAGGATCACGGCGTGCGTTCCCGATGCCGGGTCGGCCTGTGTTGGCATGATGTTCCTTCCGCGTCCGGACGACGCTCAGCGAGTTCCGTTGCGGGCGTACTCGGCGATGGCCTCGATGTTGGTCGAGTCGACGAAGGCCGGGCCGGTGAGCACCGGGGTGCCGCCGCCGATGGTGTTGCCGTTGTTGAGGTAGAGCCACAGGGAGTCGATGGCGAGATAACCCTGCAGATAGGGCTGCTGATCGATGGCCCAGGCGACGTCTCCGGACTCGATCGCGTCGACGAGGGCGGCGTTCGTGTCGAACGTGACGACGGTGGCGTCGCTACCGGCGTTGGTCTTCGATTGCACCGCGGTCAGTGCGATCGGGGCCGCGAGCGCAACCACGTGATCGATGCTCGGGTCCTGCTGTAGCTTCGCGGTGATCGTCGCTTCGACCGACGGCATGTCCTTGCTGTTGACGTTCAGAATTTCGGTGCTGCCCCCGGTGAAGCCCTGTCGAACTCCTGCGCAGCGTGCCTCGAGCGCTACTGCGCCCTGCTCCTGAATGATGCACAACGTCTTTCGCGCACCGTCTTCGGTGAGCCGCGCCCCGGCAGCCCTACCCGCGATCGTTTCGTCCTGACCGAAGTACTGCTGCACACCCATCGCGCTCCATGCGTCGTAGCCGGAATTGAAGGCCACGACCGGGATGCCCGCTGCGGTTGCCGCCTCGACAGCCGGAGCCATGGCCTCGGGCTTGGCCAGGGTCAGAGCGATGCCGTCGACCTTCGAGTCGATCGCGCTCTGAACGAGATTGGCTTGATTGGGTGCCTCCGGATCGGCCGAGTAGCGGAGCTCGATGTTGTCCTTGGCGGCTGCGGCCTCGGCTCCCTTTCGAATGAGATCCCAGAAGGTGTCGCCCGGTACCTCGTGCGTGATCATCGCTACCGTCGCCGCAGGCGTGTTCGCCACTCCCGCATTGCTGCCGTTGTCGGACGACCGCGGAGCCCCACCGGTGCTCGAACAGGCTGCCAGCGTCAGCGCTACCACCAACCCGAGCGCGACGCCCGCCCCACGGCCGGCGCGGCGTCGAGCCGAGTGAAGCAGGCCGGGACGGGCCGCCTGTCGAAATGTCATCCGGGTTCCTCTCGGGCGACCGAGCTGTCGGTAGTACAGCTCGGCGGATCACTGTCTGTACAACGTAATGCCGATCACAGACGATGGACGTAGTTTGGCAGGGCCGTCGAACCGGCCCGCTCCCCGGTGGGTCGCGGCCTCGGTGACCTCTGTAGCGCCTATGGTAATTCGCGATGAAAAGGACCCGAAAGTTCGTAGCCGTGTGGGCGACAGCTCTCTCTCTCGCCGGCGTCGGCGGCGGCCCTGCATCGGCGCAGCCGGCAGTCGAGCCACCCGTCGTGTCGACGACGCCACCGTTCACGACGCCGAACACCGATGCGTGCCCGTTCGCGGCGTCGCCGCCCCCGGCGATCGATTCCTCGGAAGTTCCGGCTCCGGGTAGCACTGCGCCACAACCGGTTCCGATCCCGGCGGAGCCGGTGGGCGGATCCCAACTGGCCGAGTGCGGCGCGATCGTGCCGGATGGCGCGCCCCCACTGCCCGCGGACATCTCGGCAACCGGGTTCGTGGTGGCAGACCTCGATTCCGGATCGGTCGTGGCCGCCAAGGATCCACACGGTCGGCACCGACCGGCGAGCACGATCAAAATTCTGCTCGCTCTCGTCGCTCTGGACGAGCTGGACCTCGGCAAACAGATCACTGCGACAGCCGAGGACGCCGACGCGGAAGGGAGCGCCGTCGGCATCGGGAAGAACGGTGTCTACACCAATCTGCAACTGTTGCAGGGCCTGGTCATGGCGTCGGGAAACGATGCCGCGCATGCCTTGTCGGCGCAGCTGGGAGGTGACGCCGCGACCGTCGAGAAGATGAATGCCAAGGCAGCAGAGTTGGGCGCGCTCGACACACGGACCGCAACCCCCTCTGGCCTGGACGGGCCGGGCATGGCCAGCTCGGCCTACGACCTGGCACTGTTCTACCGGGAGGCCATGCGCAATTCGACTTTCGCGCAACTGATTTCGACCGAGAACGTGCAATTCCCCGGCTTTCCGAAGGATCCCACGATTCCCGACGACCAGGACCGGCCCGGCTTCACGCTGTCCAACGACAACCAGCTGCTCTACAACTATCCGGGTGCTCTCGGCGGCAAGACCGGCTACACCGACGATGCCCGGCAGACCTTCGTGGCGGGTGCCGAACGCAACGGTCGCCGTCTGGTCGTGACGATCATGAAGGGTGACGTACTGCCGATCCGGCCATGGGAACAGGCCGCTCGGCTGCTCGACTACGGGTTCGCCCTCGACCCGAGCAGCAGCGTCGGCGATTTGGTCGAACCGGATTCCACGTCGCCGGTGACGAGCACACGTGCGACCGGCGCGGTGCCGACTCTTGCTCAACCCCCTGCGTCGGCGTCGAGTGCCGAATCGGGTAGCCGACAATCCGATCTGCAGGCGCAGGGCGACACGGTCGTACGCATCGCAATCGGGGTCATCGGTGCACTGGTCGTGGCCGGTTTGCTGTGGGGCGCACGCACACTCTCCCGCCGCCCCTGAGCTCCCCCACCGCCCCTTAATCTCGCGAGGTCGTCGCCTCTGTGTCAGCGTCGCCGATTGCGAAATCCAGCGATACCCAGCGCGGCCAGAGCGCCAGCGCCCACCAAGGCCAGACCACCCTTGACACCCGGCCCGTCGCTCACCTCGACCCGGGTGTTGATCACCGCGGGATCCGGCGCCGGAACATGGGCGTCTGCAAGGCTCTCCCGAGTGGTGGCTGCGAACGCAGTCGAGAACAGCACCAACCGCGACGTCGTGAACACGAACACCAACAGACCGATGATGGGACCGAACACGACTCCGGCGGGCCCGCTCGTGACGGACGCGAGGTAGATCGCGCCGAGCTGCTTGAAGATCTCGAACCCGACCGCGGCCAACAGTGCACCTTTGGCCGCACTGCGCCACGACACCGGTTCGCGGGGCAGACGTGAGATCACCCAGGTGAACAGCGCCCAGGTTCCGGCAAGCGCGAGCAGTATCGAGAAGACTCGCAGCGCCACCCCGACACCGGGAACGGAATCGAGGTTCAACCATTCGAGAATGCCACGCATGACGCCGCCCCCAGCCAACGCGGACAGCCCGAGAGAAAGCACCAGTGCTGCTCCCAGGCCGAGCAGAGCCGCGAGGTCCTTGGCCTTGGTCGCAAGGAATCCGCCCGACTCGTGCTGGCTTTCCCACATCGCGGTCAGGGCCTCACGCAGATTGGCCACCCACCCGAGCCCCGCGTACAGCGCGCCGAGCAGACCGATGACACCGACACCGGTACGGGACTCGATCGCGGTATCGATCAGCGAGCTGATCGTCTCACCGAAGCTACCCGGGACGTTCTCGGCGATCTGCGACTGAATCTCGGCAAGCCACTCCGGCTGATTCACCAGCACGAATCCGGCAACAGCGAATGCGACCATCAGCAGCGGAAACAACGCCAGCACACTGAAATACGTCATCCCCGCGGCGTAGTAATCGCCCTTCTGCCCCTGATACCGCTGCGCAGCAACAACAGTGTGATCCAGCCACGGCCACCGAGCACGCCGATCGTCGAGCATGGCCTTGAAATCGGGCATGGCACTCACCTTCTCGCTGTCGTCGGCGGCTGTTCGGGCCGTGTCCTCGAAATGTCGTGTAGCGCGAATATCGTGCACGACAAGGCTATGCGCCGGGAGGAAGGAACCCCACCCTGTCGTACACCTGAGCCAACGTTCTGCTCGCGACCTCCCTGGCTCGATCCGCACCGGCAGCGAGAAGACGATCCAATTCGGCTACGTCGGACATGAATCCGTCCATTCGTTCGCGCAGCGGAACCACGAACTCGGTCAACACGTCGGCAGTGTCGGACTTGAGGTCGCCGTAGCCCTTGCCTGCGTAACCGGCGACCAGATCGTCGATGCTCTTCCCGGACAGAGCGGACTGAATGACCAGAAGATTGCTGACGCCCGCCTTGTTCTCCGGATCGAAAACGATATCGCGTTCGTTGTCCGTCACTGCCGAACGAATCTTCTTCGCGGACACCTTCGGATCGTCCAGGATGTTGACGATGCCCGCCGGATTCGACGACGACTTGCTCATCTTCGCCGTCGGATCCTGCAGATCGAAGATCTTGGCCGTGCCCTTGATGATGTGTGCATCGGGAACCACGAAGGTCTTCTTGAACCGCGAGTTGAACCGCTGCGCCAGATCGCGAGTCAACTCCAGATGCTGACGCTGATCCTCGCCCACCGGAACGAGATTCGGCCGGTACAGCAGGATGTCCGCGGCCTGCAGAATGGGATAGGTGAACAGCCCGACGCTCGTGTGATCGCGACCCTGCTTGGCGGACTTGTCCTTGAACTGTGTCATCCGACCGGCTTCACCGAACCCGGTGATGCAGTTCAGAACCCACGCCAACTGCGCGTGCTCGGGCACCTGGCTCTGCACGAACAACGTCGACTTCTCGGGATCGATACCCACCGCCAACAGTTGCGCGGCCGCTACCCGGGTGCGCCGACGCAATTCCTTCGGGTCCTGCGGAACCGTGATCGCATGGAGATCGGGAACGAAGTAGAACGCATCGAACTCCTCCTGCAACTCCACCCAGTTCCGCACCGCACCCAGGTAGTTACCGAGATGGAACGAATCCGCCGTCGGTTGGATGCCCGAGAGCACCCGACGACGCGGACCCTGCGACGTGTCGATCGAGTCAGGAGAAGACATGCGGCAATCTTTTCACGCCGTCATCGACCCGTACCGGTTGCCTCACCACCCCGGTCACTCCGCAGGCTCCGCTCCTAGCGGTAGCGCACCGTCACCGGCGCGTGATCGGACCACCGCTGGTCGTACGCCTCTGCTCTCTCGGTGACCGCTTCTTTCGCACGCTCGGCCAGATCACTGGTGGCGAGTTGGTAGTCGATGCGCCAACCGGCGTCGTTGTCGAACGCCTTTCCGCGGTAGGACCACCAGCTGTACGGCCCTTCGACGCCGGGGTGCAGCTCACGCACGACGTCGGTCCACGGTGACTTCTCGGCGAGCAGTCGCGATACCCACTCGCGTTCCTCGGGCAGGAACCCCGAATTCTTGCGGTTGGTCTTCCACGACTTCAGATCCGCTTCGGTGTGGGCGATGTTCCAGTCGCCGCAGACCACGACGTCGCGCTCGGCGGACGTCACTGCCTTGGCGGTCTTGGCGAGATACTTCGCGAACGCCGCCATGAAGCGTTCCTTCTCGTTCTGTCGATCGGTCCCCACCTCACCCGACGGCAGGTACAGGCTCGCCACGGTGACGTCGCCGTAGTCTCCTTCGATGTAGCGACCCGCGTCGGCGAATTCAGCGACTCCGATGCCGGTTCTGATCGCCTCCGGCGCGGCCCTCGACAGCAGGGCCACACCGTTGCGTCCCTTCGCCGACGGTTCCGCCGAGGCCAGATGCCATCCCGCATCGAGGGCCGGGGCCAGCGCTTTCGTCAGCTCGCCGTCGTTGGCCCGCGTCTCCTGAAGACAGATGACGTCGGCATCGGTGGCGTCGAGCCACGGAAGCATGCCCTTGCGAACAGCCGCGCGGATCCCGTTGACGTTGACTGTGGAAATAGTGATCGGCACGCCGACGACCGTAGCGGAGGCCACCGACAAGCGGCGGGTGGCCTCCGCAGGCTCACCTTCTCTTGGGCTTCACCCCTGGCTTCGGAGCCGTCACCGCCGATGCCACCTTCGGCACCGCGACCGACTCCCGGTCGAGCCGTCGGTAGACGACGTGTTGTTGGACGTAGGTCCAGATGTTGTTGCTCACCCAGTACAGCAGCACGGCGACGGGCAGAACCGGGCCACCGACCAGCACCCCGGCCGGGAAGACCCACAACATGAGCTTGTTCATGATCGCCGTCTGCGGGTTCGCCGAAGCGGCCGCATCCTGGCGCGCGATCGATGCCCGGGAGTTCAGGTGGGTGGCCACCGCAGCAACGATCATCAGCGGCACCGCGACGGTCGCGATGGTCCACGCCGACGGCACCCCACCGAACGGACCGAAGGCTTCGAGAACATCTCGAGAGCTGTTGACTGCAGCGGAGATAGGCGCGCCGAACAGCCGCGCGTCGAGAAACGACTGCACGTCGCCTGCACCGAACACGTAGTTGGCTGTACTCGCGTTCTCCTGCGCCGACATACCGAGATGCCCGAAGCCGGTTCCCGTGCGGTTGAACGATCGCAATACGTGCAGCAGACCGATGAACACCGGTGCTTGGGCCAGCAGCGGAAGGCAACCCATCAGCGGGTTGAGGCCGTGTTCCTTCTGCAACGCGCGCATTTCCGTGGCCTGACGGGCCCGGTCGCCGGAGTACTTCTTCCGTACCTCCTCGAGCCGGGGTTGGAGTTTCTTCATGACGAGCTGTGAACGGATTTGACCGACGAACGGCTTGATCAACAGCGTTCGTAGCGTGAAGACCAAAAATACGACGGCCAAGGCCCAGGCGACGCCGTTGTCGGGGCCGAGCACGAAACCGAATACCCGGTGCCAGAACCACAGCACCGCGGAAACGGGGTAATAGACGAAATCGAGCATGGGAGTGCCTCACTGGGAGAGAAATCGGTCGGGTGACGTCTCGACCGGATCTCGCAGTGGCTCAGTAGAACTGGAGCCACCGATCCGGTCGGTGAACCGATCCGGGTGCTCTCGGCATAGGACGCCCGGGCGCGTCGGGTTGCTCTTGTCTGCGGTAGGCCCCGCGGAGTCTGCCGCCGTCGGATCCAGGGGTCGCGGATGCGGGCGGCACCACGACGAGGACGTCGACCGATGCACCCGTCACCAGCAGTGCCGCAGCCACCAGCGCACCGAACATCGCTATCTGAGCCGCGGGCTGAGCGTCGACGACGGCGAAGACGACCACCAGGACTGCTGCCACCCCGACGAGGGTGACCACTGCGGCTCGCCACGGCGACGCAGCACGCCTCGAACTCACGTCGAACGTAGCCGGCGAACCGACACGGCGGGTGGCGTTGTCGATGGACAACATAAGGATTCTCCCGATGAACCTCGTGGACCAGGGGCACGTGAGGTGTGGGAGAGCTGTCGAACTACAGCGCTCCCACCAGGAGACCGGGTGCTCGCGGCTGCGGGCGACCGGGTGCGTCGGGGCGGTGTTGACGTCGGAACGAGCCACGAAGGTGGCGCTCCTCCGCATTCGGTCCGACGTTCGACGGACGGTACAGAAGGCTCAGCGCCCCGGCACGATGCGCGTAGAACAACACCGCCGCCAGAGCAGCGACGATGATCAGTGCGAGATCCGCCGGTCCGGCGGGAGTAGTCAGTAGCAGCGTGAAGAACAGCACCGACGTGACGACGAGGTTCTGATAGCCCATCGTGCACCTCCGTCCTTCGTCACCGATCGTCGAGTCGTTGCTCAGGGTACAGATACCGTCGGGTCTGTGCACTGGTACCAGCTGTCTCCCCAGAAGACCGGGCCTCGGGCCTGAACACACTCACGAACACGTTCGGGCAGGCGATCGAGTTCGGAATCTGCGTCCGCCGACAACCCGCCGAGGTAGAACACGTCGATCCGCCCCGTCTCCTCGAACCGTTCGACGTTCTGCCGCGCGATGTATGCGTCCGGGTTCACGGCCGCGAGGGCGAGAACGGTCAGCACTGCTCCCACACCGACTGCTCGCGGAAGCCAGCGACCCGACATCCGTACGCCCGCGATGAGCAGCAATACGAACACCGAACCCAACCACCATTCGACGGCGGTGACGAACAGCCGCAGGGTGGTGTAGCCGTACTGCTCCTCGTACAACGACATTCGATGCAACGCCGACGCCACGATCACCACCGACAGTGCGCACAGCGCACCGAGCAGAACCCGCAATGCGAGTCGGTCGCGTAGGTCCGTTCGTTCGGCCTTGGTCACGGTGACCGCGATGACGAGCAAGGTCAGCACCGTGACCGTCAGCAACTGCCAGAAGCCTTGGCGTGCGTACTCGGCGTTGGTCAGACCTTCGGTGCTCAGAACGTGTCCCTGGCCGCCGAACAAGCTCGGGATCTGGAATGCGACGAACACGCCGAACAGGCCGACGACAGCGCCGAGCGGTATTGCCCACTCCCACAACCGAAGTGTACGACGCGGTGTTGCCGCCAGGCGGTCGAAGCGCGGCGGATGCACGGCCACGTATGCGGCGGCGAGGGCACCTGCGGCCGTCAATACGAAGACGACCACTCGGCCGACGATCGATCCGAGATCGAACTGCGGAGTGACAGAGCCCAGCGCATCCGCGAACCGTCGATCCGCCGCCCCGAACAGCGCGGCGAACACCACGCAGAGCACGACGGTGACGGCGGCGACCACGCCGATTCGGATCGGCTTCGGCCCTTCGAGATCGATGGATCCCGCCCCTCGTCGGGTCCACCGCACGACCCGTAGGGGCAGCAGTACCGGCAGCACGGCACCGAGGGCGATGCCCGTCCATGTCCAGGCCCGCGAGAGAACCACCGACCCGACGACGACCGCGAGGACAACGGACAACGCGACGATCCACTCCGCGTCTCGTAGCGCCGCGACGCTGGACAACGCGAGGACCCCCGCCACACCTACCCACTCCCACGTCGACAACGACGCACGCCGTACCGCTACAACGACAGCCATGATGCACGCGGCAGTGATCGGTACGCCGAAGTTGTTGTAGCCCAACACCACTGCACTGACGAGTCCAGCAACGATCGCTCCGACAAGTGCAGCTCGGGGTGCCCGAGAGTGTCGCAGCACCGGCCAGGTTCGAGGGCTCCACAGCGATCGACGAGGCCGCGTTCTCGGGTGCATGGGTATTCCGATCGTGGTCATGGCTGGGATCCATTTCTGTGTTCGAGGCATGCCGAACCGCGGCTGCGGTCCAGGGACGAGCAGTCGAGGTGAGTGGGTATGTGGGAGAAGGTGGGTCGTCAGCGCCCGGGGATGGCCACTCTGATGTGGCAGCCCGACTCACTGTCGAGAACGTCGATGGTCCCGCCGTGCAGTTCGGTGGCCCACCGTGCAATTCCGAGTCCGAGACCTGTTCCGCCGTCGGTGGATCCGCCGCGAGTGAACCGGTCGAACACCGAGTGACGGTCGGTCGGTGCGATGCCAGGACCCTCGTCGCGAACATCGAATGCGAACCGGTCACCGATTCGGTGTGCTCGGATACTCACCGTGCCCGACTGCGGCGAATGCCGTACGGCATTGTCGACGAGATTGGTGATGACCTGCGTCATTCGAGCACGATCGGCGACGACCGTCGCGGCACCGGGTGAGACGACGATCGACACTCGTTCTCGGTGAACGCCGGTCGCCTCCTCGAGGAAGGGGCGCACCGGGAAGTCCGTCGGGGCGATGCTCAGCACTCCACCCTCGACCCTCGACAGATCGAGCAGTTCGGTCACGAGGTTCCCCAGCCTCTCGGTCTGGCCGAGAGCCACCGACAACGTGGCCGGGTCGGGTTCGGTCACCCCGTCGACCATGTTCTCGAGCACTGCACGCAAGGCAGCGATCGGAGTTTTCAATTCGTGCGAGACGTTTCCGATCAGCTCGCGGCGGTATTTCTCGGCGGCTTCCAAGTCGCTTGCCATGGTGTTGAACGCGGTGGCGAGCTCGCCCACCTCGTCGCGGGACGTGGCACGCACCCGGGTCGAATAGTCGCCTCGCGCCATTGCTTTGGCCGCCGAGGTCATCTCCCGCAGCGGCGACGTCATGCCGTGCGCAACGAATTGTGTTGCGGCCAAGGACACGATCAATGCGGCGAGAAGTGTGTAGCGAAATTGCCAGCCGGCCCCGATCCAGAAGACGACACTCGCCAGCACGAGCACGATGCCCACCACGAGCGAGACCTTGAGTTTGAACGACCGCAAGGGATCGAGTGGACGCGGCAGCATCGGCCTCATCGCGGTGCCTCCACGGCGTATCCGACGCCATGGACGGTACGAATCAGGTCGCCACCGAGCTTGCGCCGCAACGCTTTCACGTGACTGTCGACGGTACGACTACTGGCCGAATCGTCCCAGCCCCACAGTTCCGACAGCAGAGTCTCCCTGGACACCGCCGTACGAGGCCGAGCGGCGAGATACGCCAGGATGTCGAATTCGGTTCTGGTGACGTGGATGTCGCCCGCGTCGGTGGAGACGCGTCGCTCCCGGTGATCGATGTGCACGTCGCCGATTCGAGTGGTGTGCTGCTCGGGAGTGACGACGCGCTCGGCGCGCCTGATGAGGGCGTGCACACGCGCGACCAGTTCACGCATGCTGAACGGCTTGCCCAGATAGTCGTCCGCACCGACGCCCAGCCCGACGAGCATGTCGGTCTCGTCGGACTTGGCCGTCAACATCAGTACCGGTACCGGCCGGGACGCCTGGATGCGTCGACACACTTCGAGTCCGTCGAAACCGGGAAGCATCAGATCCAGCACCACCACGTCGGGGTCGATCCGGCCGCACACTTCCACCGCGGACGGGCCGTCTGCGGCGGTGACCACGTCGTACCCTTCGCCTCGCAGTCGAGCGGCCACGGCATCGGAGATCGTGGGTTCGTCGTCGACTACGAGAACTGTGCGGCTCATGAGAATTGACCCTAGAGGTCGGACATGGAGGACTTCGTCGGGAAATGTGGAGGTTCGGTGAAGGTTGACGTGAATGTCTGACCAAGGGTGGGCTACCCTTCCTTTCGGTACCCGCCCTGACGAAAGGCCCATTCGATGCGTACCCGACCACTTCGGAGAACTTTGGCGGTGTGCGCGATCGCGTTGACCACGGCGGGACTACTGAGCGCCTGCTCGAACTCCGACGGCGCGTCCGACGGCCCCGACTCCCCCACGACCGCCAGCTCGGCCGTCTTTCCCGTGTCGGTGGAGCATGCGTTCGGCGAAACCGTCGTTCCAGACGAGCCCACGCGCGTCGTGGTGGCGGGATACACCGAACAGGACACGGTCTTGGCCCTCGGCGTGATCCCCGTCGGGGTGACGGAGTGGTACGGCGACCAGCCGTACGCGACCTGGCCCTGGGCTCGGGCCGCGCTGGGAAATGCCCAGCCCGAGGTGCTCACCAACAACGGCGACGGCTTCGAGACCGAGAAGATCGCCGCCCTCGAGCCCGATCTGATCATCGCCACCAACGCCGGTCTCACCGCGGACAGCTACCGGACTCTGAGCAACATCGCACCCACGCTCGCCCAGTCCGACGCGTCGACCGCCTACTTCGAGCCCTGGGACGTACAGGCGGAGAAGATCGGACGGGCGATGGGCAAGAAGGCCGAGGTGGACGGGCTCATCGACGGCGTGAATCAGAAGTTCGCCGATGCCGCGGCGGCGCACCCCGAGTTCGCGGGCAAGAAGGCGATCTTCCTACAGAACGCGTTCTACGAGGGCAAGGCCATCGCATACCAAGACGGTTTGAGCACCGACTTCCTGACGAAGCTCGGTTTTGTGATACCCGACGACATCGACGCGTTCGTGCCGGCCGACGGCAGTGCGCAGGCGAGCATCCCGCTGGAGAACCTGTCGGTCCTCGACACTGCAGATGTGCTGATCTGGGGAACGGAGAACCCGGGCGATCGCGGCCAGTTGGAGAAGGAACCGGTGTACAACGCTCTGCAGCCGGTGAAGGACGGCAATCTCGTCTTCACCGATGGGGTGACGGCGGGGGCGATCTACTTCACGAGCGTGCTGAGCCTGCCGTACGTGATCGACAAGGTGGCTCCGGCACTGTCCGAGGCGCTCGGCGGAACCGCCACCACCATCACGTCCTGACTCTCATACCGCCGAGCGCTTCTCCATCCACATGGCGACGGACAGAACGCCCAGGCCGGCAACAGCGAGTCCCGAGCCGACGGCGGCCGGTGCCGTGTAGCCGAGGCCTGCGGCGATCACGGCGCCGCCCACCGCGGCTCCAATGGCATTGGCCAGGTTGAACGCCGCGTGGTTGAGTGACGCGGCGAGAGTCTGCGCGTCCTCCGCCACGTCCATCAGACGGGTCTGAAGTCCGGGGACGACGGACGAGCCGGACGCGCCGATCAAGAACACGAGAAGCAGCGCGGTCACCGGGTTGTGAGCCGCGACGACGAAGACGGCCAGGGACACTGCGGTCGCGGCCAGCCCGATGAAGGTGCCCTTGAGCTTGTACTTGTCGGCCAACCAACCGCCTGCGTAGTTGCCGGCAACCATGCCGAGGCCGTAGATCATCAAGGCCACCGGAACCAGTGCACGGGCAAGGCCCGCGACGTCGGTCAGGGTCGACGCGATGTAGGTGTACACCGCGAACATGCCACCGAATCCGACGATGCCGACGAACAGGGTCATCCACACCTGCCCACGGCGCAGGGCACCGAGCTCGGTGATCGGACTGGTGGTCGGCATCGCGTCGAGTCGCGGCATCCACAGGACCAGCGCACTGACGGTGAGCAACCCGATCACGGCGACGAGCGCGAATGCGCTTCGCCACCCGAGGGCCTGGCCGATCCAGGTCGCCACCGGTACACCGACGACGTTCGCCACCGATAGACCCATCATCACCATCGCGACGGCCTTGGCTCGTTTGCCCGGCTCAGCGAGGTGCGCTGCCACTAGCGCCGCAACGCCGAAATACGCGCCGTGCGGCAGGCCGGCCACGAATCGGGAGGCCACCAACTCGTTGAAACTCGGTGCGAAGACCGTCCCGAGATTGCCGAGCGTGAACGCCACCATCAGCGCCAGCAACAACATGCGCCGAGGAACACGCGCCGCAAGAGCGGCGATGGTCGGCGCACCGACGACGACGCCGAGTGCGTAGGCGGAGATCATGTGACCGGCCGACGGCTCCGAGATGCCCATCGTCGTCGCGATGTCCGGGAGCAGGCCCATCGACGCGAATTCGGTGGTGCCGATACCGAAGCCGCCGATGGACAGAGCCAGCATGGCAAGCCTGCGGCGGGTCGAGTGTGGTCGATGGCCGACACTCAACCCACTCGACACCTTGCCGCGCACGGCGCTGACGTTTCTGGCGAGAGCGGAATCGGTGACAGTCACAGCAGAACAACCTTCGTAAGCAATCGGACTACAGAGCGGGGCCGGGGGCGCGATGACGACCTGGTGGATCGATTCAGCACAGCCCGACCGGACGGCACAACGTTCGTCGTCTCCATTGTCTTCCCCGAGGCGACTCGTTTTCGAGTCGTCGGGCGGTGATTGTCCTCACCAGAGCATCTGCTCGAGGGTCGCGAGCGCCCTCGTTCCCCCGAGACACCCGTACCCGCTAAGATTCCTGCCAGGTCATGAGTGCCAGCATCGAGCCCCGGCTTGCTGGCCGGCAACCCTCCAACCGCGGTGGGGTGCCCCGGGTGAACGACCAGGCCGATGCAACACATCCGTGTCGTATCGACAAGCGCGGGTCCGCTCCGAAGCGGACCCACTGATCTTCGGTCCCCACGGGCCGAGGCATGTCAGGAGGTTCTCATGTGTTGCTGTACCGATACGCCCCGTAACGCTCGAGTTCTCGAGCTTCATTCGACAGAAAACACGTCTGAGAAAACGGAGTATCACCAGCCATGACCGATTCGACCCCCGACGTCGTCGACGCCACCGGAGCACCCACCGAGGATCCGTTCACCGATCCCGCAGCCGACTGGAGCTTCGAGACCAAGCAGATCCATTCGGGTCAGACACCGGACGGCACCACCAGGGCTCGTGCGTTGCCCATCTACCAGACCACCTCGTACACGTTCGACAACACCGATCACGCGGCCGCATTGTTCGGTCTGGCCGAGCCCGGCAACATCTACACCCGGATCATCAACCCGACACAGGATGTCGTCGAGCAGCGCATCGCGGCCCTCGAAGGTGGCGTCGCGGCATTGCTGCTCGCGTCGGGCCAGGCCGCCGAGACGTTCGCGATTCTCAACCTCGCCGAGGCGGGCGACCACATCGTGTCGAGCCCGCGGCTCTACGGCGGCACCTACAACCTGTTCCATTACACGCTCCCCAAGCTGGGTATCACCGTCTCGTTCGTCGATGATCCGGACGATCTCGAGCAGTGGCGCGCGGCCATCACACCGTCGACCAAAGCGTTCTACGGTGAGACGATCTCCAATCCGAAGAACGACATTCTCGATATCCCCGGCATTTCGGCCGTTGCCCACGAGAACGGCATTCCGCTGATCGTCGACAACACCGTCGCGACGCCGTACCTGCTGCAGCCGCTGAAGCACGGTGCCGACATCGTGGTGCACTCGGCGACGAAGTACCTCGGCGGTCACGGCACGGCGATCGCAGGCGTCATCGTCGACGGCGGAACGTTCGACTGGACGCAGGGCCGTCACCCCAACTTCACCACCCCGGACCCGAGTTACCACGGTGTCGTCTTCGCCGATCTCGGCGCTCCGGCCTTCGCCTTGAAGGCACGGGTGCAGTTGTTGCGCGACATCGGGGCTGCGGTGTCACCCTTCAATGCGTTCCTCATCAGCCAAGGTCTCGAGACGTTGAGTCTTCGAATCGAGCGGCACGTGGCGAACGCGCAGAAGGTAGCCGAGTTCCTCGCCGGTCGCGACGACGTCGTCTCGATCAACTACGCCGGACTCGAATCCTCGCCCTGGTACGAGCGCGGGCAGCAGCTACTCCCGAAGGGGCAGGGCGCGATCATCGCCTTCGAACTGAAGGGAGGAGTGGACGCGGGCAAGAAGTTCGTCAACGCTCTCACTCTGCACAGTCATGTGGCTAACATCGGAGACGTGCGTTCTCTCGTCATCCATCCGGCATCCACCACGCATTCGCAGTTGACCCCGGAAGAGCAGTTGGCCTCCGGCGTCACTCCTGGCCTCGTGCGTCTGGCCGTCGGTATAGAAGGAATCGACGACATCATCGCCGATCTCGAGGTCGGCTTCCGCGCGGCGGCGTCTTGAGTCACAGCTTGAATACAGGCGTTCGTCCGGAGGCGGTTCTTCCGTCTCCGGACGGGCGGTTGGGAACCATCGACATCGGTGGTCTCGATCTCGAGAACGGTTCTCACATCCCGCACGTGACCGTGGCGGTGCAGCGTTGGGGCGAGATGGCAGCCGATCGCAGCAACGTCGTCCTCGTCGAACACGCGTTGACCGGTGATTCCCACGTTTCGGGACCGCCGGATGCCGACCACGTACTGCCCGGTTGGTGGAACGGGATGGTCGGGCCGGGCAGCCCCATCGACACCGACGAATGGTGTGTCGTCGCCACCAACGTGCTCGGCGGATGCGGAGGCACCACCGGGCCGAGCAGTATCTCCCCCGACGGCACCCCGTACGGTTCGCGCTTCCCCGAAATTTCGATCCGCGATCAGGTGGCGGCAGAGGTCGCGGTGGCCGACGTTCTGGGTATCGATCGGTTCGCCGCCGTCGTGGGCGGATCGATGGGCGGCATGCGCACGCTCGAATGGATTGTGGGACATCCGGATCGGGTGGGTGCCGCGCTGGTCCTCGCCGTCGGTGCCCGCGCGACAGCAGACCAGATCGGGACGCAAACCACCCAGATCGCTGCGATCAAGGCCGATCCGGGTTGGCTCGGCGGCAACTACCACGACACCGGCACCGCCCCGACCGCCGGACTCGGAATTGCTCGACGCATCGCGCATCTGACGTACCGAACCGAGAGCGAACTCGACATTCGGTTCGGAAACTCTCCCCAGAACGACGAGGATCCGTGGGCCGGCGGCAGGTACTCCGCGCAGAGCTACCTCGAGCATCAGGCCGCCAAACTGGTCAATCGATTCGACGCGGCAACGTACGTTCTTCTGAGCGAAGCGATGAACCGCCACGACGTGGGCCGAGGACGCGGCGGCGTTGCCGAAGCCCTTGCGTCCGTGCCGGTTCCGACCATCGTCGGGGGCGTCGATTCCGATCGCCTCTACCCGCTTCGACTGCAGAAAGAAATTGCGCGTGAGCTCCCACAGTGCCGGGGGCTCGAAGTGATCCAGTCGCGAGACGGCCACGATGGATTTCTCACCGAGGCCGATTCGGTGGCGAAGCTGCTGGCCGAGACGATGGAGCTCGCCCGCCTCGGACGGCGCTGACCCGAGTCGATCGGTCTACGTCAGTCCGTCCCCAAGGGATCGATCGACAGCGACAGAAAAACGATCGCACCGCCGACGCATCCCAGCGCCAACACGTCGAATGCCCTGCTGCGCACCTTCAGGGTGCCGACGCGTGACTCCGGCAGGCACAGTCGCAGCAACGCTGCCACCACAGCTGCACACCCGAAGATGAACGAGCCACGCCGCCAACGGTCGGCGAGAACCAGGACCAGCGCGGCGAGCACGATGACCGACACCGCGACCATCGGCAGATTCCGAGCGAGCGCCGCTCGGAAACCCGGCACGTGATCGCCTCGCGCATCCTGTGTCTCGTTCACCTCGGCTCGCTCAACTCTTGGCCGCAGTGCGTTCGGCTCGCTCCACGACATTGGACAGCAGAAACGCTCGCGTCAACGGCCCCACTCCGCCGGGGTTGGGCGACAGGAAACCTGCCACCTCGGCGACGTCGTCCGCGACGTCTCCGCGCAATCCGTCCTCGGTGCGGGTGACCCCGACGTCGAGCACAGCCGCGCCGGGCTTGACCATGTCTGCGGTGATCAATCCGGGAACTCCGGCGGCCGCGATGACGATGTCGGCACGGGAGACCTCTGCGGCGAGATCACGAGTTCCGGTGTGGCACAACGTGACCGTCGCATTCTCCGAGCGGCGCGTCAGCAGCAGTCCGATCGGCCGGCCCACCGTCACACCGCGGCCGATGACCACGGCACGCGCCCCGTCGAGTGCGACGTCGTAGCGCCGCAGCAGGTGGACGATGCCCCGCGGGGTGCACGGCAATGCGGCGTCCTTGCCCAGCACCAAGCGTCCGAGATTGATCGGGTGCAGACCGTCGGCATCCTTGTCGGGATCGATGCGCTCGAGCGCGGCGTTCTCGTCCAGATGCTTGGGCAACGGAAGCTGCACGATGTACCCGGTGCAGTCGGGGTTGGCGTTGAGCTCGTCGATGACCGCTTCGAGATCGGACTGGGTGATGTCTGCCGGAAGATCGCGTCGAATGGAGGTGATGCCCACCTTCGCGCAGTCGTTGTGCTTGCCCCGCACGTACGCGGCAGAACCCGGATCGTCTCCGACGAGTACCGTCGCCAGACCGGGAGTGATGCCCTGCTCCCGCAGACGTGCCACACGGGCGGTGAGGTCGACGAATATCTCGTCGCGAGTCGCTTTGCCATCGAGGATCGTTGCAGTCACCGGGCCATTGTTTCAGGTTCTGCCCATCCGGCGGCGCGCCGGGCCGATCGCCGCGGTCAGCCCTCGACGATCAGACCCTGCGCAGCCGCGAAGGCCACCGCTTGCATCAGTTCGATCTTGGCCCCGCGCACCCCTGCGCCGACCCACAGGGACGCATCCACGACGGCTCCGCGCAGGTCCGACTCCTCCATTTTGGCACCGACGGTTCGTGCTCCCGCGAGATCGACGGATCGCAGTACTGCTTTGCGAAGATCGGTCGAGGTCAGGTTCGCTTCCTGCATCCGACATCCGGTCAGATCGACGCCGCGCAGGTCGGCATTACCCAACGAGGCCAACGTGAAATCGACCTCGTCGTAGGTGGCCGGACGCATGCGAGTGTCCACGAACACCGAACCCATCATCGTGGAATGACGGAAGACACTGTGCTGCAGATTGGTTCGAGTGAACGTGCACGAGCGAAAGGCCGAGTTGGTGTGCACCGAATCCGTGAGGTCGGTACCGGTGAAGTCGCACTCGGTGAAAACGACCGAGTCGGTTCGCACATTGCTCATGTCCGCGTCACGGAAGGTGCACCGGACGAACTGTCTGCCCGACCACTCCCGCCCGTCGAGTCGAGAATCCGAGAAATCTTCACCGATGGTCTGCTCGTCGTCCACCTGCCCCATCCTTCCCGGGCTCGTGGTGGCAGAGTGAACCGGGTGTTTCGACTCATGTTCTTCGAGCCCCGGATTCCGCAGAACACCGGCAATGCGATTCGTCTCGTCGCCGGCACCGGATGCGAACTGCATCTCGTGGGCCCCCTCGGATTCGACATGTCCGAACCCAAGCTCAAACGCGCGGGCCTGGATTACCACGACCTCGCGTCGGTCACCGTGCACCAGGACCTGCAGTCGGCGTGGTCCGCACTGGCCCCGGAACGGGTCTTCGCCTTCACCGCGCACGCAACACGCTCCTACGCCGACGTCGCCTACCAACCCGGTGACGTCCTACTGTTCGGACCGGAACCCACCGGACTCCCCGACGACGTCCTGACCGACCCACACGTAACCGATCAACTGCGAATTCCGATGATCCCCGGACGCCGATCACTCAACCTGGCGAACGCCGCGGCAGTGACGATGTACGAGGCCTGGCGCCAACACGACTACCAGGGCAGCGTCTGAGCGGTTGCGGTCGAGTGCGCTCGACTCGGATGATCCTGTGGTGCCCGGGGCGTGACGGATCCTGCCGCCGACCACGGGCCCGCATGAGAGGCCCGTTCCGCCCGAAGGGGATGTCTGCGTCCTGGCACGTCAAATCTATTGTGAGCGTCGACAAATCGATCTGGTCAGATCGACGGTTGCGCTGTGAGACCCAACTATCGAGCTCGCGTCCGACGGCTCGCCAGCCCTCCGATAACAATTTCCTTTCGTTCGGCGGTCGCCCGGGCATGCCGACTCGGAGCATCGCCACCCGCTTCGGAGACCGGCACCGAGCCGACAGCCAAGCCTCAATCACGAACTGACGGAACAGAATCGACCGGACTTCGTACGTAGAACCTGGACAGTACAAAGGCGGTACGAACCGGCTCGACCGATGCCGCAGGGGTCCGAGAAACCGGACTTCTACGACGATTCATCTCCCGATGCCATCGGCACCGTTACACAATCTGTACCGGCTTGCTGTCACGGACCCCCGGAGCGGGGTACCGTGTGCCGCACCGACCCGTTTCGCTCGTGAAGGAGCTTTCTGTTGTTCTCTGTTTCCCTGCCCCGTACGGTTTCTTCCAACTCCTCCTCCGCGCGAACGTCCAGTCGGTTCGGTAGTCGAATCGCCCGCACCGCAGCTATTTTCGCCATCGGATCGGGCCTGACGGCGGCCGCCTTCGCCGGCACCGCCACCGCGTCGGCGGCACCGGTCACGTGCGTGTCGCCGCCCTCGGCCAACGACATCCAGGTGAGCGACACCGCGAGCTGCGGAGCCACCTCGGAGGGACCCGGAAGCGCAACCGCCGGTGCCGCTGACAGCGGCACCGCCGTCAGTGTCAACGACGGGCCGGGCGCAACCAACACCTACGCCAACGGGTACGGTGTCGCGCTCGGAGCAAGCAAGAACGCGGGCACGGCATACGCGCTAGCACTCGGCGGCGGAATCGCGCACTCGTGGGCAGATGCCGGCCAGACGACCCTCGCGGTCGCAGGATGGGGATCCGGTGCAACATCCGAGGCACGCGGCGTCGACTGCGTCGGGCCGCTGTCGTTGGCACTGAACCTCACCAGCGGCCAGTTCTGCGTTCTCGGTAGCTGATCCCTCATCCGATCGATCGGAGCCGACTACCCCGACACGGACCCGTCGAGGTAGTCGGCTCCACCGACGTAGACAGTCCGGCCGGACTTCTCGATGGGTCCGATTGCAGCCTCCGCCACAGCCGCCGCGAACTCCGCAATGGTCGGGAGCGCACCCTGCGCGGTTCGCGCAGCGACTGAGTCCGGGTTACGGCGTTCGAGCAGGGTGACCACGATCGTGCCCTCGATCATGCCCCCGGACACCACGACCGATTCGATTCCCCGAGAATCTAATTCAGGAATCATCCCACGCAGGGCATCCTCCCCCGCTCGCTTGCTAGCAGCAACGGGTTCGTATTCGACGGGGACCGGCTTCGTGCCGTGAAAATGCGCCTGGTGACTGGTGAGGAAAACGATCCGCGAGCCCGGCTTCATACGGTCGATACTCGCGCGAGCCAGCGCCACCTGCGCGTCGCGATTGATACTCATCGCGCAGTCGGGTTCTGCACCGTACTCCAGGCCACCCGAGGCATTGAGAACCAGAACATCGATTGCGCCGAACTCGGCAACGACTACGTTCAGCATGGCGTCGATTGCGCGCACCACAGCATCAGCCCGACGTATTAGGCAGTGTCAGCAAGTGCCCGCGAGGCACCTTTCCATTCTTGTCGGTGGGTCGAGATACTCTTTCTTCAGTTCGAACGCATGTTCTGAACTGGGGGTTACCGGGGGGGGTGAAAAATGGCTGCACCAGTGGTGTCGTTGGATGCGTTGACCACTGCCGCGCGAGAAGAGAATCGGCATGCGGCCCGAAAGATCTCTGCCTGCTACGACTTCCACCTCACCTGCATCGCCCAGGATGCGAAGCATCGACACTACAGCCGGTACGGACGCACCGAGATGGCGGTCGCGTTGGGATGCTCGGCGACGGTCGCCGAGGCCTACATCTCTGTCGGGGTCGCCCTGCACACCCGCATGCCGAAGCTACGGTCTGCGTTCGAGGCCGGTGATATCGACCTTCCGCGAGTGAGGGTGGCGTGCCGGATTCTCGACAACCTCTCGGACGACATCGTGCGGTCGGTCGAGGACGAGATCGTCGAAGCCGCGCGCCGACTCTCGCCGGGGCCGTTGGAGAAGGAGATCTGGGACATTCTGCTGCGGGTCGCGCCGGAGGAAGCAGCGGCGTTGCGGGAGTTCGCGAGGAAGTTCCGCAGTGTCTCGTATGCCCCGGCTGGGGAGTTGGCGCGGATCCGAGCAGTATTGACCGCCCCCGAAGCCGCCGCCGCATGGCAGCTCCTGGAGGAGATGGCCGACACGGTGTGTGTGAAGGATCCGCGCGGTAAGCAGGAACGACTGTGTGATGCGTTCATGGCGCGGATGCACGGAGAACCACGGCTGATTTGCCTGTGCCCACGGTCGGACTGCCCGAAGAAAGATGCAGAGCTGCCGGATCGTCGGGTGCCGTTGACGATGATCACCGTCGACATCGCCACCCTCATCGGACTGCTCGCAAATCCGGCGTACCTGGCCGGGCACGGTTCCATCGACCCCGACCTCGCGCGGGAACTAGCCCGAAACAGTCAGTGGCAGATTCTGCTCACCGAAGCGGTCACCCTCGCCGAGACACTTGGGCTGGCAGTGCAGAACCCGGAAACCGGGGAATGGGAACAACGCTCCGCTGAATCGACAGACACCACAGACACCACAGCCCAGCCGAACACGACAGAACCCGAGCCGGCACAGCCGAACTCGGCGGCATCGAACGTAGCCGAATCGAATACGCCTCCAGCGCATGCGGATACACGCACCGACACAGGCACCAGCACCGCAACACGCTCAGCAGCGCCGACGGACAACGCAACGGAGAAGTCAGCGCCAGCGGACACGGCAGCACCGACAACTCACACCGACAGCGCGACCAAGAATGCAACCGACAATGCAGAACGCGTGGACGGTGCAGAGTGGGTGGACGGTGCGGAGTGGGTAGACGGTGCCAATAGCGATCCTGGGGGTAGCTCGCGGTCGGGTGCCGACACAGTGACCCGATCGCACACCCCGCCAACAAGCAACGGCACCGCAACCGGTACCGGCACCGCAACGTCGCGCGCGGCGAGCACCCCACCACCACTACCGTCAATACCATCACCGCCGCCACCGGACCCAGGACCGCATCGCGACGCAGGGCCGGGTCCGTATTCGCGTTCGGGTTCGGCTGCTGCACAGACCGATTCGACGACCGCCGCGACACCACCTGAGCCGACCGTTGATGACGACACCCGGCAACGGCGTCGGAATGCCCTTGCCTCCGCAGCGGCACTGTTCTGTACCCACACCCCAATCGGCCGGGGCACACGGCACAGCTCTGCCCTCGACCTACCCTCGATGATCCGGTCGAACCGCCGCATGATCCACACACCGGCAGGCATCTACCTCGGCAACGCATCCCTCGCCGCAGCCCTCGAAGCCGCCATCGCCGCCGACCCCACCCTCGCAAAATCCGTCCGACGCGACCCCCTCACCGACCGAGCCCTGATCTACAGACCCGACGCCCTCACCACCGCCGCCATACGACTCCGCGACCGGCACTGCCGCTTCCCCGGCTGCCACCGACCCGCTGCACGCTGCCAACTCGACCACGTGATCCCGTTCGACCACGCCAACCCACTCGGCGGCGGCTGGACCACCATCAACAACCTCCAATGCCTCTGCGAATACCACCACAGCGTCAAAACCGCAGGCTACTGGAAAGCAGTAATGCTCCCCGGCGGCGCGATCCTGTGGACCTCCACCTCGAAGACCACCCGAATCGCCCTGCCAGCCAAAGGAACCGCAGTACCCATCATCGGCAACGACCTCCGGCCACACATCCCCACCCAACCCACACGATCCGGCATCATCGCCTACCCCGACCCACCCGACAACCCGACCCCCGAACCAGAATCGACCAACGAAGAAGACGAGGAGCCGCCATTCTGAGTATCGGTGCGCTCTTCGGTGCCTACTCATGGCAGCCTCGCGAATTCTGGTCGCTGCCGACCGGCATACTCGATCCATGAGGTATTCACGTGCGCACACCCGCCCGAGGGCGCTGTCGTTGCACGGACGGATTCGAGTGTTGACGATGAGCCTGGCGGCGCTCGCCGTTGCGGTCAGCGCTCTGGCGATCTACCTCGTCGCAGAGCAGTCGCTTCGCTCGCAGATCATCGACCGTGTCGGCCGAAACAGCGATGCGCTGATCGCCAGCGCATCGTCGGGAGTGCCGGCCGATCTGTTCGGGTTCGGGATCGAAGACACAGAAGGAACTGCGGTCAAAGTTGCGTTGATGACCACCGATGGCACCTTGGTGTCCTCGTCCAACGGCACCTACCCCTTCACCAACTCCGATGGTGGGCTCGACGATCCGGAGAAGGCGGTCACCGAGGGCCGCACCGATCGGTCACTGCGGGAGGTTCGCGGCTACTACATATCCGCCGAGCGCACCGATTCCGGTGAGACGATCATGGTGGCCGAAGCCCTGAGCGGTACCTCACCACTGCTCGGAAAACTCACGCTGGCCCTGATCCTCGTCGGGGCGTTCCTCGTCGCCCTCGCTGGTCTGGCCGGCGCAGCCGTCGCTCGCACCGGGCTTCGTCCGGTCAGACGGTTACGCGCCGGAACGGAACGAGTGGCCAGGACGGGTGCCTTCGAGCCCATCGACGTCAACGGAGACGACGAACTGGCGTCTCTCGCCAACAGTTTCAACGAAATGCTGGCTGCGCTCTCGCGGTCGCGGGCACGACAGGGACAGTTGATAGTCGACGCAGGTGCCGAACTGATGGAACCATTGACCGCTCTGCGCACCAACATCGATCTGTTGATGTCCCTCGACGGCCCGAATGCCCCGGTCATGCCCGACGAGCAACAGGACCGACTGCGCGTGGAGGTCATCGAACAGATGGACGTCATCATCGGACTGGTGCACGACTTGGTCGACCATGCCAGAGAGCCCGCACCTACCCAGCAGTGAGAACCCAGCAGTGACGGTTAGCTGTCGCCGCCGAGCCGCTCGCTATTGTCGAACGATGAATGCCCCTTTGACGATCGTGACCGGCGGCAGCCGCGGAATCGGAGCCGCAGTATCTCGGCGTCTCGTGGCCGATGGGCACGACGTCGTGATCGCCTACCGCTCGGATTCTGCGACCGCCGACGCAGTGGTGCACGAACTATCGAGCGCCGACCGAACGGTCGTCGCGATACGTGCCGACACCACAGACGAGCGGTCGGTGATCGATCTATTCGCTGCGGCTGCCGAGATCGGCACTGTCACCGGATTGGTGAACAACGCCGGATCGGCGCGCGCAGTAGGGACCCTGGCGAGCAACGACATCGAGACGATCAGGGCAGACTTGGACGTCAACCTGCTCGGCGTCCTGACCTGCTGCAAGTACGCGATCCAAGCGATGGCCGACCACGGCGGTGCCATCGTCAACATCTCCTCCGCGGCAGCCACCATCGGAAGTCCCGGTATGTACGTGCACTACGCCGCGGCCAAGGCAGCCGTCGACACCTTGACGATCGGCCTGTCCAAAGAGCTTGCCGCGCAGAACATTCGTGTCAACGCCGTCGCGCCGGGGGTCATCGAGACCGAGTTTCACAAAGACCGTGAGCGACCACGCAAGATGGCGTCGAGCATCCCCCTCGGCCGCCCCGGAGTGCCCGACGAGATCGCCGGCGCGGTGTCGTGGTTGTTGTCCGAGGATGCGCGCTACGCCACCGGAACGGTCGTCAGAGTCGCAGGTGGAATGTGACGGACGCTCGGCATGCCGCTCAGCGAGGCGGAAGTCGATGCAGCTCGACTTCTGTCAGCTCGCCGCCATCGGCGACGGCGGTGAGGTAGGTACAGAACGGCTGCCGACGCCGGTCCGTCGGAGATCCGGGGTTGAGCAGCCGTAGACCGTTGTCGGCCGTCGTATCCCACGGAATATGACTGTGCCCGAACACGAGGACGTCGGTATCGGGGTATTCGGTCGCCATCCGGCGCTCGCGTCCTGTGGCGGCTCCGGTCTCGTGGACGACGGTGAAGCGCACGCCGCCGAGTACCACGTCGGCACGTTCGGGCATCACCGCACGCAATTCGTCGCCGTCGTTGTTTCCCCAGCATGCGACCAGCGAACGAGATCGCTGCGAGAGTGCCTCGAACGTCGCGAGGTTCACCCAATCGCCGGCATGGATCACCACATCGGCGTCGTCGACGGCGGCCCACACCTGATCGGGCAGCACTTTCGCTCGGGTGGGCAGGTGAGTGTCCGCGATGATCAGTAGCTTCACGCCTCGATTCTGCACCGGCCTCCCACTCGATGACGCACGGGCAGGGCGCGTCCATCAGCGGAAGTCCCTGGATCGGGACGCAACTCGCAAATCCATCAATTGCAGATGGTCTGCCACCACGGTCACCGCTCCCTCGGCATTCTGCACTTTGCCGCGAATGAGCAACGCCGGAGCGGTGATTGCGAGTTTGCGGTACTTTGCCCACAATCCCACCGAGCACACGACGTTGACCATGCCGGTTTCGTCTTCGAGGTTGATGAACGTGACGCCTCCCGCGGTTGCCGGACGTTGACGATGCGTCACTGCACCGCCGACGAGAACCCTGTCACCGTCGGGGATCTGCAGCAGCCGATTCGCGGGGACCACGCCGAGGGAATCCAGCCGATCCCGGAAGAACTGAGTGGGGTAGGAATTGGGTGACACTCCCGTGGCCCAGACATCGGCCGACGCCAGATCGAGGTCCGTCATACCCGGCAGCGCAGGCGCTTTCGTCGATGCGCCGACGCCGGGGAGCAGACCGGGCCGCTCCCCCGCGGCCGCTCCGGCAGCCCACAGCGCCTCTCGCCGAGTGATGCCGAAACACCCCAGCGCGCCGGCCGTGGCCAGTGCTTCCGCTTGCGCTACCGACAGTTCGACGCGTCCCGCCAGATCCAGAAACGAGGTGTACGGCCCGTGTGCATCTCGCGCGTCGACGATCTTCTGGGCAAGTGTCGTCCCGATGAACTTCACGTCCGCCAAACCCATGCGGATCTCGAGACCGTCTGCCTCGAGATTTGCATGGCCGAGGCTGGCGTTGACGTCGGCACCGTGCACGACCACGCCGTGCCGCCGGGCATCGGCCACCAGAGACTGAGGTGAGTAGAAGCCCATCGGCTGAGCACGCAGCAAACCGGCACAGAACGCCGCCGGATGGTGCAACTTGAACCACGACGAGTAGAAGACCAACGAGGCGAAGCTCTGCGAATGGCTCTCGGGAAAGCCGAAATTGGCGAACGCCGAAAGCTTTTCGTAGATTCGATCCGCGGCTGCACCGGTGATGCCGTGCAGATCACGCATTCCGTCGTAGAACCGCCCACGAAGCAATTCCATCTTCTCCGGCGACCGTTTCGACCCCATGGCTCGACGCAGCTGATCGGCATCGGCGGCACTGAAGCCCGCGACGTCGATGGCCATCTGCATCAGCTGTTCCTGGAACAGCGGCACTCCGAGAGTTCGATCGAGCGCTTTCTTCAGCGACGGATGATCGAAGGTGACCGGTTCGAGTCCGTTGCGCCGCTTGACGTACGGGTGCACCGAGCCACCTTGAATGGGGCCGGGACGGATCAAGGCGACCTCGACGACGAGATCGTAGAAATTACGCGGCTTGAGCCGCGGAAGAGTGGCCATCTGGGCCCGCGACTCGACCTGGAACACACCGACCGAATCGGCCCGTTGCAACATCTCGTACACCGCATGTTCGGACAGGTCGATCGAGGCGAGGTCGATCTCGATGCCCTTGTGCTCGGCGACCAGGTCGATCATGTAGTGCAGAGCCGAGAGCATCCCGAGCCCGAGCATGTCGAACTTGACCAAACCCACTGCGGCACAATCGTCTTTGTCCCATTGCAGCACACTGCGATTCTCCATCGTCGCCCATTCCACCGGGCACACGTCGGCGATCGGCCGGTCGCAGATCACCATTCCTCCCGAATGGATGCCGAGGTGACGCGGAAAGCCCTCGATCTGACGCGCGAGTTCGAGAACGGAATCGGGGATCCCGTCGCCGTCCTGATCGCCGATTCCGGACCACCGGGTGATCTGCTTGCTCCACGCGTCCTGTTGCCCCTGGGAGAACCCGAGAGCGCGGGCCATGTCTCGTACCGAGGACTTCCCGCGATAGGTGATGACGTTGGCGACCTGAGCGGCATGGGTACGGCCGTACTTGGCGTACACATGCTGAATGGCCTCTTCCCGCCGATCCGACTCGATGTCGATGTCGATGTCCGGAGGGCCGTCGCGTTCGGGTGCGAGAAACCGCTCGAAGAGCAACTTGTTGGCGACCGGATCGACATTCGTGATTCCGATGGCGTAGCAGACGGCCGAGTTCGCCGCCGAACCTCGCCCCTGACACAGAATGTCGTGGGTCTTGCAGAAATGAACGATGTCGTGCACCACCAGGAAATAGCCCGGAAATTCGAGCCGCTCGATGATGTCGAGCTCGTACTCCAACTGCGAATATGCAGCCGGGTTCGACGATTGCGGGCCGTATCGCCGGGCAGCGCCCTCGAACGTGAGCCGCCGCAGGTAACTGATCTCGGTGTAACCGTCGGGCACCTCGAACGGTGGGAGACGAGGCGCGATCAACGTCAGATCGAACGTACATTCTCGACCCAGTTCGACGGCACCGTGCACTGCACCGGGATAGTGCTCGAACAGCTCCGCCATCTCCGCCCCCGACCGCAGATGTGCACCACCCGTCGGTGCCAGCCACCCTGCCGCCTCGTCCAGACTGCTCCGGGCACGTACCGCAGCCATCGCCATGGCCAACCTTCGGCTACGTGGACTGGCGTAGTGCGCCGCCGTGGTGGCGATCATCGGCAGACCGTACCGGCGAGCCAGGGCAGCGAGAGCGTCGTTGCGCTCATCGTCGTCGGCAGTGCCGTGCCTGGTGAGCTCGACGGTGATGCGCTCGGCCCCGAACCGATCGACCAGATCGCGCAGCGCGAGATCGGCCGCCTCCGGCCCACCCCGCGAGAGTGCTTGGCGAACATGCCCTTTGCGGCAACCGGTCAGGATCTGCCAGTGCCCTCCCGCCGATTCGGTGAGTTCGTCCACGTCGTACCGCGGCTCACCCTTGACTCCGCCGGCCAGATGCGCGGCCGCGATCCGACGCGACAGCCGCCGATACCCTTCCTGTCCGCGAGCGAGCACCAGAAGATGCGTACCTCCGGGATCGGTCGCTCCGGCCCTGGACCGGTGGGTGTCGAGCGAGAGCTCGGCACCGAAGACTGTTCCGATGCCGAGGGCTCGTGCCGCCTCGGCGAAACGTACGACACCGTAGAAACCGTCGTGGTCGGTGATCGCAATGGATTCGAGTCCCAGACGCACCGCTTCCTCGACCATTTCCTCCGGCTGCGATGCGCCGTCGAGAAAACTGAACGCAGAATGCGCATGCAGTTCTGCGTACGGTGTCGACGGCCGAACCGAATCGGGCCGGCGACCCTGATAGGCATCGCGCTTGCGCGACCACGCCGGGCTGTCGCCCCCATCGCCTTCGACGACCGGCTTGGGGCGTCCGGAGAGGACTCGCTCCATTTCCGACCAGGTGGGCGGCCCGTCGTTCCATCCCATCGAGACCACCTCCTTCACACCGTCACACACATCGTCGAACACTTGTTCTAATGAGAACACGAGGGTCCGACACGATCAACTACAGTCGAATCGCTACTCACCCCTTCCACAGAGCCGGAGCACAGTTGTGACGCGTTGGGCATCGTTCGTCGTATCGCACAAGCGATGGGTGCTCGCCGTCGTCGTCGCGGTCGTAGCCGTCGGCGGCGTGCTGGGACTGGGCGTCTTCTCGAAACTGAGTGAGGGCGGATACGCCGACGCAGGCAGCGAATCGTCACAGGTCGCGCGGCTGGTCCAGGGCATCGGCCAACCGACCCCCGACATCGTCGCGATCTACACCGCACCCGACGGACGCACGATCGACGACATCGGACCACAGGTGCAGTCGACACTCGACGAATTCCGCAGCCGCTACACCCTCGGAAACGTGAACTCCTACTGGACCGCGGACCCGGTGACCAAGGAATTCCTGGTCTCGAAAGACCGAACCAAAGCACTGGTGACGATCTCCCTCGGTGCGAAATCGGGAGTTACGTTCAACACGTTCGGTGAGCTACCTCCACAACTCGTCGTCCCCGGCATCGAGTCGCAGTTCGCCGGCGCATCGGTCGTGGGAGTCTCGCTCAGCCAAACCCTCGAGCGAGACCTCGTGCGCTCGGAGATCATCGCCGTCCCCATCACACTTCTGCTTCTCGTCTTCATCTTCGGTGGCGTGATCGCCGCAGCGGTGCCGGTATTCGTCGGGATTCTCAGTGTGCTCAGCTCGCTGGCAATCCTGCGGGTGCTCACCGAATTCACCGAGGTGAGCTCGTTCTCGATCAACGTCGCGTCATTGCTCGGCCTCGGCTTGGCCATTGATTACGGACTGTTCATCGTCAGTCGATTCCGCGAGGAACTCCGCACTGGGTCGTCGTCGATGGAGGCGACCGTACGTACCGTGTCCACCGCGGGGCGCACCGTCGTCTTCTCCGGACTGCTCCTGATCTGCTCGTTCGCGGGCATGCTGGTCTTCCCGCAGGCGGTGATCCGATCCCTCGGATTCGGTGCCATGGCCGCGGTGGCCAGCGCCGCCCTGCTGTCACTGACCGCGGTGCCCGCCCTGCTCGCCCTGCTTGGCACTCGCATCAACTCCTGGACCTGGTCGCGTACCGCCTCGGACCGTAGTGACGCACGCGCACACAAGTTCTGGGGTGGTGTCGTCACCCGAGTGATGAAGAATCCAGGAATCGTCGCCGCCGTCATCGTCGCGGGCCTGCTGATCGTCGCCACGCCGATTCTGAAGGTCTCCTTGGGGGAGGTCGATTACACCGCACTACCGAAGAACGACCCGGCACGGGCAGCCTTCGAAACCCTCGCCACCGACTTCGAGTCCACCGGCGACGGTGCCACCGTGGTGCTGCGGGGTCTCGACGGCGTCAAGCCTCAGGGCCCGCCCGTTGCGGAACTGACCGCAGCGATGAACGCCACCCCCGGCGTTGCCCGCGCCGAATTCCTCGGATCCAAGGACGATCTGGTGGCATTCCAGGCGTCCTACAGCGAACCCCGCGACGGAACGACCGAGGCTCGGTCCCAATCGAATGCGGTGACTGCCCTCCGGTCGATCACTCCACCGGACGGCACCGAAATCCTCGTCGGCGGCGGACGCGCGAACGTCGACGACGGTAATGCCGCGATCGCGAAATGGCTGCCGGTGATGATCGCGATCATGGTGATCTCGACGTTGGTCCTGCTGTTCCTGGCCTTCGGCTCGATAGTGCTGCCGATCAAAGCAGTTCTCATGGCCGGGCTGAGCCTGGCAGCGACCTTCGGAGCACTGACCTGGGTGTTCCAGGAAGGTCACGGTGCAAGCCTGCTGGGAGTGACGCCCGGTCCGCTCGAGTCGACCTTCGTCGTACTCATCCTCGCAGTCATCTTCGGCCTGTCGACCGACTACGAAGTGTTCTTGATGTCTCGGATGGTCGAAGCGCGCTCGGCAGGTGCTTCCACCGAGGAGGCCGTCATTTTCGGAGCCCAACGCACCGGACGCATCGTCACTGCCGCGGCCCTGATTCTGATCGTCGTCACCGGTGCGTTCACGATCTCGGGCCTGTCGATCATGAAGTTCCTCGGCTTCGGCGTGATTCTGGCGCTGATCATCGACGCCACCATCATCCGCATGCTGCTGGTGCCCTCCTTGGTCAAGCTCATGGGCGAAGCCAACTGGTGGGCCCCGGCGTGGATGAAGAAGGTGCACGAGAAGGCCGGTATGGGGCACTAGCCGTCGAACTTACCGAGGAGTAAGGTCGCCTCGCATGGCGAGCTACATCGTGACCGGCGGTACCGGGTTTCTGGGCAAGAACGTGCTGCCCCGACTTCTCGGACGTGATGCGGACGCCCTCGTCCATGTACTCGTTCGACCGCAATCGGTCGCTCGACTCGAAAAGCTGGCCGACGAGCTGGACGGCGGCGACAGAATCCGCCCACTGATCGGCGATCTCGTCGAACCCGGGCTCGGCCTGAAAGACGTTCCGGCCGACGTCGATCACATTGTGCATCTCGGTGCCGTCTACGACCTCACGGCGGGAGACGAGCAAACCCCGACCAATGTCGCCGGAACGGCGTCGGTGATCGAACTGGCGAAAAGGACCGACGCTCGTCTGCACCACATCTCGTCGATCGCAGTGGCAGGTGACTACCGAGGGACGTTCTCCGAGAACGACTTCGACAAGGGGCAGAACTTTCCGACGGCGTATCACCGCACCAAGTTCGAGTCCGAGAAACTGGTTCGCACAAGCGCCGTGGACTGGCGGGTGTACCGACCCGCTGCCGTGGTCGGGCACTCCGACACCGGCGCGATAGACAAGGTCGACGGCCCGTACTACTTCTTTCCACTGTTCGCCGAGCTGGCGAAACTGCCTGCGGTCCTGCCGATCACGGTACCCAAGATCGGACACACCAACCTGGTTCCGGTCGACTACGTCGCGGACGCAATCGTGGAACTGGTTCACCGAGACACCCCGTCCGGCAGCGTTTTTCACCTGGTGAATCCGGAGCCTCAGTCGATGGCCGAGGTGTACTCCGCATTCTCTTCGGCAGCCGGATCACGCGCCAGAATCGTCGACATCCCAGGGAAGCTGGTTGCCCCCGTGGTGTCACCCACCTCCGGAGCGGTTCGGAAACAACGAAACGCTGCGCTTCGCGATCTGGGCGTGCCGCCGGTGATGCTCGATCATCTGACGCTGCCGACCGTCTTCGAGTCCGCAACGACACAGAAAGCATTGCAGGGCAGCTCCATCGCACCGCCGCCGCTGCGGACGTACGCCGACCGCCTGTGGCAATACTGGAGCGAGAATCTCGACCCCAAGCGCAACCGCCGAGACGACCCACGCGGTCCGCTGTTCGGCCGCCACATCGTCATCACCGGCGGGTCCTCCGGTATCGGCAGAGCCAGTGCGGAGGCCGCTGCACGAAAAGGAGCGGTGGTCATCGTGCTCGCTCGCGGCCAAGATCAGTTGGACGAGGTCGTCCAGCAGATTCGCGCCGACGGCCATGTGGCTCATGGGTATTCGTGCGATGTCACCGACAGTGAGTCGGTCGAACGAACGGTGAAAGCGATACTGCACGACCACGGGCACGTGGACATGCTCGTCAACAGCGCGGGCCGATCCATTCGCCGCGCGCTCTATCGTTCCACCGACCGACTGCACGATTACGAACGCACCATGGCCGTCAACTACTTCGGAGCGATTCGGGTGGTGTTGGCGCTACTGCCGCACATGCGCGAACGCAGCTTCGGGCATGTGGTCAACATCTCCAGCGCCGCAGTGCTGGGGCACCCTCCTCGATTCTCGGCGTACGTGGCGAGCAAGGCAGCACTCGACGGTTTCACCGATGTTGCTGCAGCAGAAACGCTCTCGGACGGAATCACCTACACGACCATTCACATGCCGCTGGTGGACACCCCGATGATCACCCCGACGGGCGACAAGAACGTCGGCACTGTCTTCTCACCGGAGAAGGCAGCCGCGATCGTCATCCGCGCGCTGAGCGACAAGCCGAAGCGAATCGACACCCCGCTGGGAACACTCGGACAGTTCGGGGCCATCTTCAGCCCCAAGGGCAAAGATCGCACGATGCATCAGCACTACCGAAAATTCGCCGAGTCGGCCGCCGCCAAGGGCGAAACGCCGGTTCCCGTCGAAGACGGGAAAGTGCCCTATCGGGTTCGGCCGTACGACCCGTCGACCCCCAGCGCGCGTATAGGCAAGGTCGTCCGCCGCATCGGCAGGCTGGTACCCGGCACCAGTTGGTGACGTGCGCAAGCCGGCTGCCGGGTCACGGGGCCACGGCGGTCCACAACGTCCAGCGATCGCGTTCGATCAACTCACCTTCGGCCAGGCGAGCACGTAGATACTCGACCAACTCCGTAAGTTCGACGTCGGACAGCTCGTGCAGGATCGACCGGCCTGTTCTGCCCGCGATTTCGTCGAGGTATTCGTCACGGCCGGAGTAGAGGCGACGGGTTTCCCAGAGTTGCTGCGTAGCGACATCGACGAATCCGGCTCGGGACAACGCGTCGCGAATATCGTCGACGCCATGCCGTCGTCGAAGTTCGATGTCCATCAGCCGTGGAAAGGCGTCGAAAAAATAGCCGCGCGGGTTGGTTGCAGAGCCGGACAGCCCGGCGTCCTCGGCCGTGCGGTCCTGGATGATCACCGTCCCACCCGGTCCCAGAAGCCGAGCAGACTCGACCGCCACTGTGTAGGCGTCGGGCAGATGGTGAACGAGGGCGCGAGCGAACACGATGTCGGCTTGTCCGTTAGGCAAGCCGGTGTGCTCGGCACCAGCGCAGACGAATTCGATATCTTCGGGCGACGAGCGTCCGGCCGATTCGAGGATCGGCGGACTCGAATCGATCGCCGTCACACTCGCCCCCATCGAACGCCATGCCCGCGCATAGGTTCCGCCGCCGCACCCGAGATCGACCACGTGCGCTCCGACCGGATCGACGATACGGACGACGGCATCGATCCAAGAGGAGTCGGCCTCACGGTTCGAGTAGGTGTTGTTGTTGCGCGGATCTCGAAAGTCGATAGGCATGTGATCGAGTACAGCGAGCCACGCCGAGGGCGTCCACCATTTAGTGTGGGGCTACATGTTGGCTCTGCATCTTCGGGCCGCCGACTTGGCGGACACGTCACTGACCGTCTCGCCTCTGTTCGAGACGGTCCTGAGCCTGCGCACATGGACCGCTCCGAACCGGCACCCACTGCACGAGCCCTGGCGACGACGCGTCCGATCGGCATGGCAGCAGTGTGACACCGAGATGCTGACGGCGCTGGTCTCTCCCGATGGGAGAATCCCGGATTTCCTCGCACCCCGACCGCCCACCCAGTCGCCGGTTTTCGACGACGAGATTGCTGTTGTCGGGGCAACACCGGCAACGGAGATGCGACGCGATATCGCGGCCGCCTTCTCCGCCGAGATTCCTGCGGCCCTCATCGGCCCGGCCCGAGCGGTGCGCACCCGTGCAGTCCACGCGCTCTCGTACTACTGGGCAACGTGCCTCGAACCCGACTGGTCCAGGATCCGAGCGGTACTGGACGGCGATGTGGACTACCGGGCACAACAGCTCTCGCACTTCGGGGCGCGAAAGATGTTCGAGCATCTCGATTCTCGTGTCCGATGGGACGATGGCGTGCTGTGGGTCGACAGGCTAGAGGACCGGGTGTGGGTCGACATCGACGGACGTGGACTCCCACTGATTCCGTCGGTGTTCGTCCACGGCGCGATCACGCAAACGAGCCCGACGCGGGCTCCCTCCCTGGTGTATCCGGCCCGCGGGCGAGGCGCAGTGTGGGACATGGGGCGGACAGCTCCGAACCGAGCGCTGACCAATCTCCTCGGCACCCAACGCGCAACGATTCTCACGCTGCTCGATGCGCCCACCACAACCGGGGAACTCGCTGCGGCACTCGGCGTCTCACCCAGCGCAGCAAGCCAGCATCTTCGCGTTCTGCGCGAAGCAGCGGTGGTGCGACGCGTCAGACAGGGACGATCGGTGCTGTATGTACGCACTCCGCTAGGGGACGAGCTGGTCGGGCCGAGTCGATAGATCGCCCACCGTCACACTGTCAGTAGGTGATTCATCGCGCTGATACGGCATCACTCGATCATGGAGTGGGCGGCTCCCCGCCATGGTGGCCTCTCTAGCCGGGGGATACGTACCAGAATCCCATCGGAGGAAGCGGCCATGCTCGAGGGATTGGGAGACGCATACGCCGAATACATGGCACGCTCGAAGCGATTGGTGCCCTTCGTCTTCTAGCGCTGGGTTTCTCAGCGCAACAGAGCTGTGGCCCACACTCGCAGAAATCCCTGACTCAGGTACGTCAATGAGCCGATGGCCAGTATCCATTTGACGGTGCTGACCACGGTGGTGGCCCGGACAACGGTGTCGGAGATGTGTTCTCGGTTGTCGACCAATACCAACCCGACAATGTTCTCGATGTAGTCACCGGCAGCGGAGGCCACCGGAGCGACGGCCAATGCCGTCGTTACTGCAGGGCTCAGCGGAGTCTTCGCCGCCAAACTCCTTGCACCCGCACGCAGTGCGATGGCATAGATGGCCGGGTGGACGAAGTCGGGCAAATAATGACTGCGAAAGCGGGCGATCTCCGTCTCGTCCATGCTCGCCAGAATCTGCCGGTACCGCTGTTCGGACCAGGCAGTCTGCACTGCAAGCACTTTCGGTGCCGCGGGCCCGAGCAACCGGGCGATATTGGCCTGGGAGACGACGAACAACGCCGACCATCCCAGCAACTTCCGGTCCAACACACTCAGCGACATGAGTGCAGATTACTGCGTCAGAAATGGACGAACTACCGCTTCGAAGGCCGAGTAGCCATCGCGGTGGATGCTGTGTCCGGTCCTGAATGCCTCCACTCGACAGTTCGGAATGCTCGCTACCATCGCGTCGAGCCGAACCGGATCGACCATGCCGCCCGGACCTCCACGAAGTACCAACGTCGGAGCAGTGATGTCGGCCAGCGACTCCCACCACCGCGGGTTCGGCCGACGGAACTGCTCGAGAGCAGTGGCGGTCATCGATCGATCGAACGCGAGTACCGCTCGGGGATGCAGAACAACGCTGGTCGCCGCATGCCAGAGTTCGGTGACCGACGGCATCCGACCGGTCAGGGTCGGCGGGGCGTCCCCCGGCCTGATCGGTATCGGAAGTTCTTCGAGAACCAGACGGCGAACGAGAGACGGACGACGCTGCGCCACGAGCGAGACCGCGTATCCACCGAGCGAATGCCCGACGAGATCGACTTCGGTGAGCCCGAGGTGATCGATCAGGGCGAGGAGATCACCGCCGAACATGTCGAACTCGTACGTGGGCGTGTGGGCACTCTTGCCGTGCCCGCGCAGATCGACGGTGATCACCCGGCGACCGTGCGCGGTCAGAGCCCGAGCGAAGCGATCCCAGGTTCCGCTGTCTCCGCCCATGCCGTGCACCAGCATCACCGGTGCCGCACTCGTGTGTTCCAGCGGCGCGAACGAGCGATACGCGATGTCGACGCCATCGAGGTCGACCGTCTCGGACATCATCTGCATTTCCCCGACGGTAGCGGTTCCTACTCGTAGATTCCTTCCACCCGCCACAGACCGTCGTCGAACACCAGCAGCAACGCCCTCTCGTCGTCGAGCACCACCTGTGCCCGCGCCGTCGGCCCCGTCGATCCTTGCCCGCTGTCCCACCACCGTTCGTCGACGGGCCACGGCCCGGCCAGGCCCGTCAACTCCCATTCCTTGGTCCCCCACCGCAATCTCTTGGGCGGCGCATCGAACACACCGCGGTCGGTGACGCCGATTCCCGAACCCGCTCGATTCATCAGCGTCACTGCCGGGCGTGTCTCGATCACCGCCGCCGGTGCCGGCTCGGGTAGTCGGCCCGGCCACGGGGCCGATGGATCGGACAGCGGCACCAGCTCGTCTCCCAGGGGACGCAACGTGATCCGCTCGGCCGGCCCGCGTCCACCGCTGAGAACACCCCCGAGCACCGATTCGCCACCGAGCAGACCCTGAACGCGTACCAACGCCCGACGCGCCCTGTCGTCCTCGTCACCGACACTGCCCCACAAGCCCAGCTGCAACTCCCCCGCTGCCACCACTTCGATCGGCTCGAGGCGCAGGACGGTGATCGCCGACGTCGGCTTGTTCTCGCTGCGTCCGGTGATCCAGCCGTCGAGTTGCCACCGCACGCGATCGGCCGTGCCCTCCGGCGTCAACGGCTCGGCGCACCGCCAGATTCGCGACAAATTCTCACCGTTGCCGGTACTGGCGTGCACCAGCAACCGAGTGCACGCAACAGCAGCCGCAGCGAGCTTGGTGTGCAGCTGCTCGGCCAATGCGCGCCCGGCGAACGCGGCTGCATCCACCCGATCGATCGGCGGATCGCACAGATACTCCACATCCAGGTCGGGAGGCAGAGCACGGGCAGACGGCGGCCTTTCGGGCTCACCGCGGGCACTGCGATGCGCCAGCACGGCATCGGTACCGAATCGCGATGCCACATCCGACGGAGACAGGGCAGCGAAGTCCCCGATTCTGCGTAAACCCAAGCGGTGCAACAGATCCACCAGTTCACCACGATCGGCTGCGGCCATACTGGGCTCCGCCGAGAGTTCGGCGATCGGTAACGGCGAAAGAAACCCGGCACCACCGCCGCGCGGCACCACCTGTGCGTACCGCGCGGCGACGACTGCGGTGGACAACTCGTCGGCAATCCCGATCTGACATTCGACACCGGCAGCCGACGCTTCGTCGATCAACCGCTCCGCGGCGCGATGCTCGGTACCGAAGTACCGTCCGACACCACGCGCTGCAAGAACCAACAGGCCCGGCCGCAGCACTTCGACGCCGGGGGCGATGGCTGCGACAGCCGAGACCACGGGCTCGAACAGGCGTGCATCACGATCGGTATCGGCAACGGCCACATGCACGTCGGGGCACCGCGCCTGCGCCTCCCGGCGACGTAGGCCGCGCTTGATGCCCGACGCCCGTGCCGTGGCCGAGCAGGCGACGACCCGGTTGGCCGACGTGACGACCACCGGATGCGTCGCCGGTAGATCGGCCTGAGCTGCTGCGGCGACGGCAGGCCAGTCGGGACACCACAGCGCCAGAACACGGTTGGACTGGCCGGTACTCATGTCGAGACCGCGATCGACAACGGATTCGACTCTTGCTGTTCGGCGTGCCATTCGATGCGGCCGTTCTCCGCACGCAAGTCGAATCGAACCGTACGAGGACGCATCGCTTTGCCCCGCGCGCACACCGACAATCGAACCCCGCGCAGCCGGCCACGCCCCAGCTCACGGCCTGTGCCGAGGCCGTCGTAGCCGTGCACCGACGCGTCGAGTCGTAGCTCGGCTCCGTCCCAGTGCCCGTCGGTCACCACCAACGTCGACCCCTTGCTGCGGGCGCGCGCCACTACTGCCCTGGCCCGAGTCGGTGGTACCGACAGGCCACCGAGACCGAGGACGACGAGATCGACGCCGTCGAGCAGGATCGCCGCCACTTCCACCGGGTCGGGGCCGGGATCGGGAATCAGAGCCAACTTGCTCAGTTGCGCGCCCATCTCCACCGCAGCCAGCAGCCCGAAGCGGGGCTGACCTATGACGGCGACATGGCCACCGGCACCGGTCACCGCGGCCACCAACCCGATCAACAACGAACCGGCACCGGACACCGAGGCCACCGTTCCGCGCACCAGACCACCGTGCGGAAGAACCTCCATCAGCGCCGACGGCACCGGAAGAACAGGCCGCCTACGGGTCGGTACCGACACCTGCTCCGAGCTGTCGACGACGTCGGATTCGGGGTCGGAATCGGGGTCGGTAGGGCGGGGACGAACGGGAGCAGAATTCTCGATGCGCACCGAGGCCGTTTCACCGCGAGACGGTACGGCAGCCATCCGACTGCGTAGCAGCGCCACCCGCTCGGGAAGCGACAACCCGTCGAGCGCATCCGGCGGTACGGAAGCCTGTGCTGCAGCCTCGGAAACAGACATGTCACTCCCCTTCACTGCATGAAAAATCGAGCCGAAACACCGGTGTTCGACGGACGCGGGAAGTGACGTATTCGAACACAATTTCGATCTGCACCCAGTAAAGCCGTTCGGACGGCAACTCGTCAAGGCGATGCCGTAGCCCCTGGTAGAGGCGGTAGTACCGCTGCTGCGGGCACACTGCGGCATCGTCCACTAACCTGTGGACGTGACCGATCAGCAGCGTGTTCGACGGGGAGTCGGGCCCGACTACCTCCTCGCCGGCAGATACCGTCTCGCCGGCAAGCTCGGCGGTGGCGGCATGGGCGCGGTCTGGCTCGCCACCGACACCCTTCTGCACCGGCAGGTGGCCGTCAAACAGGTCACCTCCACCACCCGATTGACCCCGGAACAGGCAGTGGACGTGCGCAACCGGGCCATGCGTGAAGGACGGATCGCGGCCCGCCTGTCGAGCCCACACGCCATCGCGATGCACGACGTCGCTCTCGTCGACGGCGAGCCGTGGTTGATCATGGAATACCTGTCCTCACGCAGCCTCGCGCAGGCGCTCGGCGTCACCGACTCACTACCACCGTTCGAAGTCGCTCAGATCGGTGCGCAGATCGCCGACGCCCTGACCGAAGCACACGACGCCGGAATCGTGCATCGCGACATCAAGCCGGGCAACATTCTGATCGCCGACCGCGGCAAGGATCTGGGCATCGTCAAGATCAGCGATTTCGGTATCTCCCGAGCCAAGGGTGACGTGGAGGAAGCCGACGACAGCGTCATCACCGGCACCCCCGCATACTTCGCCCCCGAGGTCGCGCGCGGCCAGGACCCCACTGCGGCCAGCGATGTGTTCTCCCTCGGTGCCACGTTGTACACCGCAATGGAAGGTGCGCCGCCCTTCGGCATCGATCACGATTCGATTGCGCTCCTGCACCGAGTTGCCAAGGGGCAGATCATCTCTCCCACTCGCAGCGGAGACCTCACCGGCCCACTACTGCACATGCTCGAGCCCGATCCGGCTCGACGCCCCACCATGGCGCAGGCCCGTGACGAGATCATTCTTGCCGCAATAAGCAAGCGCGGCACCATCTCTCAGTTGCGCGGAGTACCTCTGACCTCAGCGGACGGCGTCGTACCCGCCTGGGCGAGACGATCGACACCCGTCTCGGAATCTCGCCGACCGTCCCGAGAATTCGGACGCACCATCGCCGGTCTGCCCGCCGTGCAACCGGGAGAGAGCCGAACGGATCCGACTCCCTCCTCGTACTCACCGCCGCCGTTCGACCTCCCGAAAAAGAGAAAGAACCCGGTCCAGGACGCACTCATGCGCATCGAGGACGTCATCGGCGACCGGACGTCCATCCCGGCAACGGCCGTCCTCGCCGGACTCGTCGTGGTCGTGATTCTTCTGATCCTGGCCGTCGTCCTGTTGCTGTAACAACTCCCGCGCAGTCCGTCCGTTCAGCCGAGAACCGGCATCACCAATGTCGTCAGAGCGCCGTCGACCGCGGAACGCACCAGCATCGGTTGATCCGGTGCAGCGATATCGAGCATCAGATCCGGTCCGACGGCCGATGCGACGGCGGCCTGCAGAACGGCCGCATCGAAGAACACAACGCTCTGTGAACCGGTCACCCGTGCAGGAACCGGAACACCATCGACCGAGAAACCGTCGGGCCCGGCCTCGATGCGCAGGGTACCGCCGTCGAGCGGAACGAAATCTCGTTGCAGCACAACCCTCGTCACGGTCGGAGCCAGACCGTCCATCATCGTGCGCCAGTCGGGGAATTCACCGTCGACAGTGTTCACCGCCAGCCGAGAACCGTCGGAGTCGATCACCATCGACTCGTCGGTTCGCGTCAGCACGAGGGTGCCCGAGGCGGGGACGTCCGCGAGGGATCCGACGGCTACGATTCGCGACCACGGTAGTCCGGGCGAGCACTGCGCGACGAGACTGCGCGTGGACAATCGATACCGATCCGTCGCGGTGAGGGTGACACTGCTTCCGCCCACCTCGATCAGCACGCCCTGCAGTACCGGAAATTCTTCGCTCGTCCCGGCCGCCGACGAGACCTGCGCCAACGCCGAGGCCAATTCTTCGGCAGATATCGTTGTCGTGCAGTATTTTTGGTCGAACAGTCGGCGAATCGCCACTGCCGCCTCGGCTGCCGCCCCCGCCTGTGCGGCCAGAGCGTCGACGTGTCGATCCACGATCTCGATGGCAGCAGTTCCATCGCCGTCGAGGGCAGCGGCAACCTTGTCGAGTGGCAGCCCGATCTCGCGCAGCTGGCGAATGATGCTCGCCCGCTTCGATTGTGCGCGAGTGTAGTAGCGATAACCCGATTGTGCATCGATGGACGCCGGGGCCAGCAACCCGCAATCGTCGTAGAACCGCAGGGCGCTGGGGGTCAGCCCGCTCTCGCGAGCGAACACACCGATGGTCAGGAATTCTTCGTCCGAATCAGTCATGACGTAATCCTGAAGCTTCGCGTCGGTCGAAGGTCAAGCCCAACGAGACCGCCTAATCGATTCGACGCTTGTGCGCCCACCGCGTCAGTGCATTCCTGTTCGACTGCTGGGTCTTTCGAAGAACATTGGAGGCGTGCGTTTCGACGGTCTTGACCGAGATGAACAGATCCTCGGCGATCTCGCGATACGTGTAGCCGCGCGCCAGCAACCTCAGCACTTCGAGCTCACGGGGCGTCAACGAATCCAATTCCGGATCCAACGGCGGCTCGGGAGCTGCGCTGCGGCCGGTGAACGAGTCGAGTACGAAGCCGGCCAGACGCGGGCTGAACACCGCGTCTCCCCCGGCTACGCGTCGGACGGAATCGGCCAGTTCCGAGCCGGAGATCGTCTTGGTGACATACCCCCTCGCGCCGGCCCGGATGACGGCGATGACGTCCTCCGCTGCGTCGGACACGCTGAGCGCCAAGCACACCGGGCCCTCGGCGATTCGGTTGAGAACGGCCACGCCTCCACCGTCGGGCATGTGCACGTCCAGCAGGACCACATCAGGCTTGGTGGAATCGATCCCCGACACCGCCTCGGCGACACCGCCTGCTTCCCCGACAACGTCGATGTCCACCTCGCGGCCCAGTTCGGCGCGTACTCCCGAGCGAAACACCGCGTGGTCGTCGACCAGAAAAACGCGGAAGGGATCGGTCACGTCGGCTGCTCCTGATGGCTGGATTCGGACTCGGTGGTCACTGCCCCGCCGTTGCGAGGCATGAAGATTCGCACTTCGGTTCCCTTACCGACAGTGGACCGTACCTGGACGGAACCGCCGCGGCGTTCGATTCGTCCACGGATGGACTTGGCCAGTCCCTGTCGGTCCTCGGGCACCGCGGACTCGTCGAAGCCGGTACCGCGATCGCGGACGAAGACACTGACCTGCTCGGGTTCGGTTTCGGCGAACAGATCGATGTTGGTCTCACCGGAATGCTTGGCCGCGTTGACCAGAGCTTCACGCGTGGCCCCCAGCAGCGCGGTGAAGCTCTCTCGCGACAGCCCCGATTCGACGTCGTCCGGCAGCAGATGTACGTCCCCGACCGTGATGGGACGGACCGTCACGCCGTGTTGATCCTCGACCTCGCCGGAGATGGTCTTGAGCGCATCGGCCAAGCTCGAATTGTCGGTGTCGCCGCCGTCGAACAACCACTTGCGCAGTTCTCGCTCCTGACCACGCGCCAACCGCATGACCTCCTGCGGCCGATCCGCCTGCTTCTGAATCAACGCCAGCGTCTGCAGCACCGAATCGTGCAGATGGGACGCAATCTCTTCACGTTCGTCGTTTCGGATACGCGCCGATCGCTCGGCCCCGAGGGCACGCCAGGTCCGCAACCAGATCGGCACCGTCAACAGACCGACACCGACGAGGGTGACCACCACGGCCAACAGGGACGACCGAAGCGACGCGAGATCGACGCGGGCCAACACCACCACGGCCAGGCCCAGGACGATCAACGTCGCGCCGCCGACGACACGGGCCCAGCTGAGCACGGTCGGTTGCTTGGGCAGCCCCAGCGCCGTCCGCGGCCCCTCGGCATCGAATTCTCGCCACACCAGGGCAGCACCGACGACGACCACGACGACCGGCACGACAACCGATGCCGCCGTACCACTGAGCAACCAGGCCAGACCGACGGCGAGTCCGAGGCCGATGGCGGCCAGTCCCAATGCTCGTTGCCGCTCGGTAGCGCTCGGACGTGCCGTGTCGTCACCGACCGGGGTGAACATCCAGATCAGGCCGTACGCAACGATCCCTGCACCGGCGGACGCCGCGAGCAACGCGAACGCCACCCGGATCTTGAACACGTCGACACCCAGATGATCGGCGAGACCGCCCGCGACGCCGCCGACGATACGACCGCCGCCGCGGCGTCGATACGGTGCGGGGGCCGAACGTTCCAACGCTGCACGAGAAGCCGAACCCGACGCAAGGACAGGGTGTGGCGGGAGCGGACGGGTCGACGGCGCAGCACCGGGCGCGGCGGACGCGCCGACGGCGGCGTCAACGGCTGGATTGTCGACAGGGTGCACGCCCACGATCCTGGCACGGCCGGGGGCTGTACCGCATCAGGGTTCGCCCTGATCTTTCGCCCTTGCAACAGACCCGGGTGCAAGTCCGGGGTACGAGATCAGGGGAATCCCTGATGTGTTCCGAGGTCGGAGCCGACACGATGGTCATCATGAACAACGTGACCGTCTCGGATCAGCTACAGCAGATGTGGCGCACCCGTCCGCACCGCTTGCCGCAACGCGGACACGTGGCGGGTGTAGCAGCCGGTATCGGCTACCGATACGACGTCGACCCCGTACTGATCCGGGTCGCATTCGTCGTGTCCACCCTCTTCGGCGGCACCGGAATCGTGCTGTACCTGGCGGCGTGGCTGGTCCTCAGCCGCGCCGGCGATTCCGCCTCGGGGGTCGAATCCATGGTGGGCCGCGGGCACAGCTCCGATTCGACGACCAAGACCGTCGTCGTGGCGGTCGCGTTGGTGATCGCACTGTCGACGCTCGGTCCGGCCGGGGTGGGACTCGGCGGATCCGGCGTGATCTCTCTTGCGGCGATGCTCGGCGGACTGTGGTTGCTTCACCAGCGCTGCCCCGAGCCGCCGCCGTACCTGCGAACAGCGGAATTCACCCGCCAGCAATATGCACCGACCCCCTTCGGCTCGACCACCACCTCCGCGGAGCAGTGGTCTGCCGCGCAATACCGGCCGCCGCAGTTCCAGTACGAGCAGTACACCCCGTACACGACGCTGCCCAAGAGCTACGAGCCGACACCGCAGTCACCGCAGCACGAACGGGAATCCGCTACTGCGCCTACTGTCGACCTCACCAAGAGCACTCGTGCCGAAAGACCCTCTGCTACCGCCGTTCCGACCGCACCGCAGGCCGTGACACCTCCGTCGTGGGACCCGTTGGGAGTGGCACCGTTCGCGTGGGACCTCCCCGAACCGGCCGGCACCTTCCCACCGGCAGCGATCGAACGTAAGCGTCGATCGCGTTGGACGGCAAGCTTTCTCGGCCTTGCCTTGCTCGGCGCTGCCGTCACCACCGGACTCGGAGCGCTGACAGGTTCCGACTGGATCACTCCGGGCCGCGTCGGTGCCGTCGCGTTGTCGATCATCGCGGTGGGGCTGATCCTGGGCGCTTTTCTCCGTAAGGGCTACGGCCTGCTGGTCGTCGGCGCGCCGCTGGCCGGGTTCGTCGTTCTCGCATCGGTTGTCGGGCCGGTGAATCTGGACGACAGTGTGTCGGGCGCGCAGCGAGTAGCCCCGATCACCGCCGCCGCACTTGCCCCCGCGTATGACGTCGGCTTCGGTGAATTGGATCTCGACCTCACCGGCCTGACGCTCACCGAGAACAAGACGGTGACGATCGATGTGACGTTCGGCAGTGCCGTGGTGACCGTACCGAGCACGATGAGCATCGAGACCAGATGCAACGCCGAATTCGGTTCGACCGAGTGCGGTGATCCCGGCGTCCGCGCCGGGAAGGACGCACGACCCGACGCGCCGGTCTTGACGATCGAAGGCGATGCGACATTCGGAGAACTGAAAGTGGTGCAGCAATGAGCGACAACGGGATTCACACCGAATACGGTCACGGAGACGGTTCTGCGGACACCGCAGCGCAGAATTCGAGCAGGCAGGGCCCGTCGGCTCCGTTGTTCCTCGCCGGACTCGCCGCGCTGATCGTGTCGATCGCCGCGCTGATCGGCCAGGACGCCGTCACCGCCCTGGCCGAGGTTCAGTTCCGCTGGGTGTTCGTCATCGCCGCGGTCGTGGTGGGCGCGGCCCTACTGCTGGGTCCCAGCAGAAAGCACTGAACCCGCTACTCCCACTCGATGGTGCCCGGCGGCTTGCTCGTGACGTCGAGTACGACTCGGTTGACCTCCGGAACCTCGTTGGTCACCCGAGTCGAAATCGTTTCCAGAACGTCGTACGGCAACCGGGTCCAGTCCGCGGTCATCGCATCCTCGCTCGACACCGGACGCAACACGATGGGGTGGCCGTACGTGCGACCGTCTCCCTGCACACCGACGCTGCGCACGTCGGCCAACAGCACCACCGGGCACTGCCAGATCTGCTGATCCAGGCCTGCGACCGTAAGCTCTTCTCGGACAATCGAATCCGCATGACGCAACGTCGCCAGCCGGTCCGCGGTGATCTCTCCGACGATGCGAATGGCCAGTCCGGGTCCCGGGAACGGCTGTCGGCCGACGATGTCCTCGGGCAGGCCCAGCTCGCGTCCGACAGCGCGCACCTCGTCCTTGAACAGCGCACGCAACGGCTCGACCAACGCGAACTGCAGATCGTCGGGCAGACCGCCGACGTTGTGATGGCTCTTGATGTTGGCGGTACCCGAACCGCCACCGGACTCCACGACGTCCGGGTACAGGGTGCCCTGCACCAGGAACTCGACGGAATCACCGTGCTCGGCGTTCTCGCCCAACACCTCGGCAACGGCACCCTCGAAACTGCGAATGAACTCGCGGCCGATGATCTTGCGCTTCTCCTCCGGGTCCGACACGCCTTCGAGGGCACCGAGGAAGGTGTCGACCGCATCGACAGTGACGAGCTTGGCACCGGTCGCGGCTACGAAGTCCTGCTGCACCTGCTCCCGCTCGCCGGCGCGCAGCAAGCCGTGGTCGACGAAGACACAGGTGAGCCGATCACCGATTGCACGCTGCACCAGTGCCGCGGCCACCGCGGAGTCGACACCACCGGACAGGCCGCAGATCGCCTTGCCCGTCGGACCGACCTGTTCCTGGACGGCGTCGACAAGCGCGTCGGCGATGTTCGCGGCGGTCCAGTCCGGCTTGATTCCGGCGGTCTCGTGCAGGAATCGGCTCAGTACCTGCTGTCCGTGTGGTGAGTGGAGTACCTCGGGGTGGTACTGCACGCCCGCCATCCGCTTCTCTTCGTTCTCGAACGCAGCAACCGGGGCTCCGGCACTGGTCGCGGTGACGGTGAAGCCGTCGGGAGCAGCGGTGACCGCGTCACCGTGACTCATCCAGACCGGCTGGGTGGAAGGCAGACCGTCGTGCAGGCGGCCGCCGTCGACGCTGAGCTGAGTACGCCCGTACTCACGTGTTCCGGTGTGCTCGACGGTTCCGCCGAGCGCCTGCGCCATCGCCTGGAAGCCGTAGCAGATACCGAAGACCGGGACACCCAGTTCGAGCAGAGCGGAGTCCAGTTCGGGTGCGCCCTCGGCGTAGACGCTGGACGGCCCACCGGACAGCACCAGAGCAACGGGATCCTTGGCGGCGATCTCCTCGGCGGTCGCGGTGTGCGAGATGACCTCGGAGTACACGCTGGCCTCGCGCACCCGGCGGGCGATCAGCTGTGCGTACTGGGCTCCGAAATCGACGACCAGAACCGGCCGTGCGTGTGCGGGATCGTGTGCAGAGGAGTCGGTCACCTGGTCAGTCTAGTGGGACGGCTTCGGTGTACTCGCAGCACCCGAATCGCTCACGCGACACCCGAATGTTCGACGGGCATGGCCGCCGAACCGGACCTGATCTGCACGATCGGCAGCCGCAGGCCGCCGGGTGCGTCGACGGGAACGACGGGAGAGTTGGGCGCGATCGGATCGAGGCGCTGGTAGGGCTGGCCCTGCACCGGACGCAGGTCCATCTCGCCCTTGTTCGGCCACAGTGCCGCCGACCGCTCGGCCTGCGCGCTGATGGTCAGCGACGGGTTGACTCCGAGGTTGGCCGAGACTGCTGCACCGTCGACCACGCTGAGAGTCGGGTATCCGTGGACGCGGTGGTACGGGTCGATGACGCCGTGCTGGGCGTCCTCGGCGATAGCGCACCCACCGAGGAAGTGTGCGGTGAGCGGGATGTTGAACAGCTCGCCCCACGTCCCTCCCGCGACCCCGCCGATCTTCTTGGCGATGCGCCGGGTGGCGTCGTTGCCCTCGGGAATCCACGTCGGGTTGGGCTGACCGTGTCCCTGACGGCTCGAGATCTTGCGGCCGAAGGGGCCCCGCTTGGTGAACGTGGTGATCGAGTTGTCGAGGTTCTGCATCACCAACGCGATGATGGTCCGCTCGCTCCAGTGCCGGACGTTGACGACACGGACGAACTGGATCGGATGCGCGATCATCGCGAAGACGAACTTGAGCCAGCGCGGAATCCTTCCTCCGCCGTCGGTCATCAAGGTCTGCAGCATGCCCATCGCGTTGGAGCCCTTGCCGTAGCGGCACGGTTCGATGTGGGTGTTGGGGCTGGGGTGGAACGACGACGTGATGGCGACACCGCGAGTGAGATCCATGTTCGGATCGACCGCCAGCTTTGCCGCTCCGACGATCGACTCGGAGTTGGTGCGGGTCAGCTCACCGAGAGTGTCCGACAACCGCGGCAAGGTGCCCGTGTCCTTCATCTTGTGCAGCAGGTTCTGCGTGCCCCACGTGCCGGCCGCCAGCACGACGTTGGCAGCGCTGTACGTCTTGCGTCCCTTGTGTAGACGCGCTCCGGTGCGCTCGGTCTCGACGTCCCAGGTGCCGTCGGACCGAGGATGCAGGCCGGTGACCGTTGTCATCGGCACGATCTCGGCTCCGGCACGTTCGGCCAGCCCGAGGTAGTTCTTCAGCAGGGTGTTCTTGGCACCGTGGCGGCACCCGGTCATGCACTCGCCGCATTCGATGCATCCGGTGCGCTCGGGGCCGGCACCACCGAAGTACGGGTCGGCGACGGTCTTGCCGGGTTCGTCGCCGAAGAACACGCCCACCGGGGTCTGAATGAACGTGTCGGCGACGCCCATGTCCTCGGCCACCGACTTCATCACCTCGTCGGCGGGGGTCATGTGTGGGTTGCGAACGACACCCAACATGCGGGTGGCCTGGTCGTAGAACGGGGAGAGCTCACTGCTCCAGTCGGTGATGTGCGCCCACTGCTTGTCCTCGAAGAACGGTGCCTGCGGCTTGTAGAGCGTGTTCGCGTAATTGAGCGATCCACCGCCGACCCCTGCACCGGCGAGGATGAGGCAGTCGCGCAACAGATGTACCCGCTGGATGCCGTACAGACCCAGCTTGGGTGCCCACAGGAAACGCTTGAGATCCCAGCTGTTCTTGGCGAAGTCCTTGTCCTCGAATCGCTGCCCGGCCTCGAGGATCCCGACGCGGTATCCCTTCTCCACCAGCCGAAGCGCGGTGACGCTTCCACCGAAGCCCGAGCCGACGATGAGAACGTCGTAATCCGTTGCGCGTCCAGCTGAACCCATGGTGACCTCCGCTACGTCCGTTACCTGTCGAACAGTATGCACATCGCTGTGTGACTACCGCCACAAGCGATTCTAGCTGTTACGGAAGGTATCACCAACCGAGGGTCGGCTTACCGGAGCCCTCCCGACGAACGACACAGGGCGCGCACCCGAAGATCGAGTGCGCGCCCTGTGGTGTGGGGGTTCTGTCGTGTGTGGGTTCTGTCAGGCCCGGACGTTCAGGCCCACCTTCTGGAATTCCTTCAGATCGGAGTAGCCCGACTTCGCCATCGAGCGACGCAGCCCACCCACGAGGTTGATCGACCCGTAGGACTCCCGCGACGGTCCGTGCAGCACCTGATCGAGGCTCGGACGCTCCCCCGCGGACATCGGTAGCAAGGCGCCACGCGGCATCGACGGATGCGCCGCGGCGGACGGCCAGTACCAGCCGCCACCGGGAGCCTCGGCGGCCACGGCCAACGGCGCACCGAGCACCGCAGCATCTGCGCCGCAGGCAATGGCTTTCGCCAGTGCGCCGGACGTGGTGATGTCGCCGTCGGCGATGACGTGCACGTAACGTCCACCGGTCTCGTCCAAGTAGTCCCGTCGTGCGGCCGCCGCGTCGGCGATCGCAGTGGCCATCGGAACGCCGATGCCGAGGACTTCACCGGTGGTCGTGCCGCCTTCGACGGAGCCGTAGCCCACGATGACGCCGGCCGCACCCGTGCGCATCAGGTGCAACGCGGTGCGGTGATCGCTGACGCCACCGGCGATGACGGGGACGTCGAGCTCGGCGATGAACGTCTTGAGGTTGAGCGGCTCGTCGTCGCCGTGCGCAACGTGCTCGGCGGAGATGATCGTGCCCTGGATGACCAGCAGATCCAGACCCGACGCGATCAGCGCAGGCGTCAGGGCGCGGGCGTTCTGCGGGCTCACTCGTACTGCAACGGTGACGCCTGCATCCCGCACCTGGCCGACTGCGGCGGCCAACAGATCGGGCTGCAACGGCGCAGCGTGCAGTTCCTGCAAGAATGCGATCGGCGCGTCGGGATCGAGATCGGTCTCGGCGATGTGGATCAACTGGTCGAGCTTGGCCTGCACGTCGGCGTGCCGCGCCCACAGCCCTTCGCCGTTGATCACCCCGAGCCCGCCTTGCTTACCGAGCTCGATGGCGAACGCAGGCGAGACCAACGCATCGGTCGGATGGGCGAGCACCGGGATGTCGAACCGGTAGGCATCGAGCTGCCAGGCAGTCGACACCTCCTTGGACGACCGGGTGCGCCGAGACGGCACGATATCGACGTCGTCCAGCTGGTAGGTGCGACGGGCTTCTCTGCCCATGCCGATTTCAACGAGGTCGCGCACGCGCGCACCTTTCTACTTCGAGAGCGAATCGATCGGCCACACGGGCCGACACGACTATCGGGTGGTGTAGTTCGGAGCCTCAGCGGTCATCGTGATGTCGTGCGGGTGGCTCTCCTTGAGACCGGCCGCGGTGATCTGCACGAACTGAGCCTGCTGCAGGTGCTCGATGGACGTCGACCCGGTGTAGCCCATGGCAGCGCGCAGCCCACCGGTGAGCTGATGGATGACCTGATTCAACGGACCCCGGTACGGGACGCGTCCCTCGATACCTTCGGGAACCAGCTTGTCCTCGGCCAGCACGTCGTCCTGGAAGTAGCGGTCCTTCGAGAACGACTTCGCTCCCCCACGTCCCTGCATCGCACCGAGGGAGCCCATGCCGCGGTAGCTCTTGAACTGCTTGCCACCGACCAGGATCAGCTCACCCGGAGACTCGGCGGTGCCGGCCAGCAACGATCCGAGCATCGCGGTCGACGCGCCTGCGGCGAGCGCTTTGGCGATGTCACCGGAGAACTGCATACCGCCGTCGGCGATGACCGGCACACCGTGCGGCTTGCAGGCGGCCACGGCTTCGAGGATGGCGGTGATCTGCGGGGCACCGACGCCGGCAACCACGCGGGTGGTGCAGATCGATCCGGGTCCGACACCCACCTTGACTGCATCGGCACCGGCCTCGACGAGGGCGAGTGCGCCCGCTCGGGTCGCGATGTTTCCACCGACGACCTGAACGCGCTCGCCCACCTCTGCCTTGAGCTTGCTGACCATCTCGAGCACCTGAGAATTGTGGCCGTGTGCGGTGTCGACGATGATGACGTCGACGCCGGCATCGGTGAGTGCCATCGACCTGGCCCAGGCATCCTGCCCGACGCCCACGGCCGCTCCGACCAGTAGACGACCGTCACGATCCTTGGTGGCGTCGGGGTGCTGTTCGGTCTTGACGAAGTCCTTCACTGTGATCAGACCGGTGAGTGCGCCTTTGCCGTCGACGATCGGTAGCTTCTCGATCTTGTGGCGACGCAGTAGGCCGAGGGCCGCTTCGGCGGTGACCCCCTCCTGCGCGGTGATCAACGGTGCCTTCGTCATGACGTCGGCGACGCGACGGTTCTGATCCACCTCGAACCGCATATCGCGGTTGGTGATGATGCCGACCAGTGCGCCGGTCTCGTCGGTGACCGGGAGCCCCGAGATACGGAAGCGCGCACACATTGCGTCGACCTCGGCCAGCGAGTCGGTGGGCTTGCAGGTGACCGGGTCGGTGACCATCCCGGCCTCCGAGCGCTTGACGGTCTCGACCTGAGAGGCCTGATCGTGCAGCGAGAGGTTGCGGTGCAGCACACCCATGCCGCCGGCACGTGCCATCGCAATGGCCATCCGCGCCTCGGTGACGGTATCCATCGCCGAACTGACCAGCGGCACCCGCAACCTGATCTCGCGGGTGATCTGACTGGACGTGTCCACGGCGCTGGGAATCAGATCCGAAGCGGCCGGCAGCAGCAGGACGTCGTCGAACGTGAGGCCGAGCATCGCGACCTTGTTGGGATCGTCGCCGCCTGTGCGGACGTGGGCTCCGGGACTACTCATACGAATCTGGCCCTCCCTAGAGCCTGGTTGCACCGTGGGCGCGGCATGCGGCCGGTGAGAGCTCGCAGGCGCACCGCGGTGCGGTGTTGGAGAACGGATGGAGTTTCGGCACCTGCACTCATCTGTTCAGCGCCGTGAACCATGGTATCGGCCTGCGGCACAATCAGTGCGCACGCCTCCCGCTGCGGATGCTCGGAGGCACCGAATTACCGTCCCGACGGGGTCCGGTGGCACGGATCGCCCGGCATGTCGCGGTCGAACGGCTGGCGCAGACCCACCAGTTCTGCGTACCGTGGAGGCGTGCGCGATCAACTGCCTCCCGGTCTACCCCCGGATCCGTTCGCCGGAGACCCCGCCGACCCGTCGGCCGCCCTCGATGCAATCGAGCCCGGCCAGCCTCTCGATCCCCAAGAACGGCTGGCCGTAGAAGAAGACTTGGCGGACCTCGCCGTCTACGAGGCACTCCTCGGCCACCGCGGTATCCGGGGACTCGTCGTGTGCTGTGAGGATTGCCAGCAGGACCACTACCACGACTGGGACATGCTGCGTGCCAATCTGCTGCAGCTCCTCGTCGACGGCACCGTGCGTCCGCACGAGCCGGCCTACGACCCGGTGCCCGACGCATACGTCACGTGGGACTACTGCCGCGGGTTCGCCGACGCATCCATGAACGACGCTTTGCACGGAGACGGTTTCGAGAGCTGAGACCACCGGACAAACGAAGAAGCCCGACACGAACATCGTGTCGGGCTTCTTCGCTGTCCACGGACTTTTCCGTCGTCGAACAGTACCTGTCGCTCAGCTTCCGCCGGACGGAACCGACATGCGGTCGCCGTTCTCGGACGAACTGCCACTGGCAGTACCCGTCGGTTGGTTCGGGTTGTCGAGCACCGTCGGCGTGACGTCGGTGGTCGTCGTACTCGGGCTCGTCGTGACCGGCGGGCTGACCGGTGTCGTCGTTTCCGAATTCGGCGTGCTCGGAACCGCGGTGGATTCCGGTGCAACCGTCTCCATGGGAGCCGTCGACGCTGGAGCTTCTTGGCTTGGCACCGGCAAGGGGGCTGCCGGGGCCACACCCATCGGAGGTACCACGGGCGGCACCGTCAGGGCCTGCAACTCCTGCAGCAGACGGGCCAGCCACTGGTCGAGTTCGGCTCGCTGAGCATCGTCGATGACCGCGGAACTGCGGTTCGATGCGCCGTCGAGAAGAGCGCGGGCAGCGTCGGCATCGCCGGACGACAGAAGGTTCTCCGCCTCCTGCAGCTTCGATGTCGTATCTATCTGCGCGACAGTCGAATCGGCCTGCTCGGAGAACACGACCGACTTGACGCTCCACAGCGGATCCTCGGGCGTCGAGTTGTACGAGATGACCACCAGACCGCCCAACACGACGGCGACCGCGGCGGCGGCACCAGCGAGGGGACGCAACAGACGCATCCGGCCCCCGCGGTTCGCCGCGCTGGATCGTGCCATGTCGGCAGCCGCCTTCTCGCGCTCGACGGCCGCGACAACGGTGTTGAGAGAGGGACCGGCCGGCATGGACGGTGTGATCACGTCCGCTCGCCAATTGGCGAGCAGGAGCGCGAGTTGGTAATCGTCCGCATCATCGGTTGCGATCGGTCCGTCACCACTGATCGCGTCGATGAACGCATCGTCACGACGAACGGCGACGAGGTCCACGGGACCACCGTCTGCGCCGATGTCGGCATAGGGATCGTTCTGCTTCGGTCCAGTGGGTGTCACGTGCTCTCCGATACGCGAGATGCCGCGACGCGGGGTCTCACCGGGGCCACCGTGACCATTGTCCCTAGCCATACATTTCACCTGCTCTCACAACTTCGTTCTTCAGTTTTGCGATAGCTCGGTGCTGAGCCACGCGGATAGCGCCTGCAGTGCTGCCGACCGCAGCTGCCGTCTCCTCGGCCGACAATCCGACGATGAGTCGGAGCACCAGAATCTCGCGGTGCTTGGCGGGCAAGGTGTCCAGTAGTGCAGTCATCTGTCGACTCGACTCGGATTCCAGAGCTCGCTGCTCCGGACCGTGTTCTGTCGACACGACATCTGGTACTTCGGCGGCCGGGTCCGATTTGTTACGCGAGGCACTGCGATGAGCATCTGCGACCTTGTGTGCCGCGATGCCGTACACGAATGCCATGAACGGACGACCTTGATCCTGGTAACGCGGCAAGGCGGTCATGACTGCCAAACAGACCTCCTGCGCCACGTCGTCGGCCGAAAGCTGACCACGCTCAGCCGAACCGACTCGAGCCCGGCAATACCGGACGACGAGAGGTCGGATGAATTCCAAGACCCGGGACAGAGCCAGACGATCGCCTTGCGCTGCGGCAACGACGAAAGAGTCCAACTCCTCACCCGCACTGTTCATCGTCGACAAATTTCCCCGCGTTACAGGTACGCACCCGCCTGGGAGCGCTTCCACGTGGTGGTGGAACGAACCAAGGATAGCGACACCGACGGCCCACAATCGAACCGCTCGGTCCGTGTGCGGCTACGGTCCAGGTCAACCGACCGCGGATCCGCCCAGTCGTTCGAGTGCGACGTCCAGGTCGTGCGCCGGCACCATGCTCGGATCCGCTCCCCCGGTTCCTTGGCACAGCATCGTCGCGGCCCATTGCAGGGGCAGCAAACCGTGCATCGCCGCAGCGCAGGCCACGTCGACGGCCCCTGCCCGTGCGCGCTCGGTCGCACCGGCGCAGCTCAGGGCAGCGGCCATCACCAGATCGGTTTTGATGCGATGACGTAACGAATCGGTGTCCTCGGCAAGTGCGCGAGCAGACTCGGCGTGTCGGAGCGCTCCCGAGCCGTCCCCACGCATCATCGCCAGCTCGGCTGCCACCCAGTGCGCGCGGAGCGCCGGACGCCACAGATGCGATCCGCCAGGCACCGAGAGCAGCTCTGCGTTGCGCGCCAGGAACGCATCCGCGAATCCGAATCGGCCGGTACCCAGTGCGTCTGCCGCCAATCCGACCAGTGCGTCACTGCGCGCCTCCACCGTGTCCGTCGTTCGCGCCTCGCCGACGAGCCCGATCAGGATCACTGCCCTTCCGTCGAACCCGCGGGCGAGCCGGTGCCGACCGACCTGGCGTAGCCATGACGCCCTGGTCGACTCGTACAGGGACTCGAGTGCCGGCGACGTCGGTCGGAACCGCCGAAGCTCGACCCTGGCAGCGTTGTAGCGACCCTGGCCGGCCAACGCGACGCCGCGGTACCAACTCTGCCGCGCATCGGTGGCCGCCGGGAGGTCGGTTCGACCGGGGTCTACTCCGAACGCCGCCTCTCGCAGCGCCGGCCCGATGCTGTCGGACTTTCCGGTGACGGGCGACGACTTCGAGACACTGTGCACGACATCAGGGTATGGCCACAGCCGGACCGCAGGCACGCGAGTGCGACGACCGAGACCGACAGACACCGAAACGTACGAATGCGAATTCCGCACCGGACGGCTGTCTCTTTCACGACGACCTTTCCGGACGCCGCAGCAGTTTTCACAGAATTAACAATGTGAATAGGTGTTGTTTCGGAAACAGTTATCTGAACGCTGTGTGGCGAATGGGTTAAACGGCGGGTCGTTTATCGGAGTCGGACAAGAATGTGTCGGGCACATTCGACTCCGCCGATCGGAATCGTTCCGTAGTAACGACCGACACCGCGCTCGATCCGTTCGGCTGCTTGCGCAGCGAGGCCGAACCCGGCCCGCCGCTCGCTCGTCACTCTGCGACAACACCTTCGAGCTGCGGGTCTTCGAGAAACGGGCAGTGGAATTCGGAGCGGCACCGGCTCGCACCGACACGTCACCGTCGATCCTTCGCCACGTCGAGCCATGAGCATCGTCTCCCGACTCGGCCGATTTCTCAACCGGAGACGCACACATGCAACCGGCTCGAAGTAAATATCGAGCGTGTTAATTCTTCGCCCTCCCGCTATGCATTTGCCCACGATCGAGCTCTATTGACTCGATTTCGTCGACCCACATAACGTTGTCGCTGTTCGGATCACGAATCCGTCGAAGCCACACCACCCTAGGAGTTTCCATGCCGCAGCCGAACCACCTCCCTGGGCCGAACGCCGATATTTGGGATTGGCAGATGCACGGCTTGTGCCGTGGCGTCGACTCGTCCATGTTCTTCCACCCCGACGGCGAGCGGGGTCGGGCGCGAGCACAACGAGAGATGCGCGCCAAAGAGATGTGCCGCAGCTGTCCGGTACTCGCTCAGTGCCGCACCCACGCACTCAACGTGAGCGAGCCGTACGGCATCTGGGGAGGGATGTCCGAGACGGAGCGCGAATTGCACGCCCGGCACAACCGCCGCCGCATCGCGGTCTGAGCACACGACTTCACAGCTGCACACACGACGAAGCCCCCAACCCGTTCGGGTTGGGGGCTTCGTCGTACTACCCGAGAATCAGTGAGCGTGTCCGTGGCCGGCTGCGGCCTCGGATTCCTCTTCGGGCTTCTCGACGATGGAGCTTTCCGTCGTCAGGATCATGCGCGCGACGGATGCGGCGTTGACCACGGCAGATCGGGTCACCTTCACCGGATCCACCACGCCGTCGGCCAGCAGGTCGCCGTACGTCAGGGTCGCGGCGTTGAAACCGTGGCCCTTCGGCAACTCGGCCACCTTGCTGACGACGACGGAACCGTCGATGCCGGCGTTGGTGGCGATCCAGAACAGTGGTGCGTTCAGAGCAGTGCGCACTACTGCGACGCCGGTGGCTTCGTCACCGGTGAGGCCGAGATCGTCGGCAAGGGACAACGCGGCCTGCGTCAGAGCGGAGCCGCCGCCGGGAACGATGCCCTCTTCCACTGCAGCCTTGGCCGCTGCAACTGCGTCGTCGACACGGAACTTGCGTTCCTTGAGCTCGGTCTCGGTTGCGGCACCGACCTTGATGACGGCAATGCCGCCGGAGAGCTTCGCGAGCCGCTCTTCGAGCTTTTCACGATCCCACTCGGAGTCGGTGTTCTCGATCTCGCGACGGAGCTGGCCGACGCGGGCATCGATGTCGTCCTGCGAGCCGGCACCGTCGACGATGGTCGTCTCGTCCTTGGTGACGACGACGCGACGCGCGCGGCCGAGCAGCTCGAGGCCGGCTTCCTTCAGGCTCAGGCCGACATCTGCAGTGATGACCTGGCCTGCGGTGACGACTGCGAGGTCGTCGAGGAACGCCTTGCGACGGTCGCCGAAGAACGGAGCCTTGACGGCAACGGCCTTGATCGTCTTGCGGATGGAGTTCACGACCAGGGTCGACAGAACCTCACCCTCGGTGTCCTCGGCGATGATCAGCAACGGCTTGCCACTCTCGGCAACCTTCTCCAACAGCGGGAGGAAGTCGGGAAGCGAGGTGATCTTCTCGCGGTACAGCAGGACGTAGGCGTCCTCGAGCACAGCTTCCTGCGTGTCGACGTCGGTGACGAAGTACGGCGAAAGGTAGCCCTTGTCGAACTGGACGCCCTCGGTGACCGACAGCTCGGTGAGCAGCGTCGAGGATTCCTCGACGGTGACGACGCCGTCTGCACCGACGCGAGTGAGCGCCTCACCGACGAGTTCGCCGATCTCGGGGTCCCGCGAGGACACGGTGGCAACCTGAGCGATGGCCTGCTTGCCCTCGACCGGGGTGGCGGCGGCGAGCAGTGCCTCGGCAACCTTGTCGGCTGCCTTGGAGATGCCGGTGCCCAGCGCGATGGGGTTGGCTCCGGCGGCGATGTTCTTCAGTCCGCCGCGGACGAGAGCCTGTGCGAGAACGGTCGCCGTGGTGGTGCCGTCGCCTGCGACGTCGTTCGTCTTGGTGGCGACGCTCTTGACCAACTGGGCGCCGAGGTTCTCGAACGGATCTTCCAGGTCGATTTCACGAGCGATCGACACACCGTCGTTGGTGACCGTGGGGCCACCGAATGCCTTGGAGAGGACGACGTGGCGACCACGCGGTCCGAGAGTGACCTTGACTGCGTCGGCGAGCTTGTCGACGCCGCGCTCGAGAGAGCGGCGCGCTTCCTCGTTGAATTGGATTTGCTTTGCCATGTTTCGGTGTTACTCCTTCGAGTAAAGAAACTCGATCGAACGCACTCCGCCCCGGGACCGACACTGAAATCGGATTCCGGGGCGGGATGCGTTGTGGCCTACTTGGCGATGACTGCCAGCACGTCGCGTGCCGACAGAATCAGGTACTCCTCGCCGGCGTACTTGATCTCGGTGCCGCCGTACTTGCTGTAGATGACGGTGTCACCTTCTTTGACGTCGACCGGGATTCGGTTGCCCTTCTCGGTGACACGGCCTTCGCCAACGGCGACGACGGTGCCCTCCTGGGGCTTCTCCTTGGCTGTGTCGGGGATGACCAGACCGGAGGCGGTCGTCGTCTCGGCCTCGTTGGCCTGGACGAGGATCTTGTCCTCGAGCGGCTTGATTTTCACGCTCGCCACGTTGAGCCCTCCAAAGTTATGGGGTACGCGTCCGGGGTCGGATCCCCGGACAGCTGTGTGTAAGTACTTCTCGTGCGGTCCTGACAAACTCGGCACGAAACTCGGTCCCGTCGTCGCGGGTGCCGGGACTTCACTCGGTGCCAACTAGCACTCTATACACGAGAGTGCCAGCACTCAAGGGCTGGGTTCGCCAGGCTTGCGTTCGGGCCACCGACTCGGCCGGATCGCACTTCCACCCGACCCGCACCGGTCGCCTCGGCACACGACACGGGGATTTCCACACTTTTTTCTCGACGCCCCGACACTGCCGAAGGTGCAGGTGAGGCCGCACCCGAGCCTGCGAAGTAACCGACCGAGCAGATTATTACGGTCGCGCAACGGGATCGGTAACGTTACGATAACGGAGCTGTCCGAACGATAACGATCGACAGCCGTGCCACGACTCGACACACGAGAGGCACTGCACGACATCGGCGGAACCGAACGGTTCCCGCACACGGACAACGGGGCGGAGGTACACCATGCGGGTAGGAGTCGGTGTATCCACCGGATCCGAGGGCGTGTGCGCAGCCCTGGTCACCGTCGAATCCGACGGCAGCCATGCAGTCGAGTACCGCACCGTCTCGGCGGATCGCCAGGCGAAGATCGATGTCGGTGATCTCGTGACGTCCGCGGTCGAGCTGATGGCGTCCCTCGTTCCCGGCGACCGGCAGCCTGATTCCATCGCCGTCACCTTCCGAACCGAAGAACATGCGGCGCGCATCCGCGCTGCAATTGCACACACCACGCGAGACGTTCGGCTCGTTCCGGAAGCCGCCGCCGCGTCGGCACATCTGGCCACCACCGGTCTGGTCGACGGGTACGACACCATCGCCCTGGTGGACCTGGGAGCCAGTGGACTGTCGGTGACCGTGGCCCGCCGTACCGACGGTGTCGTTCTGTCCTACGGCCGATCCGAGGCCATCGGCGGCGTCGTTCTCGACGCACTGGTCAAGGACCTCGTTCAGAACATGACGCTCGACAATCTGCGAGACGACATTCGCGACGACCGCGGAATCGGATCGGCGCGGTACCGGGCGATCAAAGAACTGCTCTCGCACGAGAACGAAGCACGCATCGAGCGATACAGCGGTGTACCGCTCACCGTGAGCCGCGCTGCATTCGAGACCGTTGCATCGCCCCTCTTCGACGAGGCAGCGCAGTTCGTGCGCAGCGTGTTCGACGAAAGCACCCACGAACCCGAGGCCATCGTGATGATCGGCGGCGGTGCCCACATCCCGCTGCTGGCCAAGTCTCTGACCGACACGTTCCATGCACGCATCGTTCGCCTCCCCGAGCCGGATGCCGTGCTCGCCGTGGGCGCGGCCGTCGTCGCCGCATCGGTGACCGACAACGATTACCCCCTGGTCTCGGCCGCACGCCGGACTGCAGGCCGGATGGGTCGCTACTCGGGTGCGATCGCTGCGGCCGTCGTCGCAGGCGGGCTGGTCCTCGCCTACGGGCTGCAGACGATGGCCCCGGCAGACGACCCGAGCGTGTCCCCTGCCGGTAGCGCCACCGAACCCGTCGCAGCCGGGGACGCAGGACGACCCGCAGCGGAGGGCTACTCGCCGAGCGATACATCGACTTCGACCCGTGACTCGGCTGACCCGATCGGCCCCGCGGCGACCACAGCGGATTCCTCGCGTCCGACGTCCCGACTCCCCGCGTCCTCCGCACCGACCACCACGCCGACGCTGCGACCTGCTCCCGACCTCCCGCGGATCGACTGGCCCATGGATCCGGCACCGGAGTCGTCGTCTCCCGACGCGGGCACCAGCGTCACCGTCGAGCCGTCGACGCCGGTCTCCCCCGAGCCCACGACGACGCCCGCGCCCACGACGACGCCCGCGCCGACCACCAGCTCGCCCGTCGAGCCGACCCCGGCCCCGGCCCCGGGTGAGACTCCCGAACCCAGCACGCCGTCCGGCCCGATCGAGCTCAGCCCAGGACCGACACCGCAGCCCTCGGCAGGGTCGGTTCCGGAAAGCTCGGAAGTACCGACCGGATCGATTACCGTGCCCACGACGGTCGTCCGTGGCTCGGATCCCACTCCGGAATTGACCGCTCCGCCGACGGTCTGGTCACCACCACCTGCTGTATCCGGTCAGAGCGTCGAACCCCGGACGTCACCGGACACGGTAGCGCCGCGAACCTCCGAGCCCCCTCAGGACGCTCAGCCGGGAACCTGACTGGTCGCGACCGACAGGCCGGGGTCGGTTACCGCTGTCAGAGCCGACGGTGCCGCGCCCCCGGCAACCAGGTGAGCACCGAGGGCGGCAATCATGACACCGTTGTCGGTACACAGCCGCGGCTTCGGAATTCTCAGCGTCAAACCGTTGTCGGCGCATCGTGATTCGATCAACGAGCGGATCCGCGAGTTGGCCGTTGCACCGCCACCGAGAACGACGGTGTCGACGTTCACGTCTGTCGCCGCCCGAACCGCCTTCATCGTCAACACGTCCGCGACGGACTCCTGGAACGACGCCGCGATGTCTGCGACCGGAATCGGATCTCCGGCCCGGTGACGTGCCTCGACGAAGCGGGCGACGGCCGTCTTGACCCCCGAGAACGAGAAGTCGTAGCGGGCGTCCCGTGGGCCGGTCATTCCGCGGGGAAAAGCAATCGCAGTCGGATCGCCTTCGCGCGCGGCATCGTCGAGCGCCGGACCGCCCGGGTAGCCCAGACCGAGCAGGCGGGCCACCTTGTCGAACGCCTCACCGGCCGCGTCGTCGACGGTGGTACCCAGTTCCGCGATGGGCTTGGACAGATCGTCGACGTGCAACAGATGAGTATGGCCACCGGAAACCAGAAGTGCCACGCACGACGGCATCGGACCGTGTTCGAGGGTGTCGACCGCGACGTGGCCGCCCAGATGATTGACGGCGTAGAAGGGAACGTCCCACGCCGCTGCGTAGGCCTTGGCAGCGGCAACTCCGACCAGCAAGGCACCGGCCAGTCCTGGTCCGATGGTCACTGCGACCGCGTCGGGACGATCGATGTCGGCGGCGGCGAGAGCGCGGCGCATCGTCGGAACCATGGCCTCGAGGTGGGCCCTCGACGCCACCTCGGGCACCACTCCGCCGTACCGGGCGTGCTCGTCGACACTGGATGCCACCTCGTCGGCCAGCAACTCGCACACACCCGAGTCGCGCCAGCGAACGATGCCGACTCCTGTTTCGTCGCACGAGCTTTCGATACCCATGACGATCATCGGGCAGCCTCCGTCTTCTCCGGCCGACGCATGGTGAACGCATCGGCTCCGCTGGGCTGGTAGTACTTCGCCCTGGTACCCACGATCTCGAAGCCCTCACGTCGGTACAACTCGATGGCCGGGTCGTTGTCGGTGCGCACCTCGAGAAACACCGGCCCACCGTGATCGTCGGCGACGCGCAGCAATTCGCTCAACAGTCGTCCGCCGATCCCCCGGCGATGGTGCGCGGGATCGACACCGATGGTGTGCACCTCGGCCTCACCGGCGACGAATGCGCCGCGGCTCGGTTGCCCCAGCAGAGAGATTCCCGCGTAACCGACGATCTCGCCGGCCTCCTTCGCCGTGACGTAATGATTGTGCGGCGCAGCCAGTTCCGCCACGAATGCGTCTGCCGACCACGGGTCGTCACCCTCGAAGAGCACCGTCTCGAGATAAGCGCATCGTGCGCAGTCGTGCACCGTCATCGGTTCGATCGTCACCGTCATCGAGCGGCCTTCTCCGCAGCCCGTTCGGCGAGTGTCTTCGCGTCCGGGCGCCGCAGATAGAGCGGAACGAGCGGTCCCGGTACAGTCCCGCTGCCGATGTCGGTGGCAGCGACCCGAACCAACCCTGCCGGCGACGGGGCCTGCACGTCACGCACCGGCAACCCGAACAGTGCGGCATGCGGCGCGGAACCGGCAACAGCGTCGACACCTCCGTGCTCCAGTTCGGCCGGAGCGATCACGTCGGGGCCCGCTACCCGAACCCCGGCTTCGTAACGTGCCCAATAGATTTCGCGACGACGTGCGTCCGTGACCACCAACAGCGATCCGGATTCGTCGACGTCTGCCGCGATCGCGTCGAGACTGCAGACACCGTGGACCGGCAGTCCGAGCGCATCACCGAATGCGGCCGCGGTCGCCATCCCCACCCGCAGGCCGGTGTACGGACCGGGGCCCACTCCCACGACGACAGCCGCCAGATCGGTAGCCACGATGCCGGCCTCGGCCAGGCACTCGAGGATGTGGGGAGTCAGAACCTCGGCGTGCGATCGCGCGTCGACCTTGATGCGGGTGGCGACGGTGGTGACATCGGCTCCGTCGGCAGCGGAGTCGGACAACCGCACCACACCTGCGGTGACGGCAGGGGTCGAGGTGTCCACGGCAAGTACGAGCACGAGGATCAAGGCTACCCGCCCGGTGGCCGCACCCAGCACTCCCGTAGCCGCGGCACCACGAACCCGGGATACCCGCATCGCACGCTTCGTCGAGTGCCGTTACGGGCGCGCCGGGCTTCGGTGCTCACTCGGGTAGGCGGCCGAGCGCATCGCCATTCACCCGGCGAGCACTCACCCTTCGGACGTCCGATTCCGGATCGCGTGACAAGCGCACGGAGACATGCTGATCCGTCAGGGTTTCCACCACGCCCTCGCCCCACTCGACGACGACGACGGCGTGCTCGAGATCGGTATCGAGGTCCAACGCGTCCAGCTCGTCGAACGCGGACTGTCCCGTCATACCCAGACGGTAGGCGTCGACATGCACGAGGGCGACAGGCGGTAAACCGTTGGGGCGCACGCCTGGTCGATGCTCGCGGGCGATGACGAACGTCGGTGAGGTGACGCGACCGTGCACCCCGAGACCCGCCGCGATCCCCTTGGTCATCGCGGTCTTCCCCGCACCGAGCGGACCGTCGAGTACGACGAGATCGCCGGCGACCAGAATGTCCGCGAGCCGAGCACCGAACTCGGCCGTGTCCGTCGCCGTCGCCAGTTCGGCCTCGACGGGCAGGTCGAGCCGGGAGTTCGGTGGACTCTCGGAATCAGACAACGCCCCACCGCTTCTTCTTGGGCTCCGATGCTCGCGCCACCAGGCGAAGGATCGCACCGTTGACCTGTTCGGGGAACTCCAACTGCACCAGGTGCCCACCTTGACGCACCCGCACCATCTCCGATTTCGGCAGAGCGTCGGTGAGTGCCTCCGAACTCGCGAAGGGAATGATCCAATCCTCGTCGCCGCACACCACCGACACCGGAATGTTCTCGAATTCCGCCAGAGCCGCCGACTCGTCGTGCAGTTCGAGGGTCTCGAGAAAATTCACGATGGTGACAACGGAGGTGTCGTCGATCATCGACTGCGAGAATGCCACCAGCCGAGGAGACACCCGCGTTCCGTACGAGGCCGCGCGCAGCACCGGTGAAATGATGGCGCGCACCGCTCCTCGCCCGAATTGCACCAGGCCGGGTGACGTGCGTACAGCCAGTCGAAAAGCATCGACCGCCGGATTCTGCAGGCTGCGGCCGACTCCCGTCTGTGCGAGGCCGGCAGCCGTAGTGGAGATCAGCACGGCACCGATCACTCGCTGCCGGACGACGGACGACCGCTGTCGCGCCATGGAAAGAATCGACATGCCGCCCATCGAGTGCCCGACCAGAACGATGCGTCCCTTGGGCACGACCGAACGGATGACCGCGTCGAGGTCGAGACCGAGCTGACCGATGGTGCAACTGCTTGCACTGGGCACCCCGGAGCGGCCGTGACCGCGCTGGTCGTAGAACACCATGCGCACGCTCGAACCCCACTGCTGTTCGAGCGCACGTCGTTGGAAATGCCACGACGACATGCGCAGGCAGTATCCGTGCACGAACACGACGGTCAGTTGTGCATCCGCCGGCCCCACCTCACGGACCGCCAGCGGAACACCGTCGTCCGCCGTGACGATACTGCCTCGATCGGCGTCCATCAGGTCGAGATTCTCGGTCGCCAGCGGATCCTTGTTGGATCGAAACGCCGTCTCCCGCACCACTATCGCAAGACTCTCCAGCAATCCCAGCATGGCCTACTTCGTCGCCTCCCCTGAGCGCGTGCCGACGAAACGACGTCGAACACGTCCACGAACGCCGGTGACGACCTCGTAGCCGATGGTGTCGAGCGCATCCGCCCAATCCTGAGCGTGCGGCTCTCCGCTGTCCCCCGGCCCGAACAGTATCGCCTCGTCGCCGATGGCGACACCCGAGCTGTCGCCGCCGAGATCGACGACGAATTGGTCCATGCACACGCGCCCCACCGACGGGTAACGACGACCGTCGATGGTCACCTCGAAACGACCGCTGAGTCGGCGTACGACCCCGTCGGCATAACCCAGCGCCACCAGTGCGACCACGGTGTCGGTCGGAGCTGTCCAGGTGTATCCGTACGACACCGATTCACCTCGGTTCACCTTCTTGATGTGGGCCACCTGCGCGGACAATGTCATGACCGGACGCAAGCCGAAATCTCCCATATCGGGCACCGGCGACAGGCCGTACAGCGCAATACCCGGACGCACCATGTCGAAACCGAGGTCCGGCCTGGTCAGCGTTGCCGCCGAGTTGGACAGATGCACGACGGCCGGCGAGATACCGCGCCGGCCGGCGCGGGCAACAGCGTCGCGGAGCCGCTCTGCCTGGGCGTCGTTGGCCGGGTGATTCGGTTCGTCGGCACAGGCGAGATGCGAGAACATCCCCGTCAATCGCACGGACCCCTCGGCGACCGCCGACGCGGTGGCATCCAGGACGACATCGAGGTCCGCCCGCGCAACGCCGTTGCGATTGAGGCCGGTATCGATCTTGAGCGAGAGGTCGGCGGTGAGACCGGTCCGCCTGGCTGCGGCGATCACCGAGTTCAGCTGGCCGGCCGTGGACACCCCGACTCCGATGTTCTCGGCGATCGCAGCACCGAAGTCCGAATCGGCACAGTGCAGCCAAGCCAGCACCGGCACGTTGACTCCGGCTGCGCGCAGTTCCAGGGCCTCGCCGATGGTCGTGACCCCGAATTCGTGCACGCCGGCCGCGACGGCAGCGTGTGCCACGGGGCCTGCCCCATGGTTGTAGGCGTCGGATTTCAGGACGGCCATCACGGCGGCGTCGCCTGCGACTTCCTGCAGAACCCGGACATTGTGGGCCACGGCATCGAGATCGACGGTTGCCAGAGCACCCGAATCCGTCCGCGGATCGGTCTCCACGTCGCCGTTACCGATAGTCACAACATTCGATAGTGCCATCCCTGCCGCACACACCACGGATCAGGTGGCACAACTCATGACACACCGTCAGGTCGGCCGGCGAGCCCGGTGCAGCTCAGACAGCGACCGAGCGGACCGTCCGGATGGCTTCTCGCAGGCTGTTCGACAACGGTGTCGCCGAGATCGGGGCGGCGAATTCGCCATCGGCTCCGTGCGCGGCATGGGCTGCGGCCAGTGCGTGCACCTTGGCCCCGCATGCGGCCGCCGTCGACGGTGCCATTCCGGTTGCGAGCAGGGCACCGAGGACGCCGGACAGCACGTCCCCGGATCCGGCGGTGGACGCGGCGGATCCGCCCGCGTCGCTGACGAACGCGGTGCCGTCCGAGTCGGCGACGACCGTCGCGCGGCCCTTGAGCAGCACGGTGACGCCCCACCGAGCGGCGAGGCCTCGTACGGCCGCGACGCGGTCCGGACCGGGTTCCGATCCGGTCAGGCGGGCGAACTCCCCGGCGTGCGGGGTCAACAGCGTCGGTGCAGTGCGATCGACGACCCACTGCTCGTTGTCCGCGAGGATCGTCAATGCATCGGCGTCGACGACCACCGGCAGATTCGATTCGAGCACTCGACGCACGATGTCCGCCGAGGATTCGTCCGCGCCGAAGCCGGGGCCGACGACCCACGACTGCACCCTCCCCGCTGCATCCAGATCCGGTGCGACGACGACCTCCGGGTGATGCGAGACCACTTCTGCGCCGGCACTTCCCACGTACCGAACCATCCCGGACGTGGCGGCGACGGCTGCGCCGACACACAGCAACGCGGCCCCGGGATACGTGGCGCTGCCGGCCAACACGCCGACGACTCCCTGCGAGTACTTGTCGTCCGACGCGGTGGGAATCGGCCAGATTCGGCCAACGTCGGCCGGCTCGAAGGACTCGATCTCGGGTGACGGCAGGGTCAGCCCGATGTCGATCACGTCGATTCGGCCACAACGGGGTACGGCCAACACGTGCACCGGTTTGCGAGCGCCGAACGTGACGGTGACATCGGCGGTCACCGCGGGCCCCGACACCTCACCGGTTTCTGCATCGACGCCACTGGGGATGTCCGCGGAGACGACGGGCGCGGTGATCCGGTCGACCATCCCGGCAGCGTGAGGACGTAGCGGACCCTTCCCGGATATCCCGACGATGGCGTCGATGACGAGGTCCGGATCGTCCGGCTCCGTTACGACCCGTCCGCCCGAGGCACGCAGGGCCGCAAGACCTTCGGCGTGCACACGGTCCGGATCGAGCAGCAGCGCGGACACCACGACCCCGCGCCTGCGCAGGAACGCACCTGCCCGCAGTCCGTCTCCGCCGTTGTCTCCCGATCCGACCAGTACCAGTACTCGTCGCCCCGCGACGCCGCCGGTTCGCGAGAAGAGCTCGCGCGCCACCACCGAGGCCAAGCCGTACGCAGCGCGGCGCATCAGCGTGCCGTCGGGCAACGATTGCAGCAGCGGAGCCTCGGCGTTCCTGATCTGCTCGGGTGTGTAGTAGCCGCGCATGCCGAGGTCCTCCCGCTCGTACCGTCGTGTGTTTCGAGCCCCGCCGCTACTACTACTCGACCGTGACGGACTTGGCCAGATTTCGTGGCTTGTCCACGTCGTAACCACGAGCCTGAGCGACCTCGGCTGCGAAGACCTGCAGCGGAATCGTCGAAAGCAACGGCTGCAGCAGTGTCGATGCCGCCGGGATCTCGATGAGGCTGTCCGCGAAAGGCCGGACCGCTTCGTCGCCCTCCTCCGCGATGACGACCGTCCGAGCACCGCGCGCCTGGATCTCGCGGATGTTGCTGAGCATCTTCGAGTGCAACACGGCACGGCCCTTGGGCGACGGCATGACGATGATGACCGGAACGCCGTCCTCGATCAGTGCGATCGGTCCGTGCTTGAGCTCACCCGCCGCGAAGCCCTCCGCATGCATGTAGGCGAGCTCTTTCAGCTTGAGCGCACCTTCGAGAGCGACGGGGTAACCGACGTGTCGACCGAGGAACAGGATGGTCGACGACGTCGACAGCTCGCGCGCGAGCGCACGCACCGGCTCGACGGTCTCGAGCACCCGCTGCACCAACTCCGGCATCGCTTCGAGTTCGGCGAACTCGCGCGCCACCTCGTCCGGATACTTGGTGCCGCGCGCCTGAGCGAGAGCCAAGCCGACGAGGTAGTTCGCAGTCACCTGGGCGAGAAACGCCTTGGTCGACGCGACGCCGATCTCCGGACCTGCACGCGTGTACAGAACTGCATCGGCCTCGCGGGGAATCTGGGAGCCGTTGGTGTTGCACACCGCAAGGACGCGGGCCTTCTGGTCCTTGGCATGCCGCACTGCTTCGAGAGTGTCGGCCGTCTCGCCGGACTGCGAGATGGCAACGACCAGGGTCGACCGATCCAACACCGGGTCGCGATAGCGGAACTCGCTGGCCAGTTCCACTTCCACCGGCAGCCGGGTCCAGTGCTCGATGGCGTACTTGGCGAGCAGACCCGAGTGGTAGGCACTGCCACAGGCGACGACGAACACCTTGTCGACGTCACGCAGTTCCTGATCGGAGAGACGCTGCTCGTCGAGCACGATCCGGCCCTTGTCGAAGTGACCGAGCAACGTGTCGGCCACGGCGGCGGGCTGCTCCTGGATTTCCTTGAGCATGAAGTAGTCGTGGCCGCCCTTTTCCGCGGCAGCCAGGTCCCAATCGATCCGAAACGGTCGCCCCTGGGCGTCGTTGCCCTCGAAGTCGCTGATGTCGTAGCCGTCTGCGGTGATGACGACGACCTGGTCCTGCCCGAGTTCGACGGCGTCTCGAGTGTGCTCGATGAACGCAGCGACATCGGAACCGAGGAACATCTCGCCGTCGCCGACTCCGAGCACCAGAGGGGTCGACCGACGCGCGGCGACGATCGTGTCCGAGTGGTCGGAATGAGTGAAGACCAGCGTGAACGCACCTTCGAGGCGACGCAGCACTGCCTTCGCACTGGCCACGAAATCGCCTGCCGTAGGCCCGTCCGCGTATGCCCGAGCGACGAGGTGGACAGCGACCTCGGTATCGGTGTCGGACAGGAACTCGACACCCGCCGTTTCGAGTTCGGCACGCAGCGGACCGAAGTTCTCGATGATGCCGTTGTGCACCACCGCCACCGTTCCGGACGCGTCGCGATGTGGGTGAGCGTTGCGGTCGGTCGGACGCCCGTGCGTCGCCCACCGCGTGTGTCCCATGCCGGTGGTCCCGACGAACGTATCGGTGCCGATGTCGTCCAATTCGGCCTCGAGGTTTGCCAGCCGCCCGGCCTTGCGCTCCACCTCCGTAGAGCCCGCGCCGTCCAGTATCGCGATTCCTGCGGAGTCGTAGCCCCGATATTCCATACGCCGAAGCGCCTCGACCACGACACCCAAAGCTGGGCGGTGGCCGACATATCCAACGATTCCGCACATGGTGCATCAGGGTACTCGGCACGACGCGCACGACCCATTCGCTCAGGTCGCCGTGTCCGGCGTCCCCATACCCGAGCACATTCGGTAGCGTCATCTCTCGTGGCGAAACCGAAGAAGCTGGCATCTGCTCTCTCCAAGCGTGGCCCGCACAAGGTACTGAGAGGGAACCTGGCCCTGGCCGGGCAACCTGGCGTCGTCTACACCCCGGCCGAAGGCTTCGGCCTGCCCGGTGTGGCGTTCGCGCACGGTTGGATGCTGCGCCCCGGCAGTTACACCGACACCCTGAAGCACCTGGCGTCGTGGGGGTTCGTCGTGGCAGCACCCGACACCGAGCGTGGCCTCGTGCCCTCGCACCGCGGACTCGCCACCGACCTGGGCACTGTGCTCGACATCATGACCGGCGTTCGCCTGGGCTCGGGCAACATCAGCGTGCATCCCGAGAATCTGGCCACAGTCGGTCACGCGATGGGCGCCGGGACCGCCGTACTCGCTGCCTCCCGACGACCGGATGTCAAAGCGGTCGCCGCCCTGTTTCCGGCACCGACGGCACCGTCGTCCGAGGACGCCGCCGCAGGCCTCGACGTGCCCGGACTGGTCGTCGGCGACAGCTCGAACGCAGATTCGCTCAACGACAATTCACTGGCTCTCGCCCAGGCCTGGCACGGACCATCCGTCCTCCGACGGATCGACGGCTCGACGGCAGACGGATTCGTCGAAGGCCGGCGAATGCTCCGCGCACTGGGAGTCAACAGCTCCGACCGCAAGACCCAGCAACGCACCCGCGCTGTACTGACCGCATTTCTGCTCTACCACCTGACCGGCGACTCCGACTACGAGGAATTGGCCGGAACGAACGGCGACATCGCCGGCACCCGTGCTGTCGATCCTCACGCGCCGCTGACCGAGCAGCCCAAGCCGAAGGCGACCGCCTCGATCAAGGCACTGCTGGGACGCGGCTGACCCTTCCGGCTCGGCGCCGTCACACCAGCCACGATCGGGGTTGCTCGTCGGGGTCCGGTTCGACGTGTGGTGCGCCCTGCCGCCGATCCAGGTGCGCCGGGCGCAAGAGCGAGCCCGCCGCCGACCGAGTGTCGTCTTTGCTCGGTTGGCCTGAAAACTCCTGTCCCGCATCGGGTCTTACCGACTCTTCTGGATGACGTAGCTGTTCTGCGGCATCCGCCATCGCAGTCCGATGCGCGTCGCGAATGCGATGCAGTTCACGACGCCACGCCGGATCCGAATTCACAGTGCACCCGCCTCGCTCAAGCCCGCGCCGGAACCCGCCGAGCTGGGCTGTGGTTCGGTGACCGGAGGGGCCACGGGAGCGGGAGGCACCTCGCTCACCTCATGAGCCTCGTTCGGGCCCTGCCGGACGGAGTGCTCCTCGTCCGAAGTTTCCGGAACGCATACATCCGCGGTATCCGCTGTCGTTGCAGGCGGCAGGTCGGTCGGCGCATCACCCGCCTGCGGCTCGTCGGCCGGTGCGACATCCGCCGGCGGTGAGGTCACTGTGTTCGGCTCGGGAGCGCCGGACTCGACAGAAGGAGGTGCCGGTTCGGTCTCGGGTTCTGCATCGGTGATGGTTCGATGCCCCGCCGCCGGCTCCGGCGGTTCCGCGTTCGCCGAGGACCGGTTCGACACCCCGACACTGCTCGGATCGACGGTCCCGGGAACTTCGACGATCTCGGGCAACCCGAAGGGACCGACGCGCAGCTCGAACGTGCGCACCCCGATACCCGGTGTCTCGAGGCGAAGCGACACGGCACCGTCGTGTTCCAGTGCGATACGGGCACGATGGCCGTCGAGTTCGGCCTCGAGATGGCCGCGCTCGCCGGCGGCCTCCGATGCATCACCGGATTCCGGCGACGGGATCGAATCGAGCTTTGTAGCCGGGCCGGGTTCTGCAGTGGGTTCGGGTTCTGCAGTGGGTTCCGGTTCTGCAGTGGGTTCCGGTTCTGCAGTGGGTTCCGGTTCTGCAGTGGGTTCAGGTTCTGCAGTGGGTTCCGGTTCTGCAGTGGGGCCGGGTTCTGTGACCGGGTCGGGTGCTTCGGCACCGATCTTGGTGCCGAGCGCCTCGACAACCCGGCTCACGATGTCGTCCACAACGCTGTCGACGAGCCCGGCGACTGCATCGACTCGCCCGTCTCCACGACCGTTGTCGGTCCCGGTTTCGCCCCACGCCATGGGACCGGTGGCACGTGTATCCGCAGCAGGTGCCGGTTGCGCCGGCGGCCCGGACGGAGGTTGGGCTGCCGATGCGGGTCCGGTGACGACTGCCTCTCCCCCGGCTCCGGCCGTGACCGCCGCTGGGGAGTTCTCGGGCGACGACCGCTCGCTCGAGTGCTCGGAAACAGGCAGCGGCACCCAGCTGCGCTCGTCGAGCTCGTCGAACACGGGTTGGACGACTTCCTCGATGACCTTCACCACCAGGGCCAAGCAATCTCGAACGGCAGTATCCGTGGCAGTGCAGGCAGACGACACTGCGGCACACGTGCGTTGCACATGTGGCACGAACTCGCCCTCGATCCATTCTCGAGACCGGTCGGCAACCTCCGCCGCGAACTCGTCCGATACGTCTGCACGCGCGATTCGCTCGGCCCATTCCGGAAACGCCGGTGCCAGGCGGGCGAACACGGTTGCCCGGTCGACCGGAACGCACTCGATGCCCGAGGCCAGCAGAAGCGCGTCGGTCCGGTCTGCATCGTGTCCGTCGACGGCGTCGGTATCGAGGCTTCCGACGAGCTCGGCCTTGTCGGTCACCGCCTCACGCAGCACGTCCACGGCCGCGTACATCGTCTGCAGCGCATCCTCGACCGAGTCGAGAAGCACCCCTGCTCTCTCCTGCTCGGTGCCCACGTACTGCTGCGCCGCCTCACCGGCGTCACCGTGCCACCGCAGTCGGAGAACGATCAGAAGCTGCGCCTGCTCGTCCAATTGTTCTTTCAGCGCCGCAGCCATCGCCCCGACCGCATCTGCGTCGGACGTCAGAGCCTCCAGATTCAGGCCGCGCTGCTCGTCGTACCGTGCACACACCTCGTCGTAGCGCGGGACTTCGCTGCCGGGCACGCGCTCGGCCAACGGCAGGAAACGCTCGAAATACAGCAGTCCGACGGCATTGGCGTCGAGAATCTCGTCGACCGATGCCGCCTCGGCGGGCGAGGTGGAAGACACGGTCACCGCACCGAGTCGATCGCGTGCGCGTCGACGTCGTCCTGTACTTCGTACGCATTCATCGCAGCGACGAGGGCATCCGCGATGTCGTCGACCGACGATCGCCACACCCCGACGGCTCGTCCGAGCCCGGAGTGGGCGTCGAGATAGGCCGCGCCCAGGTCTCCGTAGTTCCGTCCTGCGGCCGCGGTACCGAATGCCGGCGAGGCGATCGAATCGGCTGCCGCACCCAGGGCCTCCGCCGACGCCGTCATCGAGTCGGCCACCTCGCGCACGCGGACTGCGTCCACCCAGAATCCGTCGCTCATAGCCCGCCCGTTCCCGCTCGAAGTGCCCCTTTCCCTCTATGACGTGCGCCGACTCCCATCGGTTCCCCGGCGAGCGGTAACGTCCCGATACGAAACGTCGGTAACAGACAACCGAGCAGCTCCACCAGCTACTCGAGAACGAGGAGTCCCATGCACATCGGAACGATGCTGAACTACAGCGGTGGTTTCACCGAGACCGTTGCCGAGGTAGCCGAACTCGAGAAGGCGGGCCTCGACATCATCTTCGTGCCCGAGGCCTATTCGTTCGACGCCGTCAGCCAACTCGGATTCCTTGCGGCCAAGACGAGCACGATCAAGATCGCATCGGGCATCTTCCAGATCTACACCAGAACGCCGTCGCTGACGGCCATGACGGCCGCCGGCCTCGACTACGTCTCCGACGGACGATTCGTCCTCGGACTCGGCGCATCCGGGCCACAGGTCGTCGAGGGTTTCCACGGTGTCAAGTACGACGCACCCATCGCCAGAACTCGTGAGGTCATCGAGATCTGCCGCCAGGTGTGGCGTCGAGAGAAAGTGCAGTATCAGGGCAAGCACTACCAGATCCCGTTGCCGGCAGACAAGGGAACCGGCCTGGGCAAGCCACTTAAGCTGATCAATCATCCTGTGCGCGAACGCATTCCGGTCGTCATCGCCGCACTCGGCCCGAAGAACGTGGAGCTCACCGCAGAGATCGCAGAGGGCTGGCAGCCCATCTTCTACTTCCCGGAGAAGGCAGCCGACGTGTGGGGCGAATCGTTGGCCGCAGGCAAGGCCAAACGCGATCCGTCACTCGGCGAACTCGAGGTGTTCGCCAGTCCCACCCTGGCCATCGGAGAGGACGCGGACAAGTACCTCCCCTGGGTCAAGCCGCACCTGGCGCTCTACATCGGCGGCATGGGCGCCAAGGGAAAGAACTTCTACAACTCGCTCGCTCAGCGCTACGGCTACGAAGCCGAGGCCGAGAAGATTCAGGATCTGTACCTCGCCGGCAAGAAAGAGGAAGCGGCAGCGGCGGTTCCGGACGAGCTGGCGCGTTCGGTGAACCTCATCGGACCGGAGAGCTACGTCAAGGAACGCGTGGCAGCTTTCGCCGAAGCCGGCGTCACGACACTCAACGTCGCACCGTTGGCCGAGAACACCGCAGGACGCGTCGCGCAGCTCACCGCCTTGCGACAACTCACCGCCTGACGATCGGACACTGCCCGACGATCAGACCGCCGCGACCCGGCCCGCCAGCTCCTCGGCGAGCCGGGTCGCGACGTCGAGTTCCGACGCTTCCACCATCACTCGCACGAGTTGTTCGGTCCCGCTGGGGCGCAACAGAACTCGTCCTGATTCGCCGAGCTCGAGCTCGGCAACGGCCACGGCGTCCGACACCGACGGTGCCGACGCCACCGCAGCTTTGTCCGTAACACGTACGTTGATCAACACTTGGGGCAGCGTGCGCATCGGCGACGCCAGATCTGCCAGGGAGCGTCCGGTCCGGGCCATTCTCTCCATCAGGCGCAGCGCGGTGGCGATCCCGTCGCCGGTCGTCCCGATCGCGGGCAGTACGACGTGTCCGCTCTGCTCACCACCGAGTGCGTACCCTCCGCGGCGCAACTCCTCGAGGACGTATCGATCACCGACTGCGGTGGTACGCAACGTGATTCCCGCTTCGCGCATCGCGATGTGGAGCCCGAGGTTGCTCATGACGGTGGCGACCAACGTGTTGTCGGTCAGCGTGCCGTTCTCACTCATCGCGATGGCCAGCACAGCCATGATCGCGTCCCCGTCCACCACCGCACCGGAGGCATCGACAGCGAGGCAGCGGTCGGCGTCTCCGTCGTGCGCGATCCCGAGGTCGGCCCTGTGCTCGACGACAGCCTTCTGCAGCCCTTCCAAGTGCGTCGAACCGCACCCGTCGTTGATGTTGAGTCCATCGGGCTCGGCGTTGATCGCCACGACCGTCGCACCGGCCCGGCGGTAGATCTCCGGTCCGACCGTCGAGGCTGCACCGTGCGAGCAATCCACCACGACGGTGACACCGTCGAGTCGGTGCGAGAGCGGTGCAACGAGGTGCCCGGCATAGAGTTCGGCAGCGTCGGGAGCAACGTCGATACGACCGATGGCAGCGCCCGTCACATCGACCGGCTGTGCGGTTCGGCCGTCCACCCCGAGCAACGCCTCGATGCGATCTTCCATGTCGTCATCGAGCTTGTGCCCGCCTGCAGCGAAAATCTTGATTCCGTTGTCGGGCATCGCATTGTGCGAGGCGGAGATCATCACGCCGAGCGCTGCGCCGTATTCGCCGGTGAGGTAGGCGACCGCGGGTGTCGGCAGCACGCCCACGTCGATCACGTCGACGCCCGAAGCGGTGAGCCCGGCCGACACCGCGGCACCGAGCATCGAACCGCTGATTCTGGGGTCACGGCCGACGACCGCTGTCCGTCGACCACCGTCGACGTCCGGTGCCAGCACGGCGGCGGCAGCCCGGGCGATGGTCATGGCGAGCTCTGCCGTCAGGACCCCGCCTGCGAGTCCCCTCACTCCGTCGGTGCCGAACAATCGCGCCATGAATGAAGACCCCTTCGAACAGAGAGAACATCGTCGAAAAATGCCTCGAGGGCAGGCATCCGATACTGCTGGAGCCTGCCCTCGAGGATGGAACGGGTAAGACGCGTCAGCGCTTGGAGTACTGCGACGCCTTACGGGCCTTCTTCAGGCCGTACTTCTTGCGCTCGACCGCACGCGCGTCACGCGTGAGGTAGCCGGCGGCCTTGAGGGCCGGGCGATCGTCCGGGGTGAGCTCGATCAGCGCACGCGAGATGGCCAGACGCAGCGCGCCTGCCTGTCCCGACGGTCCGCCACCGTGCAGCAGTGCCACGATGTCGAAGGACTCCGCGCGGTCGACCAGCACCAGAGGAGCCTTGATCAGCTGCTGGTGCACCTTGTTCGGGAAGTAATCCTCGAGGGTGCGGCCGTTGAGCTTGAATCCGCCGGTGCCCGAGGACAACCGAACACGAGCGACGGCTTCCTTGCGGCGGCCGACGGTCTGGATCGGGCGATCGAACACGATGGGGGCCGGAGCTGCAGCAGCTTCGATTTCCGTGGCCACCTCGGGATCTTCCACTGCCACGAACTCGTCGGCGGCGATCTCTTCGATGTTCTCCTGCGACGTCACGTCATTTCCCTCCGGCGCCGTCACTGGGACACCTGCTTGATCTCGAACGGAACGGGCTGCTGAGCGGCATGCGGGTGGTTCGGTCCCGCGTAGACCTTCAGCTTGCTCGCGATGGCATTTCCGAGCTTGTTCTTCGGGATCATGCCGACAACGGCCTTCTCCACGAGACGGTCGGGGTTGTTCTCGAGCACCTGACGCGTCGAGCGCGACTTCAGACCGCCCGGATGACCGGAGTGGTGGTGGTGGAACTTGCCATCGAGCTTGTTGCCACTGATGGCAACCTTCTCGGCGTTGATGATGACGACGAAGTCGCCACCGTCGACGTTGGGTGCGTAGGTGGGCTTGTGCTTACCGCGGAGCAGTGTCGCGGCCTGGACGGCGAGGCGTCCGAGCACGACGTCCGTGGCGTCGATCACATGCCACGTCCGGGTGGTGTCCCCGGCCTTCGGGGCGTAAGTAGACACAGAAAATTCCTGTCTTCATGATGTCGCTGCTGGCCAAGACGTGTGGATGCCCTCGGCGGCCAGTTGAGACCCGAGGACAAGAGCTCTGCGCATCGAAAGAACGCGGCGAGCCCATACACGCCAAAGGGAGACGATACCGGGAGCCGGTGCCCAGGTCAAAACGCCTCCGACGCAGAAGACCGACTCAAGACAGGCGGACGCAGTGCACACAGCGGCGGGCCGCCGGTAATGCCTCGAGCCTGATGGCCGGTATCGACTCACCGCACCGCTCACACGTGCCGTACGTACCGAGATCCCACCGCGTGGACGCAGCGTCGAGCTCGCGCATCTCGGACTCGGTGTCGGAGATCAGGGCTGCGATCTTGGCACGCTCGAACGCAATGGTGGAGCCCTCCGGGTCGTGCTCGTCGTCGTCGGTGGTCCACCGGCTGCCTTCGATGACCGACGCGAGCTCGTCACGAAGGGAGTTCAGTCGGTGTTCGGCGCGAGACCGCTCGGCATCGATCGCCGTCCCGAAATCCGTCATCCGTCCAGTACACACTGCCACCGCAACCCACGCCAGGTGCCGCGGCCCCTCGACAGTCGTATGCCCCGACCGACAGTGTCGATCGGGGCATACGACGCTCGTCTCGACGGTCAGCGCGCCATGCGCGCCTTGTTGGCCATCTCCACTCCGTGCATGGTCTCGCCGCCGGTGCGGGCGGCCGCGACGAGGCTCGACAGGATGAGATTGAGCTCGTCGGATGCGGAGTTCCACTGACGCTGGAGTTCGTAGTAGGACGTCATCGCGTCGCCCTCCCACGATTCGTAGAGTCTCTTCGCAGTGCCGTCCACGTCGGCGAGAAGGTCTTTGGTCACATTCGCCTGCTTGTTCATCGCCTCGGTCAACGCCGCGATCTGAGCGAAGTCGTACTTCATGTCGAATCAGTCTCCTAAATAGAACTCGGTCGTGTGGTCGGTCGTTCGGTGGCCGGTCGTGCCGTCAGTTGAACGTGGTCAGTCCCGAACCGAGCGATCCCGCCACCTGGTTCACAGCCGCCACGTTGTCGTCGTCCGCATCGGAGTAGCCGTGGCCGTTGGTCTTGATGTCCGCCGAGATCTGCTCGAGCGCGCTGCGCATCTTCTGCGCACTGGTGTCCCACTGCGCCATGACATCCTGAAACGATTTGCCGGCCTTGCCCACCCACGCCTCGGCGGTCTGCTCGACGATGGAACGCACGGCCGAGTTGGACGCATTGATCGATACGCTCAGGCCCTCGATCGTCGCTCCGGCAGCAACGAGCTCCTGCGGTGTGACGGTGACGCCGTTCGACGAACCCGTAGATTCCGGTCCCCCTGGATATCCCACTTCGACTCCTCTGCTTCGTTTTTCGTATCCACGTACGCCTGCGGCGTACATGTCGCTCGACCGAGGGACCGCGTGCGGCCCGCTCACTCCCCTACATCTCCTTGGACGCAGCCACCCCTCGTTTCGGTTCCGGCATACGGCGAAAATCTGCGCGCGGTCCTCAACGCATCGGCACGATCTCCAGAGTCTGGGTGGCCTGATCACATTCGGTGTCGATCGCGGACGAGTCCGCTCCCTCGAACTGACAGCCGATGCTCACCTGCACGTCCGATTCGACGAGCACACGCCACAGCACAGTGGACGCATCGGCCGGCCGCTCGACGTACGAGATCCCCACCCGACCCCCGAAATCACGGGCAGCTTCCAGAGATCCGATCGTGGAGTCGGGTCCACGCGCGTCGACTGCCGCACCGAGCTCGGACGCAACCTGTTCGAGCGTCGAGCCGGGCACCAGTTCCTTCACCGTGACGACGATGCGACGCTCGGGTGCTGTCGGCGGAATCAACACCATCCGGGCCGAGTCCTCCATCCTGGTCCAGGTCGCCGGTAGTCGCAGCGACGCCCGGCCCGAGACGAACGTCGCCGATACCGCTGTCGCCGAGCTCGATTCGGTCGTGGGGGTGGCTTCGGTTGCGGAGGTGGCCTCGGTCGCCGACACGGTCTGGGTGGCAGGCACTGCGAACGGCGGCGAGGTCGCGACGGCCGCCTCTCCCGGAGACCGAAGGACCGACGTCAGTGCCACGACACCACCGGCCACGATGATCGATGCGGCGACCGCACCGAGCGCTCGAACCGACAATCCGTTTCTCCGGGGAGGCGGCACCGCGACGGTCACCTCGTCGAGCCATGCCGCCGAACGCCCAGCCGCGGCTCGCCCTGGCGGGGCAGTCTCCACTTCCGCTCCCGCGCGTCGATACAGAGACCTGGCCACGTCGAGACCTGTCAGCCATCGTGCCGGATCATCCGCAGCGGGGCGCGAGCTCGAACCCGACTCCGTCACGATGAAAATGTCCTCGGGACATCGCGACACCGACGACCGAAGGTAGTCATCGGCTCGTCGTCGCCAGCTGTCGTCTCGTACTCCGACAGCAAGAACTGCACCGATGTCGCCGCCGTGAGTTCCCGACTCGTCCACCAGGACGACCGTCGTGTCGAGGGTGCCCACTTCGATCACCACCGCAGCGGCCGGTGCGCGTTCTCCTGCCGACGCGACCGCGGCGATCGCCGTCTCCACGACGACGACCTCGCTCGCCGACGTGGCGAACACGGTGCGGAGGAGCTCCCGACGCTCGTCGCCCCACGTCGAGGGATACGCGATCTCGAGCAGATCGAGTCGGTCACGTATCCCGGCTCCCTGCAGCGCGGACCACACGATCCCGTGCAAGACTTCGCCGCGATCCCATACAGCGCCGCCCACGAGGATCGATCGATCGTCCAGACAGAGCAGCGGAGGGACCTCGGTGTCCACACCCGCCCGCCCGAAGACGAGACGACCACCCTCCGATACCGCGTATGCGGATCCGACGTGTTCGCGTGGACCCTGCAGCGGCGCGCCGGACGCGATGACAGAAATCTCCGAATGACTCAGATGCACGGCCGCGTAACGCCACTGCGGCCTCGTCAACTCGAGTGTCCGAGCTGCACGAGCGCATGGCCGGACCGATCGACGAACACTCCACGTCCGGGCGGCATCGGGCTCGGGCGCACGGTGCCGATCAAACTCCCCTCGTCTCGGCTCCCACTCATGACCAATCCTGGAGTCACCAGGTCGCGCAGCCGCCCGATCACCGGGTCGAACAGTGCCCGCCCCGACCCTCCCGAGCGACGCGCCACGATGAGGTGCAGCCCGATGTCCCGGGCGTGCGGCAGATGCTCGACCAAGGGCGACAACGGGTTTCCGGACGCAGTGGCCACCAGGTCGTAATCGTCGACGACGACGAACACCTCGGGCCCGTCCCACCACGACCGCTCTCGAAGCTGCTGCTGGGTCACGTCCGATCCCGGCATGCGCCTGCTCATTCTGCCGGCCAGATCGACGATCATCGCCGTCAACGTCGCCTGCGCGGCTGCGTAGCCGGCGAGATGCTCGGAATCGACTGTGCCCAGCAGAGTTCGACGATAATCCGCCACGATCAGTTTCACTCGATCCGGTGGGTTCGCATCGACCAACGATCGACAGATCCCCCGCAGCAGGGACGTCTTCCCGCATTCGCTGTCGCCGAATACGACGAAATGTGGATTCTCCGCGAAGTCGACCGTCACCGGAGCCAGCTCGGCCTCGTCGATGCCGATCGGAATTCTCAGTTCCGCAACGGTGCCGCGGTCGCGAGGCCAGGTGCCACCGAGTCGATCGAGCACTTCCGACCGTTCGATCATCTCCGGCAACATGCGGACCGGTGGGGCAGGCGGCCCTGCGGACGCTGCGGCAATCGCGGTGACGGACTCTGCGACAGCTCGGGACAGGTCGGCCACCGATCGACTGTCGTCGACCCGAGGCAGTGCGATCTGCAGGTGCAGACCGTCTTTGGTCATGCCCCGACCCGGCCGGCCCTGCGGCACACTGGCGGCTTTCGTTCGGCCGATGTCCGAGTCCGACGGATCTCCCAGTCGAAGCTCGAGTCGGGTCCCGATCAGATCCTTCGTCGCGGGCCTCACTTCCGCCCAGCGGGAGGCCGTCAGAACGAGGTGCAGACCGAATGCCAGTCCCTGGGTCGTCAGCGTCGCGATCTGTTGTTCGAGACTCTCGAAATCGGATCTGATGGACTGCCACCCGTCGATCACCAGGAAGACGTCGCCGAACCGGTCGTTCGGATCGACCGGTTGCATCGCCCGCAGCCGCCGGAACTCGACCATGGAATCGATGCCGCGATCTCGAAAAGTCTTCTCGCGCTGACGAACGACAGCCGCGACCTCGGCCACGGTCCGGCGTACTCGGTCGACGTCCAATCTGTTGGCCACCGACCCGACGTGCGGTAGTTCGGCCAACCCGGCCAGCGTTCCACCCCCGAAGTCCAAGCAGTAGAACTGAACCTGAGCGGGTGTGTGCGTCATCGCCAGAGCCATGATCAGCGACCGAAGGGCCGTCGATTTACCCGACTGCGGCGCCCCCACGATCGCCACGTGCCCGGCTGCACCGGACAAGTCGACGGTCAGTAGATCCCGCCGCTGATCGAACGGTCTGTCGATGATGCCGATCGGCGCACGAAGGGCGCTCAGCGGATCGACCCCGCCGCTCAGTACCGACCGAGGCAGTAAGTGGGTCAGTGTCGGGGCCTTGTCCAACGGCGGTAGCCATACCTCGTGGGCCGGCATACCGCGGCCGGCGATTCGGCCGACGACGACGTCGAGAACGGTCGCCCCCGTTTCCTCGGTCTCGACCGGATTCGGTTCGGCCACCGGCTCGACACGGAGGTCGTTCTCGATGGGATCGAACAGGACCGGATATGCGGTGAACGGCCTCGGACGGATATCGACGCCCTGCGCGGCGGGTGTCCCCGCAGTCGAACGTGGTGGAACGTACGGTCCGGACACGTAGGCCGCAGCGAAGCGGACGATCTCGGCCGAGTCGCACTTGAGATAGCCGGCACCGGGCTGAGCAGGCAGGTGGTACGCGTCGGGGACACCGAGAACCGAACGTGATTCGTTGGCCGAGAACGTTTTCAGGCCGATTCGATAGGACAGATGACTGTCGAGTCCGCGCAGCTTGCCTTCTTCCAGACGCTGACTGGCCAGCAAGAGGTGCATGTGCAACGAACGTCCGAGTCGCCCGATGGCCACGAACAATTCCGCGAATTCCGGTTGCTGACTGAGCAATTCCGAGAACTCGTCGACCACCACGAACAGAGCAGGCAACGGTGCCAGAGCAGCTCCCGCTGCGCGCGCCTTCTCGTAATCGGACACATTGGCGAAGTTGCCGGCCGAGCGCAGCAACTCCTGCCGACGGTTCATCTCGCCGGCGAGGGCATCACGCATCCGATCGACCAGAGCCAGGTCCTCGGACAGGTTGGTGATCACCGCCGCAACGTGCGGCGCGGCCTCGAGTCCGGCGAAGGTCGCCCCGCCCTTGAAGTCGACGAGTACCAGGTTCAACTGCTGCGGCGCGTGCGTGGACACCAACCCGAGAACGAGGGTACGCAGAAACTCCGACTTACCCGAACCCGTTGCGCCGATGCATAATCCGTGTGGACCCATGCCGTTCTCGGCAGACTCCTTCAGATCGATCTCGACCGCGCTGCCGTCGGGTGCGACGCCGATGGGTACCCGCAACCGGTCGCGACCGCGACGCACGGTCCACGCTCGATCCGTATCGAGCGCACCGATGTCGGCGATTCCAACGAGGCTGTTCCATCCCGACACTGCGGCCCCGTCGTCGGTGACGGTATCGACAGCGGAGGGCGACGACGGCGCGCGATACGGAGAAAGGCGTCGAGCAACGGCGTGCGCTTCGGTGCTACTCATCGCGTCCGCCACAGCGAAAACCTCGACTGCCGTGCCGCTGACCGCACCGATCGAGCCGTTCTCGACCACCAGCTGGAGTCCGCGAGTTGCCGCCAGTCGCGTGCACAACCCGGACAGGTCGATGATGGTGACGGAATCGAGACCGGTGTCGGTGAGGTCGGTCGAACGGTTGGCAACCAGTCCGCCGTCCACCACGATCACCAACTGCGTGACCCCACTGGTCGCCGCTCCACGTGCGAAGCGATTGCGCATCGACAGGACGTCCCCCAGCGCGCTCTCGAGCTCGAGGACGCTGCCGAAGATCATCCGCGCAGAACCGGCACCGTCTCGCAACACGTCGTGTTGTGTGTGCGGCAGCCACTTGGTCCATTCCCACTGCTCCACGGTGTCGGGGCCGCAGACGACGGCCACCGCGAGGTGATCCGGTCCGTGAAAAGTACAGAGATACGCGACCATCGAGCGCACCATCGCACGAGCGGCGTCGCGGTCCCCAGCTACCGACAGAGCAGCGAAGCCCCTGAGCGACACGGCAATCGGCAACTCGGCCACCACCGAGTGCGCTCGCACGAATCGGCGCAGCGACACCGCGGACACCGGTTCGAGCTCTTCCACAGGTCCGGTCTCGGGAGGCACCAATCGGGTCGCCAGACGCTGATCGCCGAGCCCGACCCGCACGTGCGCGAAGTCGGCGTCCTGGGGCCGTCGTTCCCACATGCGCTGCGTTCCGGCCGTCGACCACAGAGTGGTCGGATCCGGGTGGCTCCACTCGAGTGCCTTGCGCTGATCTCGCTCGGTGTCGGCGACGTCGCGTCGAAGCTGGTCGAGATAGCGCAGATAGTCCTTGCGGTCCTCGTTCGCCTCGGCGGTGCGTGCTCCCCCGGATTTGCCCCCGCCGGCCAACATCCCCACCATCGACATCAGCATCATGGCCGGGAACATCAACATCATCGGGTTCGCTGCTGCACCGGAAGTGAACATGAGCGCGACCATTCCGACCATTGCGGCAACCATCACCAGCGGCATCAGCTTCATCAGGAGATTGCCGGGTACCGCGCGCGGTACCGGAGGTGGCGGTTGAAGTACGACCTCGCCGCCCGGTGACCGAGGTACTTCCCGGCGCGCGCTGCGAACGAAGCGCACGGTACTCATCGATCAGCCCCCACGGCCGCGCCCCCACAACTGCATCAGCGGCGACCTCCCCCCGAGGCCGCGTGGACGACAGGCTAACGCATGCGCAACCGGAGGGTCCACAGTTGCGTCCAAGCATCGGGATACGAGAAATAGAACGGCACCGAATTCGGTTGAACGGAGAATGCGGCCCCATGGCCGCACATGTTCGACGAACGAAAGGTCGGCTTCCGTGTCCGTACCCCTGTCCATCCTCGATCTCGCACACGTGGGCGAGGGCGAAACAATCCGAGACAGTTTCGACGCCAGCGTGACGCTTGCCCAGCATGCCGAGAACTGGGGTTACCAGCGCATCTGGTACGCCGAACATCACAACATGAAGACGATCGCATCGTCGGCGACGTCGGTGTTGATCGGGCACGTGGCCGCACACACGAAGCGAATTCGACTCGGCTCCGGCGGGATCATGCTTCCCAACCACGCGCCGCTCACCATCGCCGAGCAATTCGGCACGTTGGCCACGTTGTTCCCGGACAGGATCGATCTCGGACTGGGCCGCGCCCCCGGCAGCGACCAGGTGACCATGCGCGCCATGCGCCGCGACCCGGCATCCTCGGACCGATTCCCCCAGGACGTCCAGGAGCTGCAGGGGTACCTGTCTCACCAGTCCCTCGTCCCCGGGGTCAGTGCCACGCCGGGTGCCGGCACCGAGGTGCCGCTGTACATCCTCGGATCGTCTCTCTTCGGCGCACAGCTCGCGGCAGCCCTCGGCCTGCCTTACGCATTCGCGTCGCATTTCGCACCCGACGCACTCGAGCGGGCCGTGGAAATCTATCGCCGCGACTTCCGCCCGTCGGCGCAGCTGTCGGAACCTCACCTCATCGTGGGCGTCAACGTGATCGCCGCGGACACCGTAGCCGAGGCTCAGGCCCAGTTCCTCCGCACCAAGAGAAGCCGCGTGAGCCTGCTGCTCGGACGGGGTCGCACCTTCACCGACGAAGAAGCCGACATGGTGCTGGAAGCACCCGCTGGGCAACAGATCTCGAAGATGACGAAGTACTCGGCCGTCGGCACACCCGACATGGTCAGGGAGTACCTCGACCGATTCGCCGAACGCACAGGAGCAGATGAGTTGATCGTCGCCTCGGGTGTGTCCGATCGTCGATCCTGGCTCAGGTCGTTCGAGCTGCTGGCCCAGGTGAGCGAGCTGGTTCCTGCCTGACTGCTGGGAGCAAGTCTCGCCGGGGGCGACGAACGGCCGAGTGTCGGCGTGATGTCGTAGGGTGTGGACGCATGATGCCCGGGGGCGGGCATCGATACGCGCTCTGCACGCATCCGGGGGGATATCCATGACACGCGCCGACAGCCGTCCCGCAACAACGAATACACCATCCGACGCAGCCGAACCGACCGTCGCATCGGACCCGGCCCGTCGTGCGCAGGGGCTGCGTGCGGTCGTCGCCCAGGACGTGTGCCGGGTGACGGTGCTGGCGAGGTCGACTCAGGTGGATATGGCTCTGCCCGTGGACGTTCCGGTGTCGCTGTTGATTCCGGGGATTGTCGACATGATCGCGTCACGAGCGGAGCCTGCGGAGGAACCGGGTCGAGTCCGAAGCCGGACCGCGGACTCCGAGGCCGACGGGTTGCCGGGGGCCTGGACGCTGTCCCGTATCGGACGTCCGCCGCTACCGTCGACGTCCACACTGTCGGAACTGGGCGTACGTGACGGCGACCTGCTCGTGTTGGGTGTCGCCGAGCGTCCGGCACCGACTCCGTTGTTCGACGATCTGATGGACGCCGTGGCCCGGGCCGGCGACGACGACGTGGCTCAGTGGACCGCGCGTACTGCGCGCACGGTCGGTTCGATCATCACCGGCTCGATGGTGCTGCTCGCCTGCGGAATCGTTCTGAGTGGCCCGGTGCGAGCCGGTGCCGAGAACACAAGCAGCCCGGTCGAGGCAGTCGCCGCGGTCGCGGCCGCGGTCCTGTTCGCCGTTGCGGGGATGATCCTCGGCCGACTGTACGAGCAGGTGGCCGTCGCGGTGCTCTTCGGGGGATGTGCCTCGGCGCTGATGTTCACCGGTGGAAGTCTGTTCGTACCCGGCCAGTTCGGTGCAGCTCACGTGATGTTGGGTTCGGCCATGGTCGGCTCGATCGCCCTGTTGTCCCTGCGAATCGGCGGTGCCGGGCTCGCCGTGTTCACCGCGTCGATCGTGCTGGCAGTGTCGGCGTTCGCCGCGGCGGCCTGCGCGTTGTTCACCGTGATGACGCCGGCGGCCATCGGTACCGTCGCAGCACTGGTAGGTCTCACCGGTATCGCCGTGTCGGCCCGCCTGTCGATGATGCAGGCGCGGCTTCCGTTACCTCCCGTTCCCACCGCTGGTGCGCCACTGGACACCGCCCAGGAGGCAGAACTCGATTCGATGTCGTTCGCAGATCTGCAGGTGGCAGCCACGCGCGCACGGAGCTACCTGACGGGATTGCTCGCGGCGTTCACGGTCGTGGTAGTGATGGGGGTACTTGTTGCGGCGGCGAGTGACACCGCGACCGGTTCCGGGTGGCCCGGCATCGTCCTCGCCGCACTGTGTGCGTTGGTGCTGCTTCTGCGCGGACGTACGTATGCCGTTGTCACACATGCCGTCTCACTCGTCGGAGGTGGTGCGGTCATCCTGTTCTCGCTCTCGGTCGGGGCAGTGATCACATTGCCGGACCGTGCACTCGAGTTGTTCGGCGCGGCGTTGGCCGCCGCCGTCGTCGCATCCGTGTTCGGAGCCCTGGTTCCGACCCGCAACTATTCGCCGGTGATGCGGCGTTCGGCCGAACTGGTGGAATACGCCGCGATCGCCCTCGTCATTCCGATCGCAGTATGGGTGTGCGGTCTGTACAGCGTCGTCCGCGGACTGTGACCACGCGCCGGCGTCGAGCGCTCGCCGTTTCCGCGCTCACCATCCTGACCTTGACCTACGAAGCACTGATCGGACCGTCCTTCGCGCACGCCGAACGCCCGCTGATCGATCCGGTGCAACTGCCACCGCCCAGCCCTCCCGGTCCCTTGGAACCGACCGAGCAGAAGAACGCGTGCGCCGTCCCCTCCGAAACGATCGACGCCCAGGAAATACCGACGGCGCAGCAGGCACTCGACTTCGCGTCCGTGTGGCCTATCACGCGCGGAGCCGGTCAACTGATTGCCGTCATCGATACGGGCGTCACGCCTCACCCACGTCTTCCGGGTCTGATTCCGGGGGGCGACTACGTCGGCACCGGCGACGGATTGCTCGACTGTGACGCGCACGGCACGATGGTGGCCGGTCTCATCGCCGCACAGACGGCCTCGGGCAGCGGTTTCGCCGGCGGCGCTCCGGACGCCCGTATCCTGTCGATCCGCCAGTCCAGCAACGTGTTTCAAGTCGTGGACGACAGGACCGACCCGGAGAAGACGACCGAACCCGAGAACGCTGCCGGGTACGGCAACGTTCGGACGATGGCCATGGCAATCCGGGCGGCGGCCGACGCAGACGCATCGGTCATCAACATCTCCGAAGTGGCGTGCGTCCCAGCCGGCGCGGGCGTCGCCGACGGGCCACTCGGTGCAGCAGTGCAGTACGCCGTTCGTGAGAGCGACGCCGTCGTCGTGGCTGCGGCAGGCAACTTCGGTAGCGAAGCGTGCAGGACACAGAACCCCATGCCCGACCCGGTCCGGCCCGAGGCAGACCCGTGGGAAGGGTTTGCGACCATCGCGACACCTGCCTGGTTCGACGACGTGTTGACCGTCGGTTCGGTCGAGTTGGACGGTTCGCCCTCGTCGTTCAGCCTGGCCGGACCATGGGTGGACGTGGCTGCTCCGGGCTCCAACATGACGTCGCTGTCACCGGCGGGCAACGGTCTGGCCAACGGCATTCGGGGCACCGACGGCGTAGTTCCCATGAGCGGAACCAGTTTCGCCGCACCGCTCGTCGCTGCGACAGCCGCACTGGTGCGGGCGTACAGGCCCGATCTGTCCGCTCTCGAAGTGATCGACCGCATCGAGCGAACAGCTCATGCTCCGGCCGACGGATGGAATCCGGTGGTCGGCCACGGCGTCGTCGATCCACTCGCTGCGGTGACCGACGTCGTGACACCGACGCAGCGAACCGTCCCCGCAGACGCAGTCGCAATCGGTGCGCCGCTCCCACCGCTCGCCGTCGATCATCGGCCACGCGATGCGGCGGTGGCGGGGTCGGTGGTGGTCGCGGTCATTCTGGGCCTCGGAATGGCAGTCTCCATTCCCCTGCGTCGGCGACTGTGATCGGCTAGCCCACTCACTGGGACTATTTGGACGGAACCGCGGCTGCCTGCGGGTCCGCCGCGACCCCGTCGTGCATGGTCAGCGCCTGACCGCGCCCCAGGGTCGGTCCGCTGCCCAGCAACTGCAGAATTTGCCACGGTGCAGGTGCCGGGAGTCCGAAGCCCAATGCCGACGCTGCATCCGCACCCTCGACTCCGTAGCGAACTCCGGTGTCTGCGACGAAGAAGACGCTGTCCTGACGGGTACTGGCAGTCGAGATACCGGTGCTTCGGACGAATCCGCCGCTGCCCGGTGACAGATGGACCTGGTCGACCGCATCACCGCCGCCGTCCGCCTGAGCCAGTTCCACCGGTGATGCGGTGGTATCGAGTGGCAACGCACGTCCGGCAGATTCGACCAGCTGCGCAGTCGGCCCACCGTCGGCGACATCGAGTGGTGACCACGTCAGACACCCGACGGGCCTCTGGCCCGAGTCGACGATGTCGGGAGTCGTCGGCGGGAAGGTCGATACGTCGAGCCCGGACATCGTCTTGGGAGCGTCGGCCAGGACGTCGGGATTCACGGCCGCGATGTCGGGACTGCCCTGCGAGTCGGCGAACTTGACGAGCAGGGCTGCGGTTTCGCTGATGGCCTGGATGCCGTCCTCGAGCACGACGTAGTACTGCACGTCGCGGCCGGCAACCTTGACCACGGAGCCGATGGGCCGGTTGTCGAACGGGTAGGCGGGTATCTCACCCGATCGGGCAATGAACGGGGCCGTGACCGCAGGCGACTGCGGCACCGCGTTGAGCAGACCGGCACTGACCGGCGTCGGCGTCGCATCCTCGAGGCCCAGCGCGCGAACGACTGCTCTGTCCGCCAGATCGACGGGCGACTTCGTTCCGTCGTGGACGAGATACGCCGCATCACCCGAAGCCCACAGAAATGCTTCGGACGGGCCGAGCGCAGCCGCGTTCTCGCCGTAGCGGGGCTCCCCCACGATCACTGTCGTGGACGTGACGCCGGCGATCGGATCGACGGTGTCGCACACGGTCCACGACTCGGCCTCTCCGTCGGGGTCGTTCGGCAACGCCGATGGGGCACCGGGGATTCCGACCAGCGCACCGCGAGGTCGCGACGCCAGTTCCGATTCCTTCACCGTCACAGGGTTGTCGGGCCTTCCCACGATCAACCGCGCCGAAGCCAGGTTCAGCACCGGATGGAACACGCCGTCGACGCTGACGAACATGGCGGCCGACTCCTTACCGACCACGATCGACGCGTCGCCGATCTTGTCCTGAGGCCGAAACAGCGCCAGGGCAGCGCACCCTGCAAGACCCACACATGCGACGACGACACCCACCATGAGCGCGCGCGACTGCGACTTCATCGGGTCGTGCAGCATCCGCGCGTCGCGCCTGATGAGGGCATGTTCCATTCGGCGGACGAGAAAGCGGTACCCGCCCACCTGCCATTTCGTCGTCGGAGTCGACGCCACGATTCCTCCCCAGGATTGTGCCGACCCGATCCCCCATCGGGTCACGCGACACAGTACAGTTCCCCCGCACCCATCGGCGACCGCATCGGCGACGATCGATCGGGCTGCGACCTTCGGGGGGAGGCTGTGTGATGACGCGTTCGAGGAGACGACGACGCACGTCGGTCGTGTCGTTCGCCGTGCCGACTGTTCGAAGGTTCCTCGCGGTCGAAACTGCCGCTGTGACAACGACTCTCGCTCTGTTCGCGGCCGACGTGCCCATGGAGTGGACGCTCACCGCCGCAGCGGCGGTGTCGCTCGTGCCTTTCCTCGCCTTTCGGCGGACGTCGATCGCCGACTGGCTGGTCGTCGCTCTACGCTTCGGATCCGGCCGAGTCCCCGCCGTCGGGGTGACAACAGAACATGTCGATCCGGACGGCCGGCCCGTCGGCGTGCACTGGCAGCGCGACACCGTCACGTGCACCGTGGAGATTCTCGCACCAGAGCACGACACGACGGTGCTGGCGCGAACGCGAGCCGACACACGACACACGCTGCCCATCGAGGCGTTGACGTCGTGCTTCCATCAGCACGACGTCGAGGTTGCCGCAATCGACATCGTCGCGCTCGGCTTTCGAACCGCCGACGGTTCGGTGACCACCGACGTGTACGAGGGTCTCATCGGCCCGTTGCCCGCCGTCGCGCAGCGCACGGTGTGGGTATCCGTCACTCTGGACGTGCGCGGCAACGCCCGGGCGATGGCGGCGAGGGGCACCGGCCGAACGGGGGCGGCCCGAACCGCGGTCGTTGCAGCCCTCCGCGTTGCACGGGCCTTGGAATCTCATGGACTGTCCACACGGCTGTCGACGGCCGCAGAACTACGGGCCGCGGCATTGCACCTGAGCCGAGGTGTCGGCACCGACGACCTGACTCAGGTGTGGTCCTACGCCCCATTGCCCGGCGTCGCGAGTACGGGCTACGGAATCGATTGCAGCACAATCACTGCCGAGGATCTTTCGGCCCTGTGGGCGATACCGTCGCTGGGTACGACCATCTCCGTTCACCTACGCCCCACCGACGAGCCGAGCCGCGTCCGCGTTCGTGCGTCGTGCAGATTCGCTGCGCGAGAGGCAATCCCGAGACCCGATGTTGCTTCATTGACCTCGATGGCCGGACGTCAACGAGACGGCATTCTCGCTCAGTTGCCGCTGGCCGTGGCAGCACATTCGGCAGTGATGCCGGTCGGAACCCTCTCGACCTCCGCAGTGCAAGCCTGGGCGTTCCCGGTGAGTGGTTGCGGCCAACTACTGGGATCGGACGCGAACGGAAACGGTGTGGCGGTGCGGATCTTCGGGGCGAACTTGTCGCGGGTCAGCATTGTGGGCGAGCTCTACCTCGCCCAACAGCTTCTGTTCCGAGCCGTGGCGATCGGAGCGCGAGTTGTAGTCAGAACGGACCGACCGCACGCCTGGGGAGCCCTCCGCGACGCTCTCGGAGAACCCGACCGGTTTCTGGTCGACAGCGACCACACCCGGGTGCGGCCCTCGTACGACGTCGTCGTGGTCGACTTCGCAGACGGCTCCATCTCGCGCGATCACCAGTCTGTTCCCGGCGTCACCGTGATCTCGCTGACCGAGCACGAACCGCCGCACGATCCGGCGGCACCCGAGCCGGCCCGACAGAGATTCTCAGCGACGCTGTCGATCGTTCAGCCGCGTGCGTCGGGTGATCGAATTCGCGTGCGTTCGGGTCCGATAGACATCGAACTCACGCTGGTGACCATTCCGCAGGAAACGGCGTACATCGGTCGCCCGAGAAGTCTTCGACCCGCCGTCCGAGTCTGAAATGGTCAGCCGGGGTACGGAACGCGCGCCCGCGCGCTCGACACTGCGCCGGCCCACCACTCGAGTTGGTCGAGCAATCGCCCCAAGGAGTCGACCGCAGCGGGATCGTCGACGCCACCGGCCTCGTCGAAACGCCGACGCACGCGATGGAGTGACACCGAATCTCGCACCGACACCATGTGCAGCTCTGCGGCGATGAGGCGCAGTTGCTCGGTCGCTCGCACACCACCCGCAAGACCGCCATAGGAAACGAATCCGACTGGCTTGGAACGCCATTCGTACTTCACCGTGTCGAGCGCGGTCTTCAGCGAGCCGGGCACGGCGTGGTTGTATTCGGGAGTTACGAGGACGAACGCGTCGGCCTGGCCCACTATGCGGGTGAAACGTTCGGAGTCCTCGCTCGACGTCAGGCTGTTCGGAAGATCGAAGTCCGCGAGATCGACATCCACCACCCTGAAGGAGTCGCGCGCCGACGCCACGCTCCGCACCCAGGCTGCGACGGTGGGGCCCACCCGCCCCTCCCGAACGCTGCCGGTGACCACCGCAAGACGTATCGGCTGCATCGATTCGGCCCCGGACCCAGCGCGATCGTCGCTCATCCTTCTCCTCCACAACATTCGTCGCCGACGATTGCCGGCCGAGTCTCCCGGGTGGCAGCATTGCGCGCGGCCAACATGTCGGCGGGTGGATAGTCGACCCGCACCAAGGCAAGTCCGTGGGCCGGGGCCACCGCCACCTCGCTCGCACGTACTCGACGACCGAGCAGAGAACGTGCCCACTCGGGGGTTCGTCGTCCTTCACCGACGGCCTGCATCGCCCCGACCAGACTGCGCACCATCGACCAGCAGAATGCATCGGCGCTGACGTACGCGGTCAATCGATCCCCCTCGCGTTCCCAGTCGAACCGCTGCAGTTCCCGCACCGTCGTGGCACCGTCACGCCTCTTGCAGAACGCAGCGAAGTCGTGAAGTCCTATCAGTGCCTGTGATGCCTCGCGAACTGCGTCCAAATCGATGGGCCGAGGCCAGGACACGACCCCCGCGACATCCAATGGATCGACACCGTAGAGCGCTGTGCCGAATCGGTACTCGTAGTGACGGCGATACGCCGAGAACCGAGCGTCGAATTCGGGCGAGACCTCCGTGATCGCACGAACCCGGACGTCGGCGGGAAGGAAGCGCGCCATTCTTCGAATCAGCCGGTCGTGATTGTCCGGCACACCCACGGCGTCGAAATGTGCCACCTGACCGGTCGCGTGCACTCCGGCGTCGGTTCGACCGGCCACCGTCAGCTCGACCGGCTGGCGGAGCACCGTGGAGAAGGCTTCCTCTAGCACGCCACACACGGTTCGGATACCGGGTTGCCGAGCCCAGCCGGAGAAGTTCGTGCCGTCGTACGAGATGTCGAGCCGATATCTGGCGGGAACCGACAAAGCGGGCCCGCCATCTCCTGAGGAAATGGCGGGCCCGCTCCGGTCGTGCTCGAAACTCAAAAGGACTAGTCCTTCTTCGCATCCTCGGCCTCGGGGGCGTCCGACGCGTGAGCGTCGTTGTCCTCGATGCCTTCGATGACTGCGTCGGCGTTGGCCACCTCGGCGTCGGTCGCGTCGGCTTCGACAGCCTCGACGACGTTCTCGTCTGCCGTGTCCTCGGTTGCGGAGGGAGCAGCCTTCGATGCCTTCACGCGACGTGCGCGGTCGGCTTCGTTGGACACCGTCTGCTCGTTGACGAGCTCGATGATGGCCATCGGCGAGTTGTCACCCTTGCGGGGGACGGTCTTGATGATGCGCGTGTAGCCACCGTCGCGATCGGCGAAGAAAGGCCCGATCTCAGCGAAGAGCTTGTGCACGACATCTTTGTTGTTGATCGTCTTGAGAACCTCACGACGATGGGCCAGATCACCCTTTTTGGCGTGGGTGACGAGCTTCTCGGCGTGGGGACGAAGGCGCTTGGCCTTCGACTCGGTGGTGGTGATGCGGCCGTGCTCGAAGAGTGACGTCGCCAGGTTGGCCAGGATGGCCTTCTGGTGTGACGCCGACCCGCCGAGACGGCGGCCCTTGGTGGGCTTGGGCATGATGAATCTCCTAGTAAGAGCTCCAGCGAGCTGATTACAGCTGTTCTGTCTCGGCGTAGTCCTGCTCGGCGCCTTCGGTGTCGCCGAAGGAGCCTGCGTCGGTGTCACTCCACGTGCCCGTGGTGGCGTCGTAGCCAGGCACGGTGCTCGGATCGAACGACGCGGGGCTGTCCTTGAGGGAAAGGCCGAGCGAGTGCAGCTTGACCTTCACCTCGTCGATGGACTTCTGCCCGAAGTTACGGATGTCGAGCAGATCGGACTCGGTACGACCAACCAGCTCACCGACGGTGTGAACACCCTCGCGCTTGAGGCAGTTGTAGGAACGAACCGTCAGGTCCAGATCCTCGATGGGGAGTCCGAAGGATGCGATGTGATCGGCCTCGGCGGGCGAGGGTCCGATCTCGATGCCTTCTGCTTCGACGTTCAGCTCACGGGCGAGGCCGAAGAGCTCAACCAGGGTCTTGCCCGCCGAAGCGAGCGCGTCCCGCGCGGTGATGGAATTCTTGGTCTCCACGTCGAGAACGAGCCGATCGAAGTCGGTGCGCTGTTCGACGCGGGTGGCCTCCACCTTGTAGGTGACCTTGAGCACGGGTGAGTAGATCGAGTCGACCGGAATACGGCCGATCTCGGCACCCGATGCCTTGTTCTGAACGGCGGGGACGTAGCCGCGACCGCGCTCGACGACGAGCTCGATCTCCAACTTGCCCTTGTCGTTCAGGGTCGCGATGTGCAGATCCGGATTGTTCACCGTGACGCCGGCCGGAGGCACGATGTCGCCCGCGGTGACAGCGCCGGGGCCCTGCTTGCGGACGTACATGGTGACCGGTTCGTCCTCTTCGGAGCTCACTACGAGTCCCTTGAGGTTCAGGATGATGTCGGTGACATCTTCCTTGACTCCGGGAACGGTGGTGAATTCGTGGAGGACGCCGTCGATACGGATGCTGGTGACAGCAGCGCCGGGGATCGACGACAGCAGGGTGCGGCGGAGCGAGTTGCCGAGTGTGTAACCGAAGCCGGGCTCGAGCGGCTCGATGACGAATTTCGAGCGGTTGTCGGCGATGACCTCTTCGGTCAGCGTCGGGCGCTGTGAAATGAGCATTCTGTGTTCCTCCTGTACGGGCGTCCGCTATTTGACGCCCACGTGTGGAGGCGAAGACGCATGTGAGCCTCACGGGGAGACTCACATGCGTGCTGCGCCTTACTTCGAGTAGTACTCGACGATGAGCTGCTCCTGGAGCGGCACATCGATCTGTGCGCGCTCCGGCACCCGGTGAACCAGGATGCGAAGACGGTTGGGGACGACCTGCAGCCAGGGAGCCACCGGACGATCGCCGTAGCTCTCACGAGCGATCTGGATCGGCAGGGTCTGCGCGGACTTCTCGCGGACATCGATGATGTCGTACTGCGAGACGCGGTAGCTGGGGATGTCCACTCGCTTGTTGTTCACGAGGAAGTGGCCATGGGTGACCAGCTGGCGTGCCTGACGACGCGTACGTGCGAGACCCGCACGGTAGACGACGTTGTCGAGGCGAGTCTCGAGGATGGTCAGCAGGTTCTCACCGGTCTTGCCGGCGGCCCTGTTGGCTTCCTTGTAGTACAGACGGAACTGCTTCTCCATGACGCCGTAGGTGAAGCGAGCCTTCTGCTTCTCCTGCAGCTGGAGCAGGTACTCGCTCTCCTTGATCCGCGCGCGACCGTGCTGGCCGGGCGGGTAGGGACGACGCTCGAACGCCTGGTCGCCTCCGACGAGGTCGACGCGCAGACGACGCGACTTGCGGGTGATAGGACCGGTATAACGTGCCATTTTCTAAACCTTTCCTTCCCGCTAGACCCGACGCCGCTTGGGCGGACGGCAGCCGTTGTGCGGCTGAGGGGTGACATCGGAGATGGTGCCGACCTCGAGGCCTGCGGCCTGAAGTGAGCGGATCGCGGTCTCACGGCCGGAGCCGGGACCCTTGACGAACACGTCGACCTTCTTGACGCCGTGCTCCTGAGCCTTGCGCGCAGCGTTCTCGGCTGCGAGCTGTGCGGCGAACGGAGTCGACTTGCGCGAGCCCTTGAAGCCCACGTGTCCCGAGGATGCCCACGAGATGACGTTTCCGGCGGGGTCGGTGATCGACACGATCGTGTTGTTGAACGTGCTCTTGATGTGCGCAGATCCGTGCGGGACGTTCTTCTTGTCCCTGCGACGCGTCTTCTGCGCCTTCTTCGGACCGGTACCGCGTGCTTTGGGGGGCATTACTTCGCCTTCTTCTTGCCGGCAATGGTGCGCTTGGGTCCCTTACGGGTACGCGCATTGGTCTTGGTGCGCTGTCCACGGACGGGCAGACCACGACGGTGGCGAAGACCCTGGTAGCAGCCGATTTCGATCTTGCGTCGGATGTCGGCCTGCACCTCGCGGCGCAGATCGCCCTCGACCTTGAGGGACTCGTTGATGTAATCGCTGAGCTTGCGCAGATCGTCGTCGCCGAGATCCTTGCTGCGCAGGTCGGGGCTGACGCCCGTTGCTGCGAGAATTTCCTTGGAGCGGGTACGGCCGACGCCGTAGATGTAAGTCAGTGCGATCTCCATGCGCTTTTCGCGCGGCAGATCCACACCTGCGAGACGTGCCATGTGGCATTTCCTTTTCTTGTCCGGAGGTCTGCTCCCAGTCCGTCCCCTGTGTCCTTCTCACCGCTGGGGTGGGAAGCGTCTTTCAACAAACTCAGTGGGGCCCCGGCCTCCGTGCCGGGGGTCTGCCGCAACGCGTGTGTTGCGGTTGGTGCTGGGAGGTCATCTTCTAGCTGTTGCCAAGCCGACGTGCGTGATGCTCGGTGGTTATCCCTGACGCTGCTTGTGACGCAGGTTGTCGCAGATCACCATGACGCGTCCGTTACGACGAATCACCTTGCACTTCTCGCAGATCTTCTTGACGCTCGGCTGAACCTTCACGTCGTTGATCTCCTGTGTGTAGCTCGGACCCGCTGCGAGCAGCGGACCGAGCATGGTTCTCCCCGACCGGACATGGCCGAGGAAGCTCTTACTTGTAGCGGTAAACGATGCGTCCACGCGTGAGGTCGTAGGGCGAAAGCTCTACCACGACGCGATCCTCGGGAAGGATGCGGATGTAGTGCTGACGCATCTTTCCGCTGATGTGGGCGAGTACCTTGTGGCCGTTTTCGAGCTCAATGCGAAACATCGCATTGGGCAGCGGTTCGACAACTCGGCCCTCTACCTCGATAGCACCGTCTTTCTTGGCCATATCCTCCGCGATCCTGGCTCTCACACCTGGTTGATTGCATCTGTTTCCGTTACCGTGATGCCCACTGACCGACTCCTCGGAACCGAGTCGGGCTATCGCCGGACGGCCGCACAGCCCTCGAGGCATGCGAACATCCGGTACGCAGGGCGCACCGTCGATCTATGTTACCGGCAAAGACACATCTGGCCAAATGCGCGCGAAGCGGGCGCGAAACACGCCGGATGGCGACGTTCGATTAACTGAGCTAACCTTTCGTCCGCCCGCCATCGTTCAGCCACCGAGCCCGCAAGGTGCCCTCTTGAGTTCCAGCCCGTCCGGCCGCGGCCCAGCCGTCTCCGTGATCATTCCCGTACACAACGCCAGAGATCTGCTCGACGAGCAACTACGCGCGCTCGCGCACCAGGACTACGCCGGCCCGTTCGAGGTCGTCGTCAGCGACAACGGCTCCACGGACGGAGTGCGAGAGTTCGTGGAAGACCACGCGCTACGGGCCGACTTGAATCTGAAGTACGTCGATTCGTCCGGCACCCCAGGCGCGTCGCATGCGCGCAATCGTGGAGCGGAAGCAGCCGAGGGCCCACTTCTGGCCTTCTGCGATGCCGACGACGTCGTCCACCCGACATGGCTGCGGCGCATCACCGCCGAACTGGACCGGTACGACCTCGTGGGAACCGGCCTGAGCACCGAGTCGCTGAACTCCGAAGCGACGCGCGCTGCAGTTCCGTTCGCACCACCTTCGGATCAGGGCAAATCGCCGTTTCGCCCCTTCGTCATCGGGGCGAGTATGGCGTGCCGCGCGTCCACCTACCGGGATCTCGGTGGCATGCTCGAGTTCGTCCATGCCAGCGAGGACATGGAATTCTCATGGCGCGCACAGCAATCGGGTGCCCGCCTGCACTTCATAGCCGAGCCACTGGTCGAATATCGATTGCGCACCGGCTACCGGGACAATTGGAGACAAGCCGGGGCACTGGGATACGGATCGGCCCACGTCCGCGGAATGTATCGGGCTACCGGATGCCCGCCGTTCCGAATCCGCACGGTTTCCGTGGCGCTCCTCGCGCTCGCGGTACGAAACCCATTGCTGCCGACCGCGCTGACGCGGATGCCGACTCGCCTCTGGCTGCGCCTGACGGCCGCCCACCTCGGACTCATCCGAGGGGGCCTTCGTTACTCGTCACTCACCTGGTAAGTGTCGACCTGGTAGTTCTAGCGAGGCCGAACCGTCAGGATGCGCGGGCCGTCCTCGGTCACCGCGACCGTATGTTCCCAGTGCGCCGCGCGTGAACCATCGGTGGTCACCACTGTCCACCCGTCGTCGAGAATGTCGGTCTCGTAGGTACCGAGCGTCAACATCGGTTCGATGGCCAGCGTGGAACCCACCACGAGCTCCGGGCCTTTGCCCGGCGCGCCCTCGTTCGCGAGGAACGGGTCCATATGCATTTCGCGGCCGATTCCGTGGCCGCCGTACCCGTCGACGATTCCGTATTTGCGACCGTGAGCATCCTCGGCCGCGTGCGTACCAGACTCGATGGCGTGGGAAATATCGGTCAGACGATTGCCGGGGATCATCGCTGCGATCCCGGCCTCCATGGAAAGCCTCGTCGCATCGCTCAGCAACGCATCGGCCTCGATGATGTCGCCGACGCCGAACGTCCACGCCGAATCTCCGTGCCAGCCGTCCAGAACGGCACCGCAGTCGATGGACACGAGATCCCCGGCGACCAACAACTCGTCCGCCGACGGAATGCCGTGCACCACGCGGTCGTTCACGGACGAGCAGATGCTGCCGGTGAATCCGTGGTACCCCAGGAAAGAGGGCACCGCACCGGCATCACGGATGACCGCCTCGGCAACTCGGTCGAGTTCGAGCGTCGAGACTCCGGGCTTGGCTGCATCTCGTACGGCGACGAGAGCGGCACCTACCACGGCACCGGCTGCCGCCATCGCGTCGAGCTCACCGGCGCTCTTGAACGGGACGACTTTTCGTTTACGGCCGAACGCCATTACTTGCCGTGGTCCTCGATGGACTTCAGCGCGCGGGCGTTGACTTCGTCCACCTCACCGATCGCATCGACGGTGACCAGCTTGTCGGAGTAGTAGTCCAACAGCGGTGCCGTCTCGTCGCGGTACACCTTGAGGCGATTGCGAATGACGTCCTCTTTGTCGTCCTCACGGCCGCGCGCCAGCATGCGATCGACGACGACGTCCTCGTCGACGACGAAGGACAGCACTGCATCGAGCTGCGCGTTCAGGTCGGAGAGGATGTCGACCAGAGCTTCGGCCTGGCCGACCGAACGCGGGAAACCGTCGAGCAGGAATCCGTTGACGGCGTCGGGCTCGGCGAGTCGACTGCGCACCATGTCCACGGTGAGCTCGCTCGGCACGAGGTCGCCCGCGTCGAGGTACTTCTTCGCTTCCAATCCGAGCGGGGTCTTCTCGCCGATGTTGGCGCGAAAGAGATCGCCTGTCGAGATGTGTGGCACGCCCAGCTTCTCGGAGAGGAGGACGGCCTGAGTGCCTTTGCCGGCACCGGGGGGACCGAGCAGAACAAGTCTCACTTGAGGAACCCTTCGTAGTTACGCTGCATCAGCTGGCTTTCGATCTGCTTCACGGTGTCGAGGCCCACGCTGACCATGATCAACACGGCGGTACCACCGAACGGAAGGTTTTGTGCTCCGCCCGAACTGCCGATGTCGAGGAACAGGTTGGGAAGCACCGCGATGGTGCCCAGGTACACCGCACCGGGCAGCGTGATGCGACTGAGAACGTAGTTGAGGTAATCGGCTGTCGGCTTACCCGGTCGGATGCCCGGGATGAATCCACCGAACTTCTTCATCTCGTCGGCCCGCTCTTCGGGGTTGAACGTGATCGCCACGTAGAAGTACGTGAAGAAGACGATCAGCCCGAAGAAGATAGCGATGTACACCGGGTTCGCCGGGTTCACCAGGTACTCGTTGATGATCCGCTGCCACCAGCTCGGATCGGTTGCGGTGCTGGCGGACGTGAGCTGGGCGATGAGATTGGGTAGGTAGAGGAGCGAGGACGCGAAGATCACCGGGATGACGCCGGCCTGGTTGACCTTGAGCGGCAGATACGTGGACGAGCCGCCGTACATCTTCCGGCCGACCATGCGCTTGGCGTACTGGACGGGGATTCGGCGCTGACCCTGCTCGACGAAGACCACACCGGTGATGATGAGGAACGCTGCGAAGCAGACGAACCCGAAGACCAACCCGCCGCGGCTCTCGAGAATCGAGTTGCCCTCGGACGGGATGCGCGAGGCGATTCCGGCGAAGATCAGCAGCGACATTCCGTTGCCGACACCGCGCTCGGTGATGACCTCGCCGAACCACATCACGACGGCTGCGCCTGCAGTCATGACCAGCACGATGATGACGAGCCCGAAGATGGACTGGTCGGCGATGATGTCCTGCTGACATCCCTGGAGCAACTGGCCGCGAGAAGCGAGGGCCACCAGGCCGGTCGCCTGCAGGATGGCCAGTGCGATCGACAGGTAACGCGTGTACTGCGTCATCTTGGCCTGGCCCGACTGTCCCTCCTTGCGGAGTTCCTCGAACTTGGGGATGACGACGGTGAGCAGCTGCACGATGATGCTGGCGGTGATGTACGGCATGATGCCGATCGCGAACACCGAGAGCTGAAGGAGCGCTCCACCGGAGAACAAGTTGATCAACGAGTAGATGCCTGCCGAGTCTCCACCGGAGACCTGGTCGATGCATGCTCGGACATTGGCGTAGTCGACACCCGGCGACGGCAGTGTTGCACCGAAGCGATACAGGGCCACCAGACCGAGCGTGAAGAGGATCTTCCGTCTCAGGTCAGGAGTCCTGAGGGCCGACACGAAGGCGGAAAGCAAAGATCCTCCTGGCACGACTGCGTTGACGCCGCGAATGCTTCATCGGGAGCGACTGATGCTCCCGTGAGCCTCACGAGCATGGACTGCGGACGACATGCGTCGACCGCATCGATACGAACTTCTCTGAACTCTAGAACTCTAACAGTGCGCATAGAACGGACCGACGGTCAGTGTTGGACCCTGGCCGATCGGTCGACACACACGACATTCCGTGTAGGCAACGATGGCCGCAGCTCAGCTGCGAGAGCTGTGGCTGCGGCCATCGTCACGAACTGCTGCTCGACGCGCTGCTACTCAGCACATCGAAGCAACGCTCATACCTCGGTTGCAGAACCGCCGGCAGCGGCGATCTTTTCCTTGGCGGAGCCCGTGAACTTGTTGGCCGAGATATCGACCTTCACGGTGAGGTTTCCGTCTCCGAGAACCTTGACGAGCTCGTTCTTGCGAACAGCTCCCTTGGCGATCAGCTCGGGGATACCGATCTGACCACCCTCGGGGAACAGGCGCTCGATGTCGCGCAGGTTCACGACCTGGAACACGACACGGTTGCGGTTGGTGAAGCCCTTGAGCTTCGGGAGCCGCATGTGGAGGGGCATCTGGCCACCCTCGAAGCGTGCCGGCACGTTCTTGCGTGCGCCGGTTCCCTTGGTACCGCGACCTGCGGTCTTGCCGCGCTTGCCACCTTCACCACGGCCGACGCGAATCTTCGTCGACTTGGATCCGGCTGCGGGGCGCAGGTGGTGCAGTTTGATGGTCATGGTTAGACCTCCTCAACAGTTACGAGGTGGCGCACCGTGTTGACCAGTCCGCGGTTCTGCGGGTTGTCCTCGCGGACGACCGTCTGGCGGATGCCCTTGAGCCCGAGAGTACGCAGGCTGTCACGCTGGTTCGCCTTCTGGCCGATGGTGCTCTTGATCTGAGTGACCTTCAGCTGAGCCATTACTTCACCGCTCCTGCCTGTGCGCGTGCGCGCAGCATTCCGGCGGGTGCAACCTCTTCGAGGGTCAGGCCGCGGCGAGCCGCAACTTCCTCGGGACGCTGCAGACCCTTGAGGGCTGCGACGGTCGCGTGCACGACGTTGATGGCGTTGTCGCTACCGAGCGACTTCGACAGCACGTCGTGGACACCGGCGCACTCCAGCACTGCGCGAACAGCACCACCGGCGATGACGCCGGTACCGGCACTGGCCGGACGCAACATGACGACGCCGGCAGCGGCTTCGCCCTGGATGGGGTGGGTGATGGTGCCGGCGATCATCGGGACGCGGAAGAAGCTCTTGCGAGCCTCCTCGACACCCTTCTGGATGGCCGCGGGAACTTCCTTGGCCTTGCCGTAGCCGACGCCGACCAGTCCGTTGCCGTCACCGACGATGACGAGGGCGGTGAAGCTGAAGCGTCGACCACCCTTGACCACCTTGGAGACGCGGTTGATCGTGACGACCTTCTCGATGAAGTTCGACTTGTCCGCAGCGTTGCCGCCACGGCCGTTGTCACGACGATCGCGACCGCCACCACCGCGGTTGTCGCCGCGCTGGTTGTTGTCGCCACCTGCGTTGGGGCCACTGTTCTGTCCGGCGGGGCCGCTTCCGCCGTCACGCCGTTGACGTCCCGGCATCAGGCTGTCCTTCCGTTGTCAGTCATTGTCATCATCAGAACGTCAACCCGCCTTCGCGGGCAGCGTCTGCGAGTGCCGCGATGCGGCCGCTGTAGTTGTTGCCGCCGCGGTCGAACACGACTGCCTCGACGCCGGCTGCCTTCGCACGGCTGGCGATGAGCTCGCCGACCTTCGCGCTGACGGCCTTCTTGTCGCCCTCGAGTGCGCGCACATCGGCTTCGATGCTCGACGCGCTGGCCAGCGTGTGGCCCGCCAGGTCGTCGATCAACTGCACGTGGATGTGACGCGAGGACCGGTTGACGACCAAGCGCGGACGCTCGGGCGTTCCGGAGATCTTCTTGCGAAGGCGGAAGTGACGACGTGCCTTCGACAGGCGACGCTTCGTCGAGACGTCGGTGCCGCGCGGTGTGCGCTTGACGACGTTCGCCTTGTCTGCTGTTTGCTGGCTCATATCACTTACCCGTCTTTCCGACCTTGCGGCGGATCACTTCACCCTCGTAGCGGATGCCCTTGCCCTTGTACGGGTCCGGACGCCGCAGACGACGAATGTTGGCAGAGATCTGACCGACCTTCTGCTTGTCGATGCCGACAACGGTGAATCGCGTGGGCGACTCGACCGTGAACGTGATGCCCTCGGGTGCTTCGATCAGCACGGGATGGCTGTAACCGAGTGCGAACTCGAGGTCCTTGCCCTTGAGTACGACGCGGTAACCGACGCCGTGAATCTCCATCTTGGTGGTGTAACCGTTGGTGACACCGGTGATGAGGTTCGCGACGAGAGTGCGCGAGAGACCATGCAGCGAGCGGCTCTTACGCTCGTCGTCGGGCCGAGTGACGGCGATGGTGCCGTCGTCGGCGCGGGCGATCTTGATGGGCTCGGCGACTGTCAGGCTCAGGGCACCCTTGGGGCCCTTGACCGCAACGTCCTGGCCGTCGATGGTGATATCGACGCCAGCGGGGACTGCGACCGGCAATTTTCCAATACGTGACATGGTGTGGCCTCCCCTACCAGACGTAGGCGAGGACTTCTCCGCCCACACCCTGCTTGGCAGCCTGACGCTCCGTGAGCAGACCAGTGGACGTGGAGATGATCGCCACGCCCAGGCCGCCGAGAACCTTGGGCAGATTGGTGGATTTTGCGTACACCCGGAGACCGGGCTTGGAGACGCGTCGCACGCCGGCGAGGCTGCGCTCACGGCTCGGGCCGTACTTCAGATCGACGATGAGGGTCTTGCCCACCTCGGCGTCTTCCGTGCGGTAATCGGAGATGTAGCCCTCGCGCTTGAGGATCTCGGCGATGTTCGCCTTGAGCTTCGAGTGGGGAAGCGTCACCTCGTCGTGGTACGCCGAGTTGGCGTTGCGCAGACGGGTCAAGAAGTCTGCAATTGGATCGGTCATCGTCATGGTGTGACCTGTGCACCTTTCTCGCAGCGGTTCCCATGCAGCACGCGCGGGCTGGTGCCTTGGGGTTCCGGAGAACCCATCGGGCCTGGCTCGTCACATCGTGGGCCTACAGCGAAGTGAACATGTCCTGACCGACTGTTGCCGGTCAGGGGTTGCGCTCCAAGCAATGCATCGCTGCACTGCCAGGTGTTACGAGCTTCCGCATGTTCAATGCTGACGTACGGAGAACTCGAGGTTGCGTTCTGTATTGCAAGGACTCGCGTGCAGGCACGACGAAGCCCGGGCAACCGCTCTAGTGTAGGGAACCGGGTGCCATTCTCAAAATCGATCGTGGTAGTGCTCGTTGGCACGGTGTGAGATCCCGTCCGCGCATGTCGAGTACGACCACAGGTTCGGCTTCACCCGCATTCAGTCCGCCTCGAGTCGTTCGGGATCGACGCGTGGCGGCTTCTGCCCGGTGGCCCGGTTCACCGCGTACGTCACTACCCACAGGACGACACCGATCAGCAACATGGCACCGGCAATTTTGTACTGAATCATCTGGGCATCGGTTCTGGCCCAGGGTCCGACGAGAAACAAGCAGAGCGCCGCTCCGGTCACCGGAATCCACACCGGTGCTCGGAAGAACGTCTTGTCCGCGCGCTGTTTGAGCACCAGGCACGCGACGTTCACCACCGAGAACACGCCGAGCAGGAGCAGCCCCGTAGTGCCCGACAGGGCGCTCACCACCGAGTTCCCGGACAACCGATTGACGACGACGATAAGGCCCACTGCCATTGCGGTAGTGAAAGCGATTGCCGCCCACGGAGAGCGACGACCGGGCAGGACTGCACCCAGTCCAGCAGGCAGCACGTTCTGCCTGGCCAAACCGTATATGCACCGACTGGCCATCAACATATTGATCAACGCAGTGTTCGCCACAGCAAAGACAGTCATGTACGGGAAGATCTCGTCGATCGGGAGACCCGGTGCGCCGGTGCGCACCACGTGCAGCAGAATTCCCTCGCTACCCGAGTCGTAGTTCAACGGCAGCACCGCGATGACTGCGACGACGACCAGTACATAGATCAGACAGGCGACGGCAAGACCGGACAACATCGTCTTCGGAAAGATCTTCTGTGGTTCCTTGGTTTCCTCCACCATGTTGACCGAATCCTCGAAACCGACCATCGCGAAGAACGCGATGGTCGTCGCTATGGTGACCGCGATGAATGCCCCCTTCGCGTTCTGATCCTCGAAGACAACGAGATTGCCGATGTCCCCCTCGGCGCTCCCCTGCCCTACTGCCACGAATCCGATGACAATGACGATTGCCAGCGCCGCCATCTCGATCGCGGTCAGCACCACGTTGAACTTCACCGACTCGCCGACGCCGCGCAGATTGATCGCCGCGAGAAAGCCCATGAAGAGCAGGGCGACGACGAGTTGAGAGGTGGAGCCCGTCGGAACATCGAACCAGCCGAGACCGTCCGCGTCACTGAAGGTTTCGTGAAGCCCAGCCAGAAGATTGCCGGCGACGACGTTGGACGAGGTCGCGGCACTGGTGATACCCGAGCAGATCACCGCGAACGCCACGATGAAGGTGGCGAAGTGGATTCCGAAGGCCTTGTGGGTGTACAGCGCAGCGCCGGCGGCCTGCGGATACTTGGTGACCAGTTCGAGGTACGAGAATGCCGTCAATGTGGCCACCACGAACGCGAGAACGAAGGGTACCCAGGCGATCCCGCCGACGTTCTCGATCATGTCGCCGGTCACGGCGTACACGCCCGCCCCCAGAATGTCTCCGACGATGAACAGAAGCAGCAGCCCGGGGCCGAGTACCCGTTTGAGCTCGGGTTCCTTCGTCCGTGCGTCCACTTGCTCGCGCGCTACGTCTGCCATGGTGACCTCCGCGGTCCGTGCAACCGGTTCCGAACGTCTTCGTCGATGCAGCGTAAGCCTGTCGCCGGCTCTCGACGCCGAAATCGACAGATGGTCACGAGGGAAACTATGTCCGAAGTACCGGGCGGCCCGATTGTTCGAACGCCGAACGGGCGTGGGTTCCGTATGGAACCCACGCCCGTCGGTGTGGTGGTGTAACGAAGCCCGGGGGCTTCAGATCACCAGGAGCTCTTGCGAACTCCGGGAAGCTCTCCGGCGTGTGCCATCTCGCGCACGCAGATACGGCAGAGGCCGAACTTGCGGAACACGGAATGGGGACGGCCGCAGCGGTTGCAGCGAGTGTATGCACGCACCGCGAACTTCGGCTTCTTGTTGGCCTTGTTGACCAATGCCTTCTTCGCCATGGACTCAGTTCTCCTTGAACGGGAAGCCGAGGTGCTTGAGCAGCGCGCGGCCTTCTTCGTTGTTGGTTGCGGTGGTTACTACGGTGATGTCCATGCCGCGCGGACGATCGATCTTGTCCACGTCGATCTCGTGGAACATCGACTGCTCGTTGAGGCCGAACGTGTAGTTTCCGTTGCCGTCGAACTGCGTGCCCGAGAGGCCGCGGAAGTCCCTGATTCGGGGAAGGGCAATGGAGACCAGACGGTCGAGGAACTCCCACATGCGGTCGCCACGGAGGGTGACGCGTGCGCCGATGGGCATTCCTTCGCGCAGCTTGAACTGTGCGATGGACTTGCGAGCCTTGCGGATCTCCGGCTTCTGGCCGGTGATGGCAGCGAGGTCTGCAACTGCGCCGTTGATCAGCTTGGCGTCACGGGCGGCGTCGCCGACACCCATGTTGACGACGACCTTGACGATGCCGGGGATCTGCATGACGTTCTCGTATGCAAACTCGGTGTTCAGGGCGTCTTTGATCTCAGCGCGGTAGCGCGCCTTGAGGCGGGGCTGTTCGCCCGCGATGTTTTCGGTGGTAGTCATCTCAGATGTCCTTCCCGTTCTTGCGGGAAACACGAACGCGCTTGCCGGATTCTTCGTCGGTCCGGTAGCCCACGCGAGTGGGGTTTCCGTCCGAGTCGACCACTGCGACGTTCGATACGTGGATCGGAGCTTCCTGAGTGACGATGCCACCCGAGGATGCGCCGCGCTGGTTGGCAGAGACCGCGGTGTGCTTCTTGATGCGGTTCACGCCTTCGACCAGGACCTTGGAGTCAGCGGGGTAGGCCTGAATGACCTTGCCCTTGGCACCCTTGTCCTTGCCTGCGATCACGAGAACGGTGTCGCCCTTGTGCACCTTCATTTACAGCACCTCCGGGGCGAGCGAGACGATCTTCATGAACTTCTTCTCACGCAGCTCGCGGCCGACCGGGCCGAAGATGCGGGTTCCACGGGGGTCGTGGTCCGGCTTGATCAGCACCGCAGCGTTCTCGTCGAAACGGATGTACGAGCCATCCGGACGGCGACGCTCTTTGACGGTGCGGACGATGACGGCCTTGACGACCTCACCCTTCTTGATGTTTCCACCGGGAATGGCGTCTTTCACCGTAGCTACGATGATGTCGCCGATTCCGGCGTAGCGACGTGACGAACCACCGAGAACGCGGATGCAAAGGATTTCCTTCGCGCCCGTGTTATCAGCGACGCGTACTCGCGACTCCTGCTGAATCACTAACTTCTCCTTGACCTGGATGTACGTACGTGCCGGATTTCCGTCCCGACACGCGCGGTCGGCTGCCGAGAGCGGGCGCACTAAGACACACCGCTGCCACAGGCAACCGGTCAAGTGTAGGGGAACGCCCACGCAGGAGCCAAATCCTCGTCTCGAGACATGCTCGCCTCCTACGTGTCGGACTCTGTCGGTACGGTTCGGGAATGGGGCAACAGGGGTGGGCGTGGAGCAGCTGTGACCGGGGACGGTGAGACCGCAGGCTGGTGGTCGAGTCTTCCCGCAGATCGAGTGACTCGACTTCGGGGGGCTTCCGAACGCGAGCTCGCCGAATCCGCGAACCCGCTCCCCGCCGACGCACCCGCGATCGTCTTCTTCACTGTCGATGTGCCGGCATCTCGTCGTTCTGCAGACCTGGTCGAGATGGTGGTCACAGCGCTGGAGACCGCAGCGGTCGACTCGACCGCGCTGTGGCTCCCCGAGTTCGAGCACAACGCGGGGACCTCCACATTGGAGCGGCGTGCCGCTCGCACGTCCGCTGTTCGCCTGGCTGCCGACTCGGCACACTTCGGCCCCTACGTGGCGGCTCTGGCCGAGTCGGCCTCCTCGGGACGGCCGGTGCGCCGGGCGGTGTTCACCGTCGAGACCCGCGCGGCAGGTTCGACGCGAGCTCTCGCGGCAGCTCACGGCCGCGACGTTGCCGCTCTCGTGCTGGTCGTACCCGAGGCCGTGGACGCCGACTTCGTATCGACCGCAGCGGAGTGGCTGTGTGCCCACGCACGGGCGGGCGTGTGGCTCACCGGCGGTGGGTCGTCGAGCATGGACAGATTCCCGTCCGTATCGGTGCGCGCACCCGCTGTGCCTGCCGGCGTCAGCACCGTCCTCGATCGCTTCCGGCCGCTGAGCTATCCGCCGATCGCCGGACACCCACACCCGGCGAGCGATCCGGAGAAGCGCCTGTATCGAGCGCTGGACCAGCATGAATGGGCCACCGGGCGAGAACACAATCGCTCGATTCGGCTCGGCGAACTCAGCCGTCCGTTCACAGTCGACGTACTGTGGCGCACCGAGAGAGTCATCGTGGAAATCGACGGCGACGAGCACCGTGCCGCCGAGCGCTTCGCCGAGGACCGCGTGCGCGACAACCAGCTGCAGACACACGGGTACATGGTGTTGCGGTTCACCAACGCTCAGGTGATGGACGACCCGCACCGCGCTGTGGCTACCATCCGCGAGGCAGTATCGAGCAGACGATCGAAGGGGGATCCTCGATGAGTACCGAAGACCTGACCGGCACCGAAGCAGCAGTACTGCTCGTCCTGATGGCCGAAGCGAGTCCGGTGAAGAACAGCGCCCTCAAGGCACTGGGCCCCGAACTATCGAAGCCCTCCCGCGACAAACTGAAGAATGCGGGATTGATCGAGGTCGATTCTTCGGTGCGCCCGATGACTCTGGAGCTGACCGACAAAGGGTGGCGCACCTGCGGCGAGCTCATCGGCGGTGAACCACCGGCTCGGTCGACAGGCGCAGGCAAGGCCATGTTCACCGTGTTGGCAGGGCTACGTCGGTGGCTGGATCGCACCGACAGCCGTCCGGCCGATGTGTTCTCGCCCCGTGGAGACGAGCCCACACCCCTCGACACGTCCGAGAAGGCCGATGAGACCGTCGACATCGAGGCTTCGATTCGCGCCGCGTACGCGTCGCTCGCACGTGAACCCGGCAGCACCGTTCGGCTGTCTCGCTTGCGAAACGAGTTGCGAGACATCCCTCGTGCCGATCTCGACGATGCTCTTGCACGGCTGCGACGCGCGGCGGACGTCTCGCTGATACCCGAGGAAAACCAGAAGACGCTGACCGACGAGGAACGCGCTGCGGCCGTCGTCGTCGGTAATCAGCAGAACCACCTTCTCTCGATCGAATCATGATGGGCGTGAACTCCACGATGACGGACAACGAGCAGATCCGGGCTCTGGAATCGGTACGGCTGAGCTGGGCCCCGACCCCCGACGACGTGTGGCGTTCGCAGTCCAACGTGCACGTTCCCGGCATGCACGAGCGGGTGTTCCTCGAGGTGATGAACGCCTACGACGACGCGGAGACGTCGGATGACGCCAGTCCGCTCGGAGTCGTCGTACGCGGGCCGGCCGGATCCGGCAAGACGCATCTGCTGGGGCAGGTGCGCGAGGAGGTGCAGCAGAAGGGCGGGTACTTCTTCCTGATCAGGCTGCTCGACGCCGCGGGCTTCTGGCGGTCGACTCTCATGGGGATGCTCGACGACCTGATGCGGCCCTCCGGCCAAGGATCCGACAGCCAACTCGCACTTCTGCTGCGTCGCTTGTGCACGATCGGTGACATTCCCGACGAACAACGCGCAAAGATCATGGGCGAGAACATGATCGACGCCGCGACGCTGAACGACTTCGTCACAGCCGTATACAAGGTCCACCCCCGACATCGGCGTACCTCGCAGCACACGCTGCGCGCCTTGGTGCTGTCCATCGCCCCCGATTCGGCCGTCCAGGATCTCGGTGACGCATACCTGCAGTCGATCGACGACGTCGATGCCGAAGAATTCTCGCCCTGGGGTATCCGCCGGGCCGAGCTCGGTCACCAAGGCATTGCCGAGAACATCTCACGGCTGCTGGCCATCACCGGTCCGACAATTCTCGCGATAGACCAGATCGACACGTTGGTCGCGCAATCCCGAACGGGATCGGATCAGGAGTTCGCCGACGCACAGGAAGACAAGGTCGTCGAGCAACTGGCGCACGGTCTGATGTCGCTGCGCGAAACGCTTCCTCGCACCGCGTCGGTTCTCTCGGCACTGTCGAGCGCGTGGGAATTGATCGCCGCCCGCGGCGTGGCACCGATGCGCGACCGCTTCCGAGTGACGCAGCCTCTCAAGCCGATTCCGTCGTCCGACATCGGACGCCTGTTACTGGGACGACGTCTGGCGGCATGCTTTCTCGAGGCCGGTTTCACCCCGCCGCATCCGACGTGGCCGGTGGCACCCGACGCATTCGAGCAGGCCCCGGACTTCACTCCGCGGCAGCTGCTGATCGCGGTCGACCGTCACATCAGACACTGCCTCGACACCGGCGTCGCGTCGGAGTTGGAGAGTTTCACGGACAAGTCCGGGCCCGCGGATGCGCAGGACCTCCCCAAGGCACGGGTCGACGAACTCGACATACTCGACGATCGCTACGCAGAACTGCGCAAACAGGTCGACGTCTCCATTCCGCTGAAGCCGGACAGCGAGGACTCGATCGTCCCCGCACTCCTGTCTGCGGGCCTGACCGCGTGGATCCACGAGCATCAGTCCTCGGACGACAGCCTTGCCCAGGACCCACCTCCGAGCGGCAAGCCTGCCCTGCATGCCAGGCTGCGACATACCGTCGACACCGATACGGACGACGAGGAGCACTGGTGCTTCCGCGCGGTCACCTCCGGCAATGCCAGGGCCGCGTTGGCCCGTGTGGAGCGTGCAGTGACCACGGCCGGCCTCAGAGCAGACATGCCGAAACGGCGACTGATCCTCATCAGAAACGACCCGTGGCCCAATGGCGCGAAGACCGAGCAGACCGTCGCCGCTCTGCGACGTGCCGGCGGCATTGTCGTGCCGCTCGGCGACGAGGACCGCAGGGCCTTGGCGGCTCTGTCGGTGCTCCTCGCCGAGAACTCCCCCGCTCTCACGTCGTGGTTGCTCGCACGCAAGCCCGCACACGAGGTCGAACTGTTCTCCTCCGTGTTGCCTGCAGTCAGCGTCGTCGACGACGACACCGCATTGATCGAACCCGAGAACACCGTCGCGGCCGAGCCGATTGCGAGCCGCCGGCCGTCGATCGTCGCCGGTTCGGAAGTGAGCACCGGTGCGGACGTCGCAATCCAACTCGAAGCGCTGCGTAAGCACACAGCGATCTTCGCGGGTTCCGGATCTGGGAAGACGGTACTGATTCGCCGACTGGTGGAAGAATGTGCGCTGCAGGGTGTTTCGGCGATCGTGTTGGACGTCAACAACGACCTGGCTCGCCTAGGCACCGCGTGGCCCGAGGACGAACGGACGTGGCCGCCGGGCGACGAGGCCAAGGCGACGGCGTATCTACGCGACACCGACGTCGTGGTGTGGACGCCCCGCAAGTCGGCGGGCCGACCGCTGAGCTTTCAGCCACTGCCCGATTTCGTCAGCGTTCTCGGTGATTCCGACGAATTCGACTCCTCTGTCGAATCCGCATTGGCGTCGCTCGAGCCCGCCGCCGGCGTCCTGGGTACGTCCCAGAAGGCGAAACACGGCCGCGCAGTGCTGAAGTCGGCGCTCGATCTCTTCGGTCGACGCCCACAGGGCGGCACGCTGGCGGACTTCATCGACCTGCTCGAAGAATTGCCCGAGGACACCAGCGACCTGCGCGATGCCGTACGGATCGCGCAGGGACTGGCCGAAAATCTGAAGGCTGCCGTGGCCAACGACCCCATGTTCGCCGGGGCGGGCACCCCGGTCGACCCGTCAGTGCTGTTGACTCCGGCCGAGGGAAAGAAGGCCAGAGTGTCGGTGATCAATCTTGCGGGCCTGACCACCGACGAGCAGAAGCAGAGCTTCGTCAATCAGCTGCAGATGGGCCTGTTCTCCTGGATCAAGAAGAACCCGGCAGGTGACCGGCCGCTCGGCGGACTGTTCGTCATGGACGAGGCGCAGAACTTCGCCCCCTCCGATCGGACGACCGCAGCGACACACAGCACACTTGCGCTGGCGTCGCAGGCGCGTAAGTACGGTCTCGGTCTCGTGTTTGCCACACAGGCACCGAAGGGGTTGCACAACCGCATCGCCGGAAACGCGTCGACGCAGTTCTACGGACTGCTCAACAGCCCGTCCCAGGTCGAGGCAGCCAAGGAGATGGCCCGCGTCAAAGGCGGCTCGGTACCAGACGTCGGCCGTCTGCCCGCGGGGCAGTTCTACGCTGCCGTCGAGGGCGCAGAGTTCCGGCGAACCGCCACTCCCCTCTGCCTGTCCTACCATCCGAAGAGCCCGCCGACCGAGGAAGAAGTCATCGAACTCGCGCGTTCCTGACAGCACGTGGTCGACACTGGCACACTGGATCCGATGAAAAACCTCGCTCGCGGGGAGAACTGCCCCGCTCCGACCGGCCGGCTGACGGTGACACTTGCCGCCTCGACGTCGGTCGACGTGTCCGCGCTGCTGTTGGGGCCGGACGGACGAGTGCGTTCGGACGCGGATCTGGTGTTCTACAACCAGCCCGAGGGCGCGGGCCTCGAGTACCAGCGCGGGCCGTCCGGCCACCTCGTCCTGATCGATCCCTCGGCAATTCCACCCGATATCGAGACCGTCGCCATCGCGGCATCGCTGGACGGAAGCGGTCCGGCAACGTTCGCTGCCGCCGGCCCGACATCGGTGACAGTCTCCGATGCGTCGGGCGGTGCGATGGTGGGATTCACCGCCGACGCGCTCGGCGACGAGAGCGCTCTCGTCATCCTGGAGTTCTATCGCCGCAACCAGCAATGGAAGATCCGAGCGGTGGGCCAGGGGTACGCCGACGGGTTGGCGGGCCTGGCCACCGCATTCGGCATCAGCGTCGAGGACGACGATCCGCCCACATCCGAGGCACCGACGGTACCGCCCTCGCACCGAAGCGACGCGATCGTGAATTCACCTGTCCATCGAGGAGACCTGGCCATGAGAAGTGAACTGTTCGCTCCCGCCCACGCCGAAGTTCCCGGTTCGGGGATTCAGAAACAGGGCAGCAAGATGTGCCGGGTCGGCATGAACGGCGAGATCATGGCTCGGGCCGGCTCGATGGTCGCGTACCAGGGCAATCTGCAGTTCGAGGCCAAGGGCTCCGGGGGTATAGGTCGAGCCCTCAAGCAAGCCCTGTCCGGCGAAGGCGTCCCGCTGATGAAGGTGACGGGCCAGGGTGACTTGTTTCTTGCCAACGCCGCACAGGACGTTCATCTGATCGATCTCGACGGTACGGACGGGCTCACCATCAACGGGGCCAACGTCCTCGCGTTCGAGTCCTCGCTGAGCTACGACATCAAGCGTGTCCAGGGTGCCGCTGCGGGTGGAAACGCGGGGTTCTTCAACTGCGTGTTCACCGGTCGGGGCCGAATCGCCATCACCACCGACGGAGTGCCGGTCGTGCTGAAGGTCGACCAGCCGACGTTCGCCGACCCGCAGGCCGCTGTTGCGTGGTCGTCTTCCCTGCAGACGAGGGTGAAGAAGAACGACTCGTTCGGGCTCGGCACGTTGATCGGCCGATCGACCGGAGAGAGGTTCACGCTGGAATTCGCCGGCCAGGGGTTCGTGGTGGTGCAGCCGTCGGAACAGCCTCCAGGTGGACTGGTCGGCGGTACCGGCGGCGGTGAGCAGGCCGGGGTCGGCGGGGCGCTGGGCGGCTTGCTGGGCCGATGAGCCCGCGACCAGAACGCACAAATGCCCGCCCCCAGAATGGGGGCGGGCATTTTCGTGCAGGTTCTACTTGGCCTTTTCGAGAACCTCGACCAGTCGCCAGTGCTTCGTGGCGGACAGCGGACGGGTCTCCATGAGCTGAACGCGATCGCCTACGCCGGCGTCGCCCTTCTCGTCATGTGCCTTGACCTTGGTGGTACGACGGATGATCTTGCTGTAGAGGGGGTGCTTGACCCTGTCCTCGAGCTCGACCACGATCGTCTTTTCCATCTTGTCGGATACGACGTAGCCGATCCGGACCTTACGGTTGTTGCGCTCTTCAGTCACAGTGTTTTCCTCGCTCATGCTGCGTCACCTGCTGTGTCCTCGGAAGGACCAGAGGCCAAGCCGAGCTCACGTTCGCGGAGCACCGTGTAGATACGCGCGATCTCGTGGCGCACCACGCGCAGTCGACGGTTGTTGTCCAACTGGCCGGTAGCCATCTGGAAACGAAGGTTGAACAGCTCTTCCTTCGACTCACGCAGCTTGGTGACCAGCTCTTCACCGGTGAGCTCGCGGAGCTCTGCGGCTGGGGTTCCGGTAGCCATCAGAACTGCTCCTCCCTGGTGATGATGCGTGCCTTGATGGGCAGCTTGTGGATGGCGCGAGTCAGTGCCTCACGCGCGATGGTCTCGTCGGGGTACGACAGCTCGAAGAGCACGCGACCCGGCTTGACGTTCGCGATCCACCACTCGGGCGAACCCTTACCGGAACCCATGCGGGTCTCGGCAGGCTTCTTCGTGAGCGGGCGGTCCGGGAAGATGTTGATCCAGACCTTGCCGCCACGCTTGATGTGGCGAGTGATCGCGATACGAGCGGACTCGATCTGACGGTTGGTGATGTAGGCGGGCTCGAGAGCCTGAATGCCGTAGTCACCGAATGTCACCTGAGTTCCGCCCTTGGCGGCACCCGAACGCTTCGGGTGGTGCTGCTTGCGGTGCTTGACCCGGCGGGGGATCAACATGCGTCAGCCCTCCTGAGTGGGCTCGGTCGAGGCCGGAGCCTCGGTTGCGGATGCCGCGCGGCCGGCCTCGGTGCTGGTCGCCGTGGTGCCCGAGGCACCGCTGCGACGCGGACGAGTGGGACGCTCACGACGGGGACGGTCTGCACCGGCGGCCGGAGCCGCAGCGGCAGCGAGTTCACGCCGTCCGCCGACGATGTCGCCCTTGTAGATCCAGACCTTGACGCCGATGCGGCCGAAGGTGGTCTTGGCCTCGTACAGCCCGTAGTCGATGTCGGCACGGAGCGTGTGCAGGGGAACGCGTCCCTCGCGGTAGAACTCCGAGCGAGACATTTCCGCGCCACCGAGACGGCCGGAGCACTGAACACGAATGCCCTTGACGTTCGGCTGACGCATGGCCGACTGGATGGCCTTACGCATCGCGCGACGGAATGCGACGCGGTTGCTGAGCTGCTCGGCAACACCCTGGGCCACGAGCTGAGCCTCGGACTCGGCGTTCTTGACCTCGAGGATGTTGAGCTGAACCTGCTTGCCGGTCAGCTTCTCGAGCGCTCCGCGGATGCGGTCGGCCTCGGCACCACGGCGACCGATGACGATGCCCGGACGCGCCGTGTGGATGTCCACGCGAACACGGTCACGAGTGCGCTCGATCTCGACCTTGGCGATACCCGCGCGCTCCATGCCGGTGGCGAGGAGCTTGCGGATCTCGACGTCTTCCTTGACGTACTCCGAGTACTGCTTGTCTGCGTACCAACGCGACTTCCAGTCAGTGGTGATACCCAAGCGGAAGCCGTGCGGGTTGATTTTCTGACCCACTACTGAGCCCCTTCCTTGGACGCCTGGCCCTTACGACGGTTACGAGACGTTCCGCCGGTCTTGGGCAGGCTTTCGACGATCACCGTGATGTGGCTGGTGCGCTTGCGGATCCGGAATGCCCGGCCCTGAGCACGCGGCTGGAATCGCTTGAGGGTGGTGCCCTCGTCGACGAATGCAGTAGCGACGATCAGCGTGCTGGGATCGAGATCCAGGTTGTTCTCGGCGTTGGCGGCTGCGGACGCGATCACCTTGGCGACCGGCTCGCTCGCTGCCTGCGGCGCGAACTTGAGGATGTTGAGCGCGTCCTCGACGGAGCGCCCACGAACCAGATCCACGACGCGACGTGCCTTCATCGGCGTGACGCGAACGTGCTTCGCTACGGCCTTGGCAGTCGGATTGGCGGTGGGGGTGAAGTTGGTCATCGCCTCTTCGCCTTCCGGTCGTCCTTGATGTGACCCTTGAACGTGCGGGTCGGTGCGAACTCCCCGAGCTTGTGGCCGACCATGGAGTCGGACACGAACACCGGTACGTGCTTGCGACCGTCGTGGACGGCGAAAGTGTGACCGATGAAGTCGGGCAGGATTGTCGATCGACGGGACCAGGTCTTGATGACCTGCTTGGTTCCCTTGTCGTTCTGGACGTCAACCTTCGCGAGGAGGTGATCGTCTACGAACGGGCCTTTCTTCAGGCTGCGTGGCATTCTGAACTCCCTCCTAGCGCTTGTTCTTGCCGGTACGACGACGACGGACAATCAGCTTGTCGCTCGCCTTGTTCTTGCGGGTACGGCCTTCAGGCTGTCCCCACGGGCTGACCGGGTGGCGTCCACCGGAGGTCTTGCCCTCGCCGCCACCGTGCGGGTGGTCGACCGGGTTCATCACGACACCACGAACGGTCGGGCGCTTGCCCTTCCAGCGCATGCGGCCGGCCTTGCCCCAGTTGATGTTCGACTGCTCGGCGTTGCCGACCTCGCCGACGGTTGCGCGGCAGCGCACGTCGACGCGACGGATTTCACCGGACGGCATACGCAGCGTGGCGTAGGGGCCTTCCTTGCCGAGGAGCTGGATGCTCGCTCCAGCGGAGCGGGCCATCTTCGCGCCACCACCCGGACGGAGCTCGACCGCGTGGATGGTCGTACCCGTCGGGATGTTGCGCAGGGGCAGGTTGTTGCCGGGCTTGATGTCGGCATTGGCACCCTGCTCGATCGGCGAGCCCTGGGCGATGCCCTTGGGTGCGACGATGTAGCGCTTCTCGCCGTCTGCGAAGTGCAGCAGTGCGATGTTCGCGGTGCGGTTGGGGTCGTACTCGATGTGAGCGACCTTGGCCGGCACGCCGTCCTTGTCGTTGCGACGGAAATCGATGAGACGGTACGCACGCTTGTGACCGCCACCCTTGTGCCGGGTGGTGATACGACCGTGTGCGTTACGTCCACCGCGACCGTGCAGCGGGCGGATCAGCGACTTCTCGGGGGTCGAACGCGTGATCTCAGCGAAGTCGGACACGCTGGAGCCACGACGGCCCGGGGTTGTCGGCTTGTATTTACGGATTGCCATGAGTCTTCTCGTCCTCTATATCCGAAGAGTCCCAGTCGCTTACGCGACCGGACCTCCGAAGATCTCGATGGGCTTGCTGTCGGCGGAGAGCGTTACGAGCGCGCGCTTGGTGTCCTTGCGCTTGCCGTAACCGAACCGGGTCCGCTTACGCTTGCCCTGACGGTTCATCGTGTTGACGCTGGTCACGGTGACGTCGAAGATCTTCTCGACGGCAATCTTGATCTGCGTCTTGTTCGAGTCCGGGTGCACCAGGAACGTGTACGTGCCTTCTTCGATCAGTCCGTAGGACTTCTCGGAGATGACCGGTGCCAGCAAGATGTCGCGGGGATCGGCGATCGTGGTCACTTGCTTGCCTCCTCGTTCTTTGCAGGCCCAGCGATGAAGGTGTTCAGCGCTTCCACGCTGAAAACGACATCATCGGCGTTGAGCACGTCGTACGTGTTGAGCTGGTCGGGTGCGATGGGGTGCACGCCGTCCAGGTTCTGAACGCTCTTCCAGGCTGCGATGTCCTCGCGGCCGACGACGAGCAGGACCTTCTTGCGGTCCGAGATCTCGGCGAGGAACGTCTTCGCACCCTTGGTGGACGGAACCTGTCCGGCAACCAATTCGGTGATGACGTGCAGGCGCTCGCTGCGGGCCCGATCGGAGAGGGCTCCGCGCAGAGCGGCGGCCTTCATCTTCTTGGGGGTCCGCTGGCTGTAGTCGCGCGGCTGCGGTCCGTGGACCGTGCCACCGCCGACGAACTGAGGAGCGCGGGTCGAGCCCTGACGGGCGCGGCCGGTGCCCTTCTGCCGGTACGGCTTCTTGCCGCCGCCGCGAACCTCGCCACGAGTCTTCGTGGAATGGGTTCCCTGACGAGCAGCTGCCAGCTGTGCGATGACGACCTGGTGCAGCAGCGCGATGTTCGCCGGTGCGTCGAAGATCTCCGCGGGGAGATCGACGGTGCCGTTGGTCTTGCCGCCGGCTTCCTTGACATCGAGCGTCAGCTTGGTCTCGGTGTTCTTCTCGAGGCTGGTCATGCCCGTGCACCACCCTTCAATGCAGACTTGACGATCACGACGTTGCCGCGACGGCCCGGGATCGCTCCCTTGATCAGCAGCAGACCGTTCTCGCTGTCCACCTTGTGGACCGAGAGGTTCTGCGTCGTGACTCGGTCGCCACCCATACGTCCGGACATGCGCATTCCCTTGAACACGCGACCCGGCGTTGCACAGCCACCGATGGATCCGGGACGACGGTGCACAGCCTGTGCACCGTGGCTCGCGCCCTGTCCCTTGAAGCCGTGACGCTTCATGGTTCCGGCGAAGCCCTTGCCCTTGCTGGTGCCGGTGACGTCGACGTATGCGCCGTCCTCGAACACTGCAGCCGTGAGCTCCTGGCCGACCTCGAACTGCGAGGCGTCGGCAACGCGGATCTCCACGATGTGGCGACGCGGCGTGACACCTGCCTTCTCGAACTGGCCGGTGGTGGGCTTGTTCACCTTGCGCGGGTCGATCGCACCGAATGCGACCTGGACGGCGCTGTAGCCGTCACGTTCCTGGGTGCGGATCTGGGTGACCACGTTGGGGCCTGCCTTGATCACGGTCACCGGAACGACGCGGTTGTTCTCGTCGAAGACCTGGGTCATTCCGAGCTTGGTGCCCAGAATTCCTGTCGCAGGCCGGTTCTTGTTATCAGTCATCGTTGTCTCCGCGCTCACTGGATGTTGACGTCGACACTGGCCGGGAGGTCGATGCGCATGAGCGCGTCCACCGTCTTCGGTGTCGGGTCGAGGATGTCAATGAGCCGCTTGTGAGTACGCATCTCGAAGTGTTCGCGCGAGTCCTTGTACTTGTGCGGCGAACGGATGACGCAGTACACGTTCTTTTCTGTCGGCAACGGCACCGGTCCGACGACGCGGGCACCCGTACGGGTGACCGTTTCGACGATCTTGCGCGCTGACGCGTCGATCGCCTCATGGTCGTAGGCCTTGAGCCTGATGCGGATCTTTTGTCCCGCCACGCTTAGTGTCCTTTTCTTGCCGCTTGGTCGTAGAACGGGCCGTTCGGCCTGCTCCACCTCGTCTGCACAGTCCCCGAGCCGGGGGAATCCCTCCGACTCGAACTGCCTTCGTGCACACACGACAGTGAAAAACGTTGACGACCAGGCGTGACCTGTATCCGTTGCCGCTCTTCATCTGTCATGGTTCTCCGGTCCACGCGGTCGGGCGTGTCGCGATTCCGCCCATTCTTCTGCGCTGAAACTTTCGCTTCAACCATCCGAAGGAGGAGATCCACACCGATCGAGCTGGTGGTCCGGACGCGCTCACGTGGAGCGCTGGTCTCATGTTCTACTCAGCCGACCTTTCGATCGACTCACCTGGTTCAGGCCGCACGCATGCGCGTCCCGTGTCCAGGCAACCCGACCAGTATGCCGCAGTGTGCCCGACAGATCAACTCGGGGTCGATCCGCATGCCCCGCGCGACCTTACTCAGCAGTAAGGTAAGCCAATGAACACAGCCGCCACCACCACCGGGGCCACGTACCGTGCCTGGTCGAAGCTCCCGAACAACACTATCGGATCCACCGTGTTCTCCATCGGCATGTGTCTTCGCGTGCCCTATTTCGCGTCCGTACTACCGCGGGTGGTTGCGCTGGAACCGGGTCGCTGCGAAGTCAAGGCTCCGAAATGGCTGGGCATCCGCAACCACCTGGGCACGTTCCACGCGATCGCCGCATGCAACCTCGCCGAGGTCGCGATGGGGATGCTCGCCGAGGCCACTGTCCCGACGTCGCACCGCTGGATCCCGAAGTCGATGACCGTCCAGTACCTGACGAAGGCGACCACGTCACTGCGCGCGGTGGCAGAACTCGAGACCATTCCCGATTTCGCGACCATCACCGACGGATGCGAGATCGTCGTGCCGGTTGCCATCCGTGACACCGTGGGCGTCGAGGTGATGCACGCCGACATCACGATCTGGGTATCTGCAGCCTCTCGTTGACATACTCGACCGATGGACACGGTGACTAGGTCGGAGCAGCAGAACTCGGTAGTGGTGGTCGGGGGCTCCGGTGCCGTCGGCCGGCTATTGGTCGACCTCCTGCGCAGCGACGGCGTGCAGGTCACCGTCGTCGACGCTCGAGCCGCTTCGACATCGGTCGACGCCGCGACGCTCGTCGGCGACATCACCGCACCCGACCACCGCGTCACAGCTGCACTGTCGACTGCGTCGACGATCGTGCTCGCTGTGCCCGAGTCCGTGGCACTGTCGGCCGACCTGACCGCGGTACGCCCCGACGCCCTGCTGGTGGAGACGTTGTCGGTCAAGTCCGGCTACTCGCAGCACGTCGGCCGCGGCGGACACCTCGGCCCGACGCTGGGCATCAACCCGATGTTCGCACCGTCCCTCGGCATGAACGGACGCCCCGTTGCCGTCGTCGTCCACCGACCCGGTACCTCGGCCGACGCGTTCGTCGACAGACTGCAGCACTGGGGTGGCCGTACCGTTCTCCTCGACGCCGAGCGCCACGACCGACTCGCTGCGGCGACCCAAGCGCTCACCCACGCCAGCGTTCTCGCGTTCGGGCTCGCCCTGGCCGAGCTCGATCTGCCGTTCGACGACGTCGACGCCGTCGCCCCTCCCCCACACACGACGATGCTCGCCGTCCTTGCGCGCATCACCGGTGGCGAGCCCGAGGTGTACTGGGACGTTCAGGCAGGTAACCCACACGCCGCCGACGCCAGGGCGGCGCTGCACCGCGCAACGGAACTGCTCGGCGCGACCGTCGAATCCGGCTCGGAGTTCGAGTTCGCCGAACTGATGACCCGAGCGGGCAGCGCCCTCGGCGGCTCCGCCGATCGCTATCGATCCGTCTGTGCCGAGTTGTTCGGTATCGTTCGAGGTTCCGGCGACAATTCGTGATCGCCGGTCCGGACGCGGAGGCGGGGCACACGATGTTGGAACAGCCGACCTTGCCGGAGCACGACCCCCACGATGTCGTCGAGAGCGCGGTCGTAGCGCGGTTGGCGAAGAACTGGTCGCAGCGTGCCACCGTCAAGAAGCCCGAACCCCAGTTGGACGATTTGTTCGACCTGACCAAGCAAGACTTTCCCGACGCCTTGATCCCGTTCGGTGAACACGACACATTCCTCGGTGCCGAATCGGAACAGCAGGATCGGCTGCGGGCCTGGGGCTGGATCGCGTTCAACAAGAACGTGATGGATGTCGAGCAGCACGTCGTTCACCCGGGGTTTTCGCTGCTGGCTCAGGATGTGTTCGAGACCGGGATGGGCGACACCCTCGCGGTGGCGGTGACTCAGGCCATGGTGGACGAGCAATACCACACACTGATGCATCTCAACGCCAGTGCGGCGACCCGTCGCGGTCGCGGTTGGGCGTTGTCCGAACGATCGCTGCCGTTCAGTTCCACCGTCCGCCGTCAGCGGACCGCTCAGGCAACCACCGACGACCCGTGGTCTGCCGCGATCAGCTCGCTTGCCTTCATGACGGTGGCCGAGATCTCCATCACGTCCTATCTCGATCTGATCGAGGACGACGACGTCATTCAGCCGATCAATCGGGCGACCGTCAAACTCCACAATCGCGACGAGTACTGCCACGCATCCATTGCCGACGACATGGCGGCGATCGTCTTCGACAGGCTCGGACCCAACGATCGACAGAAGTTCCTCGACGGCCTCGTCGACGGCATGGATGCGTTCTCGAGCAGCGACTTCTCGACCTGGGCGCGCATTCTCGAACTCGAAGGAATTCGCGGAGCCGAGGCCATGATCGCCGACGTCGAGGCCGACAAGAGCCGTCGAGCGCTGGTTCAGGACTACAGCGGACTGCGCTCCCTGTGCCGAAAGCTCGACGTCGAGGACAGTATCGATATCGATTGGGGCTGATGGGCAGAACATCTGCGACTGCACTCCACAGGTAACATTTCCCGGCAGTTCCCGTATCAAGTAGTGGCCCTCCACGGGCCTCGGCACTGCCCCGGCCCCATTCATCCCACAGCTCGGAGATCCGATGTCGTCAGCTCAACACGCAGCCGTACACGTGGAGGACGTTCACAAGTCCTTCGGCGACGTGCATGCGCTGCGCGGCATCAGCTTCTCGGCCGAGCGGGGAACCGTGCTCGGCATCCTCGGACCCAACGGTGCGGGCAAGACCACGACTGTGAAAGTGCTGTCCACGTTGATCGCGCCCGACAGTGGCCGGGCCTTCGTCGCCGGCCACGATGTTGCCGCCGACGCTCCCGCGGTGCGGCGATCGATCATGATGACGGGCCAGTACGCCGCCCTCGACGACACTCTCTCGGGGCGCGAGAACATCGAATTGTTCGGCCGCCTCATGGGTCTGGACAAAAAGGCTGCCAAGGCTCGCGCCAAGGCCCTGCTCGACGAATTCGACCTGTCCGACACCGGTAAGCGTCCGGTCCGCGGCTATTCCGGCGGCATGCGCCGTCGTATCGATATCGCATGCGGCCTGGTCGTGCGTCCCGAAGTCGTGTTTCTGGACGAGCCGACCACCGGACTCGATCCTCGCAGCCGGCAGGGGGTGTGGTCGTTGGTCGAGGCGTTGAAGGCACAGGGCATCACAGTGTTGTTGACGACGCAGTACCTCGAAGAGGCAGACGTGCTGAGCGACAACATCATCGTCATCGACAAGGGCACGGTCATCGCCGAAGGTACGTCCGACCAACTCAAGGCCATGACCGGCGGTAGCTACTGCGAAGTGGTGCCCCTCGATCCGGGTCAGCTGCGAGCAGCTGCCGAGGCGCTGGGCGACATGGTGCCTCCGGCCGTGCACGCCGAGATCACTGCCGCATCCGACCGCCTGTCCGTGCCGGCCCCCGACGGTGCTGCGACGCTGTCCGAAATCCTCCGCCGCATCGACGCCCGCGGCATCGTGCTGGCCGACATCGCACTGCGCCGCCCCTCGCTCGACGACGTCTTCCTCACCCTCACCGGCCATTCGCAAGCGAGCCCCACACCGTGACGGCCACGACGCGAGGCGTGTCGAACACGCGTGCGGTCACCGCCCCTCGGACGACCACCGGGTCGACGACGCAGCAGCCCAGACGCCGGTCACGAACGCGGCCGTCCGGCTTCGTGCAGTGGCAGGCACTGACCGGTCGTGCGCTGTGGACGATGCTCACCCAGGGTGAGCTGCTGATCGCGGTCATCGCTCCGCTGATCTTCACTATCGGCTTCTATCTTCCGCTCAAGTTCGTGATGGGCCTGCAGGGCATCGACTACGCACAATTTCTGATGCCGATCATCGTGCTGCAGGCAATGGCGTTCACCGCCATCTCCGCAGCGCAGAGGGCATCGACGGAGGCGATGAGCGGACTCAACTCGCGTCTGAAGACGATGCCCGTCGTACGTGGTGTTCCGCTGGTGTCGCGAATCTCGAGCGGCGTGGTCCGCTCGCTGGTATCTCTCGTATCCGCACTCGGCTTCGGTTACGTCATCGGCTTTCGCTTCTCCGCAGGATTCGGTCAGGCCCTGTTGTTCTGCGCGCTGGCCATGCTGATCAGCACCACGTTGTCGATCGGTGCCGATGCAATCGGAACGCTGTCGAAGAGCCCCGAAGCGACCAGCCAGGTGTTGACCCTGCCCCAGCTCATCCTCGGCATGGCCTCGTGCGGATTCGTTCCGGAGAGCGGTTTTCCGGAACTCATCAGACCGTTCGTTCGCAATCAACCGATTTCTCAGTTCTCGTTCGCCATGCGCGACATGGCCGAGGGCGGAGTCAGCTTCCAGGTGTTGTGGCCATCCCTCGCCTGGGTGACCGGCCTGATCCTGTTCTTCGTCCCGCTCGCCATCTGGGCGAGCTCGAGACCAGAATGACGAGTCCGAGATGACGATGGCAGAAGCGTCGGTGAACGCTGCACGCGTATCCAACTTGACCTTTCCCGAACCCAACATGGCCCTGCGAGAAGGGTCGATTCGTGCGCTCGGGACACACAGCCTGATCCAGGCCAAGCGACTTCTGATGCGATGGATGCGCGATCCGTCGACGATGATTCAAGCGTTGCTGTACCCCGCGTTGATGCTGGTCATGTTCCGTGTCGTACTCGGGAACTCCATTTCCGCGGCCACCGGATCGCCGGCGATCTACGGCCAGGTGCCGATGATCGCTCTGGTCGGAGCCATGTTCGGATCGATCGTCAGCGCTGTCGGCCTCAAGGGGGAACGAAAGTCGGGCTTGTTGTCGCGGTTCTGGACAACGCCCACTCACCGCGCGGCCGGTCTACTGGGCAGGATGATCGCCGAAGCAGTTCGAGTGCTGGTCACAACCGTGGTCATCATCTGTGCCGGTGTGGCGCTGGGGTTCAGATTCACCCAGGGAATCCAGGCCGGCATCCTGCTGCTCCTGATTCCGGTCGTGTTCGGTATCGGGTTCGCAGTCATGGTCACGTTCCTCGCCACGGTGGCCGGCGACGCACCACTGGTCGAGTTGGTATCGATCTTCTGCACGTTGTTGATGTTCTTCAACGCAGGATTCGTCCCCGTCCTCGCGTATCCGCTCTGGCTGCAGCCGGTGGTTGCCGCGCAACCGATGTCGGTTGCGGTCTCCGCGATGCGCGCGCTGGCTGTCGGCGGGCCCGTCATGACTCCAATTCTCCAAACTCTCGCGTGGTCTCTGGGAATGGTCGTGATCTTCCTCTACCCTGCGATTCGGGGGTACAAGAAGGCATCCGCGTCGGGCTGATCGCGTAGTCCGGGCCGCCATTTCTACTTTGGGGGGATTGTTGTGGTCGACCGGGCACGACCTGAGCACCCGTCGGTATCGGTGATAATTCCCGTCGGCGGCCTCGATCCGCACTTGGACGCACAGTTGCAGGCTCTGGCCGATCAGGATGTCCGTTTTCCGTTCGAGGTGCTCGTCGCGGACAACACCCGAGCCGGGGACCTCGGCAAGTACGTACTCGCTCATCCTTTGCGGGAGCGGCTGCAGCTCAGGTCGATCGATGCTTCCCGCGAGACCGGAGCGGGCTACGCACGCAACTGCGGTGCCCGAGAGGCGTCCGGTGACCTGTTGGCGTTCTGCGACTCGGACGATGTCGTGCACACGTCGTGGCTCACCACGCTCGTGCAGCAGGCGTCGTCCTTCGATGTGGTCGGGACGGCTGTCGAAACCGACACGCTGAACAGTGCCCGGGCGCTGTCGTGGACTCCCACGACGCCACCGGAGAAGCAGGGCCGCACCGACTTCCTGCCGTTCGCGATCGGCGCAAGTATGGCCTGCTGGGCATCGGTGTACAGCAATCTCGGCGGCATGGACAACCGCTACCGAGCAAGCCAGGATGTCGAGTTCAGTTGGCGTGCGCAACTCGCGGGTTACTCCTTGGGGTTCAGTACCGAGGCAGTAGTGGCGTATCGACTGCGTGACGAGCTACGCCCTCTCCTGCGCCAGTCCTTTCGTCTCGGGTTCGGCTTCGCCAAGCTGCGCGGAATCTACCGGCCTCAGGGGTGCCCGGCACTGAAAGTGCGCCGAGTCGTGTCCTGGTGGGTGGCGCTGTTGCTGCGCAATCCGCTGTTGCCGACGTCGCTGACCGGGATGTCACGCGGCCATTGGCTGCGTGCGTTCGTCATCCGGGTCGGCGAGCTTCGGGCAGGGATCAGATACGGAGCCATCAGTTGGTGATGTCCACCACACGCGCTCGCCGACCGGCCTGCCCGACCGGCACCCTTGACCAGCACGCCTGTTACGTCTGCGTGTCCGGCTGTTACGGTCGGTGACGCAGATGCAGGTGACAGCGGCGGATTCCACGCCCCGGACGAGATAGAGGCCATGCCGAAGAAGTTCACGAGAGTATTGCCCACGGCGATTGCTGTCGCGATGGCCGGTGCCCTGTCCTTCACCGGGACGGGCACAGCGGTAGCTGCACCGTCGCCCACCGGCACCTCGGTGTCCGCCACTCCTACGCTCGAGGGTGCCAACGACTTCGGTTGTGTTCCCAGCGAAGCCCATCCCCGTCCGGTCGTGCTCGTCCACGGGACCAAGATGGATGCGTCCACGTGGAAGATCCTGGCACCGCAGCTGAAGAGCGAGGGCTACTGCGTCTTCGCGCCCAACTACGGCGGAGTACCGCTGCTGCTCGACCCGAATACGACCATCTGGGGCTCCGGCGACATCGCAGAGTCAGGCCGTCAGATCGGCCGTTTCGTCGACGAAGTACTCGCGGCAACCGGTGCCGAGCAAGTCGACATGGTCGGCCATTCGCAGGGCGGCACCGCCACTCGGCAGTACATGAAGTTCGATGGCGGCACCGATCCGCAGGACCCAGCCCGCAACAAGGTTCACACACTGGTCACATTGGGTGCCACCAATCACGGCACGACCTTCGGTGGTCTGCAGCAACTCTCCGAATTGCTCACCTCGCTCGGTCTGCCCGGCGACGCACTCACCCCCCTGACATACAACATGGCGGGTGCCCAGCAACTCGTCGGTTCGACGACGCTCACGAGCTTGAACGAGGGCGGAGACGTCGAACCCGGGGTGGAGTACACCGTCATCGCCACGCGCAACGACACCGTCTCGACGCCGCCCTCGAACACCTTTCTCAAGTCCGGCGACCCGGCGATGGTGCACAACGTCTGGGTTCAGGACGTGTGCCCCGCGGCAACGACGTCGCACGTCGGTCTCGTTGCCGATCCCGCTCCCCTGTACATGGTGAAGACCGCACTCGATCCCGACTACGCAACCACCACGCCTGCACCCTGCTGAGCGTTTCTCCACACGCAACGACGAAGGCCTCACGACACGGTGTCGTGAGGCCTTCGTCGTTGCCGAACGGCCTACCGGCGCAATTCCGCGTCCAGCACGGGCCCGATCTCGGTCGATGCCGGCGACGACGCCATCTGCCAATGCGTCGAATGGACCGGGACGACCGTTACGCCCTCGCTCAGCGCACCGTGCCACGTGGCCGCCGCCACGTGGCCCGTGGGATCGTCGGTGACCGATGCGAACAGCAGCGCCCGTCCCGTGAAGGTCTGCGGCACATAGGTTTCGATGAGCTCTGCCGATCGTGCGATGCCGTCGAGTATCCCGGCGACCCGTTCGCGGGAAATCGAGTCGAAAGGTGCGGGCATCGACTTCAACAGTTCGGCCACGGAGTCGACCGTGAGTTCACCGATCTCGAGGTGGTCGTCCGCACCGACACCCAGCCCGCCGAGAATTTCGTCCGCCGATACCGGCCTGTCGACGAGGTGGTCCGATCCACCCGCAACGAACGAGTCCATCATGGCCAGCGTCGAGACCTCGTGGCCCTCGCGTTGCAGTTGTACGGCCATCGCATGTGCGATTAGTCCGCCCATGGACCACCCCAGCAGGTGATACGGGCCCGACGGTTGCACGGCGCGAATCTTGTCCACGAATATCGCAGCCCACTGCTCTATCGACTGCGGCACAGGTTCTGCACCGGACAGCGCGGGCGACTGCAATCCGTAGATCGGGCGGTCGTCGCCGATGTGCGGTGCCAGAGCGCCGAAGGCCCAGGACAGACCCACAATGGGGTGGATACAGAACAGCGGGGCCGAAGAACCACCCACCCGTAGAGGTACGAGGACCTCGAGTCCGCTTGCTTCCGCTCCGCCGACTCCCGATGCCGTGGCAGCAGTGATTCGCGCCGCAAGCGAGGCGACGGACGCGTCCACGAACAACCAGTTCAGAGGAACAGACCGACCACCGAGGGCCCCCTTCAGCGCGGAGACCAACTTGACGGCCAGCAGAGAGTTGCCGCCGAGCGAGAAGAAGTCGTCGTCGAGTCCTACTCGTTCGACTCCCAGAACGTCCGCGAAAACTCCGGCAACTGCTTCCTCCACCGGTGTCTGCGGGGCCCTGAACTCGCGGGTCTCGAATTCCGGAGCAGGCAGCGCACGACGATCCAGCTTTCCCGCAGCGTTGAGCGGTAGAGCGTCGAGCACGACGAAGGCCGACGGAACCATGTACGACGGCAGCGCAGACACCGCCTCCGCCCGCACCGCCTCGACATCGATGTCGGTGCCGGGAGTGGGAACCAGGTACGCCGCCAACGACTCACCGACCGCCGAGTGCGACACCACGACGACGGCCTGACTCACCGACGACCGCGCCGTCAGCGCAGTCTCGATCTCTCCCAACTCGATTCGCTGCCCACGGAACTTCACCTGAAAATCGGTGCGCCCGATGTACTCGAGCCGATCGGAATCCATCGACCACCGCACCAGGTCACCGGTTCGATACATCCGCGCCCCCGCGTCGCCGAACGGGTTCGCCACGAACCGCTCCGCCGACAGGTCCGGCCGCGCAACGTAACCCCGCGCCAACTGCACACCAGCCAAATACAACTCCCCCGGAACGCCCGCCGGTACCGGATGCAACCGCGAATCCAGTACGTAACCAGACGTGTTCCACTCGGGCACACCGATGGAGACCGAACCGGCCCCCGATCCGGACAACGCCCCGTCCTCGGAGACATCGCGATAGGTGACACTCACCGCCGCCTCGGTCGGCCCGTACAAGTTGTGCACCCGCGCATCCGACACGGCCCGACAGGCAGCGACGGTACCCGCGGGCAGCGCCTCACCGATGACGAAAACGTGTCGCAACGACGACATGGACTGCGCCGACACCGCTTCGACGAACACCGTCAGCATCGACGGCACGAAGTCCGTCACGGTCACTCCGTGCCGCGCGATATCGGCGGCGACCGCCTCGACGTCACGCTGCGCGCCCGGGGCAGCAACGATCAACCGACCGCCGGTTCGCAGCGGCAGGAAGAAACCCCACAGCGAGACATCGAACGTCGTCGCCGTCTTCTGCAGGTACACATCCGACGCATCGAGAGCGTATTCCTGCGCCATCCAGGCCATCTGGTTGACGATGGCCCGGTGTTCGATCGCCACGCCCTTCGGGCGACCGGTCGACCCGGACGTGAACAACACGTACGCCAGGTCGTCCCCGGAGGCACGCGGAAACACCACCGACTCGGACGGCTCCGGTGGGTCGGTGATGTCGACCACCGGAACTGTGGTGGCAGTGACGAATTCGTCTCGTGCCGTGGACAACACGACCGCCGGAGCGGCCGTGTCGAGAATGTAGTCGTTACGTTCGGTCGGCTGATCCGGGTCCACCGGAACGTACGCCGCGCCCGACCGCAGCACCGCATACATGCCGACGACCAACTCGACGGACCGCCGCATCGCCAGCCCCACCAGAACCCCGGGGCCGGCACCGTGCTCGCGCAACAGCTGCGCAGTCCCGTCGACCCGAGCCGAGAACTCCCGATACGTCAGCGACCGTTCACCGAACACCACCGCAACCTCGTCGGGTGTGTCGGCCACCACGCGGTCGAAGCCGTCCAACAACACCTCGCCGGAATCGACAGCCACCTCGTCGCCGTTGCCGCGCAACACGATTCGTTCGCGCTCGGCCGAATCGAGAACGTCGATATCGCCGACCACAACATTCGGACGAGCGGTCGCTGCCTCGAGAACAGCCACCAGCCGTCGCCCGAACGACGCCACCGTCGATTCGTCGAACAGATCCGTCGCGTACATGAGCTCGCCGGCCAGACCTGCGCCGTCCCCGAGTTCGGTGAGCGTCACCTGAAGATCGAACTTCGCCGACGCCGCCCCGGAACCGAATGCCTCGACGCCGAGATCGGGGAGCTCGAACGACCCCTGGGAGAAGTTCTGGAAGAACAACGCCACCTGGACCAGCGGGTGCCGCCCTTGCGAACGCACCGGATCGAGTACCTCGACGAGACGCTCGAAGGGCACGTCCACATTGTCGAAAGCCTCCAGGTCGGAGGTACGTACGGCATCGAGTACAGAGCCGAACGGGGCATCCTGGGCAATCTGCGTTCGCAGGACCACCGTGTTGACGAACATGCCCACCAGGTCGTCCAATCGTGCGTCGCCGCGGCCACCCACCGGTGCTCCCACGGCGATGTCGGACGTCCCGGACAACGTGGCCAGCAGCACCGCCAACGCAGCGTGCACCACCATGAACGCGGTGGCGTCGTGCTCGCGTGCGCACTCGAGTACGCGGGCGTGCAGTGCGGCATCGATCTCGAACGCCGTCACCGCCCCCTGCCCCGACGCGACCCGCGGACGCGGCCGGTCGGAGGGCAGATCCAACTGCTCGGGGAGGCCGTCGAGCGTGCGACGCCAATAGTCGATCTGCTTGCGGGCCAGCGACTTCGGATCCGATTCGGAGCCGAGCATGTCGAGTTGCCAGAGTGTGTAGTCGACGTACTGGACCGGCAGCGGCGCCCACTGCGGTGCCGATCCGCCGTGCCGCGCGAGGTACGCCGTCATGACGTCGCGGGACAGCGGGGCCATCGAGAGCCCGTCCGCCGATATGTGGTGGGCCACGAAGGCCAGCACGTACTCCGGTGCTGCCCCGGCGGGGTCCGTGATGTGGAACAGCCGGACACGAAACGGGATCTCGACGGTGACGTCGAATCCCCGGGTGAAGAACTGCGTGACCGCAGCGAGCGCGTCGTCGCGAGCGATGCGGACCACGTCCATCCCGACGTGCGTCTCGGCCTCCTCCCGCACCTGTTGGTACCCGACACCGTCGATCTCCGGGTACACGGTGCGCAACGATTCGTGTCGACCGACCACGTCCCCCACGGCGGCCTGCAGCGCGTCGACATCGAGTTCTCCGCGGAGCAACAGAGCGACCGGCACGTTGTTGAGGGCGGAATCGGTGTCGAGGCGGTTGAGGAACCACATTCGCTGCTGTGCGGACGAGAGCGGGATGCGCTCGGGCCGCTGCCTCGACGTGTCGAGCGCAGCTCGAACCGGACCGTCGGCCGAATCGGCGGCCTGCGCCAAGGCTTCCACGGTGGAGGACTCGAACACCGAGCGCGCGGGAACATGAACGCCCAGAGCCGAACCCAATCGAGCCGCAAGCTGTGTGGCGATCAGGGAGTTGCCCCCGAGCGCGAAGAAGTCGTCGTCCAAGCCGACCCGTTCGACCCCGAGCAGCTCGACGAAGATATCGGCCACCACGTGTTCGGTAGGGGTCGACGGGGCCCGGAACTCCGCGGCCTCGAACACCGGTTCCGGCAGTGCGTCTCGGTCCAGCTTGCCGGTGGGAGTCAGCGGGATCGAATCGATCCGCGTGATCACCGAGGGCACCATGTGCGCGGGCAGACTGCGCCCGGCCTCGTCCAGCACCCGGTCCAGGTCGACGTCCGTCCCTGCCACCGGCAGTACGTACGCTGCGAGAACGGTTGCGCCGGTAGGGCTGCGGTGCCCGAGGGTCACTGCGAAGTCGACCCCGTCCTGCGCTGTGAGAACGGCATCGATTTCACCGAGTTCGATTCTGAAGCCTCGGATCTGGACCTGAAAGTCGTTGCGGCCCAAGTATTCGATGGCCCGTCCGGACGCCACCTCCCGCCAGCGCACCAGGTCACCGGTGCGGTACAGCCGACTCTGATCCGAGATACCCTCGGCTGCATACGGATTGGCCACGAATCGCGCCGCGGTCAGCGCGAATCGTCGATGGTAGCCCCGCGCCAAGCCGGCACCGGTCAGATACAGCTCCCCAGGCACTCCGGCGGGCACCTGCCGTAACCGGTCGTCGAGCACGTGGTAGCCCATGTCCTTGGTGGACGGCCCGAGCAGCACGGCTTCGCCCGCGTTCAACGGCGGCGAGATGTTGCACACCATCGACGCTTCGGTGGGGCCGTATACGTTGTGAAAACGTCTACCCGGTGCCCACTTCGACATCAGCTCCGAGGTGAAGGCCTCGCCGCCGATCGCGAGCACTCGCATGTCGGGGACCTCTGCCGGATCGAGCGAGGCCAGCGCTGCCGGGGTGATGAAAGCGTGGCTGACGCGGTGGCTGCGGAGCATGTCGGCCAGATCGGAACCGCCGTAGACGCCGGGCGGGACGATGACCATCGTCGACCCCGCACCCACGGCCATCAGTAGCTCCAGCACGGACGCATCGAAGCTGGGTGACGCGAAATGCAGTGTGCGCGAATCGGAGTCCAGCCCGTAGGTCTCGACCTGAGTGGAGGTCAGCGGAGCCAGTCCGGCGTGGGAGACGGCGACGCCTTTCGGCAGACCGGTTGAGCCGGAGGTGTAGATGACGTACGCGAGCGTGGACGGGCGAATCGGCGCCCGTCGGTCGTCGGCTACGACGGGGTCGTCGGAGAACCCCTGGAGTGCGCCTTCGGTCTCGGACGAGTCGAGGCTGATCCACGACACCGACGTCGGCATCGCGTCCTCGAATTGTGTTGCAGTGACACCCATTCGCACGCCGGAGTCGTTCACCATGTGAGTGATGCGGGCGGCCGGGTAGTTGGGGTCGATGGGCACGAATGCAGCACCGGTCTTCGCTACGGCCCACACGGCCGTGACCGATTCGATCGAACGGGTCAGTGCCAGAGCCACGAAATCCTCGGGACCTACCCCGCGTGCGATGAGCAGCCGGGCGAGCCTGGACGACCGGGAGTCGATCTCCCGATAGGTGAGCGACCGGGTGCCGACTTCCACCGCGGTACCGTCCGGGTTCTTTTCCACCGCCGCGGCGAGCAGAGTCGGCAGCGCGACCGTACGGGCCGGTCGCTGGCGGGTGGGTCGTGCACGGGTAGGCCTGGGGCGGCTCGACCGTCCACCCACTCGGCCGCCCGACTCGGACGGTGTGCCGGTCGATCCATCCGAACTCATCTGAAGTATGACTCCTCACCAGTGTTGCCCCGCGCTCGGTCGTGGACGACGCGTCGGCCGATCCGACCGTTCATCGTCCACGACGCGGCGAGCGTTGCAGTTCGCTTCACCCTATCGGTCGGCGGTTCCCATCGACCCGGGCAGACGATGCACCGGAATGTCGACACCGCTCATCTCGACACCGTCACCGTCGACCGACACGATCGCAACGAGATCCTCGATGTCCTCGGGTTGCAGTCGATCGACCGCGGCGATGTCTGCTGCGGCGAGGAGCGCATGGGTCACCCATTCTGCGGACACGATGTCGGCGGCGTCCTCGGCGGACTCCGCCCGGTCGGTGACCAGAGCTGCACCTGCCGTCACGGCGACCACGCCGGCCAGAACCGCTGCAGCGGAATCGAACCGGGTGGGGACGGCCAGCCGTGAATCGAAGGCCACGGCCCACTCCGCCACTGCGCTCGTCGCCAGTGCAGCGAGTGTTCCGTGGTCGATCACGGTGCCGTCGTCGACCACGACCAACGCTGGGCTGTCGGGTCCCAGCACGTCCGTTCTGTCCGAATACGTCACCGGCCGCACAGAACTCGCGGCAATGGCGTCGACGACGTCCGGATGCCCGAGGTGGATGGTCGTGACGGACCCGGCCCAGCTCGGCGCGTCGTCACCGTCCAGGACGAGGACGGATGCGCCTGTTCGCTCCAGAACGTCGGAGAAGTTCGACGGGGCGATCGGAGCCACAGCTCCGCCTGCCTTGGCCACCGCCCATCGCGTCACGACGGCCTGGGCGTCGTCGGTGACGCTGACGCCCACGACGACTCCGGGCCGGACGCCACGCTCGATCAGTACCCGAGCCATCCCTGAGGACTGCTCGTCGAGCTGACGGTAGGTGGTCTCGACTCCGTCCGACGACAATGCGGGCGCGTCGGGATCTGCCTCGACCGTCGAGGTGAGTACCTGCGGCAAGGTCGAGTCCGACCGGACCGGCACCGCAGTGGAGTCAGCGGTCTGCGGGGTCTCGGTCAGCGCGGCCCGCTCGGCGGCGTCGAGCACGTCGATATCGCCGACGACGACCGCTGGTGTTGCCGCTACCGCGCCGGCGATGCGTGCGAATCTGTCCGCCAGTGACGCGACCGTGGACTCGTCGAACAAATCGGCGGCATACACCCATTCGACGTTCAGGGTTCCGGTGCCGCTGTTCCCGTCGGCGTGCTGGGTCTCCACCGTGACCTGCAGGTCGAATTTCGCCGTCGGCTCGAAACCGCTGACTGGTTCGACCACCAGGTTCGGCAGCTCGAAGCGCGCCTCGCCGTGGGGCTCCACGGACAGAACCGTCTGGAACAGCGGGGTGTACCCGGCGTTCCGGTCCGGTGCGATGGTGTCGACGACCCGCTCGAACGGCACGTCCGAATTGGCGAAGGCCCGCAGGTCGGTCTCGCGTAGAGCGGTCAGCAGCTCTGCGAACGTCGCGTCCGGGTCCACGTCCGTGCGCAGCGCCAGCGTGTTGACGAACATGCCCACCAGTCCGTCGAGCGCCTCGTGCCCGCGGCCGGCGATGGGAGTGCCGACGGCGAAGCTGCGGGAGCCACTCATCCGCGACAACAACACCCCGAGTACGGCGTGCAACACCATGAACAGGGTCGCGTTGTTCTCGCGGGCGATCGCCGCGAGCCCGGTGTGTACCGACTCGTCCAGCTCGACACTCACACTGGCCCCACGCAGGTTCGCGGTGGCCGCTCGCGGCCGATCCCACGGCAACGACACGACCGGGGTGATCCCGCTCAGCTCGTCCGCCCAGAAGGCCAACTGCTGCGACAGAATCGACGTGGGGTCGCTGTCCGAGCCGAGCACCTGCCGCTGCCAGACCGCGAAGTCCGCGTACTGCACCGTCAGCGGTTCGGGCGTGTAGTCGGTTCCCGACGCGGCAGCAAGGTACGCAGTCATGACGTCCCGTGCCAGTGGTGCCATCGATGCGCCGTCTCCGCTGATGTGGTGCATCACGATGACGAAAACGTACTCGTCCGGACCGAAGCGGAACAGTGCCCCCCGGACCGGGGGCGCGACGGTGACGTCGAAGCCCTCGTAGACGAGTGCGCGAATCCGTTCGGCGGTGTCGGAGTCGTTGGGCGCGTCGATGGGAGTCAGATCGGGTACGACCGATCCAGCGTCGACGAACTCCTGATACGGCGAACCGTTCGCATCTTCCGGGTAGCGCGTGCGCAGTGCCTCGTGGCGTTCCACGGTGCTGGACACGGCGGTCTGCAGTGCCGCGACATCCAGCTCGCCGCGCAGACGTAGCGCCAGCGGCATGTTGTAGGCCCCGGACTCGGGGTCGAGTCGGTTCAGTACCCACATGCGCTGTTGCGCGAGCGACAACGGCACGATCTGTCCGGCCGGCCGGCGGCGCAGCGGCACATCGTTCGCGTCGTCGATGCGTGATTCGGCACGCGCGGCGAGTGCCGAGACCGTCGAGGCCTCGAACAGGTCTCGGACACCGACCTTCTTCCCGAGCGCCGCCGACACTCGCGCCGCCACTCGCGTGGCGATCAGCGAGTTACCACCGAGATCGAAGAAGTCGTCGTCCGATCCGACACGCTGGACGCCGAGCAGCTCGGCGTAGATCTCCGCCACGATCTCCTCGACCGGCGTTGCAGGAGCACGGAACTCGCGAACCTCGAACACCGGCTCCGGCAATGCTTTTCGGTCCAGCTTGCCGCTGGTGTTCAGAGGGAATTCGGCGAGCACCATCACCGTCGCCGGCACCATGTACTTCGGCAGCGCGCCACCGACGAAGGTGCGTACCTCGGCCGGATCCAGCGTTCTACCCGGCGCAGGCACCACGTATCCGACGAGCTGGTCGCCGGCACCGGTGGTCGCCACCACGGCCGTGGCCTGGTTGACGTCCGGGTGGGCCAACAGTGCGGTCTCGATCTCACCGAGCTCGATCCGCTGGCCACGGAACTTGACCTGGAAATCGGTGCGCCCGATGTACTCCAAGACTCCTGCAGCGCCAGGCCCCGATCGCCATCGGACGAGGTCTCCGGTGCGATACATGCGCTCGCCGGCAGCCGAGAACGGGTTCGCGACGAAGCGGTCCATCGTCAGGTCGACGCGGCCGAGGTATCCGTCGGCGAGCTGGGTTCCGGCCAGATACAGCTCACCCGCGGTCCCTGCGGCCACCGGATGCAGCCTGCTGTCCAGAACGTAGGCCTGGGTGTTCCATTCCGGCGCTCCGATGGGGACGGTCGCGCCCTCGTCGGTGGATGTCTCCCAATAGGTCACCGTCACTGCGGCTTCGGTGGGTCCGTACAGGTTGTGGATCCCGGCAGAGGTGATCGCACGGAAATCCGTCACCGTCTCCGGGGGCAGTGCCTCACCCACCACATAGACGTGTCGCAGGGACCGGCACTGCTCCTCGGTGGCGTACGCGGCGAACACCGTGAGCATCGACGGCACGAAGTCCGTGACGGTGACGCCGTGCCGGGCGATGCGCTCCGCGACGTACGCCGGGTCGCGGTGGCCGTCGGGGGTGGCGAGGACGACGCTCGCACCGACCTGCAGTGGCAGGAAGAAGCCCCACAGCGACACGTCGAACGTCGTCGCCGTCTTCTGCAGGTAGACGTCGTTCTCGTCGAGCGAGTACTGGTCGATCATCCACGCCATCTCGTTGACGATCGCGCGGTGCGGCACCGCGACGCCCTTGGGCCGCCCGGTCGAGCCGGACGTGAAGATGACGTAGGCGGTGTTCTCCGGGCGTACCGGTGCCAGTCGGTCGGCGTCTGCCACGGCGACTGCCGGGTAGGACGAGAGATCGAGGGTGTCGAGTTCGAGAATCGGGAACCGTTCCGGCAGTCCCGTCCGATCGTGGCTGGTCGAGAGAACGGCGACGGGCACTGCGGCGTCGAGGATGTACTCGATGCGCTCGGTCGGGTGGTCCGGATCGATGGGTACGTATGCGCCGCCGGCTTCCAGGACGGCGTACATGCCGACCATCAGATCGATGCCTCGCCTCATGCCGAGAGCGACGAGCGACTGCGGGCCGACGCCGAGCGAAATCAGGTGTCGGGCAAGACGGTCGACCCGCTCCGAGAACTCGGCGTAGGTCACTGCGGTGCCCTCGTAGAGCACGGCCGTGGCGTCCGGGTTCGCCGCAACCCGAGCCCGGAACGGCGCGGTCAACATGATGCCTGCGTCGACCTCGTGTGCGGTGTCGTTCCAGGTCTCGATCACGCGGGTTCGTTCTGCCGAGCCGAGCAGATCGATATCGCCGACCGCCGCAGTGGTGTCGGAGACGAAGGTCTCGAGAACACCGACCAGCCGGGACAGGATGGAGTCGACGTACGCAGCGTCGAACAGATCGCTGATGTACTTGAGCGTGAACGAGATTCGATCCTCGGCCACGACCAACAACGTCAGTGGGTAGTGGGTGTTGTCGTTCGAGCTCACCGACTCGACGGTCATTCCGTCGATCGCTGCCGCCTGCTGCGTCAACTCGGCTTCGTCCACCGGGTAGGACTCGAAGATGGTGAGGGTGTCGAACAGATTTCCCATGCCGATCGCCCGTTGGATGTCGACGAGTCCCATGTGATGGTGGTCGAGCAGGTCTGCTTGTTCTCCCTGAATCCGGACCAGGTAGTTCTCCACCGTGTCGGCGGGATCGAATCGCACCCGCACCGGGATGGTGTTGATGAACAGCCCGATCATGGACTCGACGCCCGCAAGAGCAGCGGGACGACCGGAGACCGTGGCCCCGAACACGACATCGGTGCGGCCGGTGATGTGTGCGATCAGCAGGCCGTACGCCGCTTGCACCAGCGTGTTGACGGTGACGCCCAATCTGCCACCGAGCGCGACGAGCGACGCGGTGGTCTCGGGATCGACGAAGTGCTCCGCCTCGGCCGAGCGTGCGGAGATCTCTCGTCCGACACTCGGCGGTGCGACGAACGTCGGCTCCTCGACTCCGGCAAGCGCGGTGGTCCACGCACCGAGAGATGCGGCCGGGTCCTGTTGGTTCAGCCAGGCCAGGTACGAGCGGTACGAGCGAACCCTCGGCATCGACGAGGTGGAACCCCGAGCGGCGTACAGGTACAACAGTTCCTTCATCACCAGCGGCAGAGACCAGCCGTCGAGGAGCACGTGATGGTTGGTCATCGCGAGCTTGTAGGTGGTCGGGGTGATCCGCACCAGGACGAAACGCAGCAGCGGTGCGGTGGAGACGTCGAAGTGTCGTCGTTGCTCGGCCGCCAGAGCGTCGGCGACGGCAGTGCCGCGTTCCGGCTCGTCGAGGTGCGAGAGGTCCATCGTCGACCAGGGCAACACGACGTCCTGATGGACGATCTGCACCGTCTCGCCGTCCGCGGTCGCGGTGAACGAGGTACGCAGATTGTCGTACCGGTCCAGCAACGTCTGGGCAGCGTGATGCAGCCGTTCGGCGTCCACCTCGCCGGCCAGGTCGAGTACGACCTGCATCGTGTAGACGTCGATCGACGCATCGGCGAACAACGCGTGGAAGAGCAACCCTTGCTGCAACGGTGCCAGCGACCAGATGTCGGTCAGCTGTGGGTAGCGCGCCTCGAACGACGCGATGTCGGCCTGCGACAGCGCCACCAGAGGCACGTCCGACGGGGTCAGGCCACCCGAGCCGGGTGCCTCGGCGTACGTGGCCAGCGCCGTCAACGCATCGGACCACAGCCCGGCGAGGCGCTCGACCGTGTCCGCGGACACGGCTCCGGTCGGGAATGCGAAGGACGCGCTCAGGACCCCACCCTCGTCGGTGTCGAGCACGATCGCGTTGATGTCGATCGTCTTGTTCGCGGCCATGTCGGCGTCACCGGGCGCGGAGAGCTCACTGTCGGCGGCAGGCAACCAGCCGAGCGCCTTCATCTCGTCCGGGACCTCGCCGGTGTCGACCCGACCCAGATAGTTGAAGCTGATCTGTCCGGTCCCGAGTTCCGCCAGTTCCGCAGCGGTCTCGGAGTTCAGGTAACGGAGCAGTCCCCAGCCCATGCCTCGATCGGGCAGCGCCAGCATCTGTTCCTTGACGGCCTTGACGGCATCGCCGAGCTGCGCCCCTCCAGCGAACGCAGCGTCGACGTCGATTCCGGTCAGGTCGAGGCGGACGGGGAACAGGCTGGTCAGCCAGCCGACGGTGCGCCCCAGATCAGCGCCGGGAACCACCGCTTCCTCGCGGCCGTGGCCTTCGAGCTGCACCAGCGTTGCCGGTGCGGTGACGCCGCGCTCGGACCGCAGTCTCGTGACGGCCAGAGCGAGCCCGGCCAGCAACCCGTCGCCGACACCACCGCGGAAGATCTCCGGAACGGTGGTCAGCAAGGTGCGCGTGACGCCGGGTGCCAGTTCGATGTTCACCCGTTCGAGCGTCGCCACGACGTCGACGGCGGGATCGAAGGGGCGGTTGCCCAACACGGGATCCTCGGTGTCGGCGATCGAACGCCACAGCGGCAACTCGGCCAGCCGCGCTTCGCTCGCTGCCGCGTCGACCAGGGCATGGGTCCACCGCCGCATCGAGGTTCCGACCTCGGGCAGGCTCGGGTCCACTCCCCCGGACAACTGAGCCCAGGCGGACACGAAGTCGGGGACCAGAATTCGCCACGACACTCCGTCGATCACGAGGTGATGCGCCGCGACGGTCAGGGTGCCCGCTTCGTCGGGTCCTCGATCGACCCAGACGAGGGCAAGCATGCGCCCGGCCGTGGGGTCGAGCGTTCCGACTGCATCGTCGAATACTGTTGCGGCCGAATCGGTATCGGCCCGATCGAGCAAAGCATCCACGTCGACGGCACCGATGCCGGCAACATCGAGACCCCAGCCGCGGTCGTCGTGCACCAGGGTCGACCGCAGCACGTCGTGTCGATCGACCACTGCGGTCACCGTGGCGAGAATCCCGGCTCGGTCGATACCGAGCGGCAGCTCCAGCGTGACGGCCTGATGGAAGCGGGACCACCCGCCGCCGCGCTCGATCATCGCGACACCGAACGGGGGTAGCGGCATCCAACCGACGCCGCCGCCGTCGAGTTCCTCGAGCACGACCGCGTCACTGCCCTCACCGACGGTCACGGCGACCTCGGCGAGACCGGCGACGGTCTTGCGCTCGAACACATCTCGCGGACCGAACTGAATTCCCCTGGCCTTGGCACGAGAAACGAGCTGAATCGAGACGATACTGTCGCCGCCGAGCGCGAAGAACGAATCGTCGACCCCGACGGTGTCGAGGCCGAGCACGTCTGCGAAGACCTCGGCAATGATGCGTTCGGTATCGGTTGTCGCCGTGCGGAATTCGGCATCGCTGCCGAATTCGGGTTCGGGAAGCGCTCTGCGGTCCAGCTTGCCGTTCGGCCCGAGTGGGAGGGCATCGAGCACGATGAGCCCGGCCGGAACCATGTATTCCGGAACCAGGGTGGCAACCGACGCGGTGACCGCTGCGGTGTCGATCGTCTCCCCGGCAATGGGCACGACGTACCCGACCAGTAGTTCGCCTGCAGACGGCGTCCGGCGCACGAGAACCACGGCCTGATCGACCGACGGGTCTGCGGTCAGTGCGGCTTCGATCTCGCCGAGTTCGATCCGGAGGCCTCGGAGTTTGACCTGGAAGTCGGTGCGGCCGAGGTACTCGAGTTCACCGTCGCGCCTCCAGCGCACCAGGTCTCCGGTGCGATACATCCGCGAGCCGGCTGCGCCGTGCGGATCGGCGACGAACCGGTCGGCGGTCAGGTCCGGGCGGCCGAGGTATCCGCGGGCCAGTTGCCGCCCGGCGAGATACAGCTCCCCGGGTACCCCGACCGGGACCGGGTGCAGGCGTGCATCGAGCACGGTGACTCGGGTGTTCCACACCGGTGCGCCGATGGGGACCGACACGGTATCCGACGGCAGCACGCGGTGGTACGTGACGTCGACCGCAGCCTCGGTCGGGCCGTAGAGGTTGTGCAGCTCGGTTGCGGGCAGTGCAGCGCGCAGGGCAGCCGCGACCGATGCGGGCAGTGCCTCACCGGACGCGAACACCGCACGCAGACCGGTGCAGTTCGAGACACCGTCCGCGGCTGCGAACACGGCCAGCAACGACGGCACGAAGTGCGCGACCGTGACGCCGCGTTCGGCGACGGTGCTCACCAGATATGCCGGATCGCGATGACCGTCGGGCACCGCGATGACGAGTTCGGCACCGATCTGCAACGGCCAGAACAGCTCCCACACCGACACGTCGAACGTGACCGGCGTCTTCTGCAACACCTTGTCCTGCTCGGTGAGGCGGTACTCGTCCTGCATCCACAGCAGACGGTTGACGATGGCCTCGTGGCTGACCGCAACGCCTTTGGGGCGACCGGTGGAGCCGGAGGTGAAGATGACGTACGCGGTGTCCGCCGGCCGCAGCGGTGCGGTTCGCTCGGCATCGGTCACCGGTGCCGTGGACAGACCTGTCGTGTCGACGGTGTCGACCAGGATCCTGGCGGCGTCGGTCACGAGAGATGTGCCGTCGTGCTCGGTCGTGAGCAGCACCACCGGTGCCGCCGTGTCCAGGATGTAGCCGATCCGTTCGGCCGGTAGATCCGGGTCGACCGGAACGTAGGCACCACCGGCGGCGAGCACGGCGTAGATACCCGTCAGCATGTCGATCGAGCGGCGCATGGCCGTGGCCACTACGGTTTCCGGGCCGACGCCCTCGGCGATGAGCAGACGCGCGAGCGAGTTGACCCGCTCGGAAAATTCGCGGTACGTCACCTGATCGTCGAGGAAGCTCGTGGCGATGTTCTCCGGTGACGCCGCAACTCGGGCCTCGAACAGCGACACCAGAGTCGCGCCGGGATCCACCTCGTGTGCGGTCGCGTTCCAGTCCTCGAGGACGCGGGTACGTTCGCCCTCCTCGAGGATGTCGAGGTCGCCGACGACTCCGTCCGGTGCGTCGGTGAGCGCGTGCAGTACTCGGACGAGCCGGCGCCCGAGAGACGCCATGCTGGACTCGTCGAAAAGATCGGTGGCATAGTCGAATTGCACGTCGATGCCCGCCGCAGCGCCGTGCTCGTCGGTGTTCTCCCACAGCGTCACCTGCAGATCGAACTTTGCGAACGCGCTGCCGAGATCGATTCCCTCGACGCTCAGCCCGGGCAGGGCCAGCGTCTGACGGTTCAGGTTCTGGAACGTCAACATGACCTGGAAGATCGGGTGCCGAGCCTGAGAACGGTCCGGGGCCAGCTCGTCGACGAGCCGCTCGAACGGGACGTCGGCGTGTCCGAAGGCACCCAGGTCGGATTCACGAACTGCGGCGAGTTGCTCCCGCAACGTTGCCGCGGGGTTCACCGCGGTACGCAGGGCGAGCGTGTTGACGAACATGCCGACGAGCTCGTCCAGATCCGCATCACCGCGACCGGCGACCGGGGTTCCGATCGTCACGTCGTCGGTACCCGCCATCGCGCCGAGAAGCACCGCGAGCGCGGTGTGCACCACCATGAAGTTCGTGGCGTTACCGGCTCGGGCGGCCCGAGCGATGTTCGACTGCAGGGTCGAGTCGATCGAGAAGTTGTATGCCGCACCGCGATACGACGCCACCGCTGGGCGCGGTCGGTCGGTCGCGAGATCGAGCTGCGCCGGGGCACCGGCCAGAGCCGACGTCCAGTAGGCGAGCTGCTTCGCCAACGGCGAATCGGGGTCGTCCTCGGAACCGAGAACCTCGCGCTGCCACAGTGTGAAGTCCGCGTACTGCACCGGAAGCGGTGCCCACTGCGGGCTCTCCCCTGCGGCACGGGCGGTGTAGGCGACCATGACATCGCGTGTCAGGGGTCCCATCGAGAACCCGTCCGCGGCGATGTGATGGGCGACGAAAGCCAGTACGTGTTCGGTCTCGCTGACCCGCAGAATCCGAATTCGGACCGGAACAGCTCGGGTCACGTCGAATCCCGCGGACACGAAGTCGCGCAGGGCCTGCTCGATCGAACTCTCGTCGACGTCGTCGACGAGAACCGTCACGCCGGCCTCTGCGGTACCGAGTACCACCTGATGGCCTCGTCCGTCGACCTCCGGGTACACGGTGCGCAGAATTTCGTGCCGCGCCAGCACGTCGTGCACGGCGTTGGTGAGTGCATCGACATCGATGCTGCCGGACAACCGAATTGCGACCGGGATGTTGTTCACGGCGGAGGTCGGATCGAATTGGCTCAGGAACCACATGCGCTGCTGAGCCATCGACAGCGGCACCGAGTCCGGTCGTGTTCGAGCCGTCAGTGCCCGGCGCGCACCGGTACCCACCTCGGACTCGATGGCGCGGGCGAGCGTCTGCACCGTCGGAGACTCGAAGATCGAGCGGACCGGCACCTGAGTATCGAGCGCCGCCCCCAGCCGAGAGACCACCTGGGTGGCGATCAACGAGTTACCGCCGAGTGCGAAGAAATCGTCGTCCAGACCCACGCGCTCCACGGCGAGTACCTCGGCGAACACCGCCGCAACGGTCTCTTCCACCGGGTTGGTCGGTGCGCGGAACTCGGCTGTCTCGAACTGCGGTTCGGGAAGCGCCTGTCGATCCAGCTTGCCGTTGACGCCTCGGGGAAGAGCCTCGAGCACGACGAAGGCCGCCGGGATCATGTACGACGGCAGACGTTCGGCGAGTGCACGACGGATGCCGTCCTGATCCAGCGTCACCCCATCGGCGGGCACGAGGTAGGCCACGAGCCGCGCGCCTGATCCCGTGTCCGCGAGAGCGATCACAGCGACGTCACGAATGTCGTCGAGCGATCCGAGAGCGGCATCGATGTCGCCGAGTTCGATACGGAAACCGCGAATCTTCACCTGGAAGTCGGTGCGGCCGACGTACTCCAGTTCGCCGTCGGCACGCCAGGACACGAGGTCGCCGGTGCGGTACAGGCGGCCGCCGGGGGTGAACGGGTCCGCGACGAAACGCTCGGCCGTCAGATCCGGCCGCGCGAAGTACCCGTCGGCCAGTTGCGTACCCGCGAGATAGAGCTCACCTGCGACGCCGACCGGAACGGGAGTCAGACGCGAGTCGAGCACGTAGACACGGGTGTTCCACTCGGGCGTGCCGATGGGGACGGCCGTGCCGTCGACGGTCGTCACCCGATGCGCGGTCACCGAGACCGCGGCCTCGGTCGGCCCGTACAGATTGTCCAGTCGCGCAGCAGAACTGCGCAGTGCGCGCTCCGCCGTCGCGACCGGCAGCGCTTCGCCGATCGCCAGGATCCGTGTCAGATGCCGGGGTAGGACTCCCGCCGACGCCGTGACCAGCGCATCGAGCACGGACGGCACGGTGTGCAGTGTCGTCACCGATTCCCGGTTCATCAGATCGACGAGGTAGGCGGGATCGCGGTGGCCCTCGGCGTCGGCCACGACGATCGCACCACCGGAGACGGTGGCGACCCAGAACTCCCACACGGACAGATCGAAGGTGGCGGCAGTCTTGAGCAGTACCCGGTCCGTGGTGCCCAGCCCGTAATTGGCGCTCTGCCACAGCAGCTGATTGACGATGGCGGCATGACTCACCGCGACACCCTTGGGTCGGCCGGTGGATCCGGACGTGAAGATGACGTACGCGGTGTTCTCGGGCCGCAGCGGCGAGGTGCGCTCGCTGTCGGTGACGGGCGCGTCCGAGACCTCTGCACCCAGCAGTCGAGGATCGGTGTCGACGAGCAGAACCGGAACCGACTCGAACTGGACATCGTCACGCGCAGTGCTCAACACCAGGGCGGGAGCGGCTACCTCGAGAATGTAGGCGTTACGGTCCGCCGGTTGATCCGGGTCGATGGGCACGTACGCTCCGCCGGCCTTGGCGACGGCGTACATCGCCACGAGCAGATCCATCGAGCGCCTGATCGCCAGGCCGACCGTCACCTGCGGGCCGACGCCGGCACCGATCAGGACGCGAGCCAACCGATTGATTCGACGATCGAACTCGGCATACGACAGCGATTCTCCCGCACGGACCACCGCGATCGCGTCGGGCTGCGCCTGCACCTGTCGGTCGAAGAGCGACACCAGTGTCTGCGCCGCATCGACATCGTGATCGGTGTCGTTCCACGTGCGCACGATCCGGGTGCGTTCCTCGGGTGAGAGCAGCTCGAGATCGCCGATGACGGCCGAGGGATCCTCGGCCACTGCGGCGAGGAGGCGCACGAACCGGTCGGCGAACGTCTCCACCGTGGCGCGATCGAAGAGATCGGTGGCGTAACTGAATTCGGCCGACAGTTCGGCAGGCGACCCGTCCGGGGCGTAGCGGTCCGAGATCGACAGTTGCAGATCGGTTTTCGCGGTCACCGCGTCCGCCTCGACGGCACTCACCGTCAGACCCGGCAGCTCGAACGTCGACTCGGCGAGGTTCTGGAAGGACAGGCCTACCTGGAACAGCGGGTTGCGTGCCGTCGAACGCACCGGGTTCAGCACCTCGACGAGACGCTCGAACGGAACGTCGGAGTGCGCGAACGCAGCCAGGTCCCGCTCACGGGCCTGAGCGAGCAACTGGCGGAAAGTCATCGACGATTCGACCGACGACCGGAAGACCAGGGTATTGACGAACATACCGATCATCGAATCGAGAGCACGCTCACCGCGGCCGGCGATGGGCGTTCCGACGGCGATGTCCTCGGAACCGGACAGGCGTGCGAGCAACACCGCGAATGCCGAGTGCACCACCATGAACAACGTTGCCTGCTCGGTGCGTCCGAGCTCGGCGAGAGCGGCGTGCGTGCCCGCGTCGACGGTGAACCGCACGGCATCGCCGCGGAAACTCTGCGCAGGCGGGCGCGGGCGGTCGGTAGGCAGTACCAACTGATCCGGCAGCTCGGCGAGCGCATCTTTCCAGTACGACACCTGCTGCGCTGCAACCGAATCGGGATCCGATTCGGTACCGAGCACGGTTCGCTGCCACAACGCGAAGTCGACGTACTGCACCTCGAGCGGCTCCCAGTCCGGGGCCGCCCCTGCAGATCTCGCGGTGTATGCGGTCATGACGTCGACGGCCAGCGGGCCCATCGACGCGCCGTCGGCCGACACGTGGTGGACGACGAAGGCCAAGACGTGCTCGTTCTCGTCGACGCGGAACACGCGCGCGTCGACCGGCACCTCGGCGGTGACGTCGAAGCCACGCGTGAAGAATTCGGTCACGGCGGCAACGACGTTCGCACCGGCCACATCTCGGACGCTGAGGTCCATCGGCACCTCGGACGCCGGCAGCACCTGCTGGAACGGGCCCTGTGTCGAGTCCGGGTAACGGGTACGAAGAGACTCGTGGCGTTCGACGACGTCGCGCACCGCCGATTGCAGCGCAGCGACGTCGAGCTCGCCCGACAACCGCACGGCGAACGGAATGTTGTCCACCGACGACGTCGTGTCGAACTGGTTGAGGAACCAGTACCGCTGCTGTGCCGGCGAGAGCGGCGGGCGCTCGGGACGCGGACCGGCCACGAGTGCAGCTCGCCCGCCCGAACCGACAGCGCTCTCCACGTGCGCCACCAGTGCGGCGACGGTGGAGCTCTCGAACAGTGCGCGCACCGGCACGACGGTGTCCAGGGCCGTGCCGAGTCGCGAGACCACCTGGGTGGCGATCAACGAATTGCCGCCCAGGGCGAAGAAGTCGTCGTCCAGTCCCACTCGATCGATGTGCAGGACGTCGGCGAACACTCCGGCGACGATCTCTTCGACCGCGGTGGTGGGTGCTCGGAATTCACGGGCCTCGAACACGGGTGCGGGAAGTGCGGCGCGGTCCAACTTGCCGACCGGGGTCAGCGGAATGGTGTCGAGAACGATGATCGACGACGGAACCATGTAGGCGGGCAGCGATTTTCCGACGAAGGCGGTCAGCTCCTCGACGTCGACGACGGCCCCGCGCGTCGGCAGCACGTAGGACACGAGCGTGGTGACGCCCGACGGCAGTTCGTGCCCGAGGGTGACGGCGAAGTCGACTTCGGGAGCAGCGGTGAGCGCGGAGTCGATCTCGCCGAGCTCGATACGGAAACCGCGCACCTTGACCTGGAAGTCGGTGCGGCCGACGAATTGCAGCTGCAGGTCGTCCGTCCATCGCACGACGTCGCCGGTGCGGTACATCCGTGCGCCGTCGATGCCGTACGGATTGGCCACGAAGCGCTCGGAAGACAGACTCGGCCTACCGAGATAGCCGCGAGCGAGCGCACCGCCCGACAGATACAGGTCACCCGCGACACCGGTCGGAACCGGTTCGAGTCGGGAATCGAGGATGAGCACGGACATGCCGTGAATCGGTCGACCGATGGTGATCGGTTCGCCGGGCGTCAACTGGGCGAAGCTCGAGATGATCGTGGTCTCGGTCGGTCCGTACCCATTGAAGTACTTCCGGTCCCCTGCCCACCGGGCGAGGAGTTCGGGAGTGGTCACGTCGCCGCCCACCGAGAGCACCTCGAGCGAATCGATCCCGTGGGGATCCATCGTGCCGAGCACCGCGGGCGTGATGATCGTGTGAGTGACCCTCTCCGCCTTCAACAATTCGGCCAGTTCGGTGCCGCCGAGAATCGATGCCGGTACCACTACCAACGTGGCGCCGACGGAGAACGCCGCCATCCACTCCAGAACCGACGGATCGAAGTTCGGCGAGCAGACGTGGAGGAACCGCGAGGCCGGTTTCAGGTGATAGAGATCGGTTGCTGCGTCGAGGACGCCGCCGAGTCCGGCGTGCGTGACGACGACGCCCTTCGGCTTGCCCGTCGAGCCCGAGGTGTAGATGACGTAGGCGGGGTTCTGGAACGTGACGGGTCGCAGGCGGGCGGCGTCGGTGACCGGCTCGGCAGAGCGGGTGCGGACCTCGGCCACGAACTCGTCGTCGTCGACGCTGAGCCAGGTCAGGTCCTGCTGTCCGCCGGCGAGCCGATCCGAGTGTGCCCGGGTGGTCAGACCCAGTAGGGCCTCGGAGTCCGAGATCATGTGGGCGATGCGATCCTGCGGATACGTCGGGTCGACGGGTAGGTGTGCAGCTCCCGATTTCGCCACTGCCCAGACCGCGAGCACCATGAAGTAGGAGCGCTGGAATCCCAGAGCCACAACGGATTCGGGGCCGGCCCCGCGCTCGATGAGCACCCGGGCGAGCTGCGAGGACGTCGCATCGAGTTCGGCGTACGAGATCGAGCGGCCCTCGTAGCGAATCGCGGTCGCCGACGGGTCGAGTGCGGCTCCGGCAGCGAAGATCTCGGCCAGAGTGCCGCCGGCCAACACGTCGTCACCGTGGACGTGGGTGAGCCGGTCGTATTCGTCGTCGTAGAGGATGGACAGATCGCCCACCGGGGTGTTCGGTGTCGCCACGATCGCTTCGAGCAGCCAGCGGAAACGTCGCGAGAACACCTCGATCGTGTTCTCGTCGAACAGGTCTCGCGCGTAGAGGAAACCAGCGGCGAGACCGGTGCCGTCGGACTTCTCGTGCAGCGTCAGCGACAGGTCGAACTTGGCGGTGTCGACCTCGACGTCGACCGCCGAGACCGTCAGATCGGGTAGGTGGAATTCGCTCGGCGGCAGGTTCTCGAATGCGATCGCCACTTGAAACAGCGGATGCCTGGCCGTCGTGCGCTCGGGTTCGAGCAGATCGACGAGCCGCTCGAAGGGGATGTCCGCGTGTGCGAATGCATCGAGATCGACGTCCCGGACGTGGCCGAGGAGGTCGGTGAATCCCTTGCTTCGATCGACCGAGGTGCGGAGCACCAGGGTGTTGACGAACATGCCGATCACGTCGTCCAGGACGGGCTCGCCGCGGCCTGCGACGGCGGTACCCACCGCAACGTCGTCCGAGGTGGACATGCGAGCCAGGAACAGCGCGAGAGCACCGTGGAGCACCATGAACAGGGTGGTTCCGGTCGACCGGGCCAGATCGTCGAGCGAGGCACGCAGATCCGCGTCGATGTCGAACTGGAACCGCCCGCCCGAGTACGACTGCACCGCAGGACGCGGCCGGTCGTACGGCAGGGTCAGCTCACTGGGCAGGTCCGCCAGGGCCGAACGCCAGTAGTCCGCCTGTGCTGCCATCAGGCTGCTCGGATCCGCGTCGTCGCCCAGCACGGCGCGCTGCCACAGCGCGAAGTCGGCGTACTGAACCGCCAGCGGCGTCCACTGCGGAGCGTCGCCGGCCACACGAGCGAGGTAAGCGGTCATCACGTCGCGGGTCAGCGGCCCCATGGACCACCCGTCTGCACTGATGTGGTGAACCACGACGACCAGCACGTACTCGTCGTCGGTGACCTGGAACAGTTTGGCGCGCAGGGGAATCGACTGGGTGACGTCGAATCCTTCGGAGGCGAAAGCGATCAGGTCGGCCACCGCACCGTCGGCGGACGGCGTGGTGGGCGTCAGGTCAGGTGCCACCGATTCGGCAGGCAGGATCACCTGGTGCCCCGCTCCGTCCACACTCGGGTAGACGGTGCGCAGTGCTTCGTGCCGGTCGAGAACGTCGACGACCGCCGCGTTCAGGGCCGCAGCGTCGAGTGCTCCGGTGAGCCGGATCGCCACGGGGATGTTGTTGACCGCCGATTCGGGCTCGAATCGGTTGAGGAACCACATCCGCTGCTGGGCGAGAGAGAGCGGAATTCGTTCGGGGCGTTCCTGCGGCACCAGAGGCGCGGAGACTCCGCGGCCGACGTGGCTTTCCAACGCAGCAGCCAAGGCTGCCACCGTGCCTGCCTCGAACATCGTTCGGACGGGCACCGTCGTGCCCAGTTCGGCACCGAGTCGTGCCGCGACCTGAGTGGCGACGAGCGAATTGCCGCCGAGCGCGAAGAAGTCGTCGTCCACACCGACTCGGTCGAGTCCGAGGACCGCGCCGAACACGTTCGCGACGATCTCTTCGACCGGATCGGACGGTGCTCGGTAGGGCGTTGCCTCGAATTCCGGATCGGGCAGCGCTTTTCGATCGAGCTTGCCACTTCCGCCGAGCGGGAACTCGGCCAATTCCACGACGGTGGACGGAACCATGTACTCGGCGAGACGTCCACGTAGCGCGGTGCGTACCCGGTCCACATCGACCGGGCCGTCGGTGGGGACGACGTAGGCGACCAGTTGTTCCCGTCGCACGAGCACCACGGCCTGAGCGATCTCGGGCAGGTCCAACAGAGCCGATTCGATTTCGCCGAGTTCGATACGGAGACCACGCAACTTCACCTGGAAGTCGGACCGGCCCACGTACTCCAGTTCACCGGCGGGCAGCCACCGCACCACGTCGCCGGTTCGGTACATCCGCTCACCGTCGACCGCGAACGGATCGGCGACGAAGCGATCCGCGGTCAGATCGGGTCGGCTCACGTATCCCCTGGCGAGCTGGACACCCGAGAGATAGAGCTCTCCCGATACCCCGACCGGAACCGGCCGCAACGACGAATCGAGAACGCGCACAGCGGTGTTCCACACCGGTGAGCCGATCGGCACCACAGCGGTGTCCGCGTCGGAGACCGCGTGATAGGTCACGTCGACAGCAGCTTCGGTCGGGCCGTACAGGTTGTGTACCGACACCTGTGGGAGTGCGCGGCGCAGCGAATGTGCAGTAGCAGGCGCAAGCGCCTCCCCCGAGGCGAACACCGTACGCAGCGACGCTCCCGCGTCGGGCCTACGCAGCGCCTCCGGCGTGAACACCGACATCATCGACGGCACGAAGTGGACCACCGAAACATGTTCGCGTGCAACGACATCGAGCAGGTAGGACGGATCCCGATGGCCCTCGGGAACTGCGACGACCACCGATGCGCCGACCTGGAAGGCCCAGAAGAACTCCCACACCGACACGTCGAACGTAGCCGGCGTCTTCTGCAACACCACGTCCAGCGGACCGAGAGGGTACTCGTGCTGCATCCACGACAACCGGTTGACGATCGCCGCGTGCGATACGCCGACGCCCTTCGGCCGACCGGTCGAACCCGAGGTGAAGATGACGTATGCGAGGTTCTCTGCCCGCAGCGGTGCCGTCCGCTCCGCATCGGTCACCGGTGCCGACGAGAATTCCGACACGTCCACGGTGTCGATGTCCACCGTCTCCACACCCGGGAACTCGACGTGGTCTCTGGTGCTCGAGAGCACCCGTACCGGCGACGCCGTGCTCACGATGTACTCGTTGCGCTCCGACGGCTGACCCGGGTCGATGGGTACGTAGGCGGCACCGGCCTTGACGATCGCGTACATGCCGACCAGCAACTCGATACTGCGACCGACCGCGAGGCCGACCGTCGAATCGGTGCCGACGCCCACCGACAACAGGTACCGTGCCAGGCGGTTCGCGCGCGCGTCGAGCTCGGCGTACGTCAGCCGATCGTCCTCGAACACCAGGGCTTGCGCGTCGGGGGTCTGCTCGACGCGAGCATCGAACTGCCCCACCAAGGTAGTCCCGCCGGGGATCTCGTGTGCCGGCCCCGAACCGAACGCCAGCACCGACTTCCGCTCGACCGAGTCGAGGAGGTCGATCTCTCCGACGGCTGCGGCGGGCGCTGCGGTGATCGCACGAAGAACACGAACGAACCGTTCTCCGAATCGGGCCATCGTCGATTTCTCGAACAGGTCCGCGGCATAGGTCAGGGCGACGGTCAGGCCCGCGGGCTCCGAGCCGGCCGGAGCCGAATCCCACAACGTCACCTGCAGATCGAACTTCGCCAGGTCTGCCTCGTAGTCGACCGCCGCGATGGTCAGGCCGGGGAGTTCGACCGACGTCCGATCCAGGTTCTGGAACGTCAACATCACCTGGAACAGCGGGTGCCGGGCCTGCGAGCGTGCCGGGGCCAACACGTCCACCAGACGCTCGAACGGCACGTCGGCGTGGGAGAACGCAGCGAGGTCCACTTCCCGGATCTTGCGCAGCAGATCGTCGAACGACGTCCGTGGATCGACTTCGGAGCGCAGCACCAGTGTGTTGACGAACATGCCGACGACGTCATCGAGGGCCGCGTCTCCGCGGCCGGCGACCGGCGTACCGACACTGATGTCGTCGGCGGCCGCGAGCTTGGCCAACAGCACGGCCAGTGCGGCGTGCACGACCATGAACGTCGTTGCGTTGTGGTCTCTTCCGAGCTTCTCCAGCGCGCGGACCAGTTCGGCGTCGATCTCGAACGTGTGCGTGCCGCCGTTGGTCGTGGCGACAGCCGGGCGGGGGCGGTCGGTGGGTAGCTCCAATTGGTCTGGTGCGCCGCCGAGTTGGTGCCGCCAGTAGTTCTCCTGCGCCGAGATCAGAGATTCCGGATCGTCCTCGCTACCGAGGACGGCCCTCTGCCACAGCGTGAAGTCGGCGTACTGCACCTCGAGCGGAGCCCACTGTGGTTCCTGCCCGTCGGTGCGGGCCAAGTATGCGGCCACCACGTCTCGGGTCAGCGGGCCCATCGAGAATCCGTCGGCCGCGATGTGGTGCACCACGAACGCGAGCACGTGCTCGGTCTCGGACGTCTCGAGAAGCACCGCCCGGAAGGGCAGCTGTACTGCCAGATCGAAGGGCCTGAGCGCGAACTCGAGCAGCACGGCGGGAACGTCGGCATCGGTTGCCGTCGCGCGTTCCAATTCCACTGCCACCGCATCGGATTCGAGTACTTGCTGGAAGCCGATGCCGTCGTGATCGGGGTGTACTGTCCGCAGCGACTCGTGCCGGTCCAACACGTCGATCAAGGCCGCCTGCAGGGCGGCGAAATCGAGTTCACCGCTCAACGCGATGGCGACCGGGATGTTGTTGACTGCCGAGTCCGGCTCGAATCGGTTGAGGAACCACATCCGTTGCTGGGCCAGCGACAGCGGCACACGTTCGGGCCGCTGCTGTGCCACCAACGGAGGTCGCGCGTGCGTCGAGCCTGCGGCATCGACCGCCGCGGCGAGTTCGGCGACGGTCGGTGCGTCGAAGAACGACCGCACATCCACTGCTGTGCCCAGTTCCGCGTTGACTCGCGCGATCACGCGGGTGGCGTTGAGCGAGTTTCCGCCGAGAACGAAGAAGTCGTCGTCCACGCCGATACGGTCGATACCGAGAACCGTCTCGAAAATTGCCGCCAGAGCAGTTTCGGTGTCGGTGCCCGGGGCGCGGTACTCGCGTACGAGCGAGGCGAAATCGGGTGCAGGCAGGGCCTTTCGGTCCAGCTTGCCGCTGGCGTTCAGAGGGAATTCGTCCAGCACGACGAACACCGACGGCACCATGTACTCGGGCATGCGGCGGCGCACCGCATCCGCAAGGCCGTCGTGATCGATATCGGGCTCGGTGCTCACGACATAGCCGACGAGCTGCTCGCCCAACTGCGCCTGCGAGTGGTCGGCGTGAACGAGCACCGCGGCCTGGGTCACCTGCGGCTCGGCGAGCAGGGCTTGCTCGATCTCGCCGAGTTCGATGCGGAGGCCACGCAATTTGACCTGGAAGTCGGTGCGGCCGATGTACTCGATCTGGCCGTCGGCGCGTCGTCGCACCAGGTCGCCGGTGCGGTACATCCGGTCCCCCGGCTCACCGAACGGGTCGGCGACGAATCGATCGGACGTCAGGTCCGTGCGTCCGAGGTATCCGCGAGCGAGCTGCACGCCCGCGAGATAGAGCTCTCCCTCGACTCCCCGGGGTGAGCGCCGCAGACCCTCGTCGAGCACGTAGAGGTCGGTGTCGTCGACGGCAGCGCCGATCGGTACCGAGCCGTCCTCCACCTGCTGGGTTCGGTAGTACGTGACGTCGACGGCTGCTTCGGTGGGACCGTACAGGTTGTGCAACTCGGCATCGGAGATCGCGTGGAACGCGTTGACGGTGCGCGCCGGCAGCGCCTCACCGGAGGCGAACACCATGCGAAGCGAATCAGCCTGTGCAGCGGTGGGTTCGGCAACGAAGACCGACAGCATCGACGGCACGAAGTGGGTCACCGTCACGCCGTGCTCGGTGATGATGCGGGCGAGGTAGGCGGGGTCGCGGTGCCCGTCGGGCTCGGCGATCACCAGTGTCGCGCCGATCTGCAACGGCCAGAAGAACTCCCAGACGGACACGTCGAACGTGAACGGCGTCTTCTGCACGACGACGTCGGCCGGGGTCATCGTGTATTCCCGCTGCCGCCAGGAGATATTGGCGACGATCGCGCGGTGGCTCACCGCTACGCCCTTCGGACGCCCGGTCGAGCCGGACGTGAAGATGACGTACGCGAGGTCGTCCTCGCCGAGGCTGCCGAGCCGGTCTGCATCGGTGATGCGGCCTGCAGTCACGCCGGTGACGTCGACGGCATCGACGAGCAGAGTCTGCGTGCCGTCGGGCAGCTGCGGCAGGTCCTCCGATGTCGTGAGCACCAGAACCGGTCGCGCGGTATCGAGAACGTAGGCGAGTCGATCCACCGGGTGCTCGGGGTCCAACGGAACGTAGGCACCACCGGCTGCCGAGATGGCATACATACCCACCAGCAGATCGAACGAGCGGCGGATCGACAGCCCCACCGTCGAATCCGGGCGGACTCCCCGCTGGACCAGAACCCGGGCGAGGCGTTCGACCGACTCTGCGAACTCGCCGTAGGTCCGAGTCTCGTCGCCGAACACGAGCGAGGGCGCGTCCGGGGTCCGCTCGGCCTGATCGGCGAACAGGGTGTAGAGGGTGGTCGCTTCTGGTTCGGCCGGGCTCGACGCCGAGTCGTCGCCACCGAGAACCGTCGCGGCATCGGAGACCACCGACGAGACCACGGCATCGAGACCACCGTCGGTGGCCTCGATGAGGCCGGGAACGGTGTTGGACAGCACGACCGGGACCAGCGCGTCCGGGCCGAGAACCCCACCCATGGCCGTGTCGAGGGTGGTGATCTCCTCGTCCAACCGGGCGTAGGTCAACTCCGTGCCGAGGTGCGCGAGCGCCACGCGGTCCGGTTCGACCGCAGCAACGCTCCGAACCAAGCGCGGAAGGTCCTCGACCGTCAATGCTGCCTCGCGTCGACGTCCAACCGCCATCTAACTTTTCCTCCTGATCGATCCACGTGCACAACCGGCGAGCTCGGCTTTCGTCACGACGACGCGATCACCGACTCCGCCCGTTGGATCAACGATGCCAGAGCGGTCGACAACCCCTCTGCACCGAGGGCGGGCAAGATGCCCGGAATCAGTGCGGACAGCGTGACCGTCACCAGAGCCTGCGGCTTCATCGCCGCGCCCATCGTCGCCGACATCTGCGTCAATTTCGCGTTCAGGGCCGCGAAATCGACACTCGTCGATTCGTGCTCCAGTGCCACCGCATCGGGCGCGGTCGCCGCTGCGTCGGCAATCAACTGCGGTAGGTCGTCGACCGTCTTCGGCTTGGCGCGCGGCGCGAACTCGGCCTTCTCCTCGTCTGTGAGGATGTCGATGGATCGCAGCACCACCTCGGGATCGGAGACGACCGTCCGCAGAATCTTCGACAGCCGCTCGGCGAACGTCGCTATCGTCGATTCGTCGAAGATCGACGTCGCGTAGGTGAACGTCGCCTCGATGTCCTGCAGCGCTCCGGTCTCGTCGAAGTTCTCGACGGCGGTCAGCTGAAGGTCGAACTTCGCCTGATCGTCGCCTGCCGGCAGCGCCTGCACCTGCAGGCCCGGCAACTCGAACGTGCCCGTCGCATGGTTCTGGAACGTCAACATCGCCTGGAACAGCGGTGTGTAGGCGCTCGACCGGGCGCGGCCGAGCGCATCGACCAGCCGCTCGAACGGAACGTCCGCGTGGCCGAACGCCGCGAGGTCCTTGTCCTTCGCCTGACGCACCAGGTCGAGGAACGTCCCGTTCGGATCGATCTGCGTGCGCAGCACCAACGTATTGACGAACATGCCGACCAGGTCGTCCAGTTGCTCCTCGCCGCGTCCTGCGGTCGGAGTGCCGATGCTGATGTCCGACGAGTTGCTCAACCGGCCCAACAGAACCGCGAACGCGCTGTGCACCACCATGAACGTCGTCGCCGCATGCTCGCGGGCGATCTTCTCGATGGCCGACGCCACGTCGGAACCGAACGTGAAGCCGTACGACGCGCCTTCCATGGTCGGTCGAGGTGGCCGTGGGCGGTCGAGCGGCAGTGCCAGTTGTTCCGGCGCTCCCGCCAGCTCGGCGGTCCAGTAGGCCAGCTGCTTCGCCAGCGGACTGTCCGGGTCGTCCTCGCGGCCGAGTACGTCACGCTGCCACAGCGCGAAATCGGCGTACTGCACCGGCAGCGGTGCCCACGACGGCATCTCCCCCGCCACCCGAGCGGTGTAAGCGACCATGACATCGCGGATCAACGGCCCCATCGAGAATCCGTCGGCGGCGATGTGGTGAGCCACCACGGCGAGGACGTGTTCGTCGTCGCCGACCTGCAGCAGCGCAGCCCGGACCGGGACGGTCTTCGTCACGTCGAATCCCGCACCCAGGACGTCGGTCAGGCGGGACACCACGGCATCCGGTGCCACCCGTTCGGGTTCGAGATCCACCCCGACATCACCAACGCCACCGATCTGCTGCACCGGGCCGTCGACCGAGTCCGGGTACGCCGTCCGCAGGATCTCGTGGCGGCCGAGTACATCGTCGAACGCGCCGCGGAGCGAGACGATGTCGAGAGCACCGGTCAAGCGCACCGCAACGGGGATGTTGTACGCGGACGAGCCCGGGTCGATGCGGTTGATCGTCCACATCCGTTCCTGGGCGATCGACAGGGGAAGTCGATCGGGACGCTCGCGAACCGTCAGTTCCCGGCGGGCACCGCCGCCGACGAGCGGAGCGATGTGTGCAGCGAGGCCCGCCACCGTGGACGCCGCGAACACCGATCGCACGGGAATCTGCGCGTCGAGAGCCTGGCCCAGACGTGAGACCAATTGGGTTGCGATCAACGAGTTTCCGCCGAGGGCGAAGAAGTCGTCGTCCAGCCCGGCGCGGTCCAGCCCGAGCAGTTCGGCGACGGTCGCCGCGACGATCTCCTCGATCGGGGTGACCGGTGCGCGGAACTCGGCTGCCTCGAAGTGCGGCGCGGGCAGCGCCTTTCGGTCCAGCTTTCCGTTGGCATTGAGCGGTAGCGCTTCGAGCACCACGAATGCCGCAGGCACCATGTACGACGGAACGAGATGCGAGAGTTCGGATTCGACGTGCGCGACATCGACGACCTCTCCGGCCCGGCCGACGACGTAGGCCACCAATTGGTCACCCATGGACTCGCCGCTGTGCACCACGACGGCCGAATCTGCCACTGCCGGCTGCGACCGCAGGGCCGCTTCGATCTCACCGAGCTCGATGCGGAATCCGCGAATCTTGACCTGGAAGTCGGCACGTTCGATGTATTCGAGGTGCGCCGGGGCGGCCGTTCCGTCGACGACGGGCATCCGCCAGCGCACCAGGTCGCCGGTGCGGTACATCCGAGAACCGTTCGCGTCGAATGGATTGGCGACGAATCGCTCCGACGTCAGGTCCGCGCGCCCGAAGTAGCCGCGCGCCAGCTGCGCGCCCGCCAGGTAGAGCTCGCCACTGACGCCCGCAGGCACCGGATGCAACCGCGAGTCGAGAACGAACAACGTCGTGTTCGCCTCGGGAACACCGATCGGCACCGCGGTCGTGTCGGCGTCCGTCACCGCGTGCGCGGTCACCGACACCGCTGCCTCGGTCGGCCCGTACAGGTTGTGCAGTTCGGTCGACCCGTTCCGCTTGCGGAACTCCTGTGCGGCGGCCGCAGGCAGTGCCTCACCGATCGCCAGCACTCGCCGCAGGCTCGGCGACACCTGGCCCGCGGCGACGGTGCCGAGCATGGACAGCATCGACGGCACCAGGTGCAGTGTCGTCACCGACTGTGTGCGAATCAGATTCAGCAGGTAGTCGGGGTCGCGATGACCGTCGGCCTCGGCCACGACGAGCCGCCCGCCGGAGGTCAGCTGCGACCAGAACTCCCACACCGACAGGTCGAACGTGGCTGCGGTCTTGAGCAGCGCTGCGTCGGTCTCGTCGAGTGCGTACTCCGCACGCAGCCAGTTCAGCTGGTTGACGACGGCACCGTGCGAGACCGCAACGCCCTTCGGCCGACCGGTCGACCCGGACGTGAAGATGACGTACGCGGTGTTGGCTGCGGTGAGCACCCCGGTGCGTTCGGACGCGTCCACCGGAGCACCCGAGTAGGCATCGGCGTCGAACCGGGCCAGATCCACGATCGGAGCAGCATCGGTGATCTCGGCACCCACATCGCCGGAGATCAGAATGCACGCGGGAGCGGCTGTCTCGAGGACCGACGCGTTGCGCTCGGCCGGCTGGTCGGGATCGATCGGAACGTACGCCCCGCCTGCTGTCGAGATGGCATACATGCCGACGAGGAGATCGACCGAGCGCCGAATGGCAAGGCCGACAGGCACTTCCGGCCCGACACCCATGCCGATCAGGTGACGCGCGAGCTGCGAGACCCGCTCGGCGAACTCTCCGTACGTCACCACGCCGTCGTCGTGGACGAGTGCGACTGCAGCGCGGTCGCGTTCGGCGGCTGCACCGAACAGATCGGGCAGAGTCGTCCCTTCGACGGCACCGAAATCGTGAACCGTGTCGTTCCAGTCCTCGACGATCGCAGATCGCTCGCCGTCCAGCAGCACATCGAGATCGCCGATGGGTGTCGACGGCGACGCCACGACGGCGGCCAGCACGGCCTCGAAGCGGGCCACGAGTGAACGGGCGGTGCTCTCGTCGAACAGATCCGTCGCGTAGGTCAGCAGGGCATCGAAGCCACCTGCCGCGCCGTCGCCCTGCTGGGCATCGGACACGATCAGATGCAGATCGAACTGGGAGTTGCCGGTCTCGGTGTCGAGCGCCGAGATTTCCAACCCGTCGAGCTCGAACTCGCGGCGAGCGAAGTTCTGGAACGAGAAGCCGACCTGGAACAGCGGGTGCCGAGCCGTCGAGCGCGTGGGGTTGACCACGTCGACGAGCCGCTCGAACGGGATGTCCGAGTTGGCGAACGCCTGCAGATCGGTTTCACGTGCGGCGTCGAGGAGATCACCGAAGGTCGCCTCGCCCGGAACATCGAGTCGCAACACCAGGGTATTGACGAACATGCCGACGAGATTCTCGATCTCGGCCTCGCCGCGACCTGCGATGGGTGTACCCACGACGATGTCCGAGGACCCCGAGATCCGCGAGAGCAGTACCGCGAAGGCCGCATGCACGGCCATGAAGACGGTGGCGTTGTGCGCGCGTGCGAGTTCCGCGAGCCGGGCGTGCGCGTCGACGTCGATTCGGAAATCGATGCGATTACCCCGGAAGGTCTGGCTGGCCGGACGCGGGCGGTCGAGAGGTAGCTCGATCTGCTCGGGCAACTCCGACAGAGCGGCAGACCAGTACCGAATCTGTTGCGCTGCAATCGATTCGGCGTCATCCTCGGACCCGAGGACGTCGCGTTGCCAGAGCGCGTAGTCGGCGTACTGCACCGGCAGCGGTGCCCATGCGGGATCGGACTGCCGGGTACGGGCGGCATAGGCCGTCATGACGTCGGTCGACAACGGCATCATCGACAGACCGTCGGCGCTGATGTGGTGGACCACCATCGCCAGTACGAACTCGGTGGCGGAGACTCGGAACAGCGAGGTCTTCAGCGGGACCTCTGCGGTGACGTCGAACGTCGATGCCAACAGTTCCAGCACCCGGGCGGTCACCGATTCCGCGTCGGTGTCGATCACGTCGAGAGTCGTCGGCACCTGGGACATCGGCACGACCACCTGATGCGGTCCCTCGGGTGAATCCGGGTACACCGATCGCAGTGTCTCGTGCCGCTCGATGACGTCAGTGACCGCGCTCTGCAACGCGCCGACGTTCAGATCGCCGCTCAGCCGCAGAGCGAACGGGATGTTGTACGCCGTCGAGTCCGAGTCGAACCGGTTGAGGAACCACATCCGCTGCTGCGCGAGCGAGAGTGGAACTCGATCGGGACGAGGCCCCGGCACCAGCGCCGGCCGCGCGCCCGAGCCCTGCTCGACCCTCGCCGCGAGTGCCGCGACCGTCGGGGCCTCGAACAGTGCCCGGACCGGGACCGTCGTGTCGGCGGAGGCACCGAGCCGGGACACCACCTGGGTGGCCACCAGCGAGTTGCCACCGAGTTCGAAGAAGTCGTCGTCGAGGCCGACCCGGTCGAGACCGAGGACGTCGGCGAACACCTCGGCGACCATCGACTCGATCGGAGTCGTCGGCTGCCGGAACTCGCGAGTCCGCGCGGCCGGTTCGGGCAACGCTCGTCGGTCCAGCTTTCCGTTGGTGGTCAACGGAATTGCGTCGAGCACCACGAACGCCGACGGGACCATGTACTCGGGGAGCTGCTCGGCCACCGACGCACGGACGGCGTCGACATCGATCGTGAAACCGGTTGTGGGCACCAGGTAAGCGACCAGGCGCGCGGCACCAGGAACGTCCTCGCGCACGATCACCGCGGCCTGTCCGACGGCCGGAGCCGACAGAACCGACGATTCGACTTCGCCCAGTTCGATGCGGAAGCCGCGGATCTTGACCTGATCGTCTGCGCGCCCGACGAATTCGAGCTCGCCGGTGGGCGACCACCGGGCGACGTCGCCGGTGCGATAGAGCACGGATCCGTCGCCTGCGAAGGGATCTGCCACGAATCGTGTCGCCGTCAGGTCCGGCCGACCCAGGTATCCCCGTGCCACCTGACCGCCCGAGACGTACATCTCTCCCGGGACACCCGCCGGCACGAGGCCGAGTCGCGCATCCAACACGTACACCGACAACCCGGAGATCGCCCGACCCACCAGTGACCCCGATGCCTCCGCGGCCGCCTGCGCGTCGAGCGCCCGATGCGAGACGTGGACGGTGGTTTCGGTGATGCCGTACATGTTGACCAGCTGCGGGGACCGATCACCGTGCCGATCGAACCAACCGCTCAATCGACGCAGCTCCAACGCTTCTCCGCCGAAGACGACGTAGCGCAGCGCGTACTCGGCAGCACCCGATGCCGTGCGGTCGGCCTGGTCGAACTGATAGAAGGCAGACGGGGTCTGATTGAGCACGGTCACCCGTTCGCGAATCAACAACTCGCGCAGCGCTTCCGGCGACCTCGACGTGAAGTAGTCGACCACGACGACGGTGCCACCCGTGGTGAGCGGGCCCCACAGTTCCCACACGGAGAAGTCGAACGCGTACGAGTGGAACAGAGTCCAGACGTCGGCGGGGCCGAAATCGAAGTGCCGCTGGGTGTTCGCCAGCAGACGGACGACGTTGCGGTGCGGGACGACGACGCCCTTGGGGGTGCCGGTCGAACCCGAGGTGTAGATGACGTACGCAGCTTCTGCGGCCGTCACCGCGGGAAGGACGCCCGTTGCGAACTGGGAATCGTCCGCTGGGGTGTCCATGTCGACCCTGGGCAGTTCCGGCGGTAGCGCGACCTCGACACCGGTCCAGGTCAGTACCGCGGCGGGACGCGAGTCGGCGAGCACGAACTCGATGCGATCGGCCGGGTACGACGGATCGATCGGTACGTATGCACCTCCGGCCTTGAGCACCGCGAGCAGCGCCACCACGAGATCGGCCGTGCGAGGCAGTACGACTGCGACCGCGGATTCGCGGCCGACACCCTGTGCTACAAGAACTCTCGCCAGTGCCGTCGACTCGGTGTCGATGTCTCCGTACGTGCGCGAGCGACCGTCGAACACGACGGCGGCCGCGTCCGGGTTCTCCGCGACCCTGGCCGCGAACAGGGAGACGATGGAGTCGGCAGAATCCGCGACCGCCGGTGCGTCCTGGGCAAGGGCGAGAACGTGATCGCGCTCGGCCGTATCCATCACCGGGATGTCCCCGACGGGCTGCTCGGCATCGGTACCGACCGACTCCAGCACGCGGATCAGGCGCTCACCGAACGCGCGCGCTGTGTCGTCGTCGTAGAGATCACGGGCGAACGTCACGTCGATGGCCGAGGTGCCGTCCGCCTGGTTCTCGGTGAACGTGAACTGGATGTCGAACTTCGCCGTCTCGACGTCGAGATCGACTCCGCGCACGGTCAGACCCGGGAGCTCGAGTTCGGTCTGCTCCATGTTCTGCACGGTGAGCATCACCTGGATCAGCGGATGCCGCGCGGCCGACCTCGGTGGGTCGAGTACCTCGACGAGTCGCTCGAACGGCACCTCCGCGTGCGCGAACGCCGACAGATCGGTGTTGCGCGTCCGGGCGAGCAATTCGGTGAAGGCAGCACCGGGATCGATCTCGGTCCGCAGCACGAGGGTGTTGACGAACATACCGATGACGTCGTCGAGTGCCGCCTCACCGCGACCGGCGACCGGAGTACCGATGGCGATGTCGGTTTCGCCCGACAACCGGGAGAGCAACACCGCGAGACCAGCGTGCAACACCATGAACAGTGAGCTCTGATTGACGCGAGCGACCGCACCGAGGCGCGCATGCGTCTGCGCATCGAGCGTCAGCCGAACGTTGCCGCCGCGGTAGGACGACCGATCGGGACGCACTCGGTCGCCGGGGAACGTGCTCTCGTCCGGCAGTCCCGACAGCGTTCGCGTCCAATGTCGGATCTGGCCGGACACCGGTGAATCGGGATCGCTCTCGGAACCGAGCACGGTCTGCTGCCACAGGGTGTAGTCGGCGTAGCGAACCGCGAGCGGTGCCCAACCCGGTTCGTTTCCTGCACTCCGGGCCGCGTACGCGATCATGAGGTCGCGAGTCATCGGTCCGATCGAGAAACCGTCTGCGGCAATGTGATGTGTGGCCAGGGCCAGCACGTGCCGGTTCGAGTCGAGCTCGAGCAGGATGGCGCGGAGTGGGGGTGCGGCCGTGACGTCGAAACCCTGCACGAAGAATTCGGCCAGGGCGGCGGTGACGTCGGCGGCGGTGACCTTCGTCGGTGCCAGCTCCGGAGCTACCTGCGCTGCGGGGACGATCACCTGGGACGCCACCCCGTCCACCTCGGGGTAGACGGTGCGCAGCGATTCGTGCCGTTCGATCACGTCGGCCACGGCAGAGCGCAGCGCGGCGACGTCGAGGTCACCGATCAGTTCGATGGCGACGGGCAGGTTTTCCGTCGCCGAATCGACGTCGAACCGGTTGAGGAACCACATCCGGCGCTGTGCGAGCGACAGCGGAACGAAGTCCGGCAACTCGGTGCGCACGAGCGGAATCTTTCGTCCCGATCCCGAGAGTTCGTCCAGCTTCGCCGCCAGAGCCGACACCGTCGACGCCTCGAAAATGGTCCGAACACTGACCGTGGTGTCCGTCGCGGCACCGATGCGCGACGCCACCCTGGTCGCCACGAGCGAGTTACCGCCGAGAGCGAAGAACTCGTCGTCGGCTCCGACGACATCGACGCCGAGCACGTCGCGGAACACCTGCGACACCACGATTTCCGACGTGGTCGTCGGAGCGCGGAAGGCACGCTGCTCGATATCCGGTGCCGGGAGCGCGCGCCGGTCGAGCTTGCCGTTGGCGGTCAGCGGAAGTGCGTCGAGCACGACGGTCGCAGCCGGAACCATGTATCCGGCGAGCGAGCGGGCGGCGAACGCCGTCAGGTCGGCCACGTCGACGGTCGCACCGGCGGCCGGGACGACATAGGCGACCAGTTGATCTCCGGCAACGGCCGTCTGGCGAACCAGCACCACGGCCGACTCCACCGACGGGTGCCGGCGCAGCACGGTCTCGATCTCCCCGAGTTCGATGCGCAAACCACGCAACTTGACCTGGAAGTCGGTGCGGCCCAGATACTCCAGACGCCCGGTGTGAGACGAGGACTCCCGCCAGCGCACCAGATCGCCGGTGCGATACATACGAGAACCCGGTTCGCCGAACGGATCCGGCAGGAATCGATCTGCCGTCAGATCCACTCGACCGAGGTAGCCGCGGGCCAGTTGGACTCCGGCGAGATAGAGCTCACCTGCGACCCCGGGAGCAACCGGGGACAGTCGGGAGTCGAGGACGTAGGTTCTGGTGTTCCACACCGGAACACCGATCGGAACCAGGTCGACGTCCGCCTTCGACACCTCGTGATAAGTGACGTCGACAGCCGCTTCGGTGGGTCCGTAGAGGTTGTGCAGCGCCACGCCCGGCAGGACGCGTCGGACGCGTTCGCCGACCTCGGCGGGCAGCGCCTCACCGGAGGCGAACAGCGTCCGCAGCGACGCAGCCGACGAGGACTGCTCGGCTGCGACGACGGCGACGAAGACCTCTAGCAACGACGGCACGAAGTGTGCCGTCGTGACCGAGTGCGCCTCGATGGTCTCGAGCAGGTACTGCGGGTCTCGGTGCCCGTCCGGCTTCGCGATGACCAGCGTCGCCCCGATCTGCAACGGCCAGAACAGTTCCCACACCGACACGTCGAACGTGACGGGAGTCTTCTGCAACACGACATCGTCGGCGACGAGCTCGTACTCCGACTGCATCCATAGCAGGCGGTTGACGATTGCCTCGTGTGTGACGGCCACACCCTTCGGCTGCCCGGTCGACCCGGACGTGAAGATGACGTATGCGGTGTTCGTCGGTGCGAGTGCACCGATTCGGTCCGCGTCGGTGATCGGTGCATCGGAGACCCCGGACAGGTCGAGAACGTCGATGTCGATCACGTCGAGCCCGTCGGCATCCACCGAGTCTCGTGACGTGCTCAGTACGCACACCGGTGCCGCGGTGCGCAGGATGTGCGCAATTCGCTCGGCAGGCTGATCCGGGTCGATCGGTACGTAGGCACCGCCCGCCGCGACGATCGCGTGAATTCCGACGAGGAGCTCCACCGAACGACGGGCAGCGATCGCCACGGTGGTCTCGGGCCCGACACCACGGTCGACGAGGTACCGCGCAAGACGAGCCACCCGTGCGTCGAACTCGCCGTAGGACACCGACTCGTCACCGAAAACCAGTGCGGTTCCGTCGGATTCGACCGACCGCCCGAGCGAGGCCAGCGTCTGCGACCGGTCGACGTCGTGGTCGGTGTCGTTCCAGTCGTCGAGCACGCGCTTGTACTCGACGTCGTCGAGCAGTTCGATGTCGCCCACGACGGTCGAGAGATTGTCGGCGACGGATTCGAGGACCTTGATCAGACGCTCACCCAGGGTGACCACCGTGGACTCGTCGAACAGGTCGGTGGCGTAGGTGACATCGAACGTCATACCCTGCGCCGCGCCACTGGGCCCGAACGATTCGACGAACGTGAACTGCAGGTCGAACAGTGCAACCAGGGTCTCGAAGTCGACGCCCGAGACCGACAGTCCCGGTAGTTCGAGATCCTTCTGACCCAGGTTCTGGAACGCGAGCACCACCTGAACGAGGGGATGACGTGCCGTGGAACGTACCGGGTTGAGGATCTCCACCAGACGCTCGAACGGAACGTCCACGTGCGCGAGCGCCGACAGATCGGTCTCGCGAGCATCGGCCAGTACCTGGTCGAACCTGCGCGCGGTGTCGATCTCCGTTCGGAGCACGAGGGTGTTGACGAACATGCCGATCAGGTCGTCGAGCGCGGCCTCACCGCGGCCCGCGACCGGTGTGCCGATGGCGATGTCGGTCTCGCCGGACAACCGCGACAGCAGTACGGCAAGGCTGGTGTGCACCAGCATGAACAGCGACGCGTTCTCACGTCGGGACGCCTCGATCAGAGCGCGATGCAGTTCTCCGTCGATCGAGAAACGCACCAGCGCACCGCTGTTCGATGCCACCGCCGGCCTGGGACGGTCGGAGGGCACATCGAGCTGATCCGGCAGACCGGCCAACGTCGTCGTCCAGTAGTCGATCTGCTGCGAGACCACGGACGTGGGGTCGTCCTCGGAGCCCAGCACCTCGCGCTGCCACAGGCTGTAGTCGGCGTAGTCGACCGGAAGCGGAGTCCAGTACGGCTCCTGGTTCATCGACCGCGCCGCATAGGCATTCATGACGTCGCGAGTGAGTGGGCCGAGCGAGAAACCATCGGCGGCGATGTGGTGCACCACGAACACCAGCAGGTGCTCGGTGGGGCTCACCTCGAACAACCGAGTACGGAACGGGAGGTCCTTCGACAGGTCGAATCCTGTCGTCGCCAGCTCGCGCATGGCATCGGCCACCTGATGCGCGGAAATTTCGATCGGCGTCAATTCCGGTGTGGCCGTCTGCGCGTCGACGATCACCTGATGAGCCGTGCCGTCGGTCTCCGGGAACACCGTCCGCAGAGACTCGTGCCTGGCGACGACGTCCGCGACCGCGATCTGCATGGCTCGGCGGTCGAGCAGACCGGACAACCGGACGGCGATCGGGATGTTGTTGGCCGCCGATTCGACGTCGAACTTGTTGAGGAACCACATCCGCTGTTGCGCCAGCGACAGCGGAATGTGCTGCGGACGCTGCTGCGGTACCAGCGGCGGCCTGCTGCCGGTGGCGACCAGGGTGCCCAGTCTGGCTGCGAGGTCGGCCACCGAGGACGCGTCGAACAGCTCGCGAACGGCGATCCGGGTGTCCAGCGCGACGCCGAGTCGGGACACGAGTTGCGTGGCGATGAGCGAGTTTCCGCCCAGCTCGAAGAAGTCGTCGTCGAGACCCACGCGCTCGACGCCGAGCACCTGGGCGTACACCTCGGCGACGGTGCGTTCGATGTCGTTGGTCGGTTCGCGGTACTCGGTGACCTCGAATGCGGGGTCGGGCAACGCCTTTCGGTCGAGCTTTCCGCTGGCGCCGAGCGGGAACTCGGGCAGCACGATCAGTGTCGACGGCACCATGTACTCCGCCAGACGGCCGCGTAGCGCCGACAGAACGGCTCCGGTGTCGACCGACACCCCCGAAGGAACCACGTATCCGACGAGTTGGTCGCGGCGGACCACGACTACGGCTTGAGAGACCGACCGCTGGGCGAGCAGCGCCGTTTCGATCTCACCCAGTTCGATGCGCAGGCCGCGCAACTTGACCTGGAAGTCGGAACGTCCGACGTATTCGAGCTCGCCGTCGCGATTCCAGCGCACGACGTCGCCGGTGCGGTACAGCCGCGCGCCGCCATCGGCGAACGGGTGGGCGACGAACCTGTCCGCGGTCAGGTCGGGGCGTCCCACATAGCCGCGCGCGAGCTGAGTACCGGCGAGATAGAGCTCACCTGCAACACCGACCGGGGTCGGATGCAGTCGCGAATCCAGCACGTAGACAGCAGTGTTCCAGACCGGAGCACCGATCGGCATGACGTCGGAATCCGAATCCGTGACCGCGTGATACGTCACGTCCACGGCAGCCTCGGTGGGTCCGTACAAGTTGTGCAGTTCCACCGAGGCGACCGCACGCCGCAGTGCGCGAGCGGTGGTGGGCGGCAGGGCCTCGCCGGAGGCGAACATCAGCCGGAGCGAGGCTCCCGCGCTGCGACGCCGCTCGACTTCGGGTACGAACACCGACATCATCGACGGCACGAAGTGCACCACCGAAACACGTTCGCGTGCAATGACATCGAGCAAGTAGATGGGATCTCGGTGACCGTCGGGAACGGCGATCACCACCGAGGCACCGACCTGGAGCGCCCAGAAGAACTCCCACACCGACACGTCGAAAGTGGACGGCGTCTTCTGCAGCACCACGTCGCGTGGAGTCAGGGCGTATTCGCCCTGCATCCATAGGAGTCGGTTGACGATCGCGTCGTGCGACACCCCGACACCCTTGGGACGGCCCGTCGAACCCGACGTGAAGATGACGTACGCGAGGTTCCGCGAACGCAGTGGGGCGCGTCTATCGTTGTCGCGCAACGGTTCCGACGACAGGCTCGAAGTATCGAGCGTGTCGATGTCAATCGTGTCGACGCCGGGGAATTCGACGTGATCGCGCACGGTGGACAACACCCGGATCGGTGCCGCGGTGGCCACGATGTAGTCGTTGCGATCCGCCGGTTGGGTCGGGTCGATCGGCACGTATCCGGCCCCGGCCTTGACGATCGCATACATGCCGACGAACAGGTCGAGGCTGCGGGCGATCGCGAGGCCGACCAACGTGTCGGGCCCGACGCCCAGCGACACCAGATGCCGCGCAAGACGGTTGACTCGCGCGTCGAACTCGGCGTACGTCAGCTGCTCGCCCTCGAAGACCAACGCAGTTGCGTCCGGGGTCAGGGCAACCTGTCGGTCGAACAGGTCCACCAGCGTGACGCCGGAGGGGACCTCGTGTTCGGTGTCGTTCCACCCGGCCACCACACGATCGTGCTCGCCGTCGTCGAGCAGATCGATGTCGCCGACGGCCACCGACGAATCGGACACCACGGCCGTGAGCATCCGCACGAATCGGTCGGCGAATCCGCGTACGGTCTCGGCATCGAAAAGGTCTGTCGCGTAAGTTAGTTCGGCGGCCATGCCCTGTCCGCGGCCGTCCAGTCCGATGGACTCGGTCACGGTGAGCTGCAGGTCGAACTTGGCGACCTCGGCGTCGAGGGCGACGCTGTCCACCGACAGCCCCGGCAGATCTACGTGTGTACGGGTGAGGTTCTCGAACGAGAGCATCACTTGGAACAGCGGGTGTCGAGCCTGCGACCGAGACGGGTTCAGGACCTCGACCAGACGCTCGAACGGTAGATCGGCGTGTCCGAAGGCTCCGAGCGCTACCTCGCGCGCGCGGCCGATCTGCTCGGAGAACGTGCGCCCGGAGTCGATGTCGGTGCGCAGGACGAGCGTGTTGACGAACATGCCGACCACGTCGTCGAGCGCTGCGTCACCGCGGCCGGCGACCGGGGTACCGATGGCGATGTCCTCGGTCCCGGACAGACGGGCCAGAAGCACGGCCAGTGCGGCGTGGACGACCATGAACAGCGATGCGTTGTGGGTGTGTGCCAGGGCGGACAGTCCCTGGTGCACATCAGCGGGCACGTCGAATCCGATGGAGGCGCCTTGGTAGGACTGGCGGCTGGGGCGCGGCCGATCGGTCGGCAGATCGAGCTGGTCGGGTAGGCCGGCGAGGATGTCGGCCCAGTAGTTCACCTGACCGGAGATCAGCGATTGCGGATCGTCCTCGGAGCCCAGAACCGAACGTTGCCACAGGCTGTAGTCGGCGTACTGCACTTCCAACGGCATCCAGGCCGGGTTCTCCCACGCGGTGCGCGAGGCGTAGGCGATCATGATGTCTCGGGCCAGCGGTCCCATCGACCAGCCGTCGGCCGAGATGTGGTGGACCACCATGGCGATCACGTGTTCGCGTGGACCGATCTCGAACAGTCGGGCCTGGATCGGCACGTTGACGGTCACGTCGAACGTTGTCGACGCGAGCGCGAAGACCTGCCGCTGAATGTCCGCTGCCGAGGTCGGAATCGGCATCAGGTTCGGCACCGTTTGCGCGGCGTCGAGAATGGACTGCTGCGGTCCGTGCGCGGTGTCGGGATAGACGGTGCGCAGAGACTCGTGCCGGTCGATGACATCCATGATGGCGACCTGCAGTGCGGCGACATCCAGGTCACCGGTCAGCTTCAGCGCGAACGGAATGTTGTACGCGGCGGAGTCGACGTCGAACCGGTTGAGGAACCACATGCGTTGCTGTGCAAGCGACAACGGGATGCGCTCCGGCCGGACGGTCGCAACCAATGCAGTCCGTCCACCCTCCCCCGCGGCCTGTTCGACGCGCACCGCGAGCAGAGCGACCGTCGACGCCTCGAACAGCATGCGCACCGGCACGGTGGCGTCGAGAGCGACTCCGAGCCGCGAGACCACCTGGGTCGCGATCAGCGAGTTGCCACCGAGCTCGAAGAAGTCGTCGTCCAGTCCCACCCGCTCGACGCCGAGGACCTCCGCGAAGACGTCGGCGACTATCTCTTCGATCGGTGTCGTCGGCGCGCGGAAATCTCGCACCTCGAACACCGGCGCAGGCAGTGCGCGCCGGTCCAGCTTTCCGTTGACCGTCAACGGGATCGTCTCCAGCGCAACGAACGCCGACGGGACCATGTACTCCGGCAACAGTTCGGCGATACCGGTTCGCAGATCCTCGAGGTCCAGGGTCGGCCGACCGTTCGCCAACGCCGAGACCACGTAGGCCACCAATCGGGCTGCCCCGGGCGAATCCTCACGGACGACGACGGCGGCCTGGGTGACGGCGGGGTGCGCGGTGACCGCGGCCTCGACCTCACCCAACTCGATTCGGAAGCCGCGAACCTTGACCTGATCGTCGGAGCGGCCCAGATACTCGAGCTCGCCTGACGCGTTCCACTGCGCCAGATCGCCGGTGCGGTACAGCATCGACCCGGCATCGGAGCCGGCGGCGAACGGATCGGCCACGAACCGCACCGCGGTGAGCGGTGAGCGGCCCAGGTACCCGCGCGCCAATTGTCCACCGGCAACGTACATCTCGCCGGGGACGCCGACCGGGACCGGATGGAGCCGGGTATCGAGAACGTAGACGCGCAACCCTGCGATGGGCTTGCCGACCACCGATGCGGTCGTTGCGACGGACGCGGAGCCCAACGCCTGATACGACACGTGCACCGTAGTCTCGGTGATGCCGTACATGTTGATCAGCTGCGGCGCACGATCGCCGTGCCGCTCGAACCAGCCGCTCAATCGACGCTGTTCGAGGGCCTCGCCGCCGAAGATCACGTAGCGCAATGACAGCTCACCGCCGGTCGAGGCCGCCGTGCGGTCGGCCTCGGACAGTTGGTAGAACGCCGACGGAGTCTGGTTGAGCACCGTCACTCGTTCGTCCACGAGCAGCTGGTGGAATGCCTCGGGCGAACGCGAGGTGAAGTAGTCGACGACCACCAGAGTTCCGCCGTAGAGCAACGGACCCCACAGTTCCCACACCGAGAAGTCGAACGCATAGGAATGGAACATCGTCCACACGTCGTCGGCTCCGAAGCCGTAGACCGCATCGGTGTTCGCGAGCAGCCGAACCACGTTGCGGTGCGGCACCAGGACACCCTTGGGACGACCGGTCGAACCGGAGGTGTAGATGACGTACGCGACGTTGGTGGGTCGGAGCGGGCGAATGCGATCGGTGTCGGTCACCGGAGCGTCCGACATCGACGACAGATCGACCGTGTCGATGTCGACGAACGTTGCGCCGATGCGAGTTTCGACGTCCGCGGGCAGCTCGATCGGATCTGTTCCCGAGAAGAGAATCGATGTCGGACGCGCGTCGTCGAGCATGTACTCGACGCGGTCCAGCGGGTAGCTCGGATCGACGGGGAGGTAACCGCCACCGGCTTTCACCACCGCGACCAGCGCGACGACGAGTTCCGCCGACCTGGGCAGGGCGACCGCGACGAGGCTCTCGGGGCCGACGCCGTGCGAGATCAGCACGCGGGCAAGGCTGTTGGTGCGGGCATCGAACTCCGCGTACGTCAGCGACGTGTCGCCGAAGCGCACGGCCACTCCGTCCGACCGTGCCGAGGCCGCGGCGTCGAGCAGGTCGATCAGGGTCACGTCGCGAGAGACGTCCGGCCCGGACACGTTCCAGGTGGACACGACGGACTCGTACTCGGCGGCGTCCACGATGTCGACGTCGCCGACCGGGACCGACGCGTCGGTGGTGACTGCGTCCAGAATTCCCAGGAAGCGTCGCGCGAAACTGTCGACCAGATCGGCGTCGAACAGGTCGGTTGCGTACTCGAACACCGCGTCGATACCTGCGGCGGTTCCGTCGACCTGATGTTCGGTGAGCCACAGCTGGAGGTCGAATTTCGCTATCGGGACGTCGAATTCGGCGGCCACAGCACGTAGCCCACCGACGGTGAGTTCACGAGACATGGCCGATTCCAGGGAGAGCGCCACCTGGAACAACGGGTGCCGTGATGTCGAGCGGACCGGATTGAGAACCTCGACCAGGCGCTCGAACGGAACGTCGGCATGCGCGAATGCCGACAGATCCGTGTCGCGGACGCGGGCGAGCAGTTGCTCGAACGACAGTGCCGGATCGACGTCGGTACGAAGTACCAACGTGTTGACGAACATTCCGACGAGGTCGTCGAGTGCCGGCTCTCCGCGACCGGCCACCGGCGCGCCGATGGCAATGTCGGTGGTGCCGCTCAATCGAGCCAGCAACAGCGCGTACGCCGACTGCATCACCATGAACAGCGACGAGTTGTTCGCGCGCGCGAGATCGGCCAGAGCGACGTGCAGCCGGGCCGGAATCTCGATGCGCAGCTTGCTGCCTGCATTGGACGACACGGCCGGGCGTGGCCTACTCGACGGCAACGCCAGCTGATCGGGTAGATCCTCGAGAGTGGCACTCCAGTAGGCGATTTCGCGTGCAGCAAGGGAGTGCGGATCGGTTTCGGGACCGAGTACCGCACGTTGCCAGAGCGCGTAGTCGGCGTACTGGATCTCGAGCGGCGTCCACTCGGGAGCGCGGCCCTGTATCCGACTCGAGTAGGCCAGCAGGACGTCGCGCGCCAACGGTCCGAAGGACGCTCCGTCGGCAGCGATGTGATGCAGGACCATCGCCAGTTCGTACTCGGTGGGCGACATCTCGAACAACGCGATTCGGAACGGCGTGTCGATCGTGACGTCGAAGCCCTTGGCCACCAACTCGTGCAGTCGGCCACCGAGCTCGTGTCGTTCGATGCGGATCGGGGTGATCGTGGCCGGTGTCCTGGCCGCGTTGAGCACGACCTGCTCGGGCGATCCGTCCACCTCCGGGTACACGGTGCGCAGCGTCTCGTGCCGTTCCACGACGTCCGCGAAGGCAGCCGACAGGGCACTCACGTCGAGTGGGCCGCTCAGATGGACCGAGAACGGCAGGTTGTACACCGCAGTGGCCGGATCGAAACGGTTGAGGAACCACATGCGTTGCTGTGCAGGCGAGAGTGGGATGCGCTCGGGGCGTTCCCGGGATTCGAGGATCGGGGTGTCGGATCCGCGACCGGCGGACGACTCGGCCCGGGCGGCCAGTGCGCCGACGGTGGGTGCCTCGAACAGCTCGCGCACTCCCAGGCGTACTCCGAGTGCGCCACCGACCCGCGTCACCAATTGCGTGGCGATCAGCGAGTTGCCGCCGAGCTCGAAGAAGTCCTCGTCCAGACCGACCTTGGACGCGCCGAGCAGGTCCTCGTAGATTCCGGCGACGACGTATTCCGCGCGACTCTGCGGTGCTCGGTACTTCTTGGCACTGGTGAACACCGGCTCCGGCAATGCTTTTCGGTCGAGCTTTCCGCTGGTGTTGAGCGGCAGCGCATCGAGCACGACCACTGCTGCGGGAACCATGTAGGACGGCAGCGCATGCCCGGCGAATTCGATGGCCTCGGCGGAGTCGATGGACTTTCCCGGCCCGGCGACGACGTAGGCGACGAGTTGGTCGCCGGTGACCGTCTGCACGACCAATGTCACTGCCTGCGAGATGGATTCGTGTGCGAGCAGCACGGTTTCGATCTCGCCCAGTTCGATGCGCTGGCCACGGAACTTCACCTGGAAGTCGGTGCGTCCGATGTAGTCCAGCACTCCGTCGCTGCGCCACCGAACGAGGTCGCCGGTGCGGTACATCCGCTCTCCGGCGTCGCCGAAGGGGTTGGCCACGAACCGATCCGAGCTCAGGTCGGGGCGACCCACGTAGCCTCGCGCCAGCTGGACGCCCGCGAGGTAGAGCTCGCCCGCTTCTCCCACCGGAGTGGGTCGCAGCCGGCTGTCCAGTACGAAGGCCCTGGTGTTCCACTCGGGCACACCGATCGGTACGGTTCGCGTGTCCTGTGGGCTGCTCTCGTGATACGTGACCGAGACCGCCGCCTCGGTGGGACCGTAGAGGTTGTGCAGTCCTGCGGCGCCGACGGATCGGAATGCTGCCGCCGTCTCGACCGGAAGCGCCTCGCCGATGACGAAGACGTGACGCAGCGAAGCACAGGTGTTGGCCGGCGCGTTGGCGACGAACACGGTCAGCATCGAGGGCACGAAGTCGGTGACCGTGACGCGATGTTCGGCGATCCTGTTCGCCACGTAGACCGAGTCGCGGTGCCCGTCCGGGGTGGCGAGCACCATCGTCGCACCCACTCGCAGCGGCAAGAAGAACCCCCACAGCGAGACGTCGAACGTCGTCGCCGTCTTCTGCAGATAGACATCGGTGGTATCCATCGGATACTCCGCCAGCATCCACTCCATCTGATTGTGGATGGCGGCGTGCTCCACGGCGACGCCCTTCGGGCGACCGGTGGAGCCGGAGGTGTAGATGACGTACGCGGTGTTCGAAACACGAAGCGGCGCAATCCGTTCCGCGTCACTGACCGGATCGGACGACCGGCCGGACAGGTCGACCAGATCGACGGCGACCGTATCGGTGCCCTCGGGCAGCGACACGTCGTCACGCGACGAGATCAGTACGCACCGAGGCTGCGCGGAGTCGAGAATGTAGGCCGTGCGTTCGGCAGGATGATCCGGGTCGATCGGTACCCACGCTCCGCCGGCCGCCACGATGGCGTACATACCGACGACGAGATCGAACGAGCGTCGAATGGACAATCCGACGAGAGTCTCCGGGCCGACGCCCATGTCGATCAGATGGCGAGCGAGGCCGTTCACCCGCGCCGACAGTTCTCCGTAAGTCAAGACGTCGCCCTCGTACACCAGAGCCGTGGCGTCGGGACGAGCGGCCGCAGCAGCCTCGAAGGCGGTGAGCAGAGTGCTGGGCGTGGTCTCGTGTTCGGTGCGGTTCCACTCGGAGACGACCAGTGCGCGCTCGGATCCGTCGGTCAGAGCCAGGTCCCAGACGAGGTCCGTCGGAGCTGCTGCCACGAAACGGCCGAGAAAGTCGACGAACCGCTCGTGGTTGCGGCCGGACTGATCGGGGCCGTAGAGATTGGGGTTGGACTCGAAGTCGATGTGGGTCGTGGCCCCGGCGACGCTCGTGTAGAGGTTCAGGCCGAAATCCTCGATGAGGCCGGTGGAGAGAATGTTGATCCCGCCGACCATCGATCCCAGTCGCACCTCGCCGAAGAACAGCATGATGTTGACCCAGGGACCGAAGAACGCAGCCTGACCGCTTGCGCCGCCGGCGTCGCGGCGAATGTCCTCGTGCCGGTACCGCTGGTGGCGCAGTGCACCGGAGACCTCCGCGTTGACGCGCGCCAGCATCGTTTCGACGGTGGTGTCGCCCGACACGTCGAACCGCAGCGGAACCACGTTGGACACCATGCCGCCGGAGCGGCGGAGAACCGCGGTGGTTCGTGCGGTCACCGGCAGTGACAGCACGACGTCCTCGCGGCCGGTCATCTGGGCCAGATACGCCGCGAAGGCGGCGATGACGATGGTCGCCATCGTCGTGTCGGTCTCGGAGCGCAGCGCATCGAGACTGCTCATCGTGTCGGCAGACAGAGCGGTGCTGTCGATCTGACTCTTCGGGGCCGGCGGAGCGGTGTGCCCGGCGAGGGTGGTGACTCCGTCGATTCCGTCGATCCGCGACGCCCAGTACTCGCGATCGGCCTGGAAGCGGCTCGAATCGCGGTAGGACATCTCGATGTCGTAGACCTTGGTCAGATCAGAGGCCAGGTTCTTCATCGGTTCGGTGCCGTCGACCTCGGATGTGTACAGCTCCGCAGCACGGTTCATGAAGGTCACGGCTCCGAAGCCGTCGAGAACGACGTGGTGTACGCGCTCGTACCAGAACCAGACATCGTCCTCGATACGCAGGACAGTGGCGGCGATCAGTCGATCGCGAAGAATGTCGATGGGTGCGCTGTAATCGGCATGCATCCACTCGAGGGCGGCCGCGCGAGGGTCCTTCTCGCCGCGCAGATCCACCAGTCCGAGCGAGTCGTCCAGGGTGGGGTCGACGATCTGTCGTGGCTCCGCGTCGATCTCGGTGATACGGACGAAACCGGACTGCAGTTCGAGGGCTGCGCGCGACGATGCGCGCCGCAACAGTTCGACGTCGAGATCACCGCGCAGTTCGACGTACTGCGCGATGTTGGCAGGTACCGAGGGGTCCACATGCTGCGCGAACCACATCCCCAATTGGGCCGGTGACAGTGGGAACGAGGGATGCTGCCGACTGTCGACTCCCGTGTCGTCGTCTCCAGCACCTTCCACACCTAGCGGGTCCAATCGATTCCTCTCTTTCCCACAATCACACGCGCCCCCACCGGCCGCCGAAGCGGCGGACAACGATGGGCACCGAACACATCGAGCAAGCTGACTACGTCGATCTCTATTTTCTCACCATGAACAACTCGGAAGTTACCTTTCAGTACATATCCGTCGAGATGGGGCGGACCGTTACATTCCCAGCACGCGTCGAGAGCACCCACCCACGTCCGTGCAGAACCGGTGGCTGGATTCGGCACCCGGTCAATCTACAGGCCCGCACGCGCACAGCTCTTCGGTTGTCACGCCGTCATGTCGAAAGCGGCAATCACCTTGGTAGGTACCAAACGAACGATCAATTCGCCCGGAACTCCGTTGCGTCTGCCGAACTCCTCCCCTCTGTCGCGGCCCATGTACCGCGCACCGATCTCGGTAGCCGTACGCACCAGTTCTCCGGGATCCTCGTCGATCGATGCAACGCCCTGCACCTGCACGAACCCGTACGGCGGCTCTTCGAGATCGACGGTCAACACGATCCGAGGATCCCTGCGGATCGCGCGCCCCTTGGCGGTATCGGCCCCGGTGTTGAACACGAGGCAATCGTCCTCGACGACGAACCAGATCGGGGCGACCAGGGGCCGTCCGTCCGAAGCGAGGTAGCCGACCTTTCCGGTGCGGGTACCCGCGGACAGAAACTCTCGCACGCGCGGATCGGTGAAAGACGTCATTTAAGTGACGCTACTCGGCCGGACCGACAGGTTCACGTCACCGACGGACTCGGCCCGAACGTGCCGCTCGATCGCCGACGCTACGACGGGCCGACGTGGGTGAGCAGACCGGCGCAGATCGTGGCCCGCACCTCCATGTCGGCGAGATCGTGCACTGAGCGATGGGCCGGGTGCTCCTCGAGAACGACGATGTCCGCGACGTCCCCGACGCGGAGCGCACCACGGCCCCCACTCGCCGCCTGCAGTGCCGCGCCGAGAGGAACCGATTCCTCGGCATGCCAGGGCGGCCGGTGGTCGTCGGTTCGGAATACCGCCGCCGCGACGCCTCCCAGGGGCTCCGGTGGACTCACCGGAGCGTCGGAACCGAAGAGCAGCGTGGCACCGCTTCGATGGAGCGATCCGTAGCCGTAGGCCACCGAGCGTCGACCTGCCCACAGATCCTCGGCGATGTCGCGGTCGGCCATGGCGTGCTGCGGCTGCACCGACGCCGCAACGCCCAGCGCCGCGAAGCGTGCGATGTCCTCGGGGACGAGCTGCTGCGCGTGTTCGATACGACCTCCACAACCGGCCCGCTCGAACGCATCGAGCGCAACGCCGTTCGCCCGGTCACCGATCGCATGGACAGCAGAGGTGATGCCGCCGCGAGCTGCGCGAGAGACGAGTTCGTACAGTCCGTCGTGTGTCTCGAGCAACAGTCCGTAGGCGTTGTCACCGTCGACGCCCGGGTAGCGATCGTGACAGCAGGCCGTTCTGGTGTTCAGCGAGCCGTCGAGCATGACCTTGAGCGGTCCGCGCCGAATCATGTCCGAGACGGCCGAGACGTCGCCGGTGCGCTCCCCACGATCGAGCGCTTCGTCGAGCCACTGCGGCCACACCGTGGTGTCGACGCGCACCGCGGGAGATCCGGCCGACAGGCGCCGATCCCAGACCGTCCGGTTGTCCGCGAACTCGAAATCGACGACGCCGGTCACCCCGCGGACCGCCAGCGCCGCGGTGGCGTCGAGCACCGCTCGGTCCAACTCGGCCGGGTCCTCCAATGCCTCCAGGGCCATGACGGCCTCGAGACCGTCGACGTCACGAAGCACTCCGGTGGGATGGTCGATACCGAGATCGCGCAGCAGCGCCGGACTCAGCCACAGCGTGTGCAGGTCCATGCTCGTCAACGCCACACGGACACCGGGCAGCGCGTTCTCGAGCAGATCCTTGTGTGGTTCGTCGGTCCACTGCGCGTCCCGAAACCCGTTGGCGCGCACGACGGAATCGCCTGCTGTTCGCGCGTAGGGAAACACGAGTGCCACGGCATCGGCCGCCGACGATGCCGGCCCGACATCGATACGCCGCCGCGCCGCTGCCCATTGCGTCAGATGAACATGACTGTCCACGAAACCCGGCAGGGCCACTCCACCGGCCCCGTCGACGACCTCGCCGCCGCGGGTGCGATCGCTACCGGCCGGGGTGATCGACCCGATGACCGAGTCGACGAGTTCGATGTCGAAGAGCACGCCGGAATCATCCAGTGCGACATTGGCGATAATCACTCCTGGGACTCTAGAGCGTTGCCCCCGATGCAGGCGCGCATGCCATCCTCTAGCAATGAAGACAGAGCCTGTTGCGATGCAGACAGATCGGACCGACCCCGTCGGATATCACGCGACCGTCACGGTGCGCTGGTCGGACATGGACGCATTCGCGCACATCAATCACGCCCGGATGGTCACTCTGCTCGAGGAGGCGCGCATCGAATGGCTGCTCAGCGAGGGCGAGGCCAACGAAAGCCTGATCAAGAGTGCGTTGATCGCGAACGTCACCATCGCGTACAAGAAGCCGCTCCGGCACTCCGACGGTCCGCTCGACGTCACACTCTGGTTCGAGAAGGTGCGAGCGGTCGATTTCACCATCGGCTACGAGGTGCGGGCAGCGGGCGCGGCACCGGATTCGCCGCCTGCGGTGGTGGCGACCACCCGCATGGCGATGGTCGACGTCGGGGCGGAGACTCTGCGCCGGATCGCGCCCGAGGAGAAGGCCTACCTCGCGCGCTGGACTCGCTGATACTCTGCCGCGCGGTCCGCGAACCAGCGCACCGCCTCCGGATCGTCGACGGCACTGGTGTCGAGAGCGGTTGCCGCGGCAGCGCCTTGGAACATCTTCTTGAGCGGCACTTCGAGCTTCTTACCGGTCCGAGTGTGCGGGATCGCGGGCGCGGCGACGATGTCGTCGGGAACATGCCGCGGGGACGCCTGTGTCCTGATAACGGCAACGATGCGCTCGCGTAGCTCCGTGGTGAGCCCGTCCGGGATTACCACGAACAGCGGCATCCAGTATCCCCCGTCGGACTGTTCCATGCCGAGCACCAGGGCCTCGGTGACCTCGTCGAGAGATTCGACGGCCTGATAGATGTCGGCGCTTCCCATTCGAATCCCGTTGCGGTTCAGCGTCGCATCGGAACGACCGTGCACGACGACGCTGCCGCGTTCGGTCACGGTGATCCAGTCGCCGTGCCGCCAGATGCCCGGATAGGTATCGAAATACGCGTCCCGATAACGGGTTCCGTCGGGATCGTTCCAGAACCGCACCGGCATGGACGGCATCGGTTCGGTGACGACCAGTTCGCCCACTGCGCCGAGCACCGAGTTGCCTGCCTCGTCGTAGGCGTCGAGCGCGACGCCAAGGAACGGGACCGACAACTCGCCCGCCCGGACCGGTACGGTCCGCACTCCCCCGGCGAACGCCGACACCACGTCGGTACCACCGGAGATCGAAAACACCGGTACGTGGGCTCCGACGTTCTCCGACAACCAGATCGACGACGTCGCGGGCATCGCCGACCCGGTGATCCCGATGGCGCGTAGGGCCGACAGATCATGATCGGCACCGGGGTGTGCGTCCGCCTTGATGCACGCGAGGACGTACCCGGGGCTCGTACCGAGGTACGTCACGCCCTGCGCGGCCGCGATGCTCCACAGCGCGTCCGTTCTCGGGAACGCGGGATTTCCGTCGGCGCACACGATCGTGGCCCCGACGAGCAGGCCGGCCACCTGGAAATTCCACATCATCCAGCTCGGGCTCGTGTACCAGAAGAACACATCGTCGGGTCCTAGATCCGAGTGCAGTGCAACGGATTTGAGATGCTCGAGCAGCACGCCACCATGGCCGTGCACGATCCCCTTGGGCCGTCCCGTCGTCCCCGACGAGAACACGACCCACAACGGGTGATCGAACGGCACTGCGACCGGAGCGAGCTCGCGCGGTGTCGCGGTCGCGTCCGCCCAACTCAATGCCGTCCCCGCGGTCCCCACAGCTCCCGCAGCGTCGCCGATCGTGACCACCGTGCGTACCGTCGGCAATCCCTCTGCGAGAGTGTTCACGTCCGCACCTTTGTCGCGGAAAGCCCCTCCGTAGACGTACCCGGACGCGGTGATCAACGCCGCGGGATCGAGCTGTCCCAATCTGTCGAGTGCTGCCGCCGCCGAGTAGTCCTGCCCGCACGCAGCCCACACCGCGCCCAGACTTGCTGTCGCCAAGAAGGCGATGACCGCCTCGGGTACGTTCGGCAGGTATCCGACGACGCGGTCGCCGCGCCGGACGCCCGCGTCGGACAGGGTGCCCGCCAACGCACCGGCCTGGGCGATCGTCTCGGACCACGTGACGGTCCGCGTCGAACCGTCCTCGTAGGCATGAACGATGGCGGCCCGATCTCCGCGAGCGTGGCGGACGACCTGATCGACGTAATTCAGCTCGGAACCCGGGAACCACTGCGCCCCCGGCATACCGTGGCCCTCGAGCACCGACTCCGGTTCGGTGGTGGAGCGAATGTCGAAGTAGTCCCACACCGCTGTCCAGAACGATTCGATGTCGTCGATCGACCACCGCCACAACGCTGCGTAGTCGGGCAGCGTCACCTCGTGGCGCGCCTCGACGAACCTCGAGAATTCGGTGACCCGAGCGTGCTCGACATCGGTATCGGTGGGCGTCCACAGCGCACTCGTCATGGACGTCAGTATGTCAGCCGAAGGGCTGGGTTCAGATCAATCCGAGCGAGCGTTCACGCATCTCGACCTTGCGCACCTTGCCGGTGACGGTCATCGGGAACTCGTCGACGACGTGCACGTAGCGCGGAATCTTGTAATGCGCGAGACGACCGTCGCAGAACTGCCGCACCGCGTCCGAATCCAACGGCGACGCACCGTCTCTGAGCTGTATCCACGCCATCAATTCCTCGCCGTACTTCTCGTCGGGCACACCGATCACCTGAGCGTCGAGGATGTCGGGGTGGGTGTAGAGAAATTCTTCGACCTCGCGGGGATAGATGTTCTCGCCGCCGCGAATCACCATGTCCTTGATGCGCCCGGTGATCGCGACGTAGCCGTCACCGTCCATGACCCCGATGTCGCCGGTGTGCATCCACCCGTCGCTGTCGATGGCCTCCGCGGTCTTGTCGGGCTGCTCCCAGTAACCGACCATCACCGAATAGCCACGGGTGCACAGTTCACCCGCCTCACCCCGAGGCAGTGTGTCACCGAGAACCGGGTCGACGATCTTTACTTCGAGGTGCGGTCCCACACGACCCACTGTCGACACGCGCTGCTCGATCGAATCGTCGCTGCGAGTCTGCAACGACACCGGCGACGTCTCGGTCATGCCGTAACAGATCGACACCTCACTCATTCCCATACGTTCGATGACCTGCTTCATCACCTCGGTGGGACAGGGTGATCCGGCCATGATTCCGGTACGGAGGCTGCTCAGATCGAATTCGCCGATGTTCTCCAGTGCCAGCTCGGCGATGAACATGGTCGGCACACCGTAGAGCGAGGTGCACTTCTCGTCGGCCACGGCCGTCAAGGTCGCCACCGGGTCGAACGCGGGACCGGGGATGACCATCGCCGCTCCGTGCGAGGTGCACGCGAGATTGCCCATCACCATGCCGAAGCAATGGTAGAACGGCACCGGAATGCAGACCCTGTCGTTCTCGGTGTAGTGGCAGAGCTCGCCGACGAAGAAGCCGTTGTTCAGAATGTTGCGGTGACTGAGCGTCGCACCCTTCGGGAAACCCGTTGTACCCGAGGTGTATTGGATGTTGATCGCGTCGTCCGTGCGGAGTGTGCTCGAGACGTCGGCGACCATCTGCGGACTCTTCGCCAACGCTCGGTGCCCTCGATCGGTCATTGCTTCCCACTGGATGCTCCCGATGAAGAGGACCTCGCGCAGAGTTGTCACCTCCGGTCGCACGTCGTCGATCATGGCCGCGTAATCGGACCCTTTGAATTCCGTCGCCGACAACAACACCGAGACACCCGCCTGTCTCAACACGAACTGCAGCTCGTGCGAGCGGTACGCCGGATTGATGTTGACCAGAATTGCCCCGATCTCCGCCGTCGCATACTGCGCCAGCGTCCACTCGGGGCAGTTCGGTGCCCAGATCCCTACCCGATCGCCTACGTGCACACCGGCCACGAGGAGCCCCGCCGCCAACAGTTCGACATCCGCCGCGAACTCCGAGTAGGTCCACCGTCGTCCCGATGCCACATCGACCAGGGCATCGCGATCGGCGTGCCGCTCGACGGTGCGATGCAGGTTTCGGCCGATCGTGTCGTCGAGTATCGCTGTGTCCGAATCGCCGCGGGCGTAACTGTCCATGAGCCCCACGGTAGTGACGCCGGTCACGGCCAGCTACCCCCGAATGGGGGTCCTACTCCAGCGTGATGACCTCGGCGGCCTCGAGCACCTCGGCGCGCGAGGTGTCCTTGAGCGCGACGCCGGACCGTCCGAGCTTCCTGGCTCCGGCCAGTAGACCTGCCACGATGCGGGCCGACTGCGCGTACCCCTGCCCCTCGGGCGGGTGGATGTTGGAGACGCAGTTGCGATCGGCGTCGGTACGACCGGGCTTGGGGAGGTGCGTCAAATAGATGCCGAGACTGTCCGCGACGGACAGGCCGGGCCGCTCCCCGATGAGAACCAGTACCGTGCGCACGCCCATCGCCGCCGCGATGTGATCACCGAGCGCCACCCGGGCCTCGGTCGCAACGACCGGGGCAGCAATCGAATACCGTTCGGCAAGCTCGTCTTTCAGGGCTTCCACCATGGCGACACCGTGATCGGCCAGGGCCCGGGGAGACAATCCGTCGCTCAGCACGATGCCTATCTCGTCCTCGGAGTGCGCAATCGCCGACAGATCCTTCGGCTGACGACCCAGGTCCGGACGACGCAGATACTCGGCCCGGCTCGTGGCCAGGGACGTCACCACCGACGGAGTACCGAGCCCCACCTGCTCCACCCGACGCACGAACTCGTCGACCTCGAGTGGCATGTGCACCGCATCTCGAGCGGCGGCGTGCGCCGAGCGAAACTCCAGCACCCGCGTCGTCGGCAACGAATCGCCGATGCGTCCCAGTCCGATTCGGGCTTGGGTACTCGCCCGCAACTCGCCCCAGAACTCTGCTTCCGGTCGTTCCGCAGGCTCCACTCGCAAATCCGGTCGTTCCGCAGGCGTACTCATCGCGCACTCATCAAGGCCCGCAGCGGCGATCCCGCAGCATCGACGTCGAGGACTCGGCCGTCCGCATCCGCCATCCCCAGTCGCGAGAGCCACGACTCGAACTCCGGGGCGGGCCGCAGACCGAGGACCTGTCGCACGTAGAGCACATCGTGGAAGCTCAGGGACTGGTAGCCGAGCATGACGTCGTCGGCTCCCGGCACTGCGATGACGAATGCGACGCCGGCAGCGCCGAGCAAGGTCAGCAACGTGTCCATGTCGTCCTGATCGGCCTCGGCGTGATTGGTGTAGCAAACGTCCACGCCCATCGGCAGCCCCAACAGCTTGCCGCAGAAATGATCTTCGAGGCCTGCCCTGATGATTTGTTTGCCGTCGTACAGGTACTCCGGCCCGATGAATCCGACGACGGTGTTGATCAGCAGCGGCTCGAGATCGCGGGCCACCGCGTACGCGCGCGTCTCGAGGGTCTGCTGATCGACGGGCCGGCCGCCGGTGCCGATGTGCGCTCCCGCCGACAGCGCCGAACCCTGCCCCGTTTCGAGATACATGACGTTGTTCCCGACGGTTCCGCGGTGTAGCGATCTTCCGGCCTCGTTGGCCTCGCGCAGCAACGGAATGTTCACGCCGAAACTCGAATTGGCACCCTCGGTTCCCGCGATGGACTGGAACACCAGATCGACCGGAACTCCTTTGTCGATCAATTCCATCGTCGTCGTCACGTGCGAGAGCACACACGACTGCGTCGGGATCTCGAAACGCTGCCGGATCTCGTCGAGCAGATGCAGCAGATCGGCGGTGGCCTGAGGTGAGTCGGTCGCGGGATTGATCCCGATGACCGCGTCACCCGACCCGAGGAGCAGTCCGTCGAGTGTGGCCGCGGCGATGCCACGCGGATCGTCCGTCGGGTGGTTGGGTTGCAGACGCGTGGTGAGAGTCCCGGGTAGGCCGATCGTCGTCCGGAACGCCGACGTCACCTGCGCGGCCCGAGACACCGCGATCAGATCCTGGTTCCGCATGATCTTGCTGACCGCCGCGACCATCTCGGGTGTCAGTCCGGCTGCGACCGATCGCAGTGTCGCGGCCGCATCGGGCCCCGCGGTCACCTGCAGCAGCCAATCCCGCAGACCTCCCACGGTCAGGTGCGAGACGGCCCCGAACGCGATGCGATCGTGAGAATCGATGATGAGCCTGGTGACCTCGTCGGTTTCGTACGGGACGAGCAGATCGTGCAGGAAGACATCGAGGGAGACCTCGGACAACGCCCACTGCGCGGCAGCTCGTTCGGCATCGGATTCGGCCGCGCAGCCGGCCAATTCGTCGCCCGATCGCAGCGGCGTCGCCTTGGCCATCAGGTCGACCAGACCGTCGAACGTGTAGGTGGTCCCGGATACCTGCTGGGTGTAGGTCGTCATTCCAGTTCGGCCTCGGCCTCGGCCAGTGCGGCGAACTCCTCGTCGGGCGAGTTGGCGACCAGATGATGTCTGCTGTAGATACCGAAGTAGGCCATGAACGCGACGAACACTGCCAGACACCACAGTGCCGCAGTGGAATCGACGACGAAGGTGGCGACGACGGCGAGTGCCGCGACGACCAATGCGAATCCGGTGGTCGCGATGCCGCCCGGCGTGCGATACGGGCGGTCCATGTTCGGCTCCCGACGGCGAAGCACGATGTGGCTGACCATCATCAGAACGTAACTCAGTGCCGCGCCGAAAACGGCCATGTTGAGCAACATTCCGCCCTGGCCGGTCAGAGAGAGCAGGAATCCGATGACGCCGGGCACGATCAACGCGAGTGTCGGGGCCTTACGAGAATTGGTGATGGACAGTGTCTTCGGCAGATATCCGGCGCGAGAGAGCGCGAAGAGCTGGCGTGAGTACGCGTACATGATCGAGAAGAACGACGCGACCAGACCTGCCAGGCCGATGTAGTTGACGATCTTGCTCGCCGTGCCGTCACCCAGGGCCTCCACGAGAGGATTCCCGGATTCCTTGACGGCGTCGGCTCCGCCTGCACCGGTCACCAGGAACAGCACGACGGCACCGGTCACGAGCAGAACACCCATGGCGGCGATGATGCCGCGCGGCACGTTCTTGGTCGGATCCTTGGCCTCTTCGGCGGCCAGCGGCACACCCTCGATGGCGAGGAAGAACCAGATGGCGAACGGAACTGCAGCCCAGATGCCGAGGTACCCGAACGGTAGGAAGCCCGAGGCTCCGGCGGCGTCGGTCGGTGCGATGTCGGTGAGGTTGCTCGCGTCGAACTGGCCGATGGCGGCGACGGCGAACACGATGAGCCCCACCAACGCGATGCCGGTGATGACGAACATGATCTTGAGTGCCTCACCGGCCCCGGACAGGTGAATGCCGATGAACAGTGCGTACACGAACAGGTAGACCCACCACCCGTCGGTGATGCCGAACAACCCGAGCGATTCGACGTAGGCACCGATGAACGTCGCGATCGCTGCGGGCGCGATGGCGTACTCGATGAGAATCGCTGTACCGGTGGCGAATCCGCCCCACGGTCCGAGAGCACGACGGGCAAAGGTGTAGCCGCCGCCTGCCGCGGGCAGCGCCGACGACATCTCCGCCATCCCGAGAACCATGGCCAGGTACATGGCCGCGATCAGGATCGCGGCGATGAGCAGACCGCCGAAGCCGCCCTCGGCCAGGCCCAGGTTCCAGCCGGAGTAGTCGCCGGAGATGACGTAGCTGACACCGAGGCCGGCCAGCAGCACCCAGCCCGCCGTCCCCTTCTTCAGAGTCCGCTTGGCCAGATAGTCACCGCCCTCGACGTGAGCCTGCGTACTGTCATGGGAGCCGGACTTCGGGTGAGGCGACTGTGGATCTTTCACGGACATTGCAAGCCTCTCGTACCAGGTCCCTCGCGAGGGGACGCCCATTCGGGTGTGTGGGGCGCGCGAACCGGTTCACGATAGGTCCGTGATGTAAGCGGGGTGTCATCGGTGAATGACGGGCGAATTACGGCTGCTGTGCAACCGCATTCACGTCACCGATATCTCCCTCGTCCGGTTCTGCGACTGTCAGTACTGCGTCCACCACAGCTCTGTTGGTTTCCAGCTCACGCTCCAGCCGCCGGAGCGTGTGCGCGATGCGTGATTCTGCGAAATCACCGACGAGATCGACACTCGCCACCACGTAGATCTGTTTGGGACCGACGAACTCGATGCGAACGAACCGGACCGACGCCACCTCGGGGAGTAGCTCGATTCGCTGCACTACCGCGTTCCATAATGCTCTCGATCCTGGCTCCCCGGTAAGGAATCGGCGGTTTCGATCGATCAGCACGAACGCCACGATCCCGAGTAGAACGCCCACCAGAATCGAGCCGATGGCGTCGAACGCCGCCGAACCGGTGAGCTGGTGCAAACCGATTCCTGCACCGGCGATCACGATGCCGATCAGAGCCGCGCTGTCCTCTGCGAACACTGCCCGCAGCGTCGGATCCGAGGTCTCCAAGGCGTAATCGAGAAAGTCCTTGTCGTATTGCGCTGCCTCGCCGCGAATTTGCCGTACCGACTGAAGGAAGGACACGCCCTCGAGCAGAAAGGCGATGGCGAGCACGACATAGGCGACGAGGTAGTTCTCACTGCTCGACTCGCCGGCGAGCAACGACGTGATGCCGTGCCATACCGATACCGCGGCACCGGCGACGAACAAACCGATGGCGGCGAGGGTAGACCAGAAATACGTCTCCCGGCCGTACCCGAGCGGCCGTCGGTCGTCCGGGCCGCGCGCGCCGCGGCGATTGGCGACGAGCAGGAAGATCTCGTTGCCGGTATCGGCCCACGAGTGCGCGGCTTCGGCGACCATCGACGCCGATCCGGTGAACACCGCCGCAAACGTCTTGGCAATGGCCACACCGAGGTTGGCGACGAACGCGATCACCACGGTGCGCAGGCTGTCGCCGCCCTCACCGGCGGGCGGTTTCGATGAACTCTTCATCGTTCGCACTGTATGCGCTGTGCGCAGTGGTGCGGCTATGTGCCGCCTGGGGCTCATAGCCGCACCACTGCCGCAGGCACTCAGCCCTGGAGCATCCCCGGGACGGGACATGCGTCGACGGCTTCGGCGACCACCAGCGGATCGTCGGGAATCTCCGGCCGTCGGCCTTCTTCCCAGTCGACGCCGACGAGCGGTGGGTGCTCGGCGAGGAGTTCGTTCTCTTCCGCGGTGTAGGCACGCCCACGGCTCAGGAAGCGAACGCCTTCGGGCGATTCGAGCGAGAATCCGCCGCCACGACCCGGCACGACGTCGAGTACGAGTTGGGTGTGTTTCCACGCCTGGAACTGCGAACCCGAGATCCATACCGGCACACCGTCGCTCCCACTGGGCAGGTCCTGTGGGACCTCGCCGACCCCGAGCCGAAGGTCGATGTACCCCAACAGAACGTCCCGGTCGCCGACGATGAATTCTCCTGCGGGATAACACATCGGCGACGACCCGTCACAGCATCCCCCGGACTGATGCATCATCAGTTCGCCGTGGATACCGCCGAGGCGACGGAGCAGGTCCATCGCCTCGGCGGTTGTCTTCAGCCGCGCGGGCGGCCGAGGGGCATTCATCAGAAGAAGCCCTGTGCCTTCTGCGCGTAGCTGACCAACAGGTTTTTGGTCTGCTGGTAGTGATCGAGCATCATCTTGTGGTTCTCGCGGCCGATACCCGACTGCTTGTAGCCACCGAACGCGGCGTGCGCGGGGTACTGGTGGTACGTGTTGGTCCACACGCGACCGGCCTGAATATCGCGGCCGGCGCGGTAGGCGATTCCGCCGTCCCGCGACCACACGCCTGCGCCGAGCCCGTACAAGGTGTCGTTGGCGATCTCGATGGCGTTGTCGTAGTCGGTGAACGACGTGACCGAGACGACCGGCCCGAAGATCTCTTCCTGGAAGATGCGCATGTTGTTCTTGCCGGTGAAGATGGTGGGCTGCATGTAGTAGCCGCCGTTGAGGTCGCCGCCGAGCTGTGCGCGCTCGCCGCCGGTGACGATCTGTGCGCCCTCACCCTTGCCGATCTCGATGTACGAGAGGATCTTCTGGAGCTGATCGTTCGAGGCCTGCGCACCGATCATGGTCTCGGTGTCGAGCGGATCTCCCTGTCGCACAGCCTTGGTGCGGATCGCGGCGAGGGCGAGGAACTCGTCGAAGATGTCCGCCTGAATCAGCGAGCGCGACGGGCAGGTGCACACTTCACCCTGATTGAGGGCGAACATCGTGAAGCCCTCGAGGGCCTTGTCCTGGTAGTCGTCGTTGGCCTGCAGCACGTCGGAGAAGAAGACGTTGGGGCTCTTGCCACCGAGCTCCAGTGTCACCGGGATCAGATTCTGCGACGCGTACTGCATGATGAGGCGTCCGGTCGTGGTCTCGCCGGTGAACGCGATCTTGGAGATACGCGGGCTCGATGCCAGCGGCTTGCCTGCCTCGACGCCGAATCCGTTGACGATGTTGAGCACGCCTGCGGGCAGCAGATCGCCGATGATCGAGATCAGGTGCAGGATCGACGCGGGGGTCTGCTCGGCGGGCTTGAGCACCACTGCGTTACCCGCAGCGAGCGCGGGCGCGAGCTTCCACACGGCCATGAGGATCGGGAAGTTCCACGGGATGATCTGCCCGACGACGCCGAGCGGCTCGTGGAAATGGTAAGCGACGGTGTCGCTGTCGATTTCGGAGAGCGATCCTTCCTGCGCGCGGATGCAGCCGGCGAAGTATCGGAAGTGATCGATGGCGAGCGGAATATCGGCGTTGAGGGTCTCGCGAATCGGCTTGCCGTTGTCCCAGGACTCGGCCAGAGCGATCGACTCGAGGTTCTCGGCAATGCGGTCGGCGATCTTGTTCAGAATCACGGCGCGCTCGGCCGCAGACGTCTTGCCCCACGCAGGAGCGGCGGCGTGCGCGGCATCGAGGGCGAGTTCGATGTCCTCGGACGTGGAACGGGCGACCTCGCAGAAGTTCTCACCGGTGACGGGAGTCGGGTTCTCGAAGTACTGGCCCTTGACCGGTGGCACCCACTCGCCGCCGATCCAGTTGTCGTAGCGCGACTGGAACGACATGACGGAATCGGCGGTACCTGGACGGGCGTAGACGGACATTGAAAATCCTCCTGATCGACACGTGCTTCACAGTTGATGCGGTGTGTGATTCAGGACACTAGAGCGTGCAACGTTGCAACTACGTTGCCGTCGTGCCGACGGCTCCACAGCGACGGGTTCCTCACACTCCGAGATCGCGATCGAGGAGATCGATTCGCGCGCTGACCTGGCCGTAGAGCGCGGAATCGCGGCTCAGCGTGGCGCGATAGGCCTCCCATGCGATCACGTCGGATCGACCGTGGATGGAGGAGGTCCACTGGGCGAGCAACACCGGGTCCCCGAGCCGCAGCAGGGCAGCCTGCATTCGAGACCGCAATTCCTCGCGAATGTCCTCGATGCCGGGGGCGGACGAGCCGGGCAACACCGGTCCGGTGTAGATCCGTAGAGCCGCCTCGACATCGCCGCGGTCCAGAGCGCGCCGGATGTCGCCGACATCGGAGGACAACTCGCCGACCAGCCGGTACGGCCGGGACGCCAGGCCTGCGGTACCGAAAGATTTACGCAGCCGCGACATCTCTGCGCGGATGGTCACCGAGTCGAGTTCCTGCTCGTCGAGGAGCACCGCGAGGTGGTCCGAGCTGAGCCCCTCCGGATGGTCGCCGAGCAACAGGAGAATTTCGGCGTGCCGCTGCGACAGCGGTGTTCGGCCCGAGCCGCGCACCACCCCAGGCCGCCCGGATCCGAGAACTTCGAGACGAGGAGCCGTGTCGCCCAATGATTTCGGCGAGTTCATCAGATGCAGACGTAACTCGGACTCCGCGGCTGCGACCGTGGCCCGCACCAGAGAGAGCACCTCGGGCACCGCCACCCGCGGGCCACCGGTGATGTCGATTGCTCCCAGAATGTGACCGCTGGTGGGGTGGTGCACCGGTGCCGCCGAGCAGCTCCACTCGTGGACCGATCGCGAGAAGTGCTCGGATGCGAAGATCTGCACGCTGTGATCGACGGCCAGTGCCGTTCCCGGAGCGTTGGTGCCTTTGCTCTCCTCGCTCCAGTCCACGCCCTCGGCGAAATCCATCGTCAGCGCGCGGTCCTTGGCCGAGGAATCGCCCTCGACCCACAACAGCCGACCCTCCGCGTCGGAGATAGCGACGAGCAGGCCGGTGTCGGAGGCGTCCTCGACGAGCAGTTTGCGGATCACCGGGCGGATGAGCGCCATCGGATGCCCGTTGCGATAGCGGTCGAGGTCCGGCCCGCTCAGGGCCGGTGCCTGACTACCGCCGTCCGGGTCGACACCCTTGGTTCGACTTCGCATCCACGAGTCGAGTACGACGGACCTCACTGCCGAGCCGTGAGTACGGATGTCGTCGACGAAAGATTGATGGGCACTGGACATTTGGCGCGCCAGCACAGTGACATCCTCACCGGGACGCACTGCGACCCAGGGGTTGCCGCCACTGTCCGATCGGCTTGCCATTCGACGCTTCCTCCGTGACCTGTCCACATCGCTGTAACCCAGCTCACAGGCAAGGATACAGCCGCTGCCGACGGGTGCGACCGGGGCCGGTCCCGTCGACGACGACGGGCTACTTCTTCTTGACGGCCGAGGTGATGATGTCGTTGCTGGTGTCTCCACTCGACTTCGCTCGCTTGTCGGCGCGCTTGTCCTTGAGTGATTTGCCGGATTTCTTGGTCATCGTGTTGCGGGGCGATTTGTCCGACATGGCAGAAACCCATCTGTTGGGGAACCTGAACGGTCCCCAGACCACGAACGCTACGCCCTTACGCGCCGCGATCGTGCTGATCGATCAGCGCCGCGGCCCGTTCGGCGAACATGACGGCCGTTGCGTGGGGCCCTCTACTGGGCACCACCGGGAACGCCGAGGTGTCGACGACGTACACGCCGTCGACCCCACGCACCCGACAATCGTCGTCGAGAACCGACCCCGGATCCGATTCGGGCCCCATTCGAGCGCTTCCGGACAGGTGCAGCGACGTACCGAGTGGCGCGAACGGATCCGCGACGGCGGAGACGTCCACGGCCGACGCCATGGCCGGGGATCGAAGCAGATCCACGGCGAGTTCGACCCCGTCTCGCATCGCCCGACGGTCCTGCTCCGACTCGAGGTAGTGATAGTTCACCGAGGGAGGCACGAACGCGTCCGCCGTGCGCAACGCGATGCGTCCTCGTGCGGTCGACCGCATCAGACCGACGCCGATCGAGTGCGGCCCCACGTCCAGGCCGGGTATGAGTTCGTCGAACCGCCTGGTGTAGGGCCTTATTTCCACGTCGCCCGCGTGCAGCACCGCCTCGAGCGGAGACGACAACCGATCGTCGGGGGAATATTTCGGAACGAGGGGAACGGCGATCTCGGGGTGGTCGGAGAATCCGCGTCCCACACCCGGACTGTCGACCACCATCGAAATACCGAGCGCGACAAGGTTTTCGGGATCACCGATGCCCGATCGCATCAGCAGCGCGGGAGTGTGCACGGACCCGGCCGACACGATCACGGTATCGGCTCGGACGATACTGCGCACTCCGCCGACGACGATCTCGACTCCGATCACCCTGCTGCCCTTGAACTTCAACGACACGACTGTCGTATCGCCCTGAACACGAAGGTTTCTGCGGTCGGCATGCGGCAGAAGGTATGCCCGAGCCGCACTCACCCGTGTCCCGCCCAGAACGTTCGAGGGAACAGCACCGACACCGCCCGCCCCCGCATCGGGAGCATTCAGATCCTCGCGGTAGCCGATACCGGCGTTCGTCGCCGATTCCACGAACGCGGCGGTCAGCCGATGCCAGACCCGCGCGGGTGGTCGAGTGATCGGCATCGGCCCGTCCGATCCGTGCCAGCGACGCGCGACGCCCGTACCGCCGGCGGCCTCGATGTCGTGATCGCTCTCGGAACGACGAAAGAACGGCAGCACCTGATCGAACGACCAGTTCGACTGTGGCCACGCATCGAAGTCGGCGGGGATCGCCCGGACGAAGTAGCCACCGTTGACGGCGCCCGATCCGCCGAGCACTCGGCCCCGGGTCACCGTGCGCGTGACGTCGCGGGTGAGTTCGGCGGTGTAGCGACCCACCCACCGACTGGTCGGACCGATGGGTAGCGTCGTCGAGTCGCCCAGGCTGCGCGGAATGTCGTCGACCCCCGCAAATGCCGGCCCGGCTTCGAGCAGCAGAACTGAGCGGTCGGGATTCTCGCTCAGTCGCGCCGCGACGACACAACCGCACGATCCACCTCCGACGACGATGACATCGGCGACGGCGTCGGCGTCGGCGTCGAGCGGACTTCCTTCGCCGTCGGCCCGGCTTCCCAGGCGCACGGGTCAGCCGTCCAGGCGGGGCTTCAACGCCTCGATGGAACGAGCCGACAGCGCGCCGCTCCACAGCCCGGTTCCGTACGCGATGTCGTCGGCGCGTTTGAAGAAGATGTACCGAACCGGATCGAGCCCGCCCAGTTCACGATGCTTGTACCAATCCGAACACGCTTCTGCCACAGCCATACCGAGCGCGATCTTCCGAATACGGCTGGACAACAACACCGCGAGCAACGTGATCGGCCAATAATGTCGACACAGCGCCGAAGCAAGTTGCCACAACCCCGCCACGAAGCCCTCGGCAGCGAGAACGGCCGCAATGCGGGTGGGCTGATCGAGGCCGACGAACATCTTGCGCAGCCGAACGACGGTGACGCCGAAACTGGCCAGAGCCCCGAGCAATCCGATACGCGTCAGGCTGGCGGCGAGAAGACACGTCACCAACGTCCACGGCGACATCGCGATCGGCGGCACCATGCCCGGATGACGCGCGGACAACGGCGTGGCACCGGTGCCGTAGAACAGCTTGCGGGCGAACCACTCCATGAAGTCGACGCGATGCTCGTGCGCCACGTGGGCAACCGGCTCGTAGCGCAGTCGCCAGCCCGCCTCCTGCAGACGCCAGCACAGATCGACGTCCTCCGCCACGTGCATCGACTCGTCGAACCCGTGGCATTCCACCGCAGCAGACCGGCGAAGCAACATCGCGGCGCTGGGTACGTACGACACCGCGCTCCCTGCGCGCACCGCCGCTTCCTTGCGTCCCAGGTCGAGCGAGGACCGGGCGTGCTCGTATCGGGCCAGTGCGCTGCCTTCGGGCTCCAGCGCGACGATTCGAGGTGCCACCAGGCCCACCGCCGGATCCGAGAAGTGCCCGAGCATCACCTCGAGCCAGCCTTTGCGCGGCACCACGTCGGAGTCCAGAAAGGCCACGAAATCGGTTGTAGCGCACCGCAATCCCGTATTTCGAGCGGCAGCCGGCCCGCGTGAGGTCTCGTGCCGCAGCACCGTGACGCTACCCACGCTCCACGACACCGCAGGAACCGCAACCGGGATGTCGGATCCGTCGTCGACGATGATCACATGCATGCCGTGCATCGCTGTGATCAGCCGCGCGAGCCCGGCCTCGTTGTTCTTCAGCGGCACCACGACGGTGACATCACTCGGCGACGGGATGGACATGGGCCGCGGGTTGCCCACCCCCGAGTCGAGCAGTTTGCGCGCCACGAGGGCGGACTGCGAGTCGGTCACCTCGATGAAACCGTCGCCGATCATTGCCGCGGCCGTCGGTGCCAACGTGAGCATCCGCATCGGTGAACCACCGATCAGAACGCGTCCCTCGGAGAATGTGCGTACGCGTGGATCCACTCGCACCCCGAAGCCGTCAGGCAACCGACCTTCACCCATCAGGGCATCGTAAGCGGACAAACCGTCGATGTGTCGGCCACCCGGTAAATCGGTCGGAACATACCTGCTCCCCGTTTCTGTTCGAGGCCTCGAACAGGCATTACGCCGGTTCTGCACCGCGCTTGCTCACACGATGACTCCGTGCGGGGACGGGCTCCATCTCTGCACCGCACCCATCACGCGTTCCCGTAGTTGCTCGAAGATGAGCCGTCCTTCCTCGGCGGTGGCCCCGAGGGGATCGCCGAGAACGCCGTTGGCCGTGATGGGGGCCAGGCCACCGGCGCGCAGCTCGGGCAGCAGGGCCGCGATCTCGGTGGTGTTTCCCGGTGCCGCTTTCGTCATATCGACCACCTCGGCCGAAAGATGAAGAAGCAGCGATGTTTCGGTGCGTCCGGCGTGCGCGTCCGCTCCCGGCACCGAGCACTGGAACCACACGACGTCGCGCCCTTCGTAACGCAACAGCGTCACCGCCGACCGCAGAGCGGGACCGTTGCCGCCGTGGCCGTTGACGAAGACGACCTTCTCTGCCCACCGACACGCGGAGCGCCCGTATTCCACCAACAGCAACTCGAGCGCGGCGGCCCCGATGGACACGGTGCCGTCGAAACCCTCGTGTTCCCCGCTGGAGCCGTACGCCACCGCGGGGGCGACGAGAGCGTTCGGAACTGTTCGCGCGACGGCGTCGGCGATGCGGGTATCGGTGTCGAGAGGCAGGTGCGGCCCGTGTTGCTCGAGCGAGCCGACCGGAACCACGAGGAGCTTCGGTCCGACTATGTCCGGCCAGTACTGGGTACCGAGGGTGTCCGTGGCCATGGGTGCAGATGCTATCGGACGGAACCGCGCTGTCACGCGGACGAAACACACGGCCGATATCTTCGATTCGTGCCACCCCGCCGTCGGTCGATATTGCTCTCGCAATTGTCCATTTCGGCACCGGGCGGTCCGCAGCCGACAATTCTGGACGAGCTCCGGCGCGTCATTCTTGCCGGTGACGCTCCTCCGAATACACCCATTCCGATCGACGAGGTCGCGGAATTGTTCGGCGTGAGCCGCATTCCGGTACGCGAATCCCTGAAGACTCTGATAGGCGAGGGATTGGTCGACCATCGACCCAATCTCGGCTACCGAGTGGCACAACTGACAGCGGCAGAACTGCGCGAAATGTACATCGTGCGTGAGGTTCTCGAAACTGCTGCACTTCCGATCGCGGTAGAACTGGCCACCGATGCCGACCGCGCGCACCTGATCGAGATCAACCGGCAGCTCGAGGCGTCTTTGACCGAGGACGACTCACGCGAGTACCACCGTCTCTCTCGCGAATTCCATCTGTCACTGACCCGGCCTTCGCGGATGCACCGACTCCTGCACATGCTCGAATCTGCTTGGAACATCACCGAACCCGTGCAACCGATGGTGCATGTCGCCGGATCGGATCGCGCGTCACTGCACGACGACCACGCCGACATGATCGCCGCCTTCCTCAGCCGCGACTCCGACGCACTGTTGCGCGCTGCCCAGCACCATCACACGCGTCTCAATTCGGTCATTTCGACGTTGTCGAACGATCACGGATTGTTCGCCGATCCTCCCGCGGAACAGCCCCGCTGAAGATATATCGCTTTCGTCACGAGGGCGCAATACTTCGCCGCTAGCTTTTCCCCATTCACTCGTTCCATTCATTGCCCGGCCGTCAGGAGCATCGATGACAGATACAGCGCACGGTCCCGCCCAAACGGGAGATCTCGTGGAAGCCGCGGGCCATCCCGTCGGTGGAGGACTGATCAAGGACAGTTACGACCCACGGCTGACCAACGAAGACCTCGCTCCGCTGAAGAAGCAGACCTGGACCTCCTACAATCTGTTCGCTTTCTGGATGTCCGACGTGCACTCGGTGGGTGGCTATGTCACGGCCGGTAGCCTCTTCGCACTCGGGTTGGCAAGTTGGCAGGTGCTGATCGCGCTGCTCGTCGGCATCACCATCGTGTACTTCTTCTGCAACCTCGTCGCCAAGCCGAGCCAGGTCTCCGGGGTTCCCTACCCGGTCATCTGCCGCAGCGTGTTCGGCGTCCTCGGTGCCAACATCCCCGCCATCATCCGCGGTCTGATCGCCGTGGCTTGGTACGGCATCCAGACGTTCCTGGCATCCGCAGCCCTCGACATCGTGTTGATCAAGCTGTTCCCGTCACTGGCCCCGTACGCCGTCACCGCCGACTACGGCTTCGCCGGTCTGTCCCTGCTCGGTTGGGCCAGCTTCCTGTTCCTCTGGGTCGTCCAGGCAGCGGTCTTCTGGCGCGGCATGGAATCGATCCGCAAGTTCATCGACTTCTGCGGCCCTGCCGTCTACGTCGTGATGTTCGTGCTGTGCGGCTACCTGATCTGGAAAGCAGGCTGGGGCGCAATCGATCTCAACCTCGGCGAGGTCGAGCACACGGGCCTGAGCTCGATTCCGGTGATGCTCGGGGCCATCGCACTCGTGGTCTCCTACTTCTCCGGCCCCATGCTCAACTTCGGCGACTTCTCCCGCTACGGCAAGTCCTACGCCGCGGTGAAGAAGGGCAACTTCCTCGGCCTCCCGGTCAACTTCCTGGTCTTCTCGATCCTGGTGGTCGTCACGGCGTCGTTGACGCTCCCCGTGTTCGGTGAGCTGATCACCGACCCGGTCGAGACCGTCGCTCGAATCGACAGCACGTTCGCCATCGTTCTCGGTGCACTGACGTTCACGATCGCCACCATCGGTATCAACATCGTCGCGAACTTCATCTCCCCCGCGTTCGACTTCTCCAACGTCAGCCCGCAGCGCATCAGCTGGCGCGCGGGCGGAATGATCGCCGCCATCGGTTCGGTGCTGATCACCCCGTGGAACCTGTACAACAACCCCGACGTCATCCACCTGACCCTCGAAACTCTCGGCGCATTCATCGGACCACTGTTCGGCATTCTGATCGCCGACTACTACCTCGTCCGCAAGCAGAAGGTCGTCGTCGACGAACTGTTCTCGATGTCGACGACGGGTCTGTACTGGTACTCCAAGGGATACAACCCGGCTGCGGTGTATTCCACCATCGTCGGCGCGCTGGTCGCCATGTTCACCGTGCTGTTCAACGGAGCCATCGACGGCATGCAGATCGCCGGAATGTCGACGGCGTCCAAGTACAGCTGGTTCATCGGGTGCGGCATCGGCTTCGCGATGTACTTCTACCTCGCAACGCGGACCAAGCTGGCCGTCACCAACTTCGACACTCCAGTGAAAGCATAGGATCTCGCACGTGCTCATCAAGGTCATCAATCCGAACACCACAAGTTCGATGACCGCAACGATCGGTGACTGTGCCCGGGCCGTAGTCGGCCCGGGCACGGTCGTCGATGCGGTCAGCCCATCGATGGGGCCGGTGTCGATCGAAAGCCACGTCGACGAAGCCCTCAGCGTCCCAGGCATTCTCGCCGAGATCGCCCGCGGCGAGGCCGCCGGGGTCGACGGCTACGTCATCGCCTGTTTCGGCGACCCCGGCATCGACGCGGCCCGCGAGCTCGCGTCCGGACCGGTCATCGGAATCGCGGAAGCGGCAATGCACGCCGCGAGTTTCCTCGGCCGCGGTTTCAGCGTCGTCACCACGCTCGCGCGCACGATCGGACGGGCGCAGGATCTGGCCGACCACTACGGCTTCGGCCGCCACTGCCTCGGTATCCATGCGTGCGACATGCCGGTCCTCGATCTCGAGACCGACCCCGACGCCCGCAAGATCGTCACCGAGGCGTGTCGCGCCGCCCTCGAGACGGACGGCAGCGACGCCGTGGTCCTCGGCTGCGCGGGCATGGCCGATCTCTGCCGACACATCTCGTCCGAGATCGGCGTACCCGTCGTCGACGGGGTCGCAGCGGGAACGTTGTTCGTGCAATCCCTAGTCACCCTGGGACTCGGGACCGGCAAGCGTGGAGAGTTCGCGGCTCCGCCGCCCAAGCTCTACACCGGCATGCTCGACGGATTCAGCAGGTCTTGATCCAGTGCCGCCAGTCAGCGGCACACATCGGCTCCTGGGTTCTGCATCCCAGACTCCGATCGGCGTCGGGTATCGCTACCGGGGAGCTGATTGGAGCGAAATCGGGTGGTACGAATACATCGGACGGTGACAGTTCGTGCACCGAGGCATGTCCGAGTCCGAGTACCGCGGAGTCCAGGCCGCCGCGCAGAATGTCGAGGACGTTCTCCACTCCGGCCTGGCCGTTCGCCGCCAGACCCCACAGATACGCCCGTCCGATCAGCACGGCCCGCGCACCGAGAGCGAGCGCCTTCGCCACGTCACTGCCCCGCCGGATCCCGCCGTCGAGGGTGATCTCGACCTGATCGCCCACCGCTCCGGCAATCGCAGGCAACATCCGAATCGACGCCGGCGAACCGTCGAGATTGTTGCCCCCGTGATTGGACACCGAGATCGCCGTGACACCGGCATCGACGGCCCGCAGCGCGTCGTCGACTCGCAAGATGCCCTTGAGCATGAACGGCCCATCCCACTGCTCGCGTAGCCACGCGATGTCCTCCCAGGACGGCAGTGGGGTGGACTTCCACTCCCGGTACGCGGCGAAGAACGTCGGCGCTGATTTTCCGGGCGCAGCGAGATTGGGTGCGGTCAGATCCGGGAACCTACCCGTCCGCGCCCACTGCGCCAGCCACCGTGGACGCGCCAACACTTCCGGTGCCAGCCGGAGCATCGCCCGCGCATCGAGGCGTTCCGGTATCACCGGACTCCCCCAATCGCGGCCCTCGGAGAACGACCAGTCCATCGTCACGATGAGCCCCACCGCACCCGCAGAGCGGGCCCGATCGAGCATGTGCCCCAACGACTCCCGCGAACCCACCCAATGCAGCTGAAAGAACGTCTGCGGGTTCGCCGCCACGACCTCCTCGATGGGTTTGCTCGCGAACAACGACAACCCCATCGAAACACCGCGCTGTGCTGCCGCCCTGGCGACGGCGACCTCACCGTCGGGGTGCACTGCCTGCACACCCGTCGGAGAGATCATCACCGGAAAAGCCAACGGCTGCCCCATCAGCGTCGTCGACAGATCACGTGTGTCCGACAACCCCGCCACGTGCGGGGCGAACCCGAGTTCGGCGAAGGCGGCCGTGTTGTCCGAGGCGGTGATGCCACGCTCCGAGCCCGCCACCAGAGCGGCGTAGACGGACTTCGGGAGCCGCTTACGCGCTCTCCGCTGCGCCTCGGCGACAGTCTCGAACCAGTCGGTCACACACCCAGCTTCCGATCGAATCCGGCGGGCATCACCACATCCGACGGTGACAGATCATGCACCGAGGTGTGCCCGAGCCCCAACACCGCCGAATCGACTCCGCCGCGCAGGATGTCGAGCACGTTCTCCACACCGGCCTGACCGCCGGCCGACAGACCCCACAGGTAGGCCCGCCCGATCAACACCGCACGCGCGCCCAATGCCAACGCCTTCACAACATCGCTGCCGCGCCGGATGCCACCGTCGAGGGTGATCTCGACCTGATCGCCGACGGTCTCGGCGATCGCCGGCAACGCCCGGATCGGTGCCGGGGTACCGTCGAGGTTGTTCCCACCGTGGTTGGACACCGAGATCGCCGTGCAGCCGGCGTCGACGGCCCGCTTGGCGTCGTCGACGCGCATCACGCCCTTGAGCATGAACGGCCCACCCCACTGCTCCCGCAGCCACGCCACGTCCTCCCACGTCGGCAACGGAGTCCCCATCCATTCCCCGTACGCTCCGAAGAACGTCGGAGCGGGACCGCCGGTGGGCGGGGTCAGGTTCGGGGTCGTCAGATCCGGGATCTTGCCGGTCTTGGCGAACTCCCACAACCACTTCGGACGCATGATGCCCTCGGGAGCGAACGCAGCCATCGCCTTGAGGTCCATCTTCTCCGGGATCGACGGGCTACCCCAGTCGCGGCCGTTGGAGAACGACCAGTCCAGCGTCATGATCAACCCGACTGCTCCCGCGGCGCGGGCCCGCTCCATCCGCTGCAGCAATATTTCACGCGAACCCACCCAGTACATCTGGAAGAACGTCTGCGGATTCGCCGCCGCCACCTCTTCGACGGACTTGCTCGCGAACGAGGACAATCCGATCGGAATACCTCGCGCCGCGGCAGCTCTCGCGACAGCGACCTCACCGTCCGGGTGCACCGCCTGCACACCCGTCGGGGAGATCATCACCGGGAACGACAGGGGTTGCCCCATCACCGTCGTCGACAAGTCCCGCTTGTCCGACAACCCCGCCACGTGCGGGGCGAACCCGAGCTCGCCGAACGCCGACATGTTGTCGTCGATGGTGATACCGCGTTCGGAGCCGGCCACCAGCGCGGCATACACGGACTTCGGTAGACGCTTCTTCGCCCGCCGCTGCGCTTCGGCAACGGTCTCGAACCACGCACTCTTCGCCATAGCTTGGTGTTCCTATTCCATTCCTGCGAGCGGGTTCTCGTCGCAGATCTTCGTCGGTGGACGCATCATCAACGTCAACGGCACCGATTTGCGGGGAGTCTTTCTCTGACCGGTACGCGAATGGTCGACGCTGGACTTGGGGATCTCCCCCGCCGCTGCCAACGCCATCTCACCGTTGCCGATCACGCATTCGGGATCCGGACCGTCCATCGGCAGACCGGTGAAGAACTTCGCCGCCATACACCCGCCTCGGCACGCATCGAAATGAGCACACTTGGTGCACGCACCCGAGGTCTGCGGTGAGCGGAGTTCCTGGAACAATTCCGAGGTCTGCCAGACGGTTTGGAAACCGCCCATACCGTCTTTCGCGTCTCGGACGATGTTGCCCGCGAGGAAGTTCTCGTGGATGGCGAACGGGCATGCGTACACGTCGCCGATCGGGTCGATCAGACACACCACCCGCCCCGCACCACACAGGTTGAGCCCCGGCAGAGCGTCACCGAACGCCGAGAGGTGGAAGAACGAATCGCCCGTCAATACACCCTCACCGTTCGCGACGAGCCAGTTGTACAACTCGCGCTGCTGGCCCGCCGTCGGATGTAGATCGTCCCATACGTCCGCACCGCGACCCGACGGCCGCAGTCGTGTGATGCGCAGTGTCGCAGCGTATTTGTCGGCCAACGCCTTGAAATCGTCGAGCTGGCTCACGTTGTGCCGGGTGACGACCACCGAGATCTTCGCATCCCGAAACCCGGCCTCCTTCAGATTCTCCAACGCCCGGCACGCCATATCGAACGAACCCGGACCGCGGACCGCGTCGTTGACTTCTGCCGTCGCGCCGTCGATGGAAATCTGCACATCGACGTAATCCGACGCCGCCAGGCGCTCGGCGACCTTCTTGTCGATCTTGACCCCGTTGGTGGAGAACTTCACCCCCACCTGATGCGCTGTCGCATAGTCGACGAGCTCCCAGAAATCGCTGCGGACCGTCGGCTCACCGCCGCCGATGTTGACGTAGAACACCTGCATCTTCTGCAGCTCGTCGATGATCGACTTGCACTGATCAGTACTCAGCTCGCGCGGATCACGACGACCCGACGACGACAGACAATGCACACACGACAGATTGCACGCGTAGGTCAACTCCCACGTCAGACAAATCGGAGCATCGAGACCGAGCTCGAACTGATCGACCAATTTCCCTACCGGAGCTGGTCTTTCGAGGGTGGAAGTCATAGGGGCCGTCCTCTTCTACGAATGGGTCAGGTTCTACGGGCGAGTGATCATGTTCGAGTCCGCCAACGTCTCGAGCGCTCTCACGTAGGGAGCCGATGCCGAATCGCTGATCCCTGCGGCCGCGATCGCCGACCGCATATCCCGGTGGTCGGGAAGGGACTCGATGATCGCCACGATCGTGCGGTTCTTCAGAAACGACAGCTTGCGGGTCCCGAAGTGGTAGAGCAGCGCCCCGAACGACTCGGGACGCAACGCCACCTGCGGATGCAGAATCCACCGCACATCCAGATCGAGCGTGGCCTGCACAGCAGTAGTCATGATCAGTACACGCCGCACATGCCGTCGATCGAGACTTCCTCCACCAACGACTCCTCCACCAGATCGGACTCGACGACCGACGTACCGACCACAGCGTTCTCACTCTTCTTCGACATCTGATTCCTCCTACGAAATCTGTTCGGCCACAATCCGATCGACTGTGTTCAGGATCACCACGCTAACGGCCGTCGAGGTTTCCGACGGGCCATGGCGCAGGAACTGGTCGGCCGTCGCGATCAACCGTCCAGTCGGGTAGGTACCGGCCCGTCCGGCCTGCGGGGTGAACAGCGCCCGAGCGGACCGACCAGCGGTCGATCCGAGTTGTGGCGCGGTTCCCTGTGGAACGCTCACCGGAACAGAAGGTCACAGCAGAAACGACAGAAGAAGACGTACATGACCGAGATCGATGCATTGGCACCCGGGCCCGACGGGGTCTGGGCACATGACAACGTCGTCGTCCGGCACAATCCCGGGCTCCGATTCGACGCCGTACGTGCAGGATCGACCGTGCAGGTGAACCACTGCCTCGCTGCGGGCGAGATCGGCGAGGGCCTCGTGCCGCTCATCACCGAACAGGCGCGCCACATCGGTCTGTCTCAACGCGAGTTCGAGCACCTGCTGGTCGGAATCGTACGCACCACTATCTCCGATCCGGTCGAGGCGTGGACGACGTACTACCGAAACTCGTTGTATGACCTCCTCTCCGGTCGAGCAGTCTTCGCTCCTGTGCATCAGCGTGCCGCCGCATCGATCCGCGGTTCGGTACTCGATCTGGGTTCGTGCTTCGGCTTCTTTCCGTTGCGGCTGGCAATGCAGGGGTGTTCGGTCACCGCGACCGACCAGTCAGCGGGAACCATGGACTTGCTCGCGACTGTCGCTCCGCACCTCGGCACGAGACTCGACACGGCAGTGTTCGATGCAGCCCGAATCCCGTTCGACGACAACAGTGTCGATACCGTGACAGCCCTGCACCTGCTCGAACACGTCGATGCCGAGACCGGCTCTGCCATCGTCGCCGAGGCTCTACGTGTGGCGCGCTGCCGCGTCGTCATCGCGGTACCGTTCGAGACAGAGACCACCGTCTGCCACGGACACATCCGCACCTTCGACGAGACTGCGTTGGCCGAGTTGGGACGATCGACGGGAGAGCCCTTCGAGACCTCGACCTACCACGGCGGTTGGCTCGTGATCGACAAGACGACGGCACCACAACTCGTCTGAACAGTCTCGATACTTCAGGCTCGGGATCCGCGGGAGTTCTAGAACGGTGGTGCTGTGTCACCTTCTTCGTCGCTCGGTTCTGGAGTCGGGTTGTCGGGTGGGTCGGGGTAGGTGATGATGCCGGATCGTTTGGGTTTGGTGGGGATGTGTGGGCGGAGGTCGTTGCCGATGATGGGTACGGCTGTTCCGTTGGCGGGCAGGGTGATTCGGGTGGTCTTCGAGGTGGAGGTCCACAGCATGGCACCGCCGGGGAGCATGACCGCTTTCCAGTAGCCGGCGGTTTTGACGCTGTGGTGGTATTCGCAGAGGCATTGGAGGTTGTCGACGGTGGTCCAGCCGCCGCCCGAAGGGTTGGCGTGATCGAACGGGATCACGTGATCGAGCTGGCAGCGTGCGGCGGGTCGGTGACAGCCGGGGAAGCGGCAGTGGCGGTCGCGGAGTCGGACGGCGGCGGTGGTGAGGGCGTCGGGTCTGTAGATCAAGGCTCGGTCGGTGAGTGGGTCGCGTCGGACAGGTTTTGCGAGGGTGGGGTCGGCGGCGATGGCGGCTTCGAGTGTTGCGGCGAGGGATGCATTGCCGAGATAGATGCCGGAGGGCGGGCGGTGTGCCGGTGTGTGGACTGAGGGGGTCCGGCCTGCTGTGGGGGTTGTCCGGTTGTCCCGCCGAATCGCAGACGGCAGGTCGAGGGCAGAGCTGTGCCGTGAGCCCCGGCCGACATGGGTGTGGGTACAAAACAGTGCTGCAGCGGACGCCAGAGCATTCCGACGCCGTCGCCGAGTGTCGGAGTCGGCGGTCGGCGCGGGTGGCGTTGTGCCGGTCGTCGAATGCGATTCTGGGGGAACCGAACCCGAACACCGGACCGGTCCTGAGTCGGGATGCGGTCCCGGGTCGGGATGCGGTCCCGGGTCGGGTGGCGGTCCTGGGTCGGATGGCGGTCCTGGGTCGGATGGTGAAGGTCCGGGCGGTGGTGTTTCGGCGCTCGCGGCGTGGCCGGTTTCGGTGCCCGAGGTATTGGGTCGGGTGACGGTGTCGATACCGGCCTGCGGGCTGCCGACGGAATTAGGGTCAGCATTGTCTTCGCGGCGTGTATCGCCGGTTGCGTTGTCGGCGTGAGTTCTCGGTGCTGCCGAGTCCGTTCTCGATGCCGCATCCGTCGGCGCTGCTGTGTTCGTTGCGGTGCCCGCTGCACTTCCTGTGCCTCTATCCGTTTGCGTTTCAGACGTATCCGTTTGCGTTTCAGACGTATTCGTTTCCGCTGTATTCGATTCTGCCGAGTTCGGCTGAGCATGCTCGGGGTCTGCCGTGTTCGACTCGACTGTGGTGTCTGTGGCTTCTGTGGTGTCTGTCGATTCAGCGGAGCGTCGTTCCCATTCCCCGGTTTCCGGGTTCTGCACCGCCAGCCCGAGCGTCTCCGCCAGCGTCACCGCCTCGGTGAGCAGAATCTGCCACTGACTGTTGCGAGCTAGTCCCCGGGCCAGATCAGGATCGATGGAACCGTGCCCGGCCAGATACGCCGGATTTGCGAGCAGTCCGATGAGGGTGGCGGTGTCGACGGTGATCATCGTCAACGGCACCCGACGATCCGGCAGCTCTGCATCTTTCTTCGGGCAGTCTTCACGTTGACACAGGCAAATCAGCCGTGGTTCTCCGTGCATCCGCGCCATGAACGCATCACACAGTCGTTCCTGCTTACCGCGCGGATCCTTCACGCACACCGTGTCGGCCATCTCCTCCAGGAGCTGCCATGCGGCGGCAGCTTCGGGGGCGGTCAATTCTGCTCGGATCCGCGCCAACTCCCCAGCCGGGGCATAGGAAACAGTGCGGAACTTTTTCGCGAACTCCCGCAACGCTGCTGCTTCCTCCGGCGCGACCCGCAACAGAATGTCCCAGATCTCCTTCTCCAACGGCCCCGGCGAGAGTCGGCGCGCGGCTTCGACGATCTCGTCCTCGACCGACCGCACGATGTCGTCCGAGAGGTTGTCGAGAATCCGACACGCCACCCTCACTCGCGGAAGGTCGATCTCACCGGCCTCGAACGCAGACCGTAGCTTCGGCATGCGGGTGTGCAGGGCGACCCCGACAGAGATGTAGGCCTCGGCGACCGTCGCCGAACACCCCAACGCCACCGCCATCTCGGTCCGTCCGTACCGGCTGTAGTGTCGATGCTTCGTATCCTGGGCGATGCAGGTGAGGTGGAAGTCGTAGCAGGCGGCGATCTTTCGGGCCGCCTGCCGATTCTCTTCTCGCGCGGCAGCGATCAACGCATCCAACGACACCACTGGTGCAGCCATTCTTCTCACCCCCCCCGGTGACCCGCAATCGAAGAACATGCGTTCGAACTGAAGAAAGAGTATCTCGACCCACCGACAGGTTTCCGAATCGTAGTTGTGGGAGCTGAATGACCTAGTACTCGGTACCCGTTGCCGCGCGCACCTCGTTCAGTGTCTGCTCGGCACTCTCGCTTGCGCGCTGGTGCCGTCGCGATAACTTCCCGCCGTCACCGTCTCTCCATCCTGCTTGGCCTCCACCCCGCACCATCTGATCTCACCGCCTGCGGTCTGCGCAGTTGTTCGCTCAACTCATACGTACCGGCCCGGTCTCGATGCCACCCGTGAATCGAAGGTCCACGCGGGGTACTGCCCCGTTGCGTGCGGGAGTGAGTCGCCCGGGGGAACGACGACCAATCCGTTCGCGGCTGCCAATGCTCTCATCGAATGCGACTGCGTGACCGAGGCATCCGCGCCGTCGATGAATCCCAACAGAACCCGAGGTGTGGTCGACGGCGAGGTCCCGTCGCCGCGAACCCGCACTGTTCTCACCGTCCGCTCCGCCGCCGGATCCTGCAGAGCGGATGCCAGGACCGGCCGGACGAACAACTCGTACGAGATCAGCGCACTCACCGGATTCCCGGGTAAGCAGATGATCGGCACTCCATCGAATCGTCCGCAGCCTTGCGGTTTTCCCGGCCTGACCGCAACCGAGGCGAAGTCGACGTCGTGATCCGCCAGCGCAAGCCGGACCACTTCCTCGGTTCCTGCGCTGATTCCACCGGTCGTCACGATGACGTCGGCTACCGCAGCGCAGCGAGCAAGGGCCTCTCTACATGCTTGCACGTCGTCGGATACCGCCGATTCGAGGTGGACATCGGCACCGCACCGCAGCAGATCCGCTGCGATCATCGGAGAGTTGGCGTCGAAACACTCACCGAGCATCGGAGTGCTTCCAGAGCAGCAGATTTCGGATCCGGTGGACAACACAGCCACGGTCACCGTCGAGCCGATCCTGACATGGGTTCGCCCGAGTGCGGCGAGCAGTCCGACCTGAGCGAGGGTCAGCACCGTACCCGCCCTGATGGCTACGTCACCGGCATCGAAATCCGACGCACGACCGCGAATATTGCTCTTCGAGCCATTCGAACAGATGGTCACCGTATCGAACCCGAACGACGTCACGAATCCGCTGGTGTGTTCCACCGGTACCACCAGATCGGCCCCTCGTGGAAGTACGGCACCGGTCATGATCTGTACACATTCACCCGGTGCCACGCTCAGCTCGGCACTCGCTCGTCCGGCCACGCTACGAGCCGACACGGTCAGCGTGGTCGGCAGTCGTTGGGACCCGGCCACATCGGTGTGGCGCACGGCGAACCCGTCGACAGCAGAATTGCCGAAAGGCGGCAGCGCGCGTTCGGCAACGACGTCCTCGGCGAGGACTGCGCCGACCGCAGATCCAATGGGTACCGCCCGCACTCGGGCTGCCAAACCGAGATCGGCTATGGCACAACGGTGTTCGTCGACCGAACGGGTGGTGGAGGTTCTGGTCCGCCTCATCCGCCAATATAGGACATCTCGATCCGCTCGCCGGCCGGGGTGTCCCCCGATCCCGCTCGCAGTTCGGAGTACCGATCGTCACGGCTCGTCCAGAGCGCCGACAACCGCGCCACGAGAGCGTCCTGCGATGCCCCCGAACGCAGCAGCGCGCGCAGATCGGTTCCCGCAGAAGCGAACAGACACGTGTACACCTGCCCGTCCGCCGACAGCCTGGCCCGAGTACAGCTGCCACAGAACGGTTTCGACACCGAGCCGATCACCCCGATCTCGCCGCTACCGTCGCGATACCGATAGCGCGTCGCGACCTCGCCTTCGTACATCGACTCGATCCTCTCGAGCGGATGGACTGCCCCGATGACGTCGACAATCGAGTCGAAGTCCATCACCTGCGCCATTTCCCACCGGTTCGTCGCCCCTACATCCATGTACTCGATGAACCGCACGACGATGCCTGTCCCTCGGAACCGTTCGGCAAGGTCGAGAATCGAATCACCGTTCACGCCCCGTCGCACCACCACATTCACCTTGACCGGTGATATCCCGGCGCGAACTGCCGCGTCGATGCCGTCGAGCACGGTCCGGACGGGTACGCGCGTGTCGCTCATCCGCGCGAACGTCGTCGGGTCGATCGAATCCAGGCTGACGGTGACGCGCTTCAGACCGGCCGCGTACAACGATGCGGCGTGGGCTGCGAGCAACGACCCGTTCGTGGTCATCGCAAGATCGACGCCGTCGATGGCGCTCAATCGTTCGACCAGCGTGGCGATTCCAGCCCGCAGCAACGGTTCACCACCCGTCAGACGGATCTTTCGGATGCCGATCGTGGCCGCTGCCCGCGCCACTCTGTCGATCTCGTCGAAGGACAGCAGCCTGCCGGTGTCGAGAAATCGGTGATCGGGACCGAACTCTGCCCGGGGCATGCAGTAGACACAGCGAAAGTTGCATCGGTCGGTGACCGAAATTCGGAGATCTCGAAGTGCCCGTCCCCGAGTGTCCACCGTTCCCGAATCGACGTCGGTCGCATGCGCGCGCACTGCTCTGACGATGTCACCCACGGAGTACTCCTTTCACTCGGTCGACCACCAGAATCGCGGACGGCGGTGCCTCGCACTTGACCGCGCGCGCCCGGTATTTGACGTGCAGTGACCAGCGCACGGCACTGCCGCACGACTTTCCGGCAAAGTTACGAACAGTGAATCAACCGGAAACATTGCGGGTTAATCTCGAAGAAAAGCTCCTGCATCGCCGTGAGCGTCTACGACAAGGGGTCCCCATGCTGTCTCGATCCGGATTCTCCATCCCGACTCGAACGACCAGCCGCGGCGACTGGTCCGACATGTTGAACGAACACTTCGTCGCCCTGGACGTAGCCGACGTGGCGAACAGCCGGTTCACCGGAGCCGTCCGGTCGATGTCTCTCGCTCACCTGCAGGTGTCGACTGTCCGATCGACCACTCAACGCATCGCGCGAACCGACTCGCTCATCGAGAAGGACCGCATCGAATACGTTCAGATCGGGATGATCCGTCGAGGCCGCGCGATCGTGGTGCAGGACGGACGCGAATGCGTGCTCTCACGCGGCGACTTCGCCATCTACGACACGTCTCGTCCCTTCGACTGGATCATCGACGGTCATCCCGACGACGATCAATGGGAGCTCGAAGTCTTCACCTGGCCTCGACACATGCTGCGACTCGACGAACGTGAATCCAGCGACCTGACGGCCATGGCCTTCGACGGCTCGGCGGGTTTCAGCGGCCTCCTCGGCCGATTTCTGCACGACCTGGGGTCGACCCGATCGACGCTGGGTACCGCAGGCGCGCAGGCCATCGCAGACGAAGTCGGAGACCTGGTCAGCGTCATCGCCAGGAACACCACTGCCAGCCCGGCGCTGGACTCCCCCAGTACCGCCCTGGTTCGGACTGCGCAGCGATACATCGAGGAGCACCTCGCAGACCCAGATCTGTCGCCCAGCACGGTCGCGTCGGCCATGCTCGTCTCCACCCGCCAACTGCACCGCCTGTTCGCGGCCAGTGGCACTACGGTGGCGCGCAGCATTCGGGTCAAGCGGCTCGAGCGCTGCCGACGCGAGATCATCGCCAGCGTCGCGGTGGACCGCTCCCTCGGGCAGATCAGTCGGCGGTGGGGTTTCGCGGACTCCGCAGTGTTCAGTCGCGCCTTTCGCGAGCAGTACGGGATGAGCCCGCGTCAGTATCGGGCCGCCGCGTGCGCGCAGTCCGACGACCCGCGAGCGGTCACTCGCCCGATGTGGCCGAGCGACCGTGAGCAGCCCGAGGTCGGCACTGCTCACGGTCCTCGTCGGTCGAATTGAGCTCCTGCGCGGTTCTCGTCAGAGAATCGAGTCGCTCGAATGGCCGGGCACGATCGCTGCCGAGCCGTCGACCAGCGGGGCGATGTGGTTCACCGCTGTCGCTGCTTCGGCGAAACCGACTGCGATCAACTTGACCTTGTCTTCGTGTCCGGCGACGTCGCCCGCCGCGAAGACTCGCTTTCGGTTGGTGCGCATCGTCCGTCCGACGGCGATATCGCGCTGGTACTTGTCCAATCCCCACGTGGCGATGGGGCCGAGCGCGGCTTTGAACCCCAGTGCGGCAACAACACTCGATATCTCGAGCTGCCGACGGTCGACTCCGGTGCCGTCGACGATCGTCACCGATTCGACAGCGTCCGCGCCCACAATTTCCTCCACCTCGAACGGCGTGAGGACGTCGACACCGGACCGTTCCAGCAGACCGAGACTGTGCGCGTGGGCCCGAAACTCGTTGCGTCGGTGCACCAGTACCACCGACTTCGCGATCGGTTCGAGGCTCAACGCCCAGTCGACGGCCGAGTCTCCGCCCCCGACGATCATCACCCGTTCGCCGGCCAGATCATCGAGTTTCGGTACGAAGTACCGTAGGCCACGGTCGTGGAACTCGGCTCCGGCCGGCAGTGGCCTCGGCGTGAACTTACCGATGCCCGCGGCCACGAGGACGGCCTTTCCGACGACGGTGTTGCCCTTGTCCGTCGTGACCCGCACGAAGTTCTCGGATTCTTCGAGTTCTGTCGCCACGTGACCCATCAGGTACGTCGGCTTCGCCTGATCCGCTTGTTCGACCAATGCGTCCACCAGATGTTGCGCCTTGATCGCTGGAAAGCCCGCGACATCGAATATCTTCTTCTCGGGATACAACGCGGCCAGCTGCCCACCCGGGTGGGGCAGAGCGTCGATCACGGTGACCGTCATGCCCCGGAAACCCGCGTAATAAGCCCCGTACAGCCCGGCTGGTCCGGCACCGACGATGATGAGATCGCTCTCGGAAACCGTTGCGGCACTCACTTCTTCGCCACTTCGTCGATCGAGGGATGGTCGTGCCCGACCGGGCCGAGATCTTCCGCACCACCGGACGCATCTGCGTCCTCACAGAATTCGACGGCGATGTCGACGAATTGCTTCTGTTCCTCCGGGATCTTGTGCTCCCAGAAGATGGCGTCGTTGGGACAGGCCGGCATGCACTTGCCGCAGTCGACGCACTCGTCGGGATTGATGTACATCATCCGAGCGCCCTCGTAGATGCAGTCGACCGGGCACTCCTCGGTGCATGCCTTGTCGAGCAGGTCGATGCACGCTTCGGTCACGACGTAGGCCATATCGAGATCCTCTTGTTCGTAGTAGGAGAAAGAGTTGTCAGGAATCGAGCGCCGCGACCTCGACGAGGGTGTCGGAGAACGTCGGAGCGTTCCCGAGGTCGGCGAACACCGTCGGATTGAGCGACGCCGGGGTCGACAGCGACAGCATGTTCTTGCGCCATGCACCCATCGCGCAGACGGTGACACCCTGCATGACCGACTTGTCGAGCTTGGCAACGACGGTGAATTCGCCGCGATCGTTGAAGACCCGCACCACGTCACCCGAAGCTATTCCCCGCCGTTCGCCGTCGACAGGGTTGATCAGCAGGGTCGGCTCCTTCTGCACTTTGCGGTGCATGTCGAGATTGCCGAAGCTCGAATTCAGGTACGCGTGCGACTTGGGCGTGAGCAGATTGAGTGGATACTTTTCTGCCAGTTCGGGATTGGCTCTGGATGACTCGCGCGGCGGAATGTAGTGCGGGAGCGGATCAACCGGTTGTCCCGGCTGGTGATCGTTCGATCCCTGCCGGAACAGCGGCAGCACGAAGTTGCCACCCGCCGCCGCCGAGGACACGAACTCCGTTTTGCCGGACGGCGTCCGGAAATTACCCTCTGCGTGCGGTGCGTACTCGTCGGGACCGGGGAGATTGAGTCGCTGCCACCCGAGCTTTTTCAACGAGTCGATCGTGATGCCCTCCATCGCCGGAGAATTCCAGTCGTAGGAGAGGGCGAGGAGTTCCTCATCGGTTCGTGAGAACACCGGTTCGGTGAAGCCCATCGCTGCGGCGAGTCGGCGAAACAGCTCGGTATTGGGCACGGCCTCCCCGAGGGGCTCGATCGACCGGTTGTTGTACGTGACGAACAGGTGACCCCAGGAGAAGTTGATGTCGTCCTGTTCCAGCTGGGTCGTGGCGGGCAGGATGATATCGGCGTAATCGGCTGTGTCGGTGATGAAGTGGTCACTGACGACTGTGAACAGATCCTCCCGGCTGAGCCCGTCGATCATGCGCTTCTGATCGGGACACACCACCACCGGGTTCGAGTTGTAGACCATCAGTCCTTTGAGGGGCGTATCGAGATTCAGCCCGCCGGTCAGCGCCTCTCCCAGCTGATACAGGTTGATCACGCGCGTACCCGGAGTCTGCAGGTCCGTCTGCAGAAACTCGGGCCAGTTCACCGGAAACGCCCACAGCGGCAGCTGCAGGATGCCACCACCGGGCTTACGCCAGGCCCCCACCAACGACGGTAGACAGGAGATGGCCCGGACGCTCTGACCGCCACCGGCACTGCGCTCGATGGCGACGCCGATCCGAATGACGGAGGGCTGATCCTGTGCGTATTCCCTTGCCAGCGTGTAGATGTCCTCGACCGGAATGCCCGTCTCCTCGGACGCCCATTGCGGGGTGTATTGCTGCACCCGCTCGGCCAGTTCGTCGAAACCGATGGTGAAGCGTTCGATGTAGTCCGCGTCGGTCAATCCCTCGTCGATAATCACGTGCATCATTGCCAGGGCCAGAGCGCCGTCGGTGCCGGGACGAATGGGGATGTACCAACTCGCAGCCTTGGCGGTTCTGGTCTTGACCGGATCGATCACCACCACCTTGGCACCGCGCTTCTTCGCCTCGGCCACGTACGGCCACAGGTGCAGGTTGGTGCTCATGGTGTTCGCCGCCCAGATCAGAATGAACTTGGAGTGGACGAAGCTCTCGGGGTCGACACCGGCCGTGTCGCCCACCGTCATCGCGTAGGCCGTGCACGATCCGGCATCGCAGTAGGTACGCTCGGCAACCGTCGCCCCGAGTCGGTTGAAGAACGCATCCCCGACGTTGAGCCCCTGCGTGATTCCCTGGGTGCCGAGGTAGTTGCACGGCATGATCGCCTCGGGGCCGAATTCCTCGGCGATGGAGGTGAATTTCTCGGCGATGGTGGCAACGGCCTCGTCCCACGAGATCCGCTCGAACCGTCCCGAGCCCTTGGGTCCGGATCGCTTGAGCGGGTACAGCACTCGGTCCGGGCTGTAGACCTTGTCGAGATAGTTGTCCACCTTCACGCAGAGGCCACCGTTGGTGTACGGGTTGGTCTTGCTCCCGCTGACGCTCGTCGCCACCCCGCCCTCGACGGTCACGACCATCGAGCACGAATCCGGACAATCCTGCGCACAGGCCCCGAGAACGGTGAGTGCCGTCGGGCGGTCGGTCGGGGCGTCGTGTGAGCGCGTATCTTCCTGAACGGTCGTCATGGGTGCTCCTCGGCATGGATATCACTGGTGTGTGTTATCCGTAGCCTGCACCGGGAGGACGCCCCCGACAGGACGCCGAGCGCCGTCTACTTTGCACTCTGCGCCCGAAGGCTCACCGCTCAGATCAATCCTTGTTTGCTCGCGGCATAGACGGCCTCGGCACGGCGGGACACCGCGAGTTTGCGCATGATGTTGCTGACGTGAAACTTCACCGTCGTCGCCGAGATGAACAACCGCGTTCCGATCATGTTGTTGGACAGGCCCGTTGCCAGTAGCCGGAGCACTTCGAGCTCCCGCTCGGTCAGCCGCTCGATGCTGCTCGGTGTGCCGTTGAGAGAACGAACGACGGCCGACGCGCTCCGGGAATCGAACGCACTCTCACCGCGCGACACCGCGCGGATCGCGCGAACCAACTCGGTGGTGTCGACGTCCTTGACCACGTATCCCCGAGCACCGGCATGCACGGCTTCCACCACCAGACGATCGTCGAGGAACGTCGTCAGGACGAGCAGACCGATTCCGTTGTGTGCCTTGGCCAGCTGTGCACACAGAGCCAAGCCCTCGTAGTCCGAGCTGGCCGAGAGCTTGAGATCCATCAAGACGATGTCGGGCTCGACCCGTGCGACGACGGCCAAACCCTCCTCCCGCGTGGACGCCTCCCCCACGACCGACAGGTCCGATTCGCGTTCGAGTACCGAGCGTAGCCCGTCCCGAAGAATGGCATGGTCGTCGACCAACACGATGCGGACCGTAGGTGCCGCCACCTGCCCTGCGCCCGTGCGAACCGTCGGAACGCTCACTGTTTTTCGCCTTTCTCGGATGAGTCGTGGAACGGAATGCGCACCGCCACGCGCACACCCCCGGTACGGGCACGGCGGATCTCGAGAACCCCGCCGTGTTCGCGGGCGCGAGTCGCCATGTTCGCCAACCCGCGGTGGCGGCCGTCGACGTCGGTCGACTCGGCCATGTGGAGCATCATGCGCAAGTGGGCCGGATCGCCGTCACCGTCGTCGGCGATCGACAGCTGTACCTGATCGAGCGAATAGCTCAAGCGAAGAATGGCCCGGGATGCATGACCGTGCACCGCAGTGTTGAACAACGCCTCTCCGGCGATGCGGAGCAAAGCATGCTCGCATTCGCTGCTCAACTCGACGGGAGTTCCCTCGACGCGCAGCGAGACCTGTAGCTCGTCGGGCATATGGACCACCGAAAGCTGTTCGAGCATTTCGGGAAGCGACGTACGGTCGGCGTCCTGAGGGTGATTGAGCGCGTAGATCGCCGACCGCAGCTGATCCACTGCCCGACGCGTCAGATCCTTGGCCAGATCCAGCCTGTCACTGCGCTCTTCGGCCGAGATCTCGCTGCGACAGACCTCGATCTGCATACCGGCCGACAACACGGCCTGGGTCACACTGTCGTGCAGTTCGCGAGCAATCCGATGGCGTTCGTCGTCGAGGACCTGATGCCGATGCGCGGCACCCAGTTGTCTTTGCGTCAGCAGGAGTTCGGCATTGCGGGCTGCGAGGTCGGCTGCCGTTCGATTCGCCTCGGCGTAGGCACTCTCGGTGCGCTCGAGGAGTTGTCGTCGGCTCTGGAACAGAGCCGAATTCTGCAGAGCCACCGCAGTTTGGCTGGCAAGGATGCTGAGCACCGCGGCGTCGGTGGCGTCCAACACACGTTGCTCACCCGTCCATGCCGCAAAAGCGCCCACGACACCTCCGTCGTACGCGATCGGTACGAAGGCGTGATGAGCGGAGATCACCGGGGTCAGCCCGTCGCCGCATGTCGACTGTCGGATCGACTCGAGGCAGTCGACGACGTCGTCCGGCAACGGTGGCCCTTCGACGTTGTCGACCAGAAACGGTGTGGCGTCGGGTCCGAGAACCAATCGGCGAGGGCCGGCGTCGGGGAACGCCCCGTCGGCGAGAGCGAACACGACCCAGCGTGCACTCAGATGAGCACGTGCGGCCTCGGCCACAGCGCACACCAGCGTTTCCGGACCGTCGACCGTGCGCACCAGCGCTCGCGAGATCAGTTCCAGCGCATAGACAACGCGTTCCAAACGTTCTGCTGCGCCTCGATACTGGGGGTAGAACGTGTTCTTGCCCGAGCGCAATCCCGTCAGCAACGAGAGGTCGGGTCCGGACGTCACAGCGCACTCCGGAACAGATCGACCATCTCGCGGTGCGTGGCCGAGCGCGGGTTGGTGGACATGCAGGCATCACGTAAGGCGTTGGTGGCCAACACATCGAGATCGGACTCGGCGACACCGATCTCGGCCAGGCCGGCCGGAACACCGACCTGACGAGCGAGGCGGTCCACCCGATCGGCCACGGCCATCGCGGCCTCCTCCGGCCGTGCGCGGCCTTCGGCCAGCCCGAGACTCGTCGCGATGGCCACGTACGGCAACGGATCCTCGGCAGCGTTGAAGCGAATGACGTGTGGCAGCAGCACTCCGTTGATCACCCCGTGCGGGAGGTCGAGCAGTCCGCCCACCTGGTGGCTCATCGCGTGCGTTGCCCCCAGTATCGCGTTCGTGAACGCCAGGCCGGCTTCCAGACTTGCCTGCGCCATCGACCCCCGTGCAACCATGTCGGTCGGCTCGTCGACGGTGCGAGCCAACTGTGACATCACCATCGTGATGGCTCGGAGAGCATGATGGTCGGTGAGCTGGTTGTGCCCGAGCGACACGAACGCCTCTATCCCGTGCGTCAGAGCATCCAAACCCGTTGCCGCGTTCAGCCATTCGGGCATCGTGGTCAGCAACATCGGATCGATCACGGTGATGTCCGGAACGAGCGCCCGGCCGAGGATGGTGATCTTGGTCGAGCGTGCGGTGTCGGTGACGATGCAGAACTGCGAGACGTCGGCTCCGGTGCCGGATGTCGTCGGCACCATCACCAGAGGCGGGATCGGCCGAGTGGCCCGATCGACGCCCTCGTAGTCGAGTATTCGACCGCCGTTGCCGGCGAGGACGGCAATACCCTTGGCCGCATCCATGACCGACCCTCCGCCGATCGCCACCAACACGTCGCAGCCGAAGTCCGCGTAGTAGCCGTGTCCGGCCTCGATCTCGACGTCCTTCGGATTGGGCGTCAATGCGCTCCAGACCTGGGGCTCTAGCCCCTGCGCAAGAAGGAGGTCGACGAGCTGTCCGGCCCAACCGCTCTCGATCAACCCCGAGTCCGTGACGAGCATCGGCCGTACCCCACCGAGGCGACGCGTCGCATGGGCGACCTCGCCCAGCGAATCGGGACCGAACACGATCTCCGGCGCATGGAACTTGAGGACACGCGGCGTCTCGGCTCGGGTGCGCCGAGTATCGAGATCGTGCAGCGCCTTGCCGACGTTCGCAGTAGCTGCCTGGTCCACCGTTCAACCCTCGCTGTCCTTCGATCCGAACACGATCCGGACCTGTGATTCAGGTTACAACCTTACGAGCGCAGCGGGTCCGTTCCCACCAGCCCCGGGCCAGGTTCCTACCTACCCGATCGGGTAGGTACTTGGCGTGATCGCTCGGTTCAGGACAGCGCGTGCCCCAGATCGGCGGCCTGCGCCGCCAACTGTTCCCCGTCTCGTGCCACCACCACTCGATCGCAGAATTGCTCGTACTCCTCCATCGAGCACGCAGCCTGCGCCCAGTAACGACGAGCTTCGGGAGTGATCCAGGCGATCCGATGCACCTTGGACCGAATTTTGTCCAACGCATCGAGTCCGGGCGGCCGTCCGTTGCACCGACCGTCCCCCACGATGATCACGGCAGTGCGCTTGTTCAATACGTCCCCGTGCGAGTCCAGCAGGTCCGCGAAGGTCCTGCCGTAATCGCTGCTCGCTTCGAGGTCGAGTCGCGCATCCGCGAGTACGGCAGCCAGAGCTCCGTCGCCCGTGCTCCCGAGCAAGGTGGTCGTCACGTCCACCGGAGAATCGACGAAGCCCATCACCGTGCAGCGATGCGCCCGCGAGTGCATCGCTTGGGCAAGCCGCAACGTGAATGCGGTGATGGGGCGAACCGACAACGATACGTCCGCCAGTACCAGTAATCGAACCTTGCCCGGAACCGGCGTCCTGGTGACCAACCGAAACGGAATGCCGTCCGTGCGCAAGCTCGACCGAACCGTACGCCGCATGTCGAGCGGGCCTCGTGAGTGTTCGCGAGGCCGCGGCCGTGGCGTACCGCGCATGTGCCGCAACACTTCGTGACTTGCGCGCTCGATCTCGGCATGAGAGTCCAGCGCCCGCCCCACGCCGTCGACCGGCACCGGTGACGACATCGTCCCGGTCAACTTACCCAGAGCTGCGACGAAAGCTTCGACGGCATCGGTGATCCTGGCCAACATCGCCGCACTCAGCGGAGCCGCATCGCTACCGTCTCCGTACACGCTGCGCGGATCGTAGGCATCGAACCATGCCAGGATGTTTGACGGATCCTCCCAGTTCAGTTGCCCTGCAACCGCTCCGCTCGTGCTCGACGCCAACTCCCCTGCCGCCGTCGAACCGGAACGCTCCAGATCGACGGTGTAGGTCACTCCCCGTCGACCCATGTCCCCGTCGGTATCGATGGACAGGTCGTGATCCTCCGACGACAGACTGATGTCGTCGTCGTCCTTGTGCGGGTTGAAGCCCTTGTCGGCCTCGGGGGCGTCGAGTAGATCTCCGATCTCGACGGCACGCTCGTTGTATTCGGCGTACTTCGCCGCCTCCTGGTCGGCTCCCACGTCGAGATCGGTCGGGAGGCCGCCGGCCACCTGTGCACCGACCGGCGAAGCACTTTCGCCGACAACAGCATTCGGGCCGACTGCGAACAGCGAGTCGAACGCGAGATCGAATCCCTGCTGTTCGTGATCGTACTTCGCACACGTGGCGCGTAACGCTGCGCGCAGAACCGTCAGGTCACGTGCCCCCAGGAGCCCGAGTACGCGTCGTACTTCGATGACCTCGGCCGGCGACGCCGCCACTCCGAACCGCCGCAGCGTTCGGCCGAACACTGCCGACAGCACGTCGAGTACCACCGACGGAGCCAACGGCTCGACCGCAGTCATCGTCGAATCCCGATGCCGCCCTTGTCCCGTCCACCATGACCCCGGAACGCCGTCGCGGTCGTATTGACGACGGCTCCGAGAGATGTTGCTGCAGAGTCCGTCTCCATAACCGGACCCGCCATTGCGATCTTCATGTCCGAGGAGTATTTGACCAGCGCGGCGAGCAGATACTTGCGGGTGTCCTCGGTGTGGCCGAGGACCGACGCGATACGAGCCGCGTCGATGACCTCCGAGATCGACGGGCTCTTGCGCAGCGGCAGCGCCCGCAGTTCTGTTGCCAATGCCACGATCTCGGCTGCGACCTGGGCGGGTACCTCCGGGGCGCGGGCAGTGACGATCTCGCGTTCCCGCTCGGCGGAGGGGTAATCGAGATGAAAGTGCAGGCACCGGCGTTTGAGGGCAGAGGACAGCTCGCGAGTGTCGTTGGAGGTCAGAATGACCCAGGGATCACTTCGCGCGGTGAACGTACCCACCTCGGGAATGGTCACTTGCTTCTCGGCAAGCACCTCGAGCAGCAGCGCCTCCATGGATTCCTCGGTGCGATCGACCTCGTCGACGAGAAGAACCACCGGCTCCTCGGACAGAATCGATTCCAGCAGCGGACGCACCGAAAGGAACGGCTCGGAGTACAGGCCGAAGTCCCTGGCGGCGAGCAGCTTCGAGGCGTCGTCGATGTCGGTGACGTGCTGGGTCAGCGCACCGATGTGTTCACGCAGCATCTGCACGTGCAGAAGTTGTTTGGCGTAATCCCACTCGTACAGGGCTCGGTTGTCGTCGAGCCCCTCGTAGCACTGCAGGCGTACCAGCTTGCGGCCGCTCGCCGCAGCAAGCGATTTGGCAAGCTCGGTCTTTCCGACACCCGCGGGTCCCTCGAGCAGAAGGGGGCGATCGAGCGCTGTCGCGAGATGCACCACGGTGGCGAGATCGTCGTCGGCGATGTAGTCCTGCTCGGCGAGCGCCCTCCGCAGATCGGCAGCGTCGGTGAATCGAACGGTGTCGGTGTCGTCGCTACGCACTGTCGACAGCGTGGTCATGTGTTTCCCTTCGGACGGCGGCTGCGCCGCATGTGAGCGGAACTTCGTACCCTGCTACGAAGTTCCACTCACATGGGTGGCGGTTAGTACGACTCGTTGATCGCGTGCGAGACGACGGGAATCATCGACTCGACGGTGACCTCGCGGGGGTTGCCCGGGGTGCACCAGTCTTCCTGGATGTGCTCGGAGATCTTCAGAACCGACTTCTCGTCGCCCTTGATCACGTCGCCCTTGCCGGCGTACTTGCCGGTGTTCATCCGGTTCTTGTCGTACGTCGCGGAACGGATCGATCCGAAGTTGTCGGGAATGCCGACGTCCTTCGCGAGCCTGATGGCAGCTTCGACGGCCGCGTCGGCCGCCTGGACGGTCGTCATGTTCTTCGTGTCGACACCCATGGCGACGGCGATCTCCGCATAGCGCTCGTAGCGTGAGGGCAGGTTGTACTCCCACACGCGCGGCAATGCGATGGCGTTGTTGAGGCCGTGAGCGCTGTCGTAGAACGCACTGATCGCATGGGAAATCGAGTGGATGACACCGAGTCCGCCGGAGTTGAATGCCTGCGTGGCGATGTACTGGGCGTTCATCATGCCCTCGCGAGCCTTCAGATTGCCCGGGTCGTAGACGGCCTCGCGAAGGTGCTTGGACACCAGGCCGATCGAGTAGATCGCGTTACCCAGCGACGGCGCGAAATCGAGACGCGAGACGTACGGCTCGGCACCGTGGGCAAGAACGTCGAAGCCACAGAACGCGGTCCACTGCTGGGGGCAGGTGTAGTAGAGCAGCGGATCGTCCAGTGCCAGAGTCGGTGTCGACGCCTCGTCGAAGGCGAGCCACTTGTGCGGCTTCTCCATGTCCGAGGTATCGGTGATGACGTAGGCCCAGGACGTCTCCGAACCTGTTCCGGCAGTGGTAGATACGGCGATGTGCGGAGGGTTCTGCTTGTTCGTCGACTTGGAGAAGCCCTCGAACTCGTTGATGTTGCGGCCGTCGTGGGCAACGACGACGCGGATGCCCTTCGCCGCGTCGTGGCTCGAGCCGCCACCGACGGAGATGACGCTGTCGCACTTCTCCTTCTGGTAGAGCGCGGCACCGTCCATGACGTTGTAGTCCTTGGGGTTCGACTCGACCTTGTCGTAGAGAACCACCTCGACGCCCTGGTACTCGATCTTGCCGATCAGTTCCTCGATGATGCCGGACCCGCGCAGACCAGTCGTGACGAGCAGCGAGCGCTTGAACCCGAGTTCCTTGGCCTCGACACCGATCATGTCGTGGGCGCCGACTCCCAGCTTGGCGCGCGGCAGCGGGTGAAACTCCTTGATGGGGAATTCCCAGATCTGATTGAGCTCGATAACCATCGGTGTCTCCTCGGTGAGTGTGGTCAGGAAACGCCGGGAATGTGTGATCGGCGTCTCACTGATGACCACCATGGCCGCACGGAGAGGAGATCGGAACACTTGCAGGGCAGAACCCTTCCAACACCGCTGCCGGACTATCCGATTGGGCAGTACGTGGTGCCCGTCCTCGGGAGGGGCGTTCGAAGAGTGATTGCTGCGCTATCGATTTCGTCGCTGCACAACCGAGAACCCGACAACCGAGATCAGTGCAAGAGCTATGACGAACGCCCCGTACACCTCGACCGTGGTGCTCAATCCGAGACGGTGCACAGCGAGACCGGCGATCACCGCAGGCAGGCTGAAGGCGAGGTAGCTGATGACGAATGTCGTGGCGAACACGCCACCTCGCTCCGCAGCGGGGACCAACGAACCGAGTGTGCGCATCGCACCGAGAAACGTTGCTCCCCAGCCCGATCCTGCGACGACAGCGCCGACGAAGTACAGCGCGACCGACCTGATTTCGACCGACACCAAGGTCAGCGCGACGCCGCTTGCGAGCACCGACGCGCCGATCATCATCACCGTGCGAGGAAGCCCGTTGCGCACGACGACAGCTGCTACCGAGCCCGAGGCGAACAGCGAGAAGATCTCCAGGCCGCCCACGATGTGGTTGTCGATACCGAAGACGGTGCCGATGATCGACGGGCCCAGCGAGAGGTGGAACCCGCCGAGCGACCAGGTCGCGAACAGGGCAGGGGCAATGACCACGAACGGTGCCCGCACCGACTTCGGCAGCGAGGCTCGCGGCAGCAGGGTCGACGCCAGGTGACGTCGGGAATCGAAGCCGCGCATCGCCGACGTCTCCGGCACGAACAGCAGGGCCACAGCCAGTACTGCCGCGGCCGCGATCAACAGGGCGAACACGAGAATTTCGGGTGCCGGCGCCAACTGCACCAGCAACCCGGCCCCGATCGCGCCGAACGCCAGACCGAAGGAGGGAGCGACGCTGTTGAGCAGCGGGCCGGTCGACACGGTGGGCTGCAGATCGATGATGGCCGCGCTCATGGCCCCCGTCGCCGCGCCTGCAGCAATTCCCTGCACGACGCGAGCAGCAATCAGTACCGGAACACTGTCGGCCACGATGAACAACACCAGACTGACGATCAACAGCAGCAGTGACGCGACCAGGATCGGTTTGCGTCCGATGTGGTCCGACAGACTTCCGACCGTGAGCAGAGTCAGCAGCAGCGCGAGCGCATAGACGGCGAAGACGACCGTGAGGGTGATCGCGCTGAACCCCCACGACTGCTGGTACACCGGATACAGCGGCGACGGTGCAGCCGAGGACGCCATGAGCACGATGAAGGCGACGCCGACCACCCAGAAGGCATACCGATGCGAAATCCGCGCCCCTGCTCTGCCCTGTACGTCCCGAGTGTCGACACCGACCATGTGCTCATTCCCTCCACCGCAACGACCGTTACCTCAGTGAAGGACAACGCACGAACGCACCGGGCATTCCCCGGCGGCGTGAAACTACCGGGCTCGCGCACCATCGAGAAGTACCGCTGCCTCGCGGTAACGATGCGCACTGTCCGGTAGCGCGCCTTCGATCCCACTCAGCCACACCGAGACAAGTCCGGTTCCGGTCCGCGCCGAACCGACCTCGTCCGCGCGTCGTACCGTCTGATTGGCCACGGCCGCCGCGCTGTCGAACATTGTCACACCGGCCGGTAAGCACGAGACGATCTCGTCCAGCACCAGCGGGTAGTGGGTGCACCCCAACACGATGGACTCGACGTCGCCGGGTGTGGCGGCCACCGCAGCGTCGATGGCCGCACGTATTCCCAGCGAGTCTCCGCGATCGATCGAATCGGCCAAGCCGTGGCAGGCCACGCTGGTCACTGTTCGATGAGAGGCGAATTCGTCGATCAACCGGGCCTGGTACGCACTTGCAGTCGTTGCCGCCGTTGCCCAGATCGCGATCCGATCACTGACAGCCGCTGCGGGTTTGATTGCCGGGACCGTCCCCACCACGGGGATCGAATCACCGAGCGCAGCCCGCACCTGGCTCAACGCCGTCACGCTGGCCGTATTGCACGGCAGCACCACGACCTCGGCTCCGAGTTCGACGGCATGCCGAGCGGTACCGACCACCCGGTCGATCACCCACGCATCCGGCTTCGGACCCCACGGAGCGTTGTCGGGATCCATCATCAGCACCAGATCGAGCTCGGGACGCGACTCACGCAGGCGAGCAGCCGTCGGGAGCATTCCCAACCCCGAGTCGATCAGTGCGACGATCATGCCAGCGCTTGCTCGACGTCGCCCACCAGATCGGCACCGTCCTCGATACCGACGGACAGACGCACCAGGTCGTCCGGGACCTCGAGCAACGAACCGGCCGTCGACGCGTGCGTCATCGCACCGGGATGCTCGATGAGCGACTCGACGCCGCCCAAGGACTCTGCGAGAGTGAAGATTTCGGTCTTCGCGCAGAAATCGAGCGCGGCCTGCCTGCCGCCGGCCAGCCGCACGGAGACCATGCCGCCGAACCGTCGCATCTGCTTCGCGGCCACCGCGTGAGACGGGTGGGACTCGAGGCCGGGGTAGATGACCTGCGAGATGGCCGGATGCCCGTCGAGGAATTCGACGATCTTCTCCGCATTGTCGCTGTGTCGTTCCATCCGCAACGCGAGGGTCTTGATGCCACGCAACGTCAGGAACGCGTCGAACGGTCCGGGAACGCCGCCGGCACCGTTCTGCAGGAATGCGAATGCGGTATCGAGCTCTTCACTGTCTGTCACCAAAGCGCCGCCGACGACGTCGGAGTGGCCACCGATGTACTTGGTCGTCGAGTGCAGCACCACGTCGGCACCGAGGGACAACGGCTGCTGCAGGTACGGAGACGCGAACGTGTTGTCGACGACCAGCTTGGCCCCACCCTCGTGCGCGACGCCCGCAAGAGCCTCGATGTCACCGACGTTGAGCAGCGGGTTGGTAGGCGTCTCGACCCACACCAACTTGGTGTTCGGACGCATCGCGGCGCGGACCTCGTCGACATCCGAGACCGCGGCCACGGAGTACTCGATGCCCCACTGGGTGAAGACCTTGTCGATCAATCGGTACGTGCCGCCGTAGGCGTCGTTGGGAATGACGAGGTGGTCACCGGGACGCAGCGCCGAACGCAGCATGCAGTCGGTGGCGGCCATGCCCGAGGAGAACGCTCGCCCGTAGGTGCCGGACTCGATGGCTGCGAGGTTGGCCTCGAGCGGCCGACGCGTCGGGTTGCCGGTGCGCGCGTACTCGAATCCGCTACGCATTCCGCCGACCCCGTCTTGCGCGAAGGTGGAGCTGGCGTAGATCGGCACGTTCACCGCGCCGGTCAGTGGATCGGGCTCGTAACCCGCGTGCACCGCCTTCGTGGAAAAGCCCTGCCAGGAGGTGTTGTCTGCCTTGCTGCGCTGCTCACTCATGGCCTCCACACTAATCGGCCCGCGGCGCACGGCAGGGGCGTGGGTAACCTGCGAAGACAACCCCCAGCGGAAAGAGGCACCGTGGCCAACTCCCAGAGCGTCGACGAACTGTTCGCGATCGATTCACTCCTCGACGACGAAGAACGTCAGATCCGGGACACCGTCCGCAAGTTCGGCAACGAACGCATCCGACCACACATCGCCGACTGGTTCGACGAGGGCACCGTTCCCGTGCGTGAACTTGCCAAGGAGCTGGGCTCGCTCGGCCTGCTCGGCATGCACCTCGAGGGCTACGGCTGCGCCGGAACATCGGCGACGGCATACGGCCTGGCCTGCCTCGAACTCGAAGCCATCGACTCCGGCATCCGCTCGCTGGTGTCGGTGCAGGGCTCGCTGGCGATGTTCGCGATCTGGAAGTACGGGTCCGAGGAACAGAAGCAACAGTGGTTGCCGGGGATGGCCGAGGGGTCGCTCATCGGCTGCTTCGGCCTCACCGAGGCCGACTTCGGGTCCAACCCCGGCGGCATGCTCACCCGCGCCAAGCGCGACGGTGACGACTGGATTCTCAACGGCAGCAAGATGTGGATCACCAACGGTCCGGTCGCCGACGTCGCCGTCGTGTGGGCTCAGACAGACGACAAGGTCAGGGGTTTCGTCGTCCCCACGGACACCCCCGGATTCACTGCCAACACGGTGAAGAAGAAGCTGTCTCTGCGCGCGTCGATCACCGGCGAGCTGGTTTTCGACGACGTCCGACTCCCTGCCGACGCGATGCTGCCCGAGGCCCGCGGCCTGAGCGGACCGTTGAGTTGCCTCAACGAGGCCCGGTTCGGCATCGTGTTCGGCGCGATGGGGGCGGCTCGGGACTGCATCGAATCGGCGATCGAATACTCCAAGACCCGCGCGGTGTTCGACAAGCCGCTGGCCGGATACCAGCTCACCCAGGCCAAGCTCGCGAACATGGCCCTCGAACTCGGCAAAGGTCAATTGCTCGCGCTGCACCTGGGCCGACTGAAAGACAAGGGCGAGCTACCGGGCGAGCGGGTCTCTCTCGGCAAGCTCAACAACGTGCGCGAGGCGATCAAAATTGCCCGCGAATGCCGAACCATTCTGGCTGCCAACGGAATCACGTTGGAATACCCGGTACTTCGGCATGCCAACAACCTCGAATCCGTGCTCACCTACGAGGGCACATCCGAAGTCCATCAGCTGGTGATCGGGCAGGCGCTGACGGGCTCCAGCGCTTTCCGCTAGAGCAACACCGTCGTGCGCGTTTTGCGCCCCTCAGGGTACGCAAAACG